>JBOHGM010000023.1:6561-50780 GCA_050699435.1 Pseudonocardiaceae bacterium | reverse complement strand
GTGCGCTCCAAGCCCGCCGCGGTGCTGCGCGTCGGTGTGATGACCGCAGGCGTCTTCTACTCCGCGCTCCTCGTCGCCACGGGCACCTTTAGCCCGTTCCTCTATTACCAGTTCTGACGCGCGTTACGGGACAGTGCATGTTGACATGTCAATAAGGGCGTTTCCACGCACTGCAACGCTCTGCCTCGACGCAGACCCTGTACTAATGATGTTACCCGTGCCGTAAGAGGTACCCTCCGAGTGACATCCACCGCTCGGCGCCCAGCCTGTAGGGCGAGGCCGACCCGGAGCAAAACTGCCCTCTACCCATGCGTCTGCCGGGTGTGGTCAACCGATCGACTGGACCACGAATCGGGGCGGCTGGACGCGAGGCGGGGGAGCTACGCACCCCGACGAACGCGGCCGCTACTCCCTGCATCCAAACTCGGCATTAGTGTGACAACGGATAACCATTCTGGGTGAACATGGCTTTCGCTGCTAACGAAATGTAGCAGAAGTCCCGTATGCCAGCTGATGGCCGACACCTTGGATAAATACCCCATCGATAGATACCCCATCACAGTGTATGCTCCGCATTGCACCTGGGTGTAAGCGGTACTGAGCCAAGGACCTATAAAGTAACATGATGAAACACCCAGGCTCAGACCTGGTGCTGGCCATGCGGTGTAGTCCGTGTAGCGGGAGGACTGGTACAAGTGAGCGAAACCTACACTGCGGTATACGAGCGAGACGGCGAAGCCTGGGTGGCGAGCATCGTGGAGGAACCTCGCGTGCACAGTCGAGGTGCTAGCATGGCCGAGGCCCGAGAAAACATCCGGAACGCTCTTGCCCGGCGGCTCGAGACTGATTTCGAAGAGCTTCACATCGTTGACAACTTCCGTTTACCGGCCGAGATTCAGATCGCCCGGGAGGCAGTGCAGGAAACTCGGACGGAGGATGACCGGAGCCAGATTATGGCCAGCATGACGGATTCCAGATCGGCCATGAGCTGGGCCAAGGATCTGGGTATTTCCATGCGGGACCCGGTGACGATCCAGGCGCTCGAGAGCCTGGAAGACAGAGAAGTTTCGATCGATACATTTTGCCACACGATTACGATGGCGGAAGAACTGTCAAGGTTGGCGGCGACCGGTGATTGTTCCTCTCCCGACGTGTCCTCGAAGCGGACTGGTAGCTAGTCGACCGCGTGCTGCTCCCGCTGCCAGGTGCTGACGACATCATCGCTGCGGCTGCTGCCCTCGCGCCCCTGGCCGGCGTTGCCGATCACGACTGCCGCTGGCGCCGGATCGCCGCCCCGACGAACTGGACAGCGTCTCGCACCGCCGAGCATCTCTGCGACGTTGGTTAGAGGGCTTTGAGCTCCTCGATGACGGACTCGACGGAGGACTTGGCGTCACCGAAGAGCATCGAGGTCTGGTCGGCGTAGTAGAGGTGGTTCTCGATACCCGCGAAGCCGGGCTTCATCGATCGTTTGAGCACAATGACCGATTTGCTCTGGTCGACGTTGAGGATCGGCATGCCGTGGATCGGTGAATTGGGGTCGTTGCGGGCGGCCGGGTTGGTGACGTCGTTGGCGCCGATGACCAGCGCGAGATCGGTCCTGGCGAACTCCCCGTTGATCTCGTCCATCTCCTTGAGCTGCTCATAGGGCACGTCGGCCTCGGCGAGCAGCACGTTCATATGCCCGGGCATCCGGCCTGCCACCGGGTGAATGGCGTATTTGACCTCAACGCCCTTGTTCTCGAGCAGCCGCGCCATGTCCTTCACGGCATGCTGGGCCTGTGCCACGGCCATCCCGTATCCGGGCACCACCACGACCTGGTTGGCGTAGGCCATCTGGACCGCCGCGTCGGCGGCGCTGGTCTCCCGGACGGTCTTGTCCCCGACCTCCGCTCCGGGCGCCGCGCCGCCGCCACCGCCACCGCCACCGCCGAACCCGCCCGCGACGATCGCCGGGATGGAGCGGTTCATCGCCTTGGCCATCAGGTTGGTGAGGATCGAACCGGAGGCGCCGACGATCATACCAGCGACGATCATGGCGGTGTTGTTCAGCGCCAGCCCGACAGCTGCGGCCGAGAGCCCGGTCAGGGCGTTCAGCAGCGAGATCACCACGGGCATATCGGCCCCGCCGATGGGCAGCACGACTATCAGGCCCAGCAACGCGGCGAACACCAGCGCCCCGATGATCAGCAGTTCGCTGTTACTGCCGAAGCCGATCGCGACCGCGCAGGCCACCGCGGCCAGCAACACCAGGAAGTTGACCACCTGCTGCAGCCCGCCCAGGCTGATCGGCCGGCCGGGAAGCAGTTCCTGCAGCTTGCCGAAGGCCACCAGCGAGCCCCAGAACGACACCGAGCCGATGATCGCGCCGAACAGCGAGGCGATCATCACGTAGCTGGGCTCCCCGATGAACCCGTCCGTGGTGCGGAACTCCACCCACGCGATCAACGCGACCGCGCCGCCGCCGACACCGTTGAACAGTGCCACCATCTGCGGCATCGCGGTCATCTTCACCTGGCGCGCCGCCGGCACCCCGAGCAGCGTGCCGATGGCCACCCCGAGGGCGATCAGCACCCAGTTGCTCATCCCCGGGATGAGCAGGGTCGCCACCACCGCGATCGCCATGCCGGTCGCCGCGATGAGGTTACCCCGGACCGCCGTCTTCGGGCCCGTCAGGCCCATCAGGCCATAGATGAACAGGGCGAAGGCGATGATGTAGAGGACCCCGACCAGGCTGGTCATCGCTGTTCGATCCCCTTCGGTGCCGCCCCGCGCGGCCCCTTGCCCTTGAACATGCTGAGCATACGGTCGGTGACGAGGAAGCCACCGACGACGTTGATCGTGCCGAACGCGATGGCGACGACCGCCAGCAGCTTGTCCAGCACGGAGAGGTCGTGCCCCAGCCCCAGCACCACGATGCCGCCCAGCAGGACGATGCCGTGGATCGCGTTCGTGCCCGACATCAGCGGCGTATGCAGCGTGTTGGGCACCTTGGAAATCACGGCGAAGCCGACGAATCCGGCCAGCACGAGAATCGCGATGTTGGACAGCAACATCAGCTGTTGTCCCCTTCCTGCTCGCGGGTGACACAGGAGCGCAGCAGCACCTCGTCATCGGAGTCCGGGTTCAGCCGGCCCTCCTTGTCCACCATCAACTCCAGCAGCGCCTGCACATTGCGGGCGTACAACTCGCTGGCGTGCTCGGGCATCGTGGCCGGCAGGTTCAGTGGTGCCGCGATGGTCACATCGTGGCGGACCACGATCTCGCCCGGCTCGGTCAACTCGCAGTTGCCGCCGGCTTCCCCAGCGAGGTCCACGACGACGCTACCCGGGCGCATCCCCTTCACCGCCTCCGCCGTCACCAACGTGGGAGCGCGACGGCCGGGAACCAGCGCCGTGGTGATCACCACGTCGAAGCCCGTGATCGCCTCGCTCAGCCGCTGCATCTGCTCGGTTCGCTCGTCCTCGGTCAACTCGCGAGCGTAGCCGCCCTCACCTGCTGCCTCGATGCCCAGGTCGAGCCATTTCGCGCCCAGTGAGCGCACCTGATCGGCCACCTCGGGGCGCACGTCGTAGCCGGTGGTCCTGGCGCCCAGGCGCTTGGCGGTGGCCAGCGCCTGCAGCCCGGCCACTCCGACGCCGAGCACCAGCACGGTGGCCGGCTTCACCGTGCCCGCCGCCGTGGTGAGCATCGGGAAGAACCGGGTGGACTGGTCGGCGGCCAGCAGCACCGCCTTGTACCCGCCCACGTTCGCCTGCGAGGACAGCGCGTCCATCGACTGCGCGCGGGAGATCCTCGGGATAGCCTCCATCGCGAACGCGGTCACCCCTGCCGCGCGCAGCTGCTCGGCGATCTCTGGATCGGTCCGGGGTGCCAGGAAGCCGATCAGCACGGCGCCCCGCCGCAGCCGCCCGACCTCCTCGGAGGTGGGTGGTGCCACCTTGACCACGACGTCGGCATCCCACGGATCGCCCATCGTCGCGCCTGCGTCGAGGAACATCTCGTCCGGCATCAGCGCGCCGACGCCCGCGCCGGGCTCGACCACGACCTGCAGCCCTAGGCCGAGTAGCCGCTCGACCATCTTGGGCACCATAGCGACCCTGCGCTCACCGGCACGCGATTCTTTCGGAACGCCGACCCGGGCGCCGTGTTGGTCTTGCGATGAAGTCACGCGCAGGAGCATCAAGCATGGTCGCCGTGGCGTCCAGTCCAGCATGCGGGCGGCACCCCGTTCAGGCTGCCCGGAGAATGACGTCCACCGGCTCAGTCAGCGGTTCCGGGTGGTACGACCCACTCGACAGGCTGCTGGGTAACCTCCGCGATCACGTCGAAGTCCAGGTCGTAATGCAGCACGCTGATGCTGTGCCGTTCGGCGACGGCAGCGACGATCAGGTCGGGGATAGCCACAGCTCGGTGCAGCCCGCGCTCGGCCAGTGCGCTGTGCACGTCGACGGCCCGATCCCAGACCTCATCCGGGGTGGCGAGCCGCTCCAGGCCGCGCAGTTCCACGCGTACCCGACGGTGCTCCTCGGCGCTGCGAACGCTGTACAACACCTCGAGTTCGGTCATACCGCACACTGCGAGCCGACCCGCGCTCAGTAGCGGAAGCACGACTTGGGCCACCCCGGGCTTGGCGAGCCTGGCCCCAATATCACGGGAAGAGTCTATTTCTGCGCAGCCGAACCGTGCCCAGGCCTCGGCAGGCCAGGTAGATCACGAAGACGATCGCGGTGACGTAGCCGCTGATCGGGGCGCCGGGGGCCAGCGAGAGCACGATCCCGCCCAGCACCGCGGTCTGCGCGAACAGTGTCGCGAGCAGCAACGCGGCGACCGGGTTGGCGGTGAGCTGGGCGGCCGCGGCAGCCGGGGTGATGAGCAGGGCGAGCACCAGCAGCGCGCCGACCGTGGGCACGGCGAGCCCGGTGGCCACCCCGACCAGCCCGGCGAAGAGCACCGACAGGGCGCGCACCGGCACCCCGCGGGCGCGCGCCACATCGGCGTCCACACTGGCGAACAGCAGCGGACGCCACACCGCGGCGAGCACCAGCAGCACCGCCAGCGTGCAGCCGCCGAGCAGCCACACGTCATCCCGGCCGACCGCCACGATCTGGCCGAACAGCAGGGAGAACTGGTTGGAGGACCGCCCTGGGTAGAGCCACAGCAGCAGCCCGCCCAGCCCCAGCCCGAAGGCGAGCACCACACCGATCACCGAGTCGCGCTCCCGCTCGCGCAGCCCGAGCAGGCCGAACACCAGCGCGGCGACCACCGCTCCGACCAGCGCTCCCACGCTGACCAGCGAACTGCTCACCAGCAGCGCCGCGGCGGCGCCGGTGAAGGTCAACTCGCTGGTGCCGTGCACCGCGAAGGACACCTGCCTGGCCACCACCAGTGGGCCGAGCGCACCGGCGACCATGGCCAGCAGGGCACCGGCGATCAGGGACTGCTGGACGAAGTCCAGGGCCAGTAGTTCCCTCGTGCCCTCCAGAGTGAACAGCCGGTCGATGATCTCTCCGGGGCTCACCAGTGCTCCTGGATGTGGTGCGCATCGGGCTCCCCGGGCGGATGGCCACCGTGTGGATCGCCGGAACCGGGCGCGCCGATCACCAGCAGCCGTCCCCGCACCTTGATCACGTCGACCTCGGTGCCGTACAGCTCCGACAGCGTCGCGGAGTTCATCACCTCGTCCGGGGTACCGATCCGGAACCGCCCGTCGACCAGGTAGAGCACCCGGTCCACGGCGGGTAGCACCGGGTTGATCTCGTGGGTGACGAACAGCACCGCGGTGTCAGCCGCGCGGCGCCGGGCGTCGATCAACTCGCTGACCACCCGCTGGTGGGCCAGGTCCAGGGACAGCAACGGCTCGTCGCACAGCAGCACGTCCGGGTCACCCACCAGTGCCTGGGCGATCCGCAATCGCTGCTGCTCACCACCGGAGAGCAGGCCCACCGGGGCTTCGGCGTAGGGCAGGGCGCCGACCGCGTCCAGCGCTTCGAGTACCCGCGCGCGGCGCCGCGCCGAGGGCAGGGTGAAGCCCCAGCGGTGGCCGTCCAGGCCCAGGCCCACGAGATCGCGGCCGCGGAGCGTCAGCGTCGGGTCCAGGGCCCGCTGCTGCGGGATATAGCCGACCGCCCGATGTCCACGGCGCACCGGCCGCCCGCGGATCTCCACGGTGCCCGCCGACAGCGGCGCCAGGCCCAGCAGCACCCGCAGCAAGCTGGTCTTACCCGAGCCGTTGGGACCCAGCACGGCGAGGAACTCACCAGGCGCGACGTCGAGATCCAACCCGTCCCACAGCACCCGACGGCCATAGGCCAGCCGGGCGCCGCGCAGCCGGACCGCCGGCGGGGGATGCCGCGGGGAGGGACTGTGTGTCTGCTCGGACGGGGCCTGATCGGGCGCGGTGGTGACGTTCACCGGGCTCACCTCAGCGCCACGGCGAGGGCATCGAGCTGGCCGGACATCCATCCGAGGTACTCGCTGTCGTCGGGCAGGGTCTCGGTCAGCTCCACCACCGGGATCCCAGCGGCCTCGGCGCTTGCGCGGACCTGTTCGGTGACCGGGGTCTCGGTCTGCGGGTTGTAGATCAGCACCTGCACCTGCCGCTGGGTGAGCAGTTCCCTCGTGGCGGCGACGGCGGCGGCTGACGGGTCGGTCTCCTCCTCGACGGCCTCGACGAACTCAGGCGGGGTGAGATCCTCGAGCTTGGCCGCCTCGACCAGAGAGAAGGCCACCGGCTCGGTCATTGCGACCTTCGCGCCGGCGTGCTGGTCGGCGATCGTGGACACCTCGGTTGCCAGGTCGTCGATCCCGTCCCCGAATGTCGCGGCCGCTGCCGTGAACTGTTCGGCTCGCCCGGGCTCGAGCTCGGCCAGTTCCTCGGCCACCTGGTCGGCCACCTCGCGCACGACCGGCAGGTCGTACCAGACGTGCTCGTTGGCCCCGCCTTCGTGGGCGGGTGCGTCGGGCTGCTGGCCGGTTGCCCGGGTGTCCGCCGATGGCTCGTCGGCGTGCGGCTCCGCAGCGGCCACGGCGACCGCCTCGACGGTGGGCTTGTCCCCGGCCCGCGCGAGCATCTGCGCGATGAACCCGTCGTACCCGCCGCCGTTGAAGACGACCAGATCGGCGCCAGCCACCTCGGCCGCGTCAGCGGGGCTGCTCTCGTAGGAATGCGGGTCGCCCGCCGGGTCATCCATGATCGTCTTGATCACTACGGTGTCCCCGGCGACGGCGCGCACCACGCTGGCCCACACGTCGGTGGAGGCGACCACGGTCAGCCGGTCGTCCGGGGCGGCCGCCTGGTCTGGTGATCCGCAGCCAGTGACCCCGAACAGGACGGCCAGCGCCGCGGCGGGGGCAGCGAGCCGCGGGATCCGGATGCTCATCGTGGCACTCCTTGTCAATCGCCAGCGACCGGCGTCGCTCGATCATGAAATGGAAACCGTTGTCGTAACCACTGTAGTGGGTCGCTCAGTCGGAGGCCCAGCGGCACTCCGCCACAGTCCGTAACTGAACGTGGGTGGTCGGGCCGGAGGGGTGAGCAGGCCCGGATGACGGATCATCGTCGGGTGCGGCGGCCAGCGGGAAGGTCCGCACGTGCGGCAACTTCACCACGGTGTTCTGAACCGTTACCGTCGCTGTCATGGCGCGGTCACTGCAGAGCCGCCGACCCGCGACCCTGGCAAGTCTGGCCGCGGAGCTCGGGGTATCCCGAACGACGGTGTCCAACGCATACAACCGGCCTGATCAGCTGTCTCCTGAGCTGCGCGAACGCGTTCTGGCGACGGCGCGGCGGCTGGGCTACCCGGGTCCCGATCCGGTAGCCCGGTCATTGCGCACCCGTCAGGCCGGCGCGGTGGGCCTGCTGCTCACCGAGGCGTTGTCCTACGCCTTCCGAGATCCCGCCGCGATCAAGTTCCTCGAGGGCCTGGCGATGGCGTGCGAGGAGGCCGGCCAGGGGCTGCTGCTGGTCCCGGCCAGCCCCGAGGCCGACGAGCGGGAGACCGCCGCCGCCGTGCACCGGGCAGGCGTGGACGGGTTCGTCGTGTACTCCGTGCCCGACGACGACCCGAACCTGGCCGCCGTGTTGCAGCGCCCGCTGCCGACGGTCGTGTGCGACCAGCCGCGCGTCGACTCCGTCGATCACGTCGGCATCGACGACCGGGCGGCGATGGGGAGCCTCGGGGCCCACCTGATCGGGCTCGGTCACCGCCGGATCGGTGTGGTGTGTATGCGCCTGGGGCGGGACCGCTACGACGGGTTCGTCGACGCGGTGCGCCAGCGCACCGCGCACTTCCACGTGCAACGCGCCAGGCTGGCCGGGCTGGCGGACGCCTTCGGCGAGGTGCCGCTGGACTGGAACACGGTGCCGGTGGTCGAACGTTTCGACCACACGATGGACTCCGGTGCCTCGGCTGCCACCCAGCTACTGGATCGGGATCCCGGGCTGACCGCGATCGTCTGCACCTCCGACATCCTCGCGCTCGGGGCTCTCGCCGAGGTCCGCAGGCGGGGTCTGCGGGTGCCTGAGGACCTCACCGTCACCGGCTTCGACGGGGTCCCCGAGGCCGAGCGGGCTGGGCTGACCACGGTGTCCCAGCCGGTGCTGGACAAGGGGCGGGCAGCGGGGCGGCTACTGCTGGACCGCAGCGGTTCCGGTCCGCGCACCGTCATGCTGCCTACCGAGCTGGTGGTGCGCGCCACCTGCGGGCCCGCCAAGGAACCGGACACCCGCTGGTTTTCTGGGCTATAGCCGCGTGAGTGGCGGTAAGTGCTATAGCGCTTACCGCCACTCACGGGCTCAGCAACTGGGCGCAGCGGATCAGGCCGAGGTGGGAGTATGCCTGGGGGTGGTTGCCCAGGGAGCGCTCGGCCACCGGGTCGTACTCCTCGGAGAGCAGGCCGGTGGGCCCCGCGACGTCGACGAGTTGCTGGAACAGCTGCTCGGCCTCGGTGCGCCGGCCGCAGGCGAGGTAGGCCTCGACCATCCAGGCCGCGCAGAGGTGGAAGCCACCTTCACCGCCGGGCAGACTGTCGTCGTGCTTATAGCGGTAGACAGTGGAGCCGCTGCGCAGCTCGGCCTCGATCGCGGTGACGGTGGCCCCGTACCGCTCGTCGGAGGGATTGATCAGCCCGGAAAGCCCGACGTGCAATGAGGCGGCGTCCAGGTCCAGCCCGCCATAGGCGGTGGTGAACGCCTGGGCCTCGTCGTTCCAGCCCTTGGCCAGCACGTCGTCGGCAATCTCGTCGCACAGCGCGGCCCAGCCCGGGTCCGGTTCCCGGCCGTGCGTGGCGGCCAGGGTCAGTGCCCGGTCCAGGGTGACCCAGCACATCACCTTGGAGTAGACGTGGTGCCGGGGCGCGCCACGGATCTCCCAGATGCCATGGTCCGGCTCGTGCCAGCGGCGGCTCACCGCCTGGGACATCGCCTGCACCAGCTCCCAGTCACGATCGGAGACGCCGCCACGGGCCGCGGAGAGATCTGTGATCAGCTCCACCACCGGCCCGAAGACGTCCAGCTGAACCTGCTGGGTAGCCGCGTTGGACACCCGCACCGGGCGGGAACCGGCGTAGCCGGGCAACGTGTCGATCACCGCTTCCGGGCCGAGTGCGGCGCCCCGGATGGTGTAGAGCGGGTGCAGCCGTTCCGGGTTGAGCACCCTCTCCAGCACCCCGTGCAGCCAGTTGAGGAATCCGTCCGCCTCGCCCAGTGAGCCCAGCGAGACCAGCGCCCGCGCCGACATCGCGCCGTCGCGCAGCCAGCAG
This sequence comes from Pseudonocardiaceae bacterium, assembly GCA_050699435.1. Classification (GTDB taxonomy): domain Bacteria; phylum Actinomycetota; class Actinomycetes; order Mycobacteriales; family Pseudonocardiaceae. The sequence goes on along the minus strand of JBOHGM010000023.1, from coordinate 41,018 downwards.
TACCGGTAGTCCCAGTTGCGGACTCCGCCGATCTCCTCGGGCAACGAGGTGGTGGCCGCCGCCATGATTGCGCCGGTCTCGCTGTGGCACAGCCCGCGCAGGGTCAGCGCGGAGCGGGCCACCAGGTCGCGTTCCACCGGGGGCAGGGTCAACCCCGCCAGCCAGTCGCTCCACCACACCGACGCACGGCGGCGCTGCTCCGGCTCGCTGATCGGGGAAGGGCCCAGGTCGTCGCTGCCACAGCGCAGCTCGAACACCATCTCCGCCCCGCGCGGCTCGATGATCGCCCGCGCGCTGGAGTAGTAGCCGTCGGTGCTGACCTCCCAGTCCACCCCGGGGCAGCGCAGCACCATCGGGTCCGAGGTGCCCTGCACACGCAGCCCGTCCGCTTCGGCGCTGAGCAACACCGGCAGCTGACCGAACTCCGGTCGCGGGACGAACTCCACCACCGCCTTGGTGTGCCCCGAGACGACGCGTACGAGGTCGTTGCGGCCGACCTCGTCGAGGTTCACCAGGTAATCGGTGACCAGCAGCCGGGACCAGCGGGTCTCCAAGGTCATCGTGCCCGGCACGTAACGCTGCCCCAGCGGCAGGCCGTTGCGGACCGGCTTGATCGAGAAGTATCCGGCCGCCGGGCCGCCGAGCAGGTCGGCGAAGACGGCGCCGGCGTCCGGTTCGGGGTGGCACAGCCAGGTGACCCGCGCCTCTGGGGTCAGCAGTGCCACGGTGCGGCCGTTGGCGATCATGCTGTGCCGCTCGATGGGCACCGCCCGCTCGCCGTAGAGCCAGGTGCGCCGCTCCACGGCGAGGAAAGCCAGTGCCATGGCGACGTCCTCGGTGGTGCCCACCCGGTGACCGGCGCGGCTCTTCCCGTCGCCGACCTTGATGCCGAGGTCGGGGCCGGTCAGCCGGGCGAAGGCCTTCTCGTCGGTCACGTCGTCGCCGAAGAACACCGCAGCGGTCGCGCCGACCTGGTGGCGCAACACATTCAGCGCATGCCCCTTATCGGTCTGCACCAGGGCGAGCTCGACCACCGCCTTGCCCTCGGTGACCTGCACCCCGTCCCAGGTGCACGGGCCGGCCAGCACCTCGGAGAGCACCTGCTCGGCGACGTCCGGGCTGGCCCGCCGCACGTGCACTGCCACGCTGGCCGGCTTGACCTCCAGGCTCACCCCTTCGCGGCCGTCGGTGAGCCGGGCCAACTCGTCGTACACGCGCTGGCGTAGCTGCACCACCGACGGCGCAAGCGCGTGGACGAATCCGGCATCGAACTCCGAGCCGTGGCTGCCGACCAGGTGCACCTCGCCGGGCAGCCGCGACAGCGTGGCCAGATCCCGCAGCGCCCGGCCGGAGATCACCGCGACGGTGGTGTCGGGCAGCCCGGCAAGTAAGCGCAGCGCGGCTACCGACTCCGGCCGGGGGAAGGACCGATTGGGGTCCTCGACGATCGGCGCGAGGGTACCGTCGTAGTCGCACGCGACCAGCAGCCGAGGGCTGCGGGCCAGCTGCACCAGGGCACGGCGCAGCGGGACAGGGAGGTTCTCGGCGGTCATCTCGCCACCTCCGCAGGAGGAAACACGGTCGGGTCACTCCACGAGTAGTCGGGGGACAGAGTGGGCAGATGCTACGGAACGGACCGGGACCGACGATCTGTGGCTCAGATCTCACCAAGAGCGCTCAGGAAAGAGCGCGCCCACCGGTCCACGTCATGGGTCAGCACTTGCCTGCGCAGCGCCCGCATCCGACGGTGACCTTCCTCATGGCCGACCGTGACGGCCTGGTAGACGGCGTTCTTGATGCCGTCGAGGTCGTGCGGATTGACCAGAAATGCGCTAGTCAGCTCGGCCGCCGCGCCGGCGAACTCGGAGAGCACCAGCGCGCCACCCAGGTCGTGGCGGCAGGCTACATACTCCTTGGCCACCAGGTTCATCCCGTCCCGTAGCGGCGTCACCAGCATGACGTCGGCGGCCACGAAGAACGCCACCAGCTCGCTGCGGTCGATCGACTTGTGCGCGTAGTGCACTGCGGGGTGGCCCACCCGGCCGAACTCGCCGTTGATCCCGCCGACCGCCTGCTCGATGTCGTGGCGCATCCGCTGGTAGTGCTCCACCCGCTCCCTGGACGGGGTGGCCAGCTGCACCATGACGACGTCCTCGGGGGAGATCCGATGCTCCGCGTAGAGCTCGCGCAGCGCGTACAGCCGCACGTCGATGCCCTTGGTGTAATCCAGCCGGTCCACCCCGAGCATGACGGTCTTCGGGTTGCCCAGCTCGTCGCGGATCTCGGCGGCGCGGCGACGCGCCGACTCGCTGCGGGCCAGCCGATCCAGTGCGGCGGAGTCGATGGAGATCGGGAAGGCACCGACCCGGACGGTGCGGTCACCGACCTCGACCCGGCCTGGCCTGGTGAAGACTCCGACCGACCGCTTTGATGCCGACAACCCGGCCAGCCGGCGCGCCAGGAACAGGAAGTTCTGCGCGCCGCCCGGCAGGTGGAAGCCCACCAGGTCGGCACCCAGCAGGCCGCGGATGACGTCAGTGCGCCACGGCAGCTGCATGAACAGCTCCACCGGCGGGAACGGGATGTGCAGGAAGAACCCGATCCGCAGGTCCGGCCTGCGTTCCCGGAGCATCCGGGGCACGAGTTGCAGCTGATAGTCCTGCACCCAGACGGTCGCGCCCTCGCCGGCGATCTTGGCGGTGGCGGCGGCGAATCGCTCGTTGACCTCGACGTAGCTCTCCCACCAGCCGCGGTGGAACACCGGAGGAACCACGACATCGTGGTAGAGCGGCCACAGCGTGGCGTTGGAGAAGCCCTCGTAGTAGTCCGCGACGTCCTGGGTGGACAGTGCCACCGGGTGCAGGGTGAGGTCGCCGTCGGCGAAGGTCTCCACCTCGACGTCGGGCACACCGGGCCAGCCGACCCAGGCACCCCGGCGGGAGCGCAGGAACGGTTCCAGCGCGGTGACCAGCCCGCCCGGACTCGACTTCCAGCGCCGGGTGCCGTCGGGCAGCCGTTCCAGGTCTACCGGCAGCCGGTTGGCGACGACTACGAAGCCGGCTTCCGTGGTCGGCTCTTGCCTGCTCTGAGTAGTCATGCCGTCGGTCAAGGGTGGCCCCCCTCGTCAGCGGTCACTACCGAGACTAACTGCACGAGGGAATGTCGGCTGGTGATGATCGTCGCTTTGTGGTGGCGGCACGGTTACTCAATGTGGCGGCTCACTCGAGCGGGCCGGCCAGCCGCGGACCGGCCAGCCGTCGCTCCAGGCGGCCCAGCCCGGTGCGGACGGGCTGGGCGAGGAACTCGCCGAGCACCACACCGGCCGCCAGCGCGAGACCGATGCTTGCCGCGGAGAGCAGGGTGAGCAGGCCGGCCGGATTGTTGTGCACCGCCAGCTCCAGCAGCCCACGATAGGTGGTCAGCCCGGGCAGCAGCGGGGTGATCCCGGCCACCGCCATCACCAGCGGGGGTAGCCGCAGCCGCCGGGACACCACCCGCCCCACGAAGCCGACCACAATCGCGGCCAGCCCGGACGCCGCGGTGGGGTTCACCTCGGCGGCGCTGACCAGGCCATAGATGGTGAAACTGATCGCGCCCGCCAACGCAGCCCCGAGCAGCGCCCGCGGCGGGGCGTAACACGCGAGCGCGAAGAACCCTGCGACGAACGCCGCGGCGAGCACCTGGAACCCCAGGCCACCCAGCTCCGGCGCGGGAAAGACCGGGGGCGTGATATTGATCCCGAAGCCGTCGCCGATCTGCAGCGCGAGCACGACCCCCACGACCAGCCCGGTGGTCAACAAGGCCACCTCGAACGCCCGGCCCGCCGCGGTGACGTAGAACCCGGTGATCGCGTCCTGCGCGGTGCCGACCACCGACAACCCGGACAGCAGCACCGTCAGGCCGGCAGCCAATACCAGCGCCGGGGACAGCCCCGGCGGGAGCAACTCGTAAAGCCCCACAGAGACGATCGTGACCATCCCGGCACCGACGACCTGCTGGAAGAAGAACGGCAGCGACCGGCGGTTGAGCACCCGGCCGATCCGGTCCACTAGCGCGGTGACCGCGGCGGCCACCACCGCGAGCCCGAAACCCGCGCCGTAGAACCCGAAGTCGGCGTCGAAGAATCCGTAGCCGATGCCGAACAGCACCGCCAGCGAGGCAGCCATCGCTGCCCAGGCCACCGTGGCCACCCAACGGGGGTAAGCGTGCTTCCTGGAGACCAGTGCCTCCAGCTCCCCGTCTGCCTCGCCGGCCGTCAGCTTTCTGCGCACGATCCGGAGCACCAGCTGGTCCAGCTCGGCGAGCCGGGTGTAGTCCAGGCTGCGGAACCGCACCACCCGGGTAGCGGTCACCGGGGAGGCCTCCACCCCCCGGCGGCAGCAGACCGTGATCGACGTGAAGATCACGTCCACCTCGCACTGCGGAAGCCCGTACGACTCGGTGACCGCCAGCATCGTCCTGGTGACATCGGCCGCGCCCGCCCCGCCGGCCAGCTGCGCCTCCCCGATCCGCAGCGCCAGGTCCACGACGAGGTGCACAGTGGTGTCGTCGACCACCTCGGGACCGATCATCAGTTCGCTGCGGTCGAACTGCCCCGTTGCCCAGCTAGCAGCGGGTTCGGTGACCGGTACCTGCCTGTTGCGGAGTCCCCTCATGACTCCTGGGTACCACGTCGCTGCGCTACTTCGCCCAGGTCAGTCCACTGAGGACTGTTACGGCCGGTGGCTGCCGCTGCGGGTCACGGCGGACATCTGGGTGGAGCCGGATGGGCCTAGGATGACCCGCATACGCCGGCGTAGCTCAACTGGCAGAGCGTCCGCCTTGTAAGCGGAAGGTTCGGGGTCCGAGTCCCCGCGTCGGCTCCGGTACCACCGCTGGATGTACGGAACCGCCAGTAGCCGATGTCACGCTTGGATAGCCGGGCCGGACCGACACTGTGCTTCCCCCACGGCACGGACACCTGACCTCATGTCGAGTCTGGTCCTGGTCGACACCGGCACTCTCATCAACTTCGCCGCTGCCGCGCGGCGTCGAAGTCGTGTTCGCTGACAGGAACGCGTAGTGCAGTCCGGGGAAGTCGATGCCCGGTTCTGCGAAGTCCGGGGTCAGTGCTGGGCCAACTGGGCGAAGACGATCAGATGATCGAGTTCTACCGCCATGGGTGTGTCCCTTGGAGCTTCGGCGCATCCATCCGCCGACGGTCATGCACCGGCCCGATCGCGACGCGGCCTCGATCTCATCGCGCTGACTGAGACCGTGTCCAGGCGGGCGACCGAGACAGGGCATTCGCGGACTCGGCGTCTCCACAGTCTGCGGCAGCGCTCGGCACGGCAGTCTAGCCGATCACTCAGCGCCGTCTCCGAATTGCCGCCCGAACTCCGAGGCGCATTGCTTGATCTTCACCGGATCCCCGCCTGACTGCTCAACGCATTGCTGGTAGTCCTGGCCAGCCGGCGAGTTGAGGATGGACACCCCGAACACGACTAGGGCTATCGCGATGAGCAGTCCGAGGACGCCGAGCACAGCCCCGGCGACTGACAGCCCGCCGTTGGTCGCCTCACCCCGCTTGGCTCGCGCCCGGCCGAGCAAGCCGAAGATCAGCGCGAGTATGCCGAAGATGATCCCGCCGATGATCGTCCAAGACAGCAGTAGCGCGAACAGGCCCAGCACCAGAGCGGCGATCCCGAAGCCGTTGCGGGACCGTGGTTCCCCCGGCGCGCTCATTCGACTCACCTCACCTCGTCGGCGGTTTGATCCGGCGATCATCGCACCAATGGCTCAGGCGCGCATCACTGGCGAGCGACTGTGGCTGTGCGGCCATCCTGGAGGAAACGGTCAGGTCGACGGGGATCAGCACAGGGTGTGGGTGATCGATCAGGTGCTACGGCTGCTCACTGCGGCGAAGATGGGCAGGAGACCCGCGCTGCCTGAGCGGTTCGAGAACCCCCTTGGTTTCAACTCGGCGATGTGCTCCGCTGCCTGCTGGGGTGCAGTGCCGCCGTGTCGCCCCGTAGTCCGGTCAGCGTCCTGGAACAGCCACGCCGTGTCGGCGTTGGACGGAGGCTCGTGCTGGTTGTTGACCAGGGTCCGCTTCCGGCCCTCCTCGTCCTCGGTTACTCGCCCCAGGACGCGGTGACCGACAGCGCGTCGGTGTCGTGACCCAGCAACGACAGGCCCATCGGGGATGCCCAGATCCTGCCAAGATGTCGCGTTGTGCCACCCACCAGCCATCAAGCGGTCTTCAACGGGCGGATTTCGTCGAGAACGGGTCCGATGCGTTCGCGTTCCACCTCGAGGTCATAGCGGCTCTGCAGATTCAGCCAGAACCGCTCCGATGTGCGGAAGTAGCGGGCGAGCCGGAGCGCCGTGTCCGCGCTGATGCGCCGCTTGCCGTGCACGATCTCGTTGATCCGGCGAGGTGGCACCGCGATGTCGACCGCGAGCCTGTGCTGGGTGATCCCCCATGGCGCGCCATTGCTGGTTCACCCGCACGCTGTACTGTCCCTCACCTGGAACGCCCCGCTCGAGTCCGGCGGCGTCCTGGTCAGCGACAAGATCACGCTGAAGGTGGAGATCTCCGCGGTCACAACGCCTGACCGCCCGCTCGGTCTCGATGCGGTACACCTACAGGCTGGCCCGCACCTTGGTGACCGCCAGCGGCTCGTCCGGGGGACCCCTCGCCGGTCAGCAGTGCGGCGGCGCGGCGCACCACCCACCGGTACTCCGCAGGCTGGCTCTGCACCAGCGCTACCCGCCGCCAGCGCTCCAGCGTCTTGAACGGTTCAATCACATCCAGACTGTGCGGGCCTCGGCCAAGGCCGCTTCGTACGCGGCGTCGAACACGGCGCGGTACTCGCGCAGCAGTGCTGCCCGGATGCCATGCGGCGCGGCGACCGGGCAGTAGCGGTACCCGTTCCCTTCTCCATTCAGCGCGGCGGACACACTCACACGGAGCGGCGCGGGGGTTAGGCGGCCACGAGGTGTTCGGAGAGGCGTAGCGCGAGCGCGGCGAGGGTGCGGACGGGGTTGGCGGCGGAGCTGAAGGGCAGCACGGACATATCGCAGACGTAGAGGCCGGGGTGGCCGTGCACCTGCAGGTTCTCGTCCACGACCGAGGCGGTCGGGAACACGGGCGCGTCGAAACGGGTCTTGGCCGGCATCCGGAGGGTGCCGACGCTGTGGTGGACAGTGCCGTAACCGAATGCCTTGCCGCACGCGCCGTACCAGCACTCGTTACGCGGCCTCGTCGGCTGCCCGTGGTCGGTGAACTGGGAGAAGATCTGGTTGGTCACGTTGTTGAGCACCGCGAAGATCTCGTCGTAGCTCTTGCGCCATCCGGCCAGGGCTGGGAAGCGGTTGGTGGCGAGGTCGTCCATCCAGTTGAGGTTCTTGAAACGGACCTGAGGCAGGTAGCGGGAGGAGAGCGCGTCGTCGAACATGATCGCGTTGTCGTCGTCGAGGCAGTTCCCGAAGCTGAACTTGATCTCCATGAGTGACTGGTCGCCAGTGCGGACCGGGACCGCGGGGCTGGTCGGGTCGTTCTCGCGCAGGTGCCAGTACTCGTGGTTGATGTTCATCTCCACGTTGAACGGGTAGCTGATCGAGCCGTCCGCGCCGCGGTGGCCCTTGGAGTAGAAAACAATCTTGGCGTGGCAGTCCTGCGGGATGCTGACGTCGGCGATGTCGGTGACCAGGCCCTCCACCCACGCGGTGGTCGGGTGGTCGGTGAGGCCCTTGCCGACCAGGGCCCGGACGTCGTCGGGCAGCGGGTCGAACACCGGGGAACGGCGCAGCATCTTCGGGCTTTCGATCGCTCCGCCAGACAGCACGACGGTGCCGGCGGTGAACTGCTTGGTCGTGTTCTCGATCGTGTCCTGTACCTGCAGCTCGTAGTGGCCAGCAGCGCGGCGGGTGACGGTCTCCAGGTAGTGATTCAGCAGCAGGTTCGGCCTGCGCGTCGAATCGGTCACGAGGTCGCCGGTGGCCAGGCCGACCTGGTTCATCAGGAGCTCGGCCGTGTTGAACACCCCGCTCGACTCCATCCAGTACTCGCTGGCCGGGCCCGCCGCGGTCAGGTAGGGCTGGTGCAGCGCACGCGGAGTCTCGCGGATCTCGAAGTGCTGGGCGAGCGGGCTGTTGCCCAGGGCCTGCACGATGGCCTGGGCCTGCTGTCCCATCGTGATCGAGGCGTTGAGCGTTCGTCCCGCGTCGGCCAACCGGCTCGTGATCCCGTCGCGGACCGTCTGCGGGAAGAACTCCAGCTCCCACGGCTGGATCGTGGGGATCAGCCCGGACCAGAAGATCGACCGGCCGCCGAAGTTCAGCTGTGGCTGCTCATGAATGTAGTGCCGGTCATTCTCACCACCCGGCTGCGTGAAGGTCTGCACGGCGTAGGCGCGGGCGACGTCGGCGTTGGGGAACCGGCAGACGTTGAAGACGTGGGTCGGGAACAGGTACGACCCGGCCTCCAGCACGAGGACGCGCTGGCCGCTGCCCGCGGAGGCGAGCCGGTCCGCGAGATCATCCGCCAGAATGCCGCCGCCGATGCCGGAACCGGCGATGACGATGTCGAAGTGGCTCTCCGCGCCACCGTACTGGGGGAACAGCCGCGCCTGAGTACTGCTCTGCTGAGTGATCAGTTTCGGATACGTCGTCGCGGAAAAGGGGGACATCCGCACCTCCGTGCGCGTCGGCCGAACCATGAGGGTGAGCTTGCCTCATAACGTTGAGGCGCGGTCCTGCGTTGGAGTCAGGGGCGCTGGTTCGATGCGAGGCGGACGCAGCAACGGTCGGGTGCGGGGTCGAGGCGGGCGTCCAGTCGGGTGTGACCAAGCCCGTGTAGCAGCCCGGTGAGCAGGCTGAGGTTCATTCCGCATACGAGCGCAGTGTGGTCGCGGGCGAGGGTGTGGAAGGGGCAGTTGCCGAGGGTCACGTCGGCCCCTTCGCCCCGCGGTTCGAAGCCGTAGGCCTCGAGGATCGGCAGGACCAGGTGGTCAGGGTCGGTGTGCGGCGCTCGGGTGCGCGCCGCGTGACCGAGGTCGTGGCCACGTTGGTAGGCTCGCCGGTCCAGGACCACGCGGGGCGATTCCGCGGACTGTTCAGCCTCATCGATGGCGTCGGCCAGCAGGTGTCCGGCCAGGTCGTAGTGACGTTGGGGCAGCGACACGGCCACCTGGCGCTGGGACCGGGTGTAGAGCTTGGCGGGCCGGCCGGCGCCTGGTCCGCTGCGGCCGCTGCGGCGCTGGTAGACGGCGTCCAGGAGGCCTTCCTCGACGAGTCGGTCCAGGTGGAAGGCCGCTGTGCTGCGGGGGACGTCGACCGCCGCGGCGGCCTCGTCGCGGCCCACCGGTTGCGGCTGGCGGACCACGTGCTCGTACAGCCGACGGCGGGTGGGCTCGTCGAGCGCGGCGATGGCCGCGACGCGCCGGTCCAGGGGTTCTGTCATCCTCCCAATCTACCATTAACATTAGTTGACAGAAGAGCCCTCTCAAGGCCGGGCGTCATCACGAACCTGACCCGTCGTCGACGATGGCGAGCACGGTCGCTCTGGGGTCCTGGGCCAGGCCTTGGATGAAGCCGTGGTGATATGCCTGGCAGGCTTTGCGGGCCACCCATCGCCGCAGGGCAGGCACGCCCAGCAGATTCGGCACCTCGAAGACGCCTGGTCCCAGGCAATCCAGCCGGCGGGAGACCTCCGTTCCTTGGCGCAGTGTCTGCTCGACCGCCATGCCCACGGTCGTTCCTGTGGTGCCGACGATGGGAGAGTTCCACAATGCCTCGGCGTCGGTCGCCCGCCAGTTCTGCGGAGGGTTGTCGGCCGACAGGATAGGGATCCGGGTCTCGGGTCCGAAGGCGTCGTCGGGCGCGCCGGTCGCGGACCGAACCGCCCGATAGAGGGCTTCCCTGCGCAGCCGGCTGCCCGACATTCCAAGCCGGTAGGCGACCTCGACGTCATCGATGCCCGAGCGGACCGCGGCGACGGCGAGCTTTTTGCCCACGCCCTCCTCGATGAGCCCGTCGCCGAAGAGGATTCCACCGCCCTCGAGCATAAGACCGTGGCTGTTGTCCCAGTCGTGAAACACCCGGGCCAACAGGTCGCCGAGGGTGATAGGCGGATAGGTTCTCGTGCGGGCCTTGACCGCCACAAGGGCGCGGTCGTCAAGGAAGCCATCAGGGAGCATCCGCGCCGGCCGGGCGAGTTCGCGTAGCGCCGCGGCCGTGTCGGCGGCGACTTTGCGTTGCAGGCTCTGCCAGAACTGCGGGTATCGGTGATGCCAGAAGTGGCGCATGGCCGTGACCGGAGTCCGCAGGTGCCCCGCCGAAAAAGCATCAGTGAGGTAGTGTTGGGCAGCTGCCTCCCATGCCATCGCCCGGGACTCGTCCCCACGGCATCGCCCCAGCCGGCATGCCTCGTCAAGGGCCGCTTGGTGCAGATGGCGGTAGGCGAGGACCGCTGAGTCGAAGCGGCTGGTCGGAGGGCCGTTGTGGTCGTGAACGGTGTCGGGTTGGCCGGGAGTGACGAAGTGGTCGCCGTTCGCGGTGGCCAAGGCCAGGAACCGGTCCCGGACCCGCCTTTCGAGTTCGGTAACCGCCGCAGTCTCGGTGAACTGATAGTGCTCGAACTCCCCACCGGGCTCGAAGCGGGCGTCGGCAAATGCCCCGTCCACCGCCATCACCTGCAGAGCGCAGACGATCTCATCTCGGGTACCGAGCTTGGTCCCCTGCTTGCCGGGAATGGCGGCCAGCCGGAACAAGTCGTCAGCGGCTGAACCAGCCGGCCCGACCTGGGTGGCCGCAACGCCGTTGACCCCTGGGTAGTGGCACGCGAAGAAGTCGCCGCTCAAGGCCACCATGTCGCCGTAGCCGAGGGTGAAGCGCTCCTCGGCTGAGTCACCGCCGACCTGAACGAGAGCGCCTCCGGTGGCGGCCTCGCCCACGGCGCGATGCTCATGGGACTTCATCTGGGCCCTGGCCGGGTGACTGACAGACAGTGCTGCGAGCGGTCGGGGAGATCATGCAGCCTGGTCATAGGTCGTCTCCCTGTCGAGATCGAACCGGCCCCCAGTCGGTCCCCGGGCGCTGCGTCCCGGGTCCGACGCGAACGCAAGCGGCAACGTGACCGAGCGCCACCAGGTAGCGGTCGGCGAAGCTGGCGGCCTCAGCCGGGCTGAGCAGCGGGTGCCGGTAGCGGAACACCAGATGTAGCCGGCCTCCTGCGGTGACCGCCCCGACAGCCAGGCCCATGGGCATCCTGGCTGGTGGGGAGAACCACACCGCACGGGCGCGGAGCTCGGGTCCGAAGTCCAGGCTCTCGTCGAGGCGGCCGAGGTTGGACAGGATGGCCGTCGGGATCACCCGCTCGGAAGCGGCGAGGTGGGCAATGCCGCGCTTGACCGGCAGCGGCAGGTGCTGGAGGACCTTGAGGAACCTGACGGCAGCGGCGGGAGTGCGCTCGTCCTTGATGCGCCGGGTCCGACGGCGAATCGTCCTGACTGTGGCGAGGGGGTCGCCTCGGTCCTTGGGGCGAGTGACGACGGGGGTCATGAAGGTGAAGTTGCCGAACACCTCGTACCACCGTGACGGTGGACGCAGGTTGACCGGCATGAGCGTGCTGAGCCGGCCGGGAGACGCGCTGTGCTCGCAGTTCCAGCCGTCCAAGGCCAGGTGCATGCCAGCCAGCAGGAGATCGTTGACGGTGATCCCCGTATGAGCCTGGGCGGCGAGGGCTGCGGTCTGCGCGGTGTCGAGGGCGACGTGATGGAACCGGTAGCCGGGGCGGTCCTCGCCCCCGCCTGGGACGAGATGCGCTGAGCGGGGGGCGGCTTGGCGGAACTCGCCCGCCAGGGCCCGGAGCTGGGCCCACCAGCCGTTCGGCGCTGGAATCTCCACCTCCTCTGGCGGTGTTCGGGACACGGGGTCGGGGTTCCCGGCGTAGGCCCGGGCGATCGAGCGAAGGAGGCCCAGCGCGGCGATGCCGTCACCGGCAGCGTGGTGCAGGTTGAGCATCACCACGTCGCCGTGGCGATGACGGGCGAGGCGGATGCGCAGTGGCGGCGACGTCAGCAGCGGCACTGCCAGGTTCTGCAGGTCGGCCCGAGTGGCCTGTAGGGCGTCGTCGTCAGAACACACGACGACGTCGAGGGGGTCGACATCAGGTGCGGGGGTGATCTCCCACGCATACCCAGCCCGCCGCTGGCGGGCCATGGTGGCTCGCGCGCGAGCTCGGGGGTGTCGGGCGAGTGCCACCGCTACGGCCTGTCGCAGGCGATCTTCAACGACGGGGCCGCTGAGGCGGACCTCCAGGTGGACGCTCCACGGCTCGGAGACCGAGTCGAGGTGATAGCCGGCCTCGTCGAGGACGCAGAAGGGCCGCCGCACTGGGTACGCCTTGCTCTCGGATGGGGCAGCCCGACGACGAGATTCCCGCTCTCCCATCACAACATCCTCCACAGTGAACACTATAGCCAACTTACATTGTCTATAGTGACGCCCTCGGTGACTGGGATGTTCCCGTTCCCTGCGACCAAGTTCGACGGGACCGCTGCAAGCGGAGTTTGGGTGGGGTGCGGTGAGGTCGCCTCGCCGGTGGAGATCATGTTGCCGAGGGTGAGGGGTAGGCCGCCACAGGCCAGACAGCGACCACTCTCCACCCCCGAGCTGTCCGACCCCGGGGCCGGTGCGGCGCGGGTACACCACGTCAAGCAGGCCCTCCTCCGCGAGCCGGTCGAGATGAACGCCGCCGTGGCGCGGGAGCTCGAGGGCTGTTGCGGCGTCATCACGACTCACCGGTGCAGGCTGGCGCACCACGTAGTCGTACAGGCTGCGACGGGTCGGCTCGTCGAGCGCGGCGATCGCGGAGGTCTGCACGTCCCAGGACTCCATCTCTACAACCAACTCATGTTGACAAAACTGCTCGGACGTTCTAAGGTTAACGGAAGTCGATGTTAGACGAGGGGTTGCGGTGAGGAGGCTGAGGTGAACGAGCAAGTAGTGGTTGTCGGTGTCGACGGCTCCCCGGCTAGCTACACCGCGCTGCGGCGGGCGCTGTCCTACGCCGGCCGCACCGGTGCCCGGGTCTGCGCCCTCCGCTGTTGGACGCCGATCTTGGCGAGAGGGTGGGAAGCTGCGGTTACCGCCGAGCCGGTGCCTTCACACGCCGAGCAAGAAGCGCGGGCTGCGCGGGAACTCGCCGAGGTCGTGGCCGCCGCGCAGGTCCGGGTCCCCAAGGGATCGAGACGGGTCGCCGTGCAGCAAAAAGTGGCCCACGGAACGGCTGGCCCGGCGCTCGTCGCTGAAGCAGCCGGGGCCGACCTGCTGGTGGTCGGCCACACCCCCCGGTCGATCAGCGGGAGGTTGCACCGGTCGGTGAGCTGGTACTGCGCACAGCACGCGACCTGCCCAGTGCTGGTCATTCCCCCCGCGATGGCCGCCCAGCGGACACTGTTTCCTGTAAGCGCGGAGATACCCGCATGACCACCGCCCCCGCCCGGCCAGTCCCCGCGCCCGGTAGTCGACTGACCGTCCCGGCCGTTGCGAACCGTCGACCGGTGGCCCCAAGCCGCCGACCCACCGCGCAGCCGTGGGCAGAAACTGCCCCCCGGGTGGCCGACACCTACCCCGAGTTGCTGACCTCTGACGAGTTCAACCCGACGTTGCGCAGCGACGAGGACGACGACGAGCTGGCGGCAGTCCGGCACCTCCCGGTGCCGTCCGAGCGCCACGTGGGTGTGAGCTCCCTGCTGGGACTGCCTGCTGCGGCGGGCCGCTCGGCCTGTGCCGTGGTGCGCACCACCGCGGCCCTCGTGGCTCTGCCAGGCCGGGTGGTTGGGCTGGTGACCTTAGCCGAGCAGACGCTGACCGCCATGCATACAGCCGTGACGAGGACCACTACGTTGCTCGACCGCGTTGAGGCCGTTACCCACGTGGCCGAGGGCGGCGTGCAGGCAGCTAGCCGGGCGGTCACCACTGCGGCCGAGCAGGCCAGTGCCCTGACTACGCGCACAGCTGCGCTGCTGGAGGGCTACATCGAGCCGCTGCGCCGCCTACAGCCCATAGTGCGCCAGCTGGCTGAGACGACTGAGCCAGGCGAAATCGATGCCCTGGTGGCCCTTCTCGACCGGCTACCGCAGCTGGCCGACGCGATGGAGCACGAAGTGATCCCCCTGCTGGGGCATCTCGACCAGGTGGGACCCGACGTGAACCAGCTGCTCGACAGTGTCGCCCAGCTCAACCGCATGGCCAGCCGGCTGCCCAAGGTATTCCGGCGGCACCACTTTTCCCAGTTCTATGGTTAGTTATTATCTTCGATAGAAGGAGACTGCAATGACCGCTGTGTCGTCGACCCCCAGGGTTGGGCCAGGCCGCCCGTCGCTGTCCAACCCGGCCTACCAGGCGTTTCTGCTGCTCCGCAGCGTGTTCACCGTGGCCCCGATCCTGTTCGGGCTGGACAAGTTCGCGAACCTGCTCGTGGACTGGCCGGCCTACCTCGCCCCGTGGATCAATGACCTCGTGCCCGGCACGGCGCAGCAGGCGATGTACGCCGTCGGCGTGGTCGAGGTCGTCGCCGGGCTCGTGGTGGCGCTGATCCCGCGGTTCGGCGGGTGGCTGGTCGCCGTCTGGCTTGCCGCCATCATCGTGAACCTGCTGACCATCCCCGGCTTCTACGACATCGCACTGCGCGACTTCGGGCTGCTGATTGGAGCGGTAGCGCTGGCCCGGCTGGCAGCCGGCCGCGCCCGGTCACACGATCACTGACCTGGACGGAGAAGCAACGCATGACCACCTCGCATGCCCGGCCAGCTCCCGGACCAGATCGGCTGACCGCCCACCGTCGGCTGCGCGTGGCCCATGGCCGGGACGGGGTGGATATGCGGGCCGCCGAGCAGGCGGTGGCCGACCTGCTCATGGCCCTGGGCAGGGACCCGTCCGCGGAGCATCTGGCCGACACGCCCCGCCGGGTGGCCGATACCTACGCGGAGCTGCTGACCCCCCGCGAGTTCGACCTGACGACCTTCCCCAATGCCGAGTGCTACGACGAGCTGGTGCTGGTCAGGCACATCCCGGTGCAGTCGCTGTGCGAACACCACCTGCTGCCCTTCCATGGCGTGGCGCATGTTGGCTACCTGCCCGGGGAGCGCATCCTTGGGTTGTCGAAGCTGGCCCGAGTGGTCGAGCTTTTCGCGCGTGACCTGCAGGTCCAGGAACGGCTGACCCAGCAGGTGGGCGGCTGGCTGGACGAGCATCTCGCGCCCAAGGGAGTCGGAGTGGTGATCGAGGCCGAGCACCTGTGCATGTCCCTGCGGGGCGTGCAGGCCACCGGCACGCGGACCGTCACCTCGGCCGTGCACGGGCTGCTTCGCACGGACGCCCGCTCCCGCCAGGAGTTCTTCGCCCTGACCGCCGTCTCGGGGTAGCACCCGAGGGCACCGGTTCCCGCCGAACCTGACCAGAAAGGTCGAAAGATGGTCGAGCCGACCGCACCCGACGAGCACACCTGCATCATCATCGGGGCAAGCCTGGCCGGGGCGAAGGCCGCCGAGACGTTGCGCACGGAGGGGTTCACCGGGCGCGTAGTGCTCGTCGGCGAGGAGGACGAGCCGCCCTACCATCGCCCGCCGCTGTCCAAGGACTACCTGTTGGGCAGCACGCCGCGCGGCGACGTCCTCGTGCATGACCGGGCCTGGTACGACGAGCAGCGCATCGAGCTGCGCACCGGGGCACGCGCCGAGGCGGTCGACCGCGCGGCACATCAGGTGGTGCTCGCCGACGGCCAGCGGCTGCGCTACGACAAGCTGCTGCTGGCCACCGGGTCGGTCGTACGGCGGTTGCCGGTACCGGGCGGTGATCTACTCGGGGTGCACTACCTGCGGCGACTCGGGGAGTCCGACACGCTGCGCGAGCTGCTGATCGACAACGCCCGGATCGTCGTGGTCGGCGGCGGGTGGATCGGCCTGGAGGTCACCGCCGCGGCCCGTCAGCGGGGCGCGGCGGTGACCCTGGTCGAGGTCGGCGAGCTGCCGCTGCACCAGGTGCTCGGCGCCGAGGTCGCCCAGGTGTTCGCCGACCTGCACACCGCCCACGGCGTCGACCTGCGGCTGGGCAGCAGCGTCCGGGAGATCCTCGAAGCGGGCGGCCGGGTAGCCGGGGTGACGCTGGCCGACGGCTCGACAGTGCCCGCTGACGCGGTCGTGGTCGGGATCGGCATCCGGCCTGCGACCGAACTGGCCGAGGCGGCCGGGCTGGCGGTGGATGACGGCGTCCTCGTGGACGCCGCACTGGTCAGCTCCGACCCCGACATCTACGCCGCAGGCGACGTGGCCAGCATCCACAACCCGCTGCTGGGTCAGCAGATCCGGGTGGAACACTGGGACAACGCGCTGCACGGCGGGCCGGCCGCGGCGCGCTCCATGCTCGGCCAGGAGGTGGTCTACGACCGCGTCCCCTACTTCTTCTCCGACCAGTACGACCTGGGCATGGAGTACTCCGGGCACGCCCCACCCGGCAGCTACGACCAGGTGGTGTTCCGCGGCGACGTCGGCGCCCGCGAGTTCGTCGCGTTCTGGCTGGCCGACGGGCGGGTGCTGGCCGGGATGAACGTCAACGTCTGGGACGTCACCGATGATGTGCAGCGACTCATCCGCTCCGGCACCGCTGTTGATCCCGACCGGCTAGCCGACCCCTCCGTGCCGCTGTCGCAGCTGTGAGGACACTCCCTGCAGCACACCCGCTGCTGTCCATGCTCGAGAAGGGAGCCTTTCGATGGCATCGCTCATGACGCTGGTCAAGGGTTTCACCGGTAAGCCGCTGCACCCGCCGCTGACCGACGTCAGTATCGGGGCCTACACCGCGGGCGTCGCGATGCTCGTGGTAGGCGCGTTCGGATTCGAGGAAGCCGCGATGGCCACCGGCTCGGTGCTGGCCATCGCGGTCGGTCTCATCGCCGCCGTTCCCACCGTCATCACCGGCCTGGTGGACCTGTTCGGCATCCCCGCCAACTCGCCAGGACGCACCGTCGGCTGGTGGCACCTGGCCGTGATGGCCACCGCCACCGGCATGTTCCTCGGGACCCTGCTCGCGCAGCTCGACGGCTACGCCGACGGCCAGATCATCACCCTCGCGGTGACCCTCGGTGTCATCTCCGAGGTGTTGCTCGTCGTCGGCGGCTACCTCGGCGGCACGCTGACCTTCGTCTACGGGGTCCGCGTGCTCAACCGCCCCCGGGCGTCTGCCTCCGACGCGCTCATTCCCGGCCGCGCCGGCCGTGACCCGGAAGGCAGGTCCGACTGAGCTGGGCGCGCCACCCCCTCGCGGTCGCTGCGCTCGCTCGCCCCTGATCGGCGCGGTCTCCCGGACGGCCTGGAGATCCACCCCCGCTCATACGGAGCCACTGCAAAGCTCTGCGTCCCTCTTGCATCGCTCCGCAAGCCATGGAATGCTTTTGGTCACCTTATCCATCGCTTCGTTCCATGAGCATCGGGAGCCACGGTCATGATCACCTTGGGCCTGCAGCCAGGCATTCGGATTGAAGTAACCAACGCGGGTACCCGACTCGAAGTGACCGAAGCAGCAGCCACGAGCCTGCTAGAACAGCTCAACCGAGCGCTGAACGAAACGGCTACCGCCCACGACATTGCGGTCGCGCAGGCATCCCACGTCCTCGATGACGACCACCCGCTGTGGGACCAGCACACCGGGCTCGACGGACATCGCGTTGAACCTGAGTGGGCCGCTAGTGACCTCAAGCGTGCTCAGGCCTTCTACCAGCGTGTTGGGGGGAAGGCGAAGGTCTTCCTTGACTTGCTGGTTGACTATCCCGGTCGCCTTCTCACCGTCGACGAGCTGTGCGAGCTCAGCGGAGCAGTCTTCAGCGGGTCCCGCTCCATAGCTGGCGCCATCAACGGCCTCTACCGTCCTCATCAGTCATCCGGGCGGAGGTACCCCTTCTACTGGTGGGCAGGCAACCCGACGCGCTACGCCATGAAGCCCAGCGTCGCGACCCTCTTCCACCAGGCGCGAAGCAGCTGACCCCGTGGCCCATCGGCCAGGCGTTCGGGTTCCCCCTCCCGGTCGGGTGAGGTCGTTGTGCCTGGTGCTGGGCTGCGCGGACTGACCGGGATCAGCGCGCAGCGCCGCGCTCGCGATCCACTTCGTGCTCAGAGGGGAGGGTGTTGTCCCGTGAACGTCCGCGTGGAGTTAGCTGTTAGACGTTGTTATACGGTAGGGATGTGTACGAGGACCTGTACGACGGGGTGCCGGTGGCCGCCCTGCCGGTCATCGAGGTCGACGTGCCCGACCCAGCGCACTTGCGGCGATCGCTTCGCTATTCGAGCGCGGTCGACGTGGACCCGGCGGCTGCGATCGAGGCGGCCCTCGACCCCCGAGGCCTTATCGCCCGGGACCCCAAGTCCCGCACCGGCGAAGCGATCCGGATCATCGGCTACTCACCAACGGCCGCCCGGGTGCTGGTCGTCGTACTGCTGCCACACGAGCATCCACCGCAAGGACTCTGGCATGTCGTCACCGCGTGGCCGGCAGCCCGGCGATGGCGAGAGGCATATTTGGCAGAGGACGAGGAGGCGTGATGACCAGCCCCGATCGAGAACTGCTCGACAGGATCGCAGCTGAGGCCGAACACGCAGAGGCCACCCGCGACGTCGAACTGCCCTACCGCCGCCGAACCGGCGGCACGAACCCAGTCTACGGATTGCGGCTGCCCGCTGAGCGCATCGAGCAGCTGCGCCGGGTCGCCGAGGCCCGCGGTGTCGAGCCCAGCGTGCTCGCGCGGCAATGGGTCATCGACCAGCTCGATACCGTCGAACAGGCCCGAGACCAGGTGCAAGAACGGTGGGAACGCGACCTCCGCGCCACTACCGATCACCTGCGCCAACTACTTGACGAGCGCCCCGGAGCGTGATTTCTCCGCTGGAGGACTCGGCCCGAAGTCAAGTCGGTGCCCAGATCGGGCAGGATCATCAAGCCGTGCGCGGTCGCCGTGTCGAGGGTCCCTGGCTGCAGAACCACGGAGGG
This sequence comes from Pseudonocardiaceae bacterium, assembly GCA_050699435.1. GTDB lineage: Bacteria > Actinomycetota > Actinomycetes > Mycobacteriales > Pseudonocardiaceae. Next base: position 21,992 of record JBOHGM010000023.1, on the reverse strand, counting down.
CCGGAGCTGGCCTCGGCGGTTTGGCCGCGAGAAGGAGAACGCCACGGTCTGACGGGCCGCGGGGTCAGAGCTGCTCAGAACTGGTAGGTCCGTTGCACGAGAACCGTGTCGCCGTCCGGGTGGGCCGCCCGTTCGAGGACCGGCGGGCGGGGCCGGAATCCGGGGATGCCGGCCAGCCCGGATGTCTGGTCGCGGGCGGCGATCCGCAGCATGCCCTGGTGCGGGACCCGGAGCGTGACGTCGATGCCCTCGGCAGGCAGGTCACCGAAGCGCACCACGGTCGGCCAGCGACCTGGCCGGGTGCCGTCGACGGTGACGGTGACGGACGCCAGCCCGGGAGCGATGACCGTGACCTGGCCGACGCGGTGCTCGACCTGCAGCACCACCGCGGTGGCGGAGCGCGGCGAGGAGACGTGCACCTCGACGGTATCTCCCCGCCGGGACCGCAACGTCACCTCGGGAGCGGGCGCGGACACGACCGGAGCCGGGCCGAGCCACACCGGGCCGTCCGCCAAACCGCCCGAATCCTCGGAGCGGTTCTGCACATACCTGCGGGTCCATTCGGCCGGGTGCGCGTCCCGGCTCACCCAGCTGGCCCGACCGGTATCGGCGTCGAGCAGGTAGGCCAGGTCCGTCCGGCGCGGATGCGCCGCGTCGACCCGGTCCACCGCCAGTCCGGCGCCGGTCAGGGCGAGCACCAACAGTACCCCGGTGGCCGGAATCGCCACGGCTCGGCGCCCGCCGAGGGGCCGCTCGACCGGTGGGAAGACCAGCTCGACGAGGGGCAGCAGGGCGAGCCCGAACAGGACCAGCATCGCCGCGGCCGCCCCGCCCGCCGCAAGCCCCACGTCGAAGGAGCCCACACCCAGCGGCATCAGCACCACGACGGCCGGGACCGTGCCGACGGTCACCGCCAGCGCAGGCCAGACCGAGCGTTGTGGCAACAGCAGGGCGACCAGCCCGCCGACCGCGCAGCCCAGCGCAGGCAGCGTGAACAGATGCGACGCGCCGGGTGCCACCCAGGAGACCAGCACACCGAGCAGTACCAGCCAGCCCAGCCCAGCACAGGCCAGCGCGGCCGGACCCAGCTTGCGCCGTAGCAGCAGATACCAGGCCACCAGCGCGAGCGCGGCCAGCCCGGCGACGGCCCCCTGGAAGAGCTGCGGGTGGTAGAGGAACGCCTTCTCGGCGTAATAAGGCCGCAAGGCCAGCAGCGCCCACCAGAGGCCCTGCGCCAGCAGGGCCGCCGCGGCCAGCGCCAGCACCACCGAGGCGGCACCGAGCAGCAGCCGCGGGAGGCTCAGCAGCCGTCGCCGCCGGGCCAGCGCCACCAGCGCGAGCAGCGCGACCACGGCGAGCAGCGCCAGCGGCCACACCAGGGCGACCGGGTAGGTGATCATGGGCTCGAGGAAGCGGAAATAGACCGCGTCGTGGTCGGCGGCCAGCGTGGTCAGGTCGATGTTCCCGAGCGCTCGGGTGAGTCCGAGCATGTTCGCGCCGTGGTGCTGCAGGCTGGCCAGGTCGAGGTTGGCGATGCTGTCACCCGGCGTGTGGTAGCGCGCTGCGTCCTGGACGTAGGCGAAGTTCATGCCGGGCAGGCCCGCGCCGGCGAACTCGGTGAAGTCGGTGTCGTTGGGCAGCAGCCGGTAGATCTCGACCATCGAGGAGTCGCCGTGCGGGTGCGGCGCAGCAGCGGCGAAGAGCTCGACCAGTGCGGCGTTGTCCTGCGACGTCTCGAACATCAGCGAAGGGCCGCTGACCCCGCGCGCCTCCCAGTTCAGCACCACCGCGCGTGCCCGGACTAGCGGGTGCAGCCGGGTGAACGCGTCGGCGCCGAGCAGGCCCTCTTCCTCACCGTCGGTGAGCACCAGGACCAGGTCGTTGCGGAGCGGATCGTCGCTGCGCAGCGCGCGCACTGTCTCCAGCATCGCGGCGACGGCCGCACCATCGTCGGAGGCCCCTGGCCCGGCCGCGACCGAGTCGTAGTGCGCGGCGAGCACGACGCTGCCGGTCGGGTCCCGTCCTGGCAGCGTGGCGACGATGTTGTCCACCCGCCCGAAGCCTGCGGTGCCCTCCGCGGTGAACGCCCCCACGCCCCGGTTGATCTGCACCGAGAACCCCGCCGCGCGCAGCGCGCCAGCCAGGTAGTCCCGGGCTCGGTCGCTGGCCGCGCTGCCCAGCGGACGCGGCTCGGTGGCGAATGCCTGGAGCGGGCCCAGCGCGCGCTGCGCGCTGAACTCCTGCGGCGGCGCCGACGCGGGCACTGGACTCGGTGCGCGCTCGGACAGCAGCGCCAGCACGACCATCACGACGACGACCAGCAGCGCGCCCACCCTGGCCACCATTCGGCGAGCCGGACTGATGAGCGTTCCAGTCATCGTCTCTCTCCCCGGAGCACAGAGTGCGCCCGACTGACAGCATGATCGCCGTGTCAAGCGAGTATTGCCTGCCTCGGACCACTCACAGCACACCGAGCAGGAACAGCAGCAGTGCGGTGAGGGCCAGGGAGATCACCAGGCTGCCGAGGCAGCCCAGCCGACTGGAGAAGAAGAGGAACATGATTCGGGTATACCTGCCTCAGGCGATGAGCGGACATACCGTCCGTCGTCCGCTACCCGGCGCCGCTGACTCGTGCAGGCGGCAGATGCTCGGCAGGGATGCTGCCCAGCCGCCCGGACTGGTAGTCCTCGAAGGCTTGGATGACCTCCGCGCGGGTGTTCATCACGAACGGCCCGGCCCAGGCGACCGGCTCCCGGATGGGGGCACCGCCGAGCACCACGACGTCCAGCGCGGGGTGCCGCGATTCCTGATGGATCGCTCCGCCGATGGTGATGGTGTCGCCGGGCCCGAACACCGCGAGCTGCCCGGTGGCCACCGGACGATCGTGGGTGCCGACGGTCCCGGCACCGGAGAGTACATAGACTAGCGCGTTGAAGTCCGCCCGCCACGGCAGCCGCAGGTGAGCGCCGGGGCTGATGGTGGCGTGCAGCATGGTCATCGGCGTGTAGGTGGCGCCCGGCCCCCGGTGGCCTGCGACGTCGCCGGCGATCACCCGGACCAGCGCAGCACCGTCGGGGGTGGTGAGCAGCACGGACTCCTCGGCCCGCAGATCCTGGTAGCGCGGCTTCGCCCATTTGCGCTCGGCAGGCAGGTTCACCCACAGCTGCAGCCCGTGGAACAACCCCCCACTGACCACCAGGTGCTCAGGTGGCCGCTCGATGTGCAGCACACCGCCGCCCGCAGTCATCCACTGGGTGTCCCCGTTGGTGATCGTGCCCCCGCCGCCCTGAGAGTCGGCGTGCTCGAAGATGCCGTCGATGATGTAGGTGACGGTCTCGAAGCCACGGTGCGGGTGCCATGCGGTGCCCTTGGGCTCGCCCGGGCCGTACTCGACCTCTCCCATCTGGTCCAGGTGGACGAAGGGGTCCAGGTCGCGCAGCTCAACCCCGGCGAAGGCGCGGCGCACCGGGAACCCCTCACCCTCGTACCCGGACGGGGCGGTGGTCACCGACCGGACCGGCCGGTCGACAGCCTGCGGACCAGGCTCCTGGATGCGAGCCAGCGCCGTGACGTCGTCGACACTGACGGCAGGCATGCCCCCTCCTTCTACTTGACGGTGCAATCACTACCGTCAACCCGGCTGCCGTGCCGCGCATTCCCCACCTCCCAACCTCCCGCCGGTCGCCTGATGGAGCCCGCTCGATGTGGGTGTCATGCACAGGCCTCCCGGATCTTCGTACCCGCCTCGACTAGCGGGTCCAGGTCGGACTGCTGCGTGGAGCCCGCAGCCAGGCGGTCGGCCAGTTGGTTCAATGCGGTCGCGGTCTCCCCGGATGCCTGCTCGACGGCACCTCCGACCGGCTCACCCTCGTCCCGGATCCTCGTCGCGCTGTCCCGGAGGGTACTGGCCAGCGCCTGTGGGTCGTCAATCTGTTGCGACGCCGTCTGGAAGAGGTTCTGCACCTCCTGCTGGATGTTGTTGCAGGCTTCTGTCTTGTCGGCGCCGCCGCATGCTGCGGTCGTGGCGGCGGCCACGACCCCCATCGCGACCAGCACACGAGGAATCGTCCGAAGCACGGAAGACCACCTTTCGGGATAGAGACGGGGCCGTTGTCGACGGCAGTGTCCGAGCGGCCAGATCCCGAAGTCACCGCTACCATGAGGCCCAACGATGGTGTGAAAGTGGCCAGCAGGTGCACTCCGACGTCACCTGGCCTGTCCCCTTCGAAGTCGGGCCGCACCCTATCAACAGTGCTTGGCTCGCTGGAGCGGAGGTTGCGCTCAGCAGCTGCTGGGGACTACCTCTGCCGGCGCCCACTGGGGAGGAACCCCTCGACGAATCCTGCTCGCCCTCGCCGATCACGACGGCGCCGTCCATCGCGACGGTCACCATCATCGCCCACCTCCCTCCCGGGGCGGAGTCGGAGGGGGGATGGTGGCTGCTCGTTCCTGAATGATCAGTAGTTAGTGTGAGCCCGTGACCGATCGTTTTTACCGCTCCGTGGTTCATGTCGCGCTGGGCCTGTTCCGTGCTCTGGACGTGCGCCTCGACGTCGTCGGGCGGGAGAACATTCCTGCCGTCGGTGGTGGCGTCGTAGTGATCAACCACACTGGGTACCTCGACTTTGCGCTCGCCGGGGTTCCTTTCTGGCAGGCGCATCGCCGGCTGGTGCGCTTCATGGCCAAACAGGAGGTGTTCACCCACCGGGTGAGCGGGCCGTTGATGCGCGCCATGCGCCACATCCCGGTCGACCGGGCGGCTGGCATGGCCTCCTTCCGCACGGCGGTCGAGGCGTTGCGGGCGGGCGAACTGGTGGGGGTCTTTCCGGAGGCCACGATCAGCCGCAGCTTCTGCCTGAAGGAGTTCAAGTCCGGTGCGGTACGGATGGCGCGCGCCGCGGGCGTCCCGTTGATCCCGGTCACGCTGTGGGGCAGCCAGCGGATCTGGACCAAGGACCGCAAGCCGACCATCCGGGCGGCGCGGCACATCCCGGTCGGCATCACGATCGGGGCGCCGCTGCAGCTTGGACGGGGCAAGCAGGCCGATAACGCGCTCGTCGAGGTCATGAACGGCTTACTCGACCAAACCCGCAGGCGCTACCCCGAGATGCCCGGCGACGACTCGTGGTGGGTGCCCACGCACCTCGGAGGCAGCGCCCCGACGCCGGAGCGGGCCGCGCAACTCGACGCCGAGGACAAGCTGGAGCGCGACCGCAGAGCGCGGGGCTGACGGTCATAGCTGGGCTGACGGTCATAGTTGGGTCACGCCTGGGCCGAGGCCCGGGCTCGCGCCAGAGCACGGCGTTCTTCGAAGCGGCTGGCCTGGGTGTCGAGGTTGGCCAGGAAGCCGGCGAGTTCGGTGCGGGCTTGTTCGCCTTGCGCGTCGAGTCCTTCGAGGTCGAAGACTTGCCAGTGCCGCAGCAGCGGCCAGATGACGTCGTCGTGGTGGATGCGCAGATCGTAGATGCCGGCCTTGGCGATCTGGGCGGCCTTGCGGGTGAAGCCGGGGATGATCGCGCCGGGCATTTCGAAGCCGACGACCTCGTCGGTGATGGCCCGCAGGGTCGGGCCGGGTGCGATCTCGAGCGCAGCTTTCACCAGGTTACGGTAGAAGACCATGTGCAGGTTCTCGTCGGTGGCGACTCGGGTGAGCAGGCGCTCGGCGAGGGGGTCTTCGGTGTGCTTGCCGGTATTGCGGTGCGAGATGCGGGTGGCCAGTTCCTGGAAGGAGACGTAAGCCAGCACTCGCAGGGTGGGTTTGTCTGCGGCGTGGTAACCGGTCTGCATGACCTGCATGCGGGCCTGTTCGAGCTGGTCGGGGTCGACGCCGCGGGTCACCAGCAGATAGTCGCGAATGCAGTAGGCGTGGCGGCCTTCTTCGGCGGTCCAGCGGTTGACCCAGGTGCCCCAAGCGCCGTCGCGTCCGAAGGTGCGTTCGATTTCGCGGTGATAGCTGGGCAGGTTGTCCTCGGTGAGAAGGTTGACTTCCAGGGCGGTGCGGGTGATGGGGGACAGGGTGGATTGGTCGGAGTGCCAGGGGTGACCGCCGAGGTCGGCGTAGTCGCGGCCTTGACTCCAGGGGACGTATTCGTGGGGCATCCAGTCTTTGGCGGCGGCGAGGTGGCGGTGCAGGTTCTCGGTGACCACGGGTTCGAGGTCGTGCAGCAGTCGGGTGCTGTCTGCGGGCATCGTCATCAGACGTCCTCCAAGAGAATTCGGGGCCGGGGGACATTGCCCACCGTAGCCGTCATTGCCGGGGGCTGAACCCACTGTGACCCTTATCCTGGTCCCCTGACTGGGCCCGGTGCTGCGGCCCGGGCCGATCGGGCACCCTGGACGACGTGCCCCGTCCGAATGCCCCCGAGTTGTTGACGGGACTTCTCGGGGGCCGCCGGGCTGCGCTGGACGCCACGGCCCCCGCCGTGGCCTTTGTTGCCGGGTGGCTGGTTTCGGGGGGTGCCCTGAGTGCGGGCGCGGGGGCGGCGCTGATCATCGGCGGCGTGGTCGCGGCGCTGCGCTGGCGTCGCGGGGACCGTCCGCTGGCCGTCGTGCTGGGTCTGCTGGGTGTGTCGGTGGCGGTGCTGATCGTGCTGTACACCGGCCGCGCGGCGGACTTCTTCCTCGCCCAGTTGCTGTCCAACCTGGCCAGCGCACTGGTCTGGACGGTCAGCGTGCTGGGCAGATGGCCGCTGCTCGGGGTGATCGTTGGCGGGCTGCTCGGGCAGCGCACGTCCTGGCGGCGGGACCCGGTCTTGCTCCGGGCGTACTCGCTGGCGTCCTGGGTGTGGGTAGCGCAGTATCTGATCCGGGTCACTGTGTTCGCCCCGCTGTGGGCTGCTGAGGCCGTGGTGGCGCTCGGCATCGCACGAGTCGTGTTGAGCTGGCCGCTCGTGGCGGCTTGTGTCGCGGTGAGCGGGGTAGTCCTGATCCGAGCACTGCCCGCGCAGCACCCCGGGCTGCGCTCGGTGCAGTGCCCCTAACCGGCCGACCTGCCGATCAGTCGGACATGCGTCGTTGGGGCGTCACCTGCGCTGGCGTCGATCGCCCAGATGTCGAGTACGGCCAGCCAGGCCGCGCCTGCCACCGGTTCGTGGCTGCGGTGCACCCGGGCCCCGGCTGCCCGGAGCCGGTCGCTGACCAGCGCACCTACCGGGGTGGCGGCGAGCAGCGCACCGGCTAGTACCATCGGCTCGTCGGCATGCCACAACCTCAGGGCCAGCTCGGCCAGTAACCCTGCAGCGCGGTCGAGCAGCCCGTTGGCATCGGCATCCCCGGCCTGCGCGGCGGCGAGGACCAGCGGCGCCAGCGCGGCAAGCCCGGCAGGCGCCTCGCGGTGCACCCAGGTGGTGATCGCGCCGAAGGTGCGCAGCGGGTCCGCGTCCGGCGGGTGCCCGTTCAGTACCGCGGCCAGCACCCGGGAGACCAGCTCGCCGGATGACGGCTTGCCGACCTCCAGCGTCCGCAGTGCGGCCTTGACCGCCTCCCGCCCCAGCCAGAACCCGGAGCCCTCGTCGCCCAGCACCCAGCCGTGCCCGCCGACCCGGGCGACCATCGAGCGATCCGCGATCCGTGCGGCCATCGACCCGGTGCCGGACACCAACACGATCCCGTTCGGGTCCGGCGTGCCAGCCGCGAAGGCGACCTCGCAGTCCGGGCGCACCCGGACCGGACAGCGCAATCCGACCGCCGCCCACACCTGGGCGAGGGCCTGCGCGGTCGGTGGCGCGGCTACCGCCGCGTACCCGGCCGCACCCAGCACCACGCTGCGGACCGCCTCGGGTGAGGTGCCCTTCAGCGCCGCTGCCGCCGCGCCTGCCACCCCGGCAAGGGCCGCCGCCGGATCACTGCCCGGATGGCCACCCCGGGCGCAGCCGGCTCCGTGCCGGGCGCCGTCGGTGTCCGCAAGCAGGGCACGGCACCGGCTGCCACCCAGGTCTATCCCGAGTACGCGGTCCGCGCACACCGGCCACCTCCCGGTGATTTTCGCACCGTTACGGTGCCATGCACCGAAACAATCAGACCATGTGGTCACCGGGAGCGACGGTTGCTTTCAGTGACGATTAGTTCCCCCCATGCGGGCTAGTTGATACCTCCGAAAGGACTCTTCAACGAGGCGTGACGAATCTTTAGCGTGGGCGATCGAGGGAAGTCGGTCTGGAGCTCCCCGAATCGATCAAGAGGACGTGATCCGTGCTCGTTCGAAGCCTTCCGCGCGTCGTGGCTGCCGCGGCGTTCGCCGTGCTGCTCAGCACCGGCTTGGCGGCGCCTGCCCCCGCCGTGCCTGCTGCGCTGGACCCGGTCAGTACTGCGCAGCTGAAGACCTTGCTGAAGGAGGCCGGTTTGTCGCTCGGGCAGGCCGAGCAGCGGCTGGCTGAGGAAGCGGAGGCAGGTGGCGTCGTCTCGACGCTGGCGGCCGCGATGGGCAGTTCTTTCGCCGGGGCGTGGTTCGAGCCCGGAAGGACCGATCTCGTCGTCGCCACTACTGACCCGGCCGCTGCGCAGCAGGTGCGCGCTGCCGGAGCGGTGCCTCGGGTGGTGTCCCTGGACTTGCTGACGCTGAACCGTGTGATGGCGGTACTGGACTCCAGGGCAGACAATGTGCCCGATGCGGTGACCGGCTGGTACGTCGATCCGGTCACTAATTCCGTCGTGGTGTCGGCCACCGACCCCGCCGCTGCCGAAGAGTTCGTGGCAGGCCAGCTTGGGGTGCGGATCGAGCAGGTCGCTCGTCGGCCGGTGCCGCTCGCCGACCTGCACGGCGGTGAGGGGATCGAGTCCGCTACCGGCGCCCGCTGCTCGATCGGTTTCAACGTCACCTCGGGCAGCGTCCGCTACATCATCACCGCCGGGCACTGCACCCAGCTGGGTGGCACGTGGTCACTAGTTGACGGCACCCCGATCGGCCCGGTCGCCGATTCGTCGTTCCCCGGCAATGACTTCGGCCTCATCGAGGTGGCCTCACCCTCCTTGGAACAGACTGCGGAGGTCGTGACCACCGACGGCCTGCTCACCATGACCGGTACCGAGCCGGTGCCGGTCGGCGCCTCGGTCTGCCGGTCGGGATCCAGCACCGGCAACGAATGCGGCGTCGTGGAGGCCGTGGATGAGACCATCAACTATGGCGGTGACGACGTCGTCGAAGGGCTGACCCGGACCAGCGCCTGCGCTGCCTCGGGCGATTCCGGGGGGCCGTTCTTCAGCGGTTCGCAGGCTCAGGGCACGCTCTCCGGCGGTTCCGGAGGCTGCTTCATCAGCCTGTTCGGCTCGGAGACCTATTTCCAGCCGGTCGGCGAGGTGCTGTCTACCTACAACCTGCAGCTCGTGCTGGGCTGAGCAGGCGGCCGGGCTCCCCGGTCTAGCCGCCTCGCAGCCGCTGCGCGAAGGCGGCGGCGGCGGCCTGGGGGTCCGGCGCCTCGGTGATCGCCCGCACCACGACCACCCGCTCGGCCCCAGCGGCGAGCACCTTCTCCAGCCGCCGCATGGTGTCGATACCGCCGATGGCGAACCAGGGGCGGGCCGCTGCCACTGGGTTGGATCTGATGCTGCGCACGAGGTCCAGCCCAGCTGCTGGGCGACCGGGCTTGGTCGGGGTGGCCCAGCACGGGCCGGTGCAGAAGTAGTCCACCCCTGGCTCCCCGGCGGCGGCTGCGGCCTGCGCGGCATTGTGCGTGGAGCGGCCGATCACCACATCGGTGCCGAGCAGTCGGCGTGCCCAGCGGACCGGGAGGTCGTCCTGGCCCAGGTGCAGTACCTGGGCGCCAGCGGCCAGCGCCACGTCGGCCCGGTCGTTCACCGCGAGCAGCGCGCCGTGGCGTCGGCACACCTCGGCAAGCACCTCTAGCGCGGCGAGTTCCTGGCGCGCTTCCAGGGGGCCGCCCGCACCCTTGTCCCTCAGCTGGACGATGTCCACCCCACCGGTGAGCACCGCTTCGGCGAACTCGGCGAGATCGCCCCGGTCGGCCCGGGCGTCGGTGCACAGGTAAAGCCGTGCATCGGCCAACCGGGCCCGGATCGCTACGCCGTCCATCCATGCACCGTATCGAGGGTAGGCTGAGAATTGGTCCGCACGGGAGCCCGGGCCACACCGGGCTGAGAGGGGGTCACGGCGACCCCGACCGTCGAACCTGATCCGGGTCATGCCGGCGCAGGGAGCGTGAGTAGTGGAGTCGTCCAGGGGTTCGTCCAAGCGTCTGTCTAGTGGCTTGTCCAGCACCGTCGCCGTGATCGGTGCCGGCGTCATCGGTCTGAGCTGCGCCTGGCGAGCCGCATCAGCGGGTTTCACGGTGGCGGTGTACGACCCCGCGCCTGGTTCGGGCGCTTCGCACGTCGCCGGGGGGATGCTCGCGCCGGTCACCGAGGCGGTTCCCGGTGAGGAGGCCGTGCTCGCGTTGGGGTTCGCCGCGCTGCGTCGCTGGCCGGAGTTCGCCGCCGAGCTTGCCACCGCCGGGGCCGACCCCGGGCTGCGGACCGGAGGTACCCTCGCGATCGCGCTGGACCCGGGAGACCGTGCCGAACTGAACCGCCTCGCCGAGCAGCTATCCCGGCTGGGACAGCAGGTGGAGCTACTTGCCGGGCGGGCCGTGCGGCATGCCGAGCCGTCGCTGAGTCCGCAGGTACGCCGCGCACTGTCGATTCCTGGTGACCTCTCGGTCGACAACCGGGCCCTGATCGACGCGCTGCTCGCGGCCTGCCGGGGGGCCGGGGTGCGGTTCTACCCGCAGCGCTGCGAAGAACTGCCGGTGGCGGACGTGGTGGTGCTCGCCGCCGGGGCGCACAGCGCCGCACTGCACCCTGCGCTGCACGGCGCGATCCGCCCGGTGAAGGGGGAGATCCTGCGGCTGCGGTCCCGCCCCGGCACGCTGCCGCCGCCGTCTCGGACGATCCGCGCGATCGTCGGCGGCCGCCGGTCCTACCTGGTACCCCGGTCGGGCGGGCGGGTGGTGCTCGGTGCCACCCAGCGTGAGACCGGCTTCGACACCGACGTGACCGCAGGCGGGGTGCTCGAGCTGCTCACCGACGCCGAGCGGGTGTTGCCCGCGATTGCGGAGTACGTGCTGGAGGAGGCCGCGGCGGGGCTGCGCCCGGGCAGCCCGGACAACCTGCCCGTGATCGGCGAGCTCGAGCCGGGCGTGCTCGCCGCGACCGGGCACCACCGCCACGGAATCCTGCTGGCTCCGCTCACCGCCGATGCGGTGCTGGCGCTGCTGCGCGGCCAGCCCGTGCCGGGGGAGGTGGCGCCTGCCACCCCGGCCCGCTTAGTCGTGAGTGGCGGTGCGTGCTATAGCACGCATCGCCACTCACGGGGCGAGCGAAGCGAGCCATGAACATCACCGTGAACGGTGAGGCATGGGAACTGCCGGAAGGCAGCGCGCTGGCCGACGTGCTCGACCGGCTGAGCGCGCCGTCCTCCGGAGTCGCGGTCGCCGTGGACGGTGCCGTGGTGCCGCGAGCACGGTGGCCGCGCACGGCACTGCGCCCCGGCGCCTGTGTCGAGGTGCTCACCGCCGTGCAGGGAGGTTGAGGCAGGTGGCAGACGATCCGTTGACCATCGCCGGGCGGGAGTTCGGCTCCCGGCTGATCCTGGGCACCGGGGGGGCGGGCAATCTCGCCATCCTGGAGCAGGCGTTGCTCGCCGCGCAGACCGAGCTCACCACCGTCGCGATCCGCCGGATGGACACTGCCGAGCGCACCGGAGTGCTCGACCTGCTGGCCCGGCACGGGATCGAGCCGCTACCCAACACCGCGGGCTGCCGCAGCGCGCCGGAGGCGGTGCTCACCGCCCAGCTCGCCCGGGAGGCGCTGGAGACGTCGTGGGTGAAGCTTGAGGTGATCGCCGACGACCGCACCCTGCTGCCCGACCCCCTCGAGCTGGTCGACGCTGCCGAGCAACTCGTCGACGACGGCTTCACCGTCCTGCCGTACACCAACGACGACCCGGTACTGGCCCGCAGGCTGGCCGACGTCGGATGCGCGGCGGTGATGCCGCTTGGCTCGCCGATCGGCACCGGGCTGGGCATCGGCAACCCGCACAACATCGAGATGATCGTGGCGCAGGCGCGGGTTCCAGTGATCCTCGACGCCGGGATCGGCACCGCCTCTGAGGCTGCCCTGGCCATGGAACTGGGCTGCGACGCGGTGCTGCTGGCCTCCGCGGTGACCCGCGCCGACGATCCGCCCCGGATGGCCGAGGCGATGCGGCTCGGGGTGCAGGCCGGACGGCACGCCCGGCTGGCCGGTCGGATCCCCAAGCGGTTCTGGGCGCACGCCTCCAGCCCGGAGCCGGAACACTAGGACCGCTGGCGCGCCCCAGTGGCCCCTAGCGCGCAGTGGCCCCTAGCGCGCTGGCGGCGTCCGACGCCGGGCAGGTCAGTCGGGTTGCAGGCGCCAGAACGGGGATACCGGGCCGACCCCTGCGCCGAGCGGGTAGGCGTGCGCTACCGCCTGTTCGATGTAGCGCTTGCCATAGGCCACCGCATCGGGCACTGCGGAGCCGCGGGCTAGCGCCGAGGTGATCGCCGCGGCGAGGGTGTCGCCCCCGCCGTGGGTGTGCGGGGTGCCGAACCGCGGCCCGATGAGTTCGACGAAGTTGGTGCCGTCGTGCAACAGGTCCATGCAGTCCGGGTCATCGCGCAGGTGCCCGCCTTTGACCAGCACCCACTGCGGGCCGAGTTCGTGCAGGGCGCGGGCGGCCTGGTACTGCTCGTCGCGGGACCGGACGTCGATGCCGACCAGCAGCCGCACCTCATCCAGGTTGGGCGTGACCAGGGTGGCGCGGGGGAAGAGTTCCCCACGCAGCGAGTCGAGCGCGGAGTCGGCGAGTAGTTGGTCGCCATGCATCGAGGCGGCCACCGGGTCCACCACGAAAGGAATGCCCGCCCCCCCAGTGCCTGCGCGGCCGATGCCCACCTCGTCGCAGACCTCGGCGACCGCCTTGATGATCGACGCCGAGGCGAGCATGCCGGTCTTGGCCGCGCCCACGCCGATGTCGGTGACGACGACGCGGATCTGGTCGGCCACCGTGTCCGGCGGGATCTCGACGACCCCGCTCACCCCGAGCGAGTTCTGCACGGTCACCGCGGTCACCGCGACGCAGCCGTGCACGCCGCAGGTGGTGAACGTGCGCAGGTCGGCCTGCAGCCCGGCCCCGCCACCGGAGTCCGACCCGGCGATGGTCAGCGCGATGGAGGGCGTGCGGTTCACGACCCTGTCACGGGCAGGTACACACTCCCGCCGGCCGCGCTGAACTCCGCCGACTTCTCCGCCATCCCCGCCTCGATGGCGTCCACGGTGGACAGCCCGTGCTCCTCGGCGTAGGCGCGGACGTCGGCGGAGATCCGCATCGAGCAGAACTTCGGCCCGCACATCGAGCAGAAATGCGCGGTCTTCGCGGCCTGGGCGGGCAGCGTCTCGTCGTGGTAGGCGCGTGCCGTGTCCGGATCCAGCGCCAGCGCGAACTGGTCGTGCCAGCGGAACTCGAACCGGGCCCTCGACAGCGCGTCGTCCCAGGCTTGCGCGCCGGGATGACCCTTGGCCAGGTCCGCGCTGTGCGCGGCGATCTTGTAGGTGATCACGCCGGTCTTCACGTCGTCGCGGTCCGGCAGGCCGAGGTGCTCCTTGGGCGTGACGTAGCACAGCATCGCCGTGCCCGCCTGCGCGATCATCGCAGCGCCGATCGCCGAGGTGATGTGGTCGTAGCCGGGCGCGATGTCGGTCGCGAGGGGGCCAAGGGTGTAGAACGGTGCCTCATCGCACCACAGTTCCTCCAGCCGGACGTTCTCGGCGATCTTGTGCATCGGCACGTGCCCGGGACCCTCGATCATCACCTGCACGTCGTGCTGCCTGGCGATCCGGGTCAGCTCCCCGAGGGTACTCAGCTCGGCCAGTTGCGCCTCGTCGTTGGCGTCGGCGATGGAGCCCGGCCGCAGCCCGTCGCCGAGCGAGAACGTGACGTCGTAACGGCGCAGGATCTCGCACAGCTCGGCGAAGTTCTCGTAGAGGAAGGACTCCCGGTGGTGCGCGAGGCACCACGCGGCCATGATCGACCCGCCGCGGGAGACGATGCCGGTAACCCGCTTGGCGGTCAGCGGCACATAGCGCAGCAGCACCCCGGCGTGCACGGTCATGTAGTCGACGCCCTGCTCGCACTGCTCGATCACGGTGTCCCGGTAGATCTCCCAGGTCAGCTTGGCCGGATCCCCGTTGACCTGCTCCAGCGCCTGGTAGATCGGCACGGTGCCGACCGGGACGGGGGAGTTGCGCAGCAGCCACTCCCGGGTCTCGTGGATCCGCTTGCCGGTGGACAGGTCCATGATCGTGTCGGCGCCCCAGCGGGTGGCCCACACCATCTTGTCCACCTCCTCCTCGATCGAGGAGGTGACCGCCGAGTTGCCGATGTTCGCGTTGATCTTCACCAGGAACCTCTTGCCGATGATCATCGGCTCGGATTCGGGGTGCTGGTGGTTGACCGGGATCACCGCACGGCCCCGGGCCACCTCGTCGCGCACCAGGGCGACGCCGACGCCTTCGCGGGCGGCGATGAACTCCATCTCGCGGGTGATGATGCCGGCCCGGGCCCAGGCGAGCTGGGTGGCCGCGCCGCGTACCGGCTCGCGTTGCGCGATCCACCGCTCGCGCAGCGCGGGGAGACCATTGTGGACGTCGATGCCGGCGTCGGGGTCGGTGTAGGGGCCCGAGGTGTCGTAGAGGTCGAGGTGCTCGCCGTTGGTCAGCTCCACCCGCCGGGCGGGCACTCGCAGCCCGGCACCCACCTCTTTGTAGACCTTCCGTGATCCCGTGATCGGGCCGGTGGTCACGGCAGGTGTGATGGTGCGGTCGTGCAATGTTGTCATGGCGGACCCTCCCTACGCCGGCATTACCCGGACAGGTTCCTGCGGTCGACAGCCCCGGACATGCCTGCGACGTCCAGCTGCCCTCTCAGCCCGCTTCGGTACGAGCTCCCGCGTGGTCAAGTTGACCCACCCTGACCGTAGCCGTCCCACTGCGGGTGGGGAAGGCACACTCCACCAGGTGAGCACGATAGAGCTGCGCACCGAGCTCACCTGCTCGTGCGAGCGAGCCTTCGCGCTGTCGGTGGACCTCGATCTGCAGCTGCGGGCCACCGCCCGATTCGCCACGCGCATCGTGGGCGGTCGGCGCAGTGGCCGGATCGGGCCGGGGGAGACGGTGACCTGGCAGTTGTGGCCGTTCAGCGTCCCGATCCGGCACACCTCGGTGATCAGCGAGTACGAGCGGCCGGTCTGGTTCGTCGACGAGATGGTGCGCGGGGCACTCGCGCAGTTCCGCCACGAGCACCGGTTCTCGCTGCGGCACGACGGTGGCGCCTACGTCACCAAAGCCGGTTCCGACGAGGTGTCGGTGATTGACATCAGGTGATTGACATCAGGTGATTGACATCAGGTGATTGACATCAG
>JBOHGM010000023.1:0-6461 GCA_050699435.1 Pseudonocardiaceae bacterium | reverse complement strand
GGTGATTGACATCAGGTGATTGACATCAGGTGATTGACATCAGGTGATTGACATCAGTGGCGGGTGACATGGACGGTGTTGCCTGAGGCTTGTCAATCCTGCTCGGAGCCCGGCTTCCCGGTCAGCAGCGCCTTGATATCCGCCATTCCAGTGTTGAGTGTCTCGAACCCCTCAGTCATTCGCTGGTCCAGGCCGGTTACTCTCTGATCCAGGCTGACAATCGCCCGGCCCTGACCGGCCACCTCATGCTGCAGGCTGACAATCGCTTGGCCTTGCTCGGTCACGTCCTGTCGCAGGCCGTCGACGTCCTGTCGCAGGCCGTCGACATTCTGTCGCAGGCCGTTGACGTCCTGTCGCAGGCCATCTACATCATGGCGCAGACCGACGATCGCCCGGCCCTGCTCCACCTGGATCTCTCGAGTCTCCAGCTGGGTCTCCCGCAGGGCGTTGAGGACCTGATTGTGGGCGCGCAGCTCGGTGCGAACATCTGACACGTCGAGGTCGGCGCCGCCCGCGAGCACACGGGCAGAGCCAGCGTCGGAGACTGCGAGAGCGGCCTGTTCGCGGAGCCGGGCAACCTGGTGTTCCAGGCTGGTTACCCGTGGTTCAAGGTCTTCGGAGTTCGACACGGCCGTGATCCTAGCTACCCACACCGACAAGCGACGGCGAATCAAGATAGAGAAAGCGGTGATACCACATGGTGCCGCCGCCCAACGGCGAGTTCCGGGCTCATGGATGTGGTGTCAGTGCAGATTGGAGCCCGATTTCTCCGTCAGCAACGCGGTGATCTGTGCAATTCTAGTGGTGAGCGTTGCGAACCCCTCGGTAACTTTCTGGTCCAGGCTGGCGATTGCTTTGTCCTGCTCCATTTGAGTCCTCTGCAGGACGCTGAAGCCCCTGGTGTGGACGCGCAGCTCGTCGCGGATCGTTGACATGTCCAGGCTGGTGGCGGTGAGCAGGCGTGCGGCACCAGCATCGAAGCTGGGCAGGGTGGTCTGTTCCTGGAGCTGGGCAACCTGGCGCTCCAGGCTGGCTATTCGGGCCTCGAGGTTGCTGTCGGAGTTCGGCACGGCCGCGATCCTACTGTGCCGCACTGGCATTCCATGGTGGGGCGACCACACCTCGCTGACCTGATGCGCAGCCCGGATCAAAGCAGGATCCCGGCGATGAGCAGCCCGGCGGCCAGCGTCAGAGTGATCCGCAGCCGGTGCCCGTAACGTTGCCACTGGCGGTCCCACCACTCCGTGTCTCTGCTGTGGTAGCGACCCAGTGCCATCGCCGCCCGGCCGAGGCCGAAACCGAGCCCGGCCAGCAACGCGGCCACCCAGCTGCCGATCAGGAGCACCGCGAGCAGCGTTAGGTACGGCAGATTGCTCGGCATGTGCGTGCGCACCCCGGAGCCCATCTCGAAACCGAACTGCAGCGCTCCGGCGTCCGGACCCGCGCCGATCACCGCTGAGGGCACCTGGGCGCGCCGGTGCGGCAGCACCGCCCGGTGCAGGCGGCACTCCCCGGCGAGCACGAACAGTGCCATCGCGATGACCAGACCCGCCCGGACGCTGACCGGTAACACCGGGCGCACCAGGCTGCCAAGCGCCACGGCCAGCATCGCGACGGTGAGCCCCCCGAGGACCAGGCCGACGGTGAAGTAGGCCCGTGACGCGTCCCGCCAGACCGGCGAGCTCAGCAGTTCCGCCGAGTTGGCGCTTCACGCCGAACCGGACAGCGCGTAGCCCGCGGTCAGCCCGAGCAGCAGCCAGGCCAGCACCCAGCCGGCACCGACGATCGAACCCGCGGTGCCGGCGATCGCGAGCACGGTCAGCGCAGCGGTCACCGCCACCGGCCCGAGGACGCTGCGACGCAGCGGCTGGCGGGCCGCTCTGGACTCGGACATCGCTCAGCGCGGCGGCAGCAGGGGCAGTTCGGGCAGGGTCATCGAGGTAGGAAAGGAGGGCGGCGCCGACGGCGGCGGGGAAGTGGGCGGCGCCGACGGCGGCGGGGAAGTGGGCGGCGACGACGGCGGCGGCGGGGGAGTGGGCGGCGACGAGGACGGCGGCGGTGGCGCCCCGGTCAGCGTCGCGCTGCAGATCACGACGTCCGGGTTCGGCGCACCGTTCCAGAATGCGTAACCGTCCGCGCAGCGGTAGGTGACGCCGTCAGCCTCCCAGCGCCACGCGTTGCGCCCCTCGCCGTTCTCACTGGTGACGCGGCAGATTTCGGCTGGCTCATAGCAGACGGTGCCTCGAGGCCCGCTGAAGCAGCCGGTGATGAACCAGTTGTCGTCGCCGCAGTAGTCCGGGGAGTAGGGGGCGCCCACGCAGATCGGTCCACCGGGACTGCCGTCCCCGTAGCGGCCGCAGTAGAGAAACTCGGTGCCCGGCTCGGCCCTGGCTGGGCGGGCCAGCGGGATCCAGCCCAGCACGGTGATGCCCAGGGTCATCGCCCCGGCGCCGAGTACGGCCAGGAATCCCCGGCGGCCGAAAAACCCCCGGCGACCCACCGACGTCTGGGTACGGAACTGCAGGGTGCGCGGCTCGGCGCCGGGAGGGGGCTGGTCGAGCCGGGGGATATCCGGCGGGCTCACGTGGCACCTGGCCCGTGCGGCGCAGCCAGTTCGGCATCCAGCAGGCTCGCCACCTGCCCGCCGAGCCGTTCCGGGGACTGCACCGGCCGCGCGGCCAGCACCGTGCCACTGGCATCGGCGAGCACCAGGGCGGGCGCCCACGGCAGGTCCAGTTCGGCCACCAGACGCTGGTCCACCCGGGCGCGGACCTCGGGCGGGCCGTCCCACCGCGCACGCGGTGACAGCACCTCGAACCGGGTGCTCGGATGTTCGCCGGCCAGCCGGGTGAACGGCGCGTGCACGGCGTCGCAGAAGCTACATCCCGGGTCGAGCACCAGCAGCAGCAGCGGTCCCTGCCCGGCCAGCTCCGCAACCCGGCGACCCGCACCACCGCACCACTGTGCTGTGCCGAGTTGGGCTGTGCCGAGTTGGGCTGTGCCGAGTTGGGTCACCTCGGCCTGCAGCTCCCGGAGTTGCCGCAGCATCCCGGCCATCGCCAGCGTCAGCACGATCAGGCAGCCCCAGGCCAGTACCACCGCTGCGGTGAGCACGCTCATGATGTCCCCCCGGGTACGGCACGTCCGTCGACGGCCGCAGGTAGCGCGTACAGCAGCACAGCCAGCACCGTAGCGCCGACGCCCAACAGCAGCACACCACCCACCCCGGCGGGCGAGGCGGCGTCGGGGCCCATGGCGGCCACCGCGAGGGTGACGAACGCCAGTCCCCAGGCCCGCGCGATCCCGCCGGGCCCGACCCGGGTGGCCATCCGGTTGCACCCGCAGTCCGACTGGTCACCCCAGCGGCGCCGCCGCAGCAGGTGGACGGCGAAGGCCAGGTAGATCGCGGCCTGCGCAACCAGCGCCCAGCGCAGTGGTGGTGCACCCAGCACTACGGCGGCCACCGAGGGTACGCCGATCACCAGCTCAACGACGGCGATCACCCGGGCCATCGCGGTGCCGGTGGCTGCCGCGCCGGCCAGCCCCACCGGATCTCGAAGATGCTCCAGACCAGCGACGACCAGCAGTAGCGCGCCGGCGAGAACCGGCACGCCGAGCAGGATCACGCGGGCTCCCAGATCACATCCAGGTCGGTTAGGAAGGCCAGTGCCTCGTTCGGATCCGTGCTGTCGGCCGAACCGGCGACCAGCCGAGTGATCGCCGTCGGGGTGGCGACGACCAGCGCGTCCGGTCGGGAACGGCCATGCGCGCCGCGCCCGAGCGGCTGGCGCCACAGCTCGCCGTGCCGGGTGGGGTGCCCCCGGAATTCGGGAATCGCGATCCGGCTGCTCCCCGGGCGCTCGATCGTCAGGTAGCCGATCCTGGGGATCTGCTTGGCCACCTGGACCGGCTCGAGCCGCACCTGCCGGAGGCTGCGCGGCGCTACCAGCATCCCCAGCGGGGTGTCGGTGAGCCGGAACGCGTCGAAGATCTGGATGATGCCGTCGGCGGGCGGGGGCGGGCCGGAGCCGCGGGTGTGCAGTTCGAACCATTGCCCGCGCCACGCGGCACGGTACTCGCCCGGTTCGTCGTGGGCCGGTTCATGCTGGATGCCCAGGAGCAGCTCACCGCCACGGTAGGGCTGCCGGAAGACCTCATCCGGGATGGTGGTGTACGTGCTGTGCCAGTCGAATGCGCCGGCTTCGGCGACGGTGAAGTGTCGACGTACGCCCCGTACCAGCGCGACGAATCCGCAGGACCACGGCCGGGACAGCTCCAGTGCCGGGTCGACCAGGGACGCACCGGCCAGTGACACCTGGGATCCGTCCGGGGTCACGAACGAGGGGCCACCCCGCCACGGCCAGTCGAACCGCCCGCGTACCGGTGGGGCACTGCTGGTCGATGCAGCCATGCCGCCTCCTCTGGGTGCAACCGCGCCAGGGCCTCCTTGTGACAGAGGGCATCGGTCTGGAGACCGAATGCGATCGTTGCACAGCCACCGAGTCTCTGCGCGGGGAGGTTCACCGCGTCAGGTCGCCACCAGCTCGGTGGGCACGGTCAGCACGTCCACCATCGCGCCGCTGCGCAGTACTGTGATCGGCAGCGTGGTGCCGATGGCCTCGGCGAAGAGCTGGCGCTGGATTCCCTGGGCGTCGCTGACCGGCTTGCGCCCGGCACTGAGCACCAGGTCCCCCGCACGCAGCCCGGCCCGGTCCGCCGGTCCGCCGGAGATGACCTCGACCAGGCGCAGCCCGCTGGTCTGCCCGGTCCGCTCAGCGACCGGCGCGGGCAGCGGAGCGGGCACTCCGACCAGCCCGAGGTAGCCGCGACGTACCCGGCCGTCGGCGAGCAACGTGCCGATGATCCGGCGGGTGGTGGCGTTCACCGGAACGGCCATCCCCACTCCGATGCCTGCCACTGCGGTGTTGATCCCGACTACCTGGGCGCTGGCGTCGGCCAGTGCCCCCCCGGAGTTACCTGGGTTGAGCGCGGCGTCGGTCTGGATCACATCCTCGATCACCCGCCCGGCTCGGCCGGAGCGCACCGGGAGTGCGCGGCCGAGTGCGCTGACCACTCCGGCGGTGACCGATCCGGCCAGCCCGAGGGGATTGCCGACCGCGACCACCAACTGCCCGACGACCAGCTCATCGGCGTTGCCCAACACGGCCGCCGCCGGCGTCGAGCCCCGGGCTCGGAGCACCGCGAGGTCGGACAGCGGGTCGGCGCCCACCACGTCGAAGCGGCTCTCGGTGCCGTCGGTGAACGCCGCCACACCGCCGGGGACCGAGCCGACGACGTGCGCGTTGGTCAGCAGCAGCCCGTCGTCGGCGAACACGACAGCCGATCCTGCGCCCGACCCGATCCGCAGGCTGGCGACATGCGGGATGAGCGCCGCGGCGACCGAGCTGACCGTGCGCGAGTAGGAGTCCAGCGGGTCCACCACGACCACCGCCTCACGAGTGATTACGTCGTTACTTCAGCAACGCTGCTGGTGCATCTGGTGTTCCGGTGCTGGTGTGGCAGTCGGGAGGTGCGCGTTGCGGGTTGGCTGGTGTCGCGGAGGTCACCGGCGCGCGTCTGGGAGCACATGAGGGTCCGGATCAGGTGACGTGCCTTGGCAGTGGCGGTGCCCCGGCAGCGATCTTCCGAGCCAGCACGTCGAGTTCCTCGCTGGTCATGCGGTGTCCTTCACGCTCGGGTCGCGCCGACCTGCCGGGCAGTTCGTGCGAGGTCGGCGTAGTCACCGCCACGGCGGGACTCCAGCGCCTCGGCCAGCGGCGGGAGCCAGATCTGCCGGGCCACTCCTGAGCGTGTCTGGGTGGTTGCCTTGATGGCCGACTCGGCGAGCCGGAGTGCCCCGGGATCGCCACTCATCACGTGCAGCCTCGCCCGAGTGAGGTCAGCGTGCACGGCGCCGCGCCGGTCGCCGCTCTGTCCGAAGGTCCGCGCCGACACCGTGACAGCTGCCTCGGCGGCGTCGAGCTGCCCGCAGTGTAGCCACGTAGACGCACTGAGGAAATGCATATTGGCTGCGGCGTGTTCGTCGGGTGGTACCCACCCGTTCCGCGCCCGGGTCAGCCCCTCCCGCGCCCGGGCACGAACGGACGGTGAGTCATCCAGCCGCGACAGCGCTAACGCGGACATGCCCTCGCACTCCGCCCCGAGCGCGGGCACCCGGGGGTCGTCGCGTGGTGCATCGAGCAGTCGCACGCTGCCGAACTGAATCGCTTTCAGCGCGTCGTTGGGCTGCCCGCGCTCAACGAGCATCATCGCGGAGTACCGCAGCGCGTACGCTGCCTGGTAGGCGTCCCCGGCGTCAGTGGCTAGTTCCACTGCCCGCGCGAAGTGGTACAGCGCCCGGACGGGCGCGCCGCAATCGTGACAACACCACGCAGTACCGGTGTGCAGGTGGGCCAGTTCACCCTGCAAGGCGCTCCGTACGGCGTCGGAGGCGTCTGCGG
>JBOHGM010000022.1:0-51809 GCA_050699435.1 Pseudonocardiaceae bacterium | reverse complement strand
GCCGCGAGTGCACGCGCGTCTCAACCGAGATCGGTGTCGTGGGCACCCTCGGCTCGCTGGCCTTGACCCCAGCGACGGATGTGCTCGGTGGGTTGTTTCTGGTCCCCGTCGCGGCCGCGGCCGCGCTCTATTACGGCGGTCACGCAGCAATGAACCGGGTGGCTCGCGATCGTCGGCATTCAATCTGCGCCGATGGCGCGGTGATAGGTGACTGGGCACCTAAAGCCAGCCGTCCGCACTCGCTGCGCTCGCTTGGTGCCCGCCTGCTAACAGACCCCGTGCAGATCCTAGTCGGTACCCGGATGAGCGCGGCTGATGTCGGTACCGCGCTCTCCCTGCAGCTCGCTCTGCTGCACGCCCGGAAGAAGGCACGCACACCGTTGAGCATCCCGCTAGTACCGCCCCCGCGGGGGGACTGGAACGCGAGGCCGTCGATAAGCGCGCCCGGCGCTGACGTGGTAGTGGCTCTCGAACCAGAGCTGGGCGTGAGCGGTACCACAGTGATCTTCGGCGGACCGCTGGTCCAGGCGGCCGGGGCGAGGAACCTTGGTCCTAGTGTATGCGGGCTGAGCGACGCGGGGGGTAAGGGGTGGCACTTTCGCGCTGGCGAGAACGAGGTGGCGTGGGCCTCGCGTGAGGAGCGTCTCGGCTGCCTGTCAGCGGCCCCCGAACGGGACGACGTTCTCTTTGTCAGTGGCACCCGCGACCTTGGCACGCTCACCGCAGTCGACTGGTTGACGGCCCGATTGGACGGGGCGCTGCCCGACGCTCCCTGGGTGCTCGTTGCGGCGGCGCGCTAGCGCGCGCCGAGTTCCACAATGGGGTTCAGTTTGGGGAGCCTTCAAGAGCGATGGCCTGCCGTCTGCCCTATGCGTCCCGATCTTGACAGTGGAGCTGTTCGCCGCATCAGTGACAGCTCTCACCTTGAGTTCGGGGCAGGCAGAACCAGGCTTGATTACCGAGCGTAACGGTCAAATGCCTCGGGCTGCGGGCCACCCGGGGTAGCTACTGGCCAATGGGCCGTCGTGCCGCCGGGGGTTCCAAGGACAAGAGCTCGCGTTGCCGCTGACGTTCCTATTCCGTGAGCTCCGCTGGCTCCCGTCTCGCCGCCACGTCTCATCCTCCGAGCTGCCGGTGCCTGGTGGACCTGAACCGTAGTCATACCGCATCGGCGACCTTCGATGGCCGACAGTGCCGTCGATCTGCTCCCGCAAGATGTCCGGATGCCCGGCGTGCCGCGCCGTCTCATCGATCATGTGCAGGTAGATCCACCGCAGTGACACCTGGCCCAGCCGGGGGATGCGGCACCACGTGGTCCAACTCGCGCGACTTCCTCGAGCAGCTGGCCCGCTGAGCCCGGACCACAGACCAGCGCCGCACGCCTCCCCGTGGTGGACCCCCGGCAGACTGTTCCCTATCGCGCCCAGCTGTGACCGGGCGAGCCAGATCGGATCACAGTGCCCAGGATGGTCGTGACGTCAGGAGGACCTCGATGAAGCTGGGCCTGCACTACTGGAATTACTCGACCCCGCCCGAACCGGCATTGATCGCCCCCACGCTGGCCGAGACCGCACGCATCGCCGAGCAGGCTGGCCTGTCCTCGTTCACCGTGATGGATCACTACTTCCAGATGGAGGCGATGGCCTCGGTCGACGAGCCCATGCTCGAGGGCTACACAACGTTGGGCTACCTGGCCGGCAAGACCGACCGGATGACGCTCGGGCTGCTGGTGACGGGGGTGATGTACCGCTACCCGGGGTTGTTGGCCAAGATTGCGACCACCTTCGACGTGCTGTCGGGCGGCCGGGCACGGCTGGGCATCGGCGCTTCCTGGTACGAGCGTGAGCAGCGGGGGCTGGGGGTACCCGTGGTCCCGGTCGGCGAACGTTTCGAGCGGCTGGAGGAGACGCTGCGGATCTGCCTGCAGATGTGGAGCGAGGACAACGGCCCGTTCCACGGCCGGCACTACCAGTTGACCGAGACGTTGTGCGTGCCCGCGCCGGTCAGCAGGCCCCACCCGCCGATCATGATTGGCGGCGGGGGCGAGAAGAAGACGCTCCAGCTGGTGGCCCGCTACGCCGACGCGTGCAATGTGTTCGGCACCACCCCCGCCGAGGTCGCACACAAGTTCGACGTGCTGCGCGAGCACTGCGCCGCCGAAGACCGGGACTACCACAGCATCGAGAAGACCGTGCTGGTCAGGCGACCCGCGCTGGCGGATGTCGACGCGTTCGTGGCCGACGTGGCCGAGTACGCGGCGCTGGGCGCGACCGAGGTGCAGACCATGCCGGACCGACACCCGGTCGAGTTCGCCGAGCAGGTCGCCGAGCAGGTCATACCGAGGCTGTCCGCGCTCGGCTGACCTTGCGGGAGATCCCGGACCCGCGCTCTACCAGGACCGGAAAACGATCACCGACGATGGCGAGTCGCGGGTCCATCTGGCGGGTCTCTACCGGGCAAGTACAGCCCTCTGCCTTCTGCGCCCGCGACGTAGACCTGCAAGGCTCCGTCGGGCGCGGGGGCCGTAACGCGCCCGAGGACATGGCCGAGGTGCGCACCCGGCTGCTCGGCTTGTGTCACGCGGGCCACCGGCTAGGGTTGCGCGCGTGACACAGCGAAATCAGGCCGACGCGACACGCCTGCCACCGCTGGCACCACCCGATGCCAGCGACGACGAGCGCGCTCGGGCGATCATGGCGCGGATGGTGGCCCGGTTCGGTGCCCCGAGCCTGGCGGCCTACCGCCGTGCCTACGCGGGGTTCGGCGCCGAGTGGCCTGGCGATGACGAGATCCGCCGGCGCCACCCTGTCGCGCCTGACACCGCCGCGTGATCGGCGGCAAGGTCGTCGACACCTCAGCACTGGCCGCGCTTGTGCGTGGTCGGATGTCTGCTCTGGCGTGGTTCGATACCGCATGGGCGCTGTCCGTCCCGCTGTACCTACCCACCCTCGCGCTGGCCGAAGTACGCGCGGTACGACCCGACGCCGTGCCCAGACTTGCTGAGGTCGTGGGCCACCCATCCGTCGTGCTCGGCGAATTGGACGCGGTCGCAGCCGATCAAGTCGACCAGCTACTCGCCGCCGCCGACGTCTTCGACGGCTGCGCCGGACACGTCGTGCACGTCGCCCGAACCAGAGACTGGCCCGCACTGACCGCCGATCCCGGCTGCCTCCGCCGCATCGACCCTGCGGTACAGGTAGACCTACCCTAGGGACCAAGGATCCCTAGTAAGTGCCGCTGCTGGCCCCGGGGAACTCAACCCCCCGTGTCAGCCGTGTAGCCAGACAAATGCCCCACAAAGGCAACCAGAGGCCCGAATGCCAGAGGAGTCACGATCGACTCATCCGGCGGTTCCGGGTGCGCCGCCCGCAGCACACCCACCCAACGCGTGATCATGCAGGCTCGCGCATGACGCGGCGGGCGATCTCCTCCACCTGCTCGACGGTCAGGACCGGCTCCTGGCCGCTGTCGAGCACCTGACGGAGAATCCGGCGGATCAGCGCTGAAGGCGATACCTGTTCGGCGGCCGCTCGCCGCTTGAGTTCGGCGTCGAGCTCCCGGGTGATGCGCAGCGACAACGGCACGTCTAACGCAGCCGCTTTCTCGGCCGCCTCCAGCTCGGCCGCCTCGGCCTCTTCCTCGGCGTACTCCTGCCGCACGGCAAGCACCTCAGCTGCCAGTGCGGCATCATCGGCCCGCCCTGCTGTCCGCGGCTTTCTCCGCTGCTCCGTCATCGCTCGCTCTGCCCCTCATAGTCACGCAGGTCAGCCCCACTGCTCTTCCACGCCGTGACACCGGCGCGTGCACCGCCAGTGGCAATAACCGTCACCACGAAACCCGCACTCGGTGAGTAACCGATGATCCGGATCGCACCAGTTAGACTCTTTGGATCAGGATCGTGGACGATCCGTCGCGGATCGGCGGCGGCCTCCAATGTCCAGTCCGGCTCGATATTCGTTGCGCCGGGGTAGCGGTCGCTGCGGTGCCGGATGTACTCGGCATCCTCGTCGCGCCACCACAGATCGTCCACCACGTCACGCATTGTCGCACAACGCCCGACGTGAGCGCTCTTCATCAGCTGGGTCGACCGGTTACAGCCGGAACACCGGTACAGAGCCGACCCGAGGGTTGGTCGACTTGCGGAGACGATCATCCTTGTCGAACCGCTCCCGGTCACCGTCAGCCGCCAGAATCTGGATCTTCTCCAACAACGCGTCAAGTTCCAGCAGCACGTGTCGATCGGACCGAGCGCCTCTGCCGCTCACAGCGGTTGAGCCGCGACGAGATCCGGGCTGACGTTGGCCTTGCCCAGCACGCGATCCGAGTAGAGATGCACGTCAGCACCCAATAGACGTATCGCGGCAAGCTCGAAGTCGGCCACGTCCAACGAGTCCCGGTCCTGGGCGACGTGGCCCACCAGCCGGCCGATCGAGGCGAACCGCAGGTCGGTGATGCCGTAGTCGGCCGCGAGTGCGCGTAGCTGGTGCGCGTGCGCTCGCACCGCGGTCTCGTCTACCGGCGGCAGCGAGGGCTCCACGGCGGGGTTGCTCATGGGTCCAGGGTAGAGCTCGATCGCTGTCCGCGCGCTGACGACATCGACGGTTCGGCGGCGATCCGGGCAGCGATCTTGGCGACCGTGATCGAGGAGATGATCGCCCCTTTCGGTGACACGGTGCAACGCCTCGATCATGGCTCTGCCTTTCTGACCGGAACCGCCCGCCTGACCGCTGACCTTGAGCTGCGGTTCGCCTCGTTTGGGGTGGCGGTGTGTTCGCTGCAGCTGGTGTTCAACTCCCGCCGGCAGTATCCGTCCGGAGCTTGGGTTGAGGGGGATGTGCTGTTCATCCTGGCGACCGCGTTCCGTGCGCTGGCCGAGCATTGCGCCGAGACCCTGAGCAAGGCGCTGAGGTCGTTGTTGCCGCCGGGTGAAGACCGAGCAGTGAGAGACCGCCCAGGGTGAGAAGCGTTCCGTGCCGGCGCTGCTGCCGCTCATCCCGGAGGCGGTGAGCATCCCCGCACACTGTCCGCCGCGCCGGAGCGGCCACCATCCCGGCGACCAGGGCGACGAGCGCGTCGAACGCGCGCGAGGTGAAACATGGCCGGAACCCCCTCGGTGATCGTGGTCGCCTCGAGGGCCAGAAGGGCGGTGACGTCGGCCGCGCCCTCCGGGGTGTTCCAGCGAGCGGGCCAACCGCGCCTGCACCTTCTCGGCCGCCCACGGGCGTACCCTGTCGTGGGCGCCCGTGACCAACAGCACCGGCACCTCGATCTCGGCCAGGCGGTCGCTCAGGTCGAAGTCGGCGAGCGTCCCGGCGGCTGTGAGTTGCTTCATGCCGGTCATCGCTTGCACGACGGTGGGGTCCTCGAACCAGAGCGCTACGGTGCGGGTGAGGCATTCCGGCCACGGGTCCCCGCTTCCTGCGCTGTCCATGACGACGGATGTGGCGACCGGTCCGAACGGTAGTCGAAGGGGTCAACTGAGACGGAAACTGAGAAGGAAAGGGAAGACCGCCGGGGTGGGCACGAGGTCACTCCGGCGTTTCTCCCGGTCGGTGGCGGTAGCGGTGGGATTTGAACCCACGGAGGGCGTGAACCCTCACGCGCTTTCGAGGCGCGCTCCTTCGGCCGCTCGGACACGCTACCGGCGCCAAGGTTACCTGATGCTCACCACCGGCCCCCGATCCGGCGGGGGTGGACATCACCCCTCGTCAAGGTCCCGAACCGGCCACCCGGTGGTCGGCGAAGAAGGACGTGAGCAGGGCGGCGCACTCGTCAGCCAGCACCCCGCCGACCACATCCGGACGGTGGGTCAGCCTGCGGTCCCGTACGACGTCCCACAACGAGCCGACCGCACCGGTCTTGGGCTCCCAGGCGCCGAACACCAGACGGCCCACCCGGGCTGCCACCAGGGCACCGGCGCACATCGTGCACGGCTCCACGGTGACCGCCAGCGTGCAGCCGGTCAGCCGCCAGCCGTCCCCGCGCCCCTCGGACCGCAACCGGGCGGCACCGGCGCGCAGGACCAGCAGCTCGGCGTGCGCGGTGGGGTCCCCGGTGGCCTCCCTGGCGTTGCAGGCGCTGGCCAGCTCGACACCGAACGCGTCCACCAGCACCGCGCCGATCGGGACGTCTGCGGTGGCCGCAGCCCCACGGGCGACCTCGAGAGCGCGCCGTAGCAGCGCCGCGTCGGCGCCGGCGACCGCGCTCATCCGGGCTGCTTCTCCAGCAGGGCCGCGAGCTGGGGCTGGAACCCGCATCGCTGGGCGATCATGTCGAGCTGTTCGTCCGGGTACAGCTCCACCTCGTCGATGATCACTTGCATCTCCGCGGCGGGCAGGCCCAGATCGGCGAGCAACCCCAGGTCGCCCTCCGGCCACACATCGTCGGCGTCCACCAGGTCTTCATCGGGGACATCGACGCGCAGCAGGTCGAGCACGTCACCAGCGACGTCGTAGTCCAGCGCCGCGGCGGCATCGGACAGCAGCAACGCCACCCCGCCCGGCACCGGCCGGATCACGATGAAGAACTCGTCGTCGACATCGAGCAGGCCGAAGACCGCTCCGGTGCTGCGTTGACTCCGGAGCTCGGTGATGGCCGCGTCGAGATCTCGCAGGGCGGCTGCGTCCAGTGGAGTGCACTGCCAGCGGCCGTCCTCACGAACCACGGCAACGGCAAAGCCGGTGACCGCCATGACACTACGGTATGCGTTGCCCTGTACTGCATGGAAGCGCGGGCACCGCATCCGCCGTCCTGGTTAACGGATGGAGTGCGAGGATGGGATGCCGTGACCACCCCCGTTCCCCGTCACCGACGTCGGGGCAGCAGCCGTTCCCCTGCCCACCCGACCAATCTCGTGGCCGCTGCCAGGACGCTGCAGCCGCGTACCGTCGCGCTGCGCCGCGCGCTGCACCGGCGCCCCGAGCTGGGCCTGCACCTGCCCGACACGCAATCCGCCGTGCTGGCTGCGCTGGCGGACCTGCCGGTGCGGCTGCGGACCGGGCGCTCGGTGAGTTCGGTGGTCGGGGTGATCGAGGGCAGGCGGTCCGGACCGACCGTGCTGCTGCGAGCGGACATGGACGCACTGCCGCTCACCGAGCGGTCCGGGGTGCCGTTCAGCTCGCAACTGCCGGGAGTGATGCACGCCTGCGGGCACGATATGCACGTCGCGATGCTGGCCTCCGCGGCGCGGTTGATCACCGAGCAGCACGAGGAACTCGCCGGGCGGGTGCTGCTGATGTTCCAGCCCGGGGAGGAAGGTTTCCACGGCGCCCGGCACATGCTCGACGAGGGCCTGCTGGAGGTCGCTGGGATGCCGGAGCAGGCGCTGGCGCTGCACATCACCTCCACCCTGGACTGCGGACTGGTGCAGAGCAGGCCGGGCGCCATCATGGGGTCGTCGGATGTACTGCGGGTGACCGTGACCGGCGCAGGGGGGCACGCCTCGGCGCCACAGAACGCCATCGACCCGGTGCCCGCGGCAGCCGCGATGGTCGGTGCGATACAGACGATGCTCACCCGGACGCTGAACGTCTTCGACCCGGCGGTGGTCACCGTCACCCGGATCGCCGCGGGCACCAACTCCAACATCATCCCAGAGCACGCCGAACTCGAGGGCACCATCCGGGCCCTGTCCGAACACACCCGCGCCACGGTGCACGAGGAGATCCGCCGGATCTGCAAGCACGTCGCGGCCGCACACCGATGCACCTGCGAGGTGGAGATCGAGCACGGTTACCCGGTCACCGTCAACGACGACCACGTGAGCGCGCAGGTGATCGAGGTCGCCCGCCGGGTGCTCGGTGATCGCCACGCCGAGGTCATGCCGGATCCGATGATGGGCGCCGAGGACTTCTCCTACGTGCTGGCGAAGGTGCCCGGGGCGATGGCCTTCCTGGGCGCCTGCCCACCGGGTTGCGAGCCGGACACCGCCCCGGCCAACCACTCCAACCGGGTGGCGTTCGACGAGTCGGCGATGGTGCACGGGGTGGCGCTCTACGCCGGCTTCGCGCTCGAGGCGTTGACCCCGTGAGCGGGCGCACGCTGTGCGTGGTCGGGCTCGGCCTGATCGGCGGGTCGCTGCTGCGCGCCGCCGAGCGGGCCGGCTGGACGGTTCAGGGCGCCGCCACGTCCAGCGCCGATGTCATCGCGGCCAGGGAAGCCGGGTTCGACGTCAGCTCTGCTGTCGAGGATGCCCTGCGAACAGCCGCGGACGCCGACGCTCTGGTGGCCCTCGCAGTGCCGCTGCCTGCCATCCCGGACGTGCTGTCGATGCTGGCGCGGGCGGCCCCGCGGTGCCGGCTGACCGACGTGGTGGGGGTGAAACAACCCGTCGCGACGGCGGTGGCACGGCACGCCCCGCTGGCCCGTTATGTCGGTGGGCACCCGATGGCCGGGACCTGCGGCTCAGGCTGGTCGGCCGGTTCGGCGGATCTGTTCACCGCGGCATCCTGGGTGGTGAGCAGCGACGAGGGTGCCGACGTCGACGTGTGGGCCCAGGTCGCCCGGCTGGTGCTGGACTGCGGGGCGCAGGTGGTGCCTGCGTCGGCCGCGGACCACGATGCGGTGGTGGCCCGAGTGTCACACCTGCCGCACGTGCTGGCCGTCGTACTCGCCTCGGTGGGCGCCGACGGTGGGCCGCTGGCGATGTCGCTGGGCGCGGGCTCCTTCACCGACGGCACCCGGGTGGCCGGTTCGCCGCCCGACCTGGTGCGGGCGATGTGCGAGGGCAACCGCCTCGCGCTGCTCGATGCGGTGGACGACGCGCTGGGCCGCCTCGGCGTGGCGCGCGGCTCGCTGGCCTCCACCGGCGGGCTGGCGGCCACCTTCCGGTCCGGTCACCTGGCTCGGCGGGCCTTCGACGCGGCGCGTGCCCAGAGCCGGGCCGACGATATCGTGCAGATCGACCTGAACGATGCCGGAGCTCTCGAGCGGCTGCGCGAGATCGGCCGGGCCGGCGGGCGGGTCGTGGCCCTGGACGGCACAGTGTGCCGCTGTGCAGTGTGACTCTGTGTGACTCTGTGAGCGGCGGCGTCACGATACCGTACGCACGGTGAGGGCAGGCTCGGGTACCCACGTGCAGACCACTGATCTGGAGCAGGTACAGGCCGCCCTGGCCGCCGACCCGCACAACGCGATCGTGCAGCTGGTGCCGCTGCAGGCCACTGCGCAGCCGACCGGCCCGCTGGGTGGCATGCCGGTGGCGGTGAAGGACCTCATCGACGTGGCCGGCCTGCCCACCCGGTGCGGCAGCGCGGTACTGGCCGATGCCGCCCCCGCGCGCGCGGACGCCGCCGTAGTGGCCCGGCTGCGTGCCGCAGGCGCGGTGGTGGTTGCCAAGACGCACACGCACGAGTTCGCCTACGGCCCCACCGGGGATGTCGCCGCTGAGGGCCCCTGCCACAACCCGCACGATCCGGAGCGGATCACCGGCGGTTCCTCCAGCGGATCGGCCGCCGCGGTCGCCGCCGGCCTGGTGCCGCTGGCGCTGGGCACCGACACCGGCTGTTCGGCGCGTACCCCGGCGGCGCTGTGCGGGGTCGTCGGGCTCAAACCGGCGCTGGCCACATTGCCCACCACCGGGGTGTTCCCGCTGTCGGAGACCTGCGATCACGTCGGGCTGCTCGGCGCTGACGTCGGGACGGTTGCGCTGGCCTTCGGCGCGCTGAGCGGCCGCCGGATCGACCCGTCAGCGCCCGTGCGGGGCGCCGTCATCGCACGGGCTACCGACCCGTACTGGCGGGTGCACGATCCGGAGATCGCCACCGGGGTGGACCGCGCTGCGGCAGCGCTGGCCGCTGCCGGAGCCACCCTGCGCGAGCTGGAGCTCCCCGGGATCGACGAGCTCGCCGCCACCTACCCGGTGATCGTCGGCTCGGAGGCCTACGCCACGCACGCCCGCTGGCTCGCCCAGCGCCCCGGCGACTACCAGCCGGCCACCGCCACCCGGCTGCACGCCGCCGCCGCGATCACCGCCGCCGACTACGTCACCGCACAGCGCACTCGCCGCAGGCTGACCGGCGAGCTGACCGCCCGGATGCTCGCCATGCAGATCGACCTGCTGCTGCTGCCGACCACCCCGCTGCGGGCTACCCCGATCGGCGCCGAGGTGGTCGACGCCCCGGACGGCAGCCGGGTCGCGGTCCGGCCCGCCCTGCTATCCCTCACGCTGCCGTTCAACCTGCTCGGCTGGCCCGCGGTCTCGGTGCCCGCGCCGGGCGTACCGGGGTTACCTGCCGGGGTCCAGGTGGTCGCAGTGCGTGGCGGGGAGCAGTCGGCACTCGCCGCGGCGGCTCGGATCGCCGCAGGCTGACCATGGGGCAGGCAGGCTCAGGCGCGCTTGGCCAGCCCGGGGTACTCCAGCACCAGACCGTCGGGGTCCGCCGTGAGATCCGCGTCGACCGACTCGCTGGTGAAGTTCACCACCGCCGGATCACCTACCGAGACGGTGCGGTAGACCTGCCGGACCAGGGACACGTCCAGGCTCGGCAGTTCGACGAACACCATCGGCAGATGATGCTCGGCGGCTGCGCGGTGCAGGCCCAGCCTGCGCACCGGAAGCGCGTTGAACAGCGGACTGAACGCGAGGTCGATATCCACGGCTCCGCCGAAGTCGGTGCGCACCGCGCCTGCGCCATGGTCGACCAGCCAGAGGCCCTCCTCCGAGCGGGTGAGGGTGACGTGCTGCTCGCCCTGGGCCCGGACCGTGCGGACGGTCAACCGCCTAACCACCCCGGTGTCGTCGCTGGCCAGCGCGTACGAGGCGGAGAACGGCTCGGCGTCGTTCTCCGACGCGCTGACCATCGACCCGGTGGCCCGCAGGCTGCGTTCGCCGAGCAGCACGCGCGCCGCCTCCAGCCGTGGGAAATCCAGCCCAGCCCAGACGAGCATCCTCGTCGCTTGCGACGAGCGGCGGGCCACGTTCTCGCCGAGGCGCCGTTCGCCCGCCTGCGGGGCACTCATCGGCGGCCAGCCGGGCCGTTGTCGAGGTCCACCGGAGCCTCCCTCGCGGTCCGCACTCTGCTCGACCGGCGGTCGGCAGCGCGCGAGAGCCTACGCCTGGTTGCCCCGCCGTGCGCCATCCGATAGCAGGTATACCCGTCTCGGAGGCAGAGGGTAGTCTTCTCCGTGGACGAGCGCCCGGAGCAGCCGTGCTGGCTGCTCGTCTTCGACAGTAGATCCGTCTATGCCCAGGGGGCACCCGAACGTGCAGGCTCTCCAGCTCTGCACCGCGCTCCCACCGCGGCAGGCGGCCGCCAGTACGACCACGAACGAACGAAGAAGGATGACATGCGCACGCCCGTCTCCGACCGCCGACCGCGGGCCGGAATGACCCTCTCACCCCGCCACCGGCAGAGCCGGCCCATGCCAATGAGCGCCGTGGCCATCCGCCGCGGCCGGTTCGGCGAGGTCGAACTGCGGCCTGTACGTGAGCGTATCGTCGAGCCGCTCACTGCTGAGAGGGCGGCCGACGAGCGCTAAGCTCGGAAAACAGCCCGTGCCCGGGCACTCATCCGCGGGCGATGTAGAGGTCTCGGAGCAGGCCCGTCTCGAGTTCCATGTCTGCTAGCCGGGCCTTGACAACGTCACCGATGCTGACCAGCCCAGCCAGTCTGCCGTGGTCGACCACCGGCAGATGCCGGTACCGGGAGGTGGTCATCTGCTGCATGAGCCGGGCGATGCTGTCCTGTGGGGAGCAGACCGGAATGTTGCGCGACATGACATCAGTGACCTGCATGGCCAGTAGCTGCGATCCGTACTTGCCGAGCGCACGTATGACGTCTCGCTCGGTGATCGTACCCGCGATCTGCCGCCGCGCGTCGGCGCAGACGACCAGCGCGCCAATCGGAGGAGGACCGTTAAGCCGGCTTACCGCCTCGGCAACGCTCGCCTCCGGCTCGATGATCTCGACCGAGTGGCCCTTCGACTTCAGGATCTCTTCGACCTTCATCAGTCCCCTCCGGGTGACGCCAGCTTGGCACCCATGGTCCTCCTACGGCGTGGCGTGCACCACAAGCTTCCCGGATGCTGAGCGCGCGGCCCGCCGTCCCGCCCGGGCCGCTGCGATGACGGCATCGCTGCGATCACGGCATCGCTGCGATCACGGCATCGTCGAGGACGAGTCCGAGGTTGCGATGGCATGGGCCGTCGACGTGATCAGGTACTCCAGCAGGGTGACCAATACCTGCTTGCTGGAATGCCGGCTGCGGACATCGCAGAGCACGATCGGGACACCCTCGTCGATGTCCAGTGCGTCCCGAACCTCCTGGGCCTCGTACACCGGTGCACCGTCGAAACAGTTAACCCCCACCATGAACGGGATCTGTCTACGCTCGAAGAAATCTACTGAGGCAAAGCAGCTCTCCAGCCGCCGGGTATCAGCGAGGACAACCGCGCCCAGTGCCTCGTAAGCAAGTTCGTCCCACATGAACCAAAAACGCTCCTGGCCCGGAGTGCCGAAGAGGTAGAGGATGAGTTCGGGATTGATAGTGATCCGCCCGAAATCCAGCGCGACCGTCGTGGTGGTTTTATCCTCCAGACCGGACAGATCGTCAACGCCGGCGCCGAGCTCACTGAGCATCTCCTCGGTGCGCAACGGCCGAATCTCGCTGACCGCCCCAACCAGGGTGGTCTTGCCAACGCCGAACCCGCCGGCTATCAAGACTTTGACCGCCCTGGCCGTCAGGGTCTGGGTCGCGGACGTGTCAGAGCTTACGAATACCATCGAGAACCGCCTGCAGTAGTTCCGTCGTCGGGAAATCTGATGTCCGCGGTGGAGACCGGAAGATGACGTGTCCACGATCGATGAGATCGCTCAGCAACACCTTGATCACAACGAGCGGCAGATCCAGTATCGCGGACACCTCTGCAATCGACAACGGTACTTGGCAGATGCGCACGATATGGGCATACTCCGGGTCCATACCACCTTCCAGTTCCGCCGTCACGGCAACAACGAGCGTAATCATTTCGAGCTCGTGCCGAGTCGGCCGGGTTCGGCCACGGGCGACCGCATAGGGGCGGACCAGCGGACCGGCCGCCTCGTCAAACCATGATTCGTCGACCTTCATGGCGTATCGGTACCAGCCGCACCGCCGGGATCAGCGGTGCGGGGTGCCGCAGACATGTATGCTCCCACCCTCTTGAGGAGGATGTTCATTTCGTAGGCGACCAGACCGATGTCGGCCTTCTCGGTCGCCAGCACCGCTAGACAAGCGCCCCGTCCCGCGGCGATCACGAACAAGAACGCGTGATCCATCTCGACCATCGACTGGCGGACTCCACCAGCTTCGAAGTGCCGGGCGGCGCCCCGGGCTAGGCTCTGGAACCCCGAAGCCACTGCTGAGAGATGTTCGCCATCCTCCTTGGACAAGCTACTCGATCGGCCGACGAGCAGACCGTCGGCAGAAAGCACCACCGCACGATCGACGGCAGCCACCCGCCCGACGAAATCGTCGAGCAGCCACTGCAGGTCAACTGTTGTCTTCTGTTCCACTATGATGTCCTCATCACGGATGTCCTCATCACGATTTCATTCATCCGGTTCAGCTCACGGTCCTGCCTCATCACCGCCGCCACGGCCACGCTGGGTTCCCTGCTGAAAAGCAGACAGCGTATCCCGTGCATGCCTCGCCGCACGGTCGAAATCAGGCTCAGAAACCTTGTACCCGGCACTCGTAGCCGACTCCTCCTGCAGTTGTCTGGCGAGATGCGACTGGCGACGACGCCGAGGCAGGGCGGGCCGATCATCCCCATCCGGCTGCCCCTGGGCCACCAGTGGGTCCGGCCCGGTTGTCCCAGGCATCGAGTACGGTGTTTCCGCTCCCGTCGGTCGCCGTCCCGTCACCTCGATGTCGTCCACCGCAGCCTCGCTGGCGATCGGCGGCGGCGTCCACTCCGCCGCCAGCTCCTCCGTGGGCTCGGCACTCTCGTTCTGGCGATCCGAACCAGGCGATGTCATCAGCGCGGTCGGGATCAGCACGCCAGCCCGCACGCCGCCATAGGTCGACTCCGTCAGGCTCACCTGGATGCCGTGCTGGTGGGCCAGGTGCGCGACCACGAAGAAGCCGATCCGCGCATCATCAGACAGCGCCATCAGCCCGAAATCGGGCGGATTGCGAAACAACGCGTTAAGAGCCTCTCGGCGCTCGGCCTCGATGCCGAGCCCCTGGTCCTCCACCTCGACGACCACACCCTTGCCAACTGGGTTACCGCGCACCTCGATCCGGGAGCCGGGCGGTGAAAACGAGGTGGCGTTGTCGATCAGCTCGGCCAGTAGATGAATCAAGTCCGCGACGGCCCGGCCGTACACCAGTACGTGCGGTACGTGGGTCGTCGTCACGCGGGTGTACTGCTCGGCCTCGGCAACAGCGCTGCGCACAATCTCGATCAAAGACACCGAGTTACGCCACTGCCTGCCCAGCTGCCCACCGCCGAGAATGATCAGGTTCTCCGCGTTCCGGCGCTCCCGGGTGGTCGAGTGGTCCAGCTGGAACAGCAGCTCGAGCTGGTCGGGATCGTCGGCCGCGCGCTCGGCGGTGTCGAGCACCTGCAGCTGGCGGTGCACAATCGCCTGGCTCCGGCGGGCGATGTTGAGGAACACCGCATTGATGCCCTCCCTGGTCTTGGCCTCTTGCACAGCCGCAGCGACCGCGGTCTGCTGCGCTTTGTTGAACGCGGCGGCGACCTGCCCGATCTCGTCTCGTCCGTGGTCCAACTCAGGCACCTCGATAGCGACATCGATCTGCTCACCCGCGCGAAGCCGCTGCACGACCTGCGGCAGCCGCTCATCGGCGAGCTTGAGCGTCTCGGTGCGCAGCCGTACCAGGCGCCGAACGAGATTGTTGCTCAGCCGGATCGAAATGATCACGACGACGCCGACCACGACCAGCATGACGAGTGCAGCGAGGAACGAACGGAGCAACGCGGTGTCGGCGGTATCCTCCTCCAAGGCAGCCGCCCGGTTCCCCAGGTCGCCCAAGCCCATGCTGCTCAGCATCGTGGCGCTCTGGCGGGCGGCGTTCTGCCATTCCTGCGCGCTCACCGGCAGCACCGGTAGCTCATTTCTTGCTGAACGCTGTTCAGTCTCGGGATCGTTCTGTGGCGAACCCGGTTGGGGATCGTCCTGTGGTGAACTCTGCTCAGCCTGGGGATCGTCCTGTGGTGAACTCTGTTGGGGATCGTCCTGCGGCGAACGTTGTTCAGACTCGGGACCATCCTGCAGTGAACTCTGTGCAATCCTGGCGAACCCGTGCTCGATGAGAGCATTCTCAACGGTCGACAACTGTTGCCAAGCCCGGGAGGAATACAACGCCTCCAGCTGCTTCCCCTGATCCTTCAGGCGGGGGGCCAAGCCTTCCAACTCGGCATGGTAACCTTGGGTCAGGTGGTTGTACTCAGACAACTCCTCGGGTGTCATCCCACCACCGGCCAACGCCCCTGCAGCGAGGGCGTTGCCACGGTCCAGCCGATCTGATACGCGCATAAGATCCGATGCCATTGTCCGCTGCAGGGCGACCTCTTTGTCGGTCGAATCTTTGCCGATGGCGCCAGCCGCGACAATCATGGCATCCGCCACGTCACTGTAGGCGTGGTACACATCGAGCCGTGATGCCTGGCCGGCATCAATCGCCTGGCGAGTGGCCATGATTTGTGGCAGTTTTCCGACGAAAACGCCGATTGCGGCCTTTGCCTCCGCGGGCATGGCGTCCGCGACCTCAGACGATATCGCCCCGAACCGGGCGAGTAGCCCGTCCATCGCGCGGTGTGCCTGGATCAAGGCGGCGTGGTTCTCCGGAGTCGGATCGGCGACCATGAGGATACTCGCGCGGCGCTCCTGACTCATGGTCGGCATGAACGGTACTGCCATCTGATAACCTCGACCGAGCAGCTGCGCTCTGTCGCGCTGCTCTAGCGCGTTGACGAGCAGGTAGGAACTCAGGCCGACACCGGCGGACAGCAGTACCAGGCTGGGAACCAAAGCGATGGCGAGTACGCGGGCCCTCAGCGTGACGCGGAAGCCACGTTTGCGGACGCTACTCACGGAATTCCCTCTTTCCGAGCGCCCCGAGCCGCGCCGCTTTCGCACGCCGAAGGTCGCCCTGGTCCTGAGTATCTCCATCACGGAGAGCTGGCATGGTGGCGCGTAGCGTAGCGACACCCAGTGCCGGGTCAAATTGTTAGGCCATTTGGCCTAATACTCTGACCGCACTTCTTGATCTATTCAGTTCGCAGTTGTCGCTGGTAGCGCGTGTGTGTGGTGGCCCGAACTGCTCGCCTCGCCCGTCAGTCGGGCCCCGGACGGCGACAGTGCTGGTGACCGAAGAGCACGGCCACCCGGACGGCGGGCCGCGATGTGATCACCAGCGTGAGCAAGATCAGCGCTCGATCCGCTCGCCATGCTCGCCGCAGGCGTTCATGCGCAGCCGACATCCACCACGTCGTTTCAAGATTATTAGTTTTGGTTCGGGGATCAGTAAGGGCCTGTCCATGACGCGTACCGCCGGCCACGCAGGCTCCGGAAACACCAACGCGCCCCGCAGGCGGTACTACCCGATGATTCGCGCTCCTGCGCGTCTTATGGATGCTTGTGCAGATTTCAGCGGGCGCGGCAGCCGTCTCATGGATGCTCATGCAGATTCCAGCACGACAAAGCGATCTCGAAACGGGCGCGGGGCCAGGAGTGACACCCGCTCAGCGCGGTGCACCGCGCCACCGCGCGCCCGGCCGAGGCCGTGTTCGAGGCTCGGCCTTCGGATTACTGGCGGCGATCCAACAGCTTGGTCGGTACGTCAAGGAGCGCGTGTGCGAGCGTACCGAAGCGGCCGGATAGTCTCTGGAGCGCCCGAGCGCCATTCGGAGCGAGTCGCAGTCCGCGCCACCGCACCGGGCAGAGCGACGATCACCCGGCGGGCCGGGCCGAACAACTGGCCGACGGGCCTTAAGAGTGTTAGCGACTACTCAAAAGTCACTGCCGTTGAACGTTAAGCGTCGTCGCCCGCCGCGCCAGCGAAGAGCCGGGGTCTCGCCGACCTGGGGTTCGAGCTGTCAGGAAGCCGCTGAGCAGCGAAGACACGTCTTGTTACTTCTCATACTATCTGGTGTCTGCACGGCCGCCTAACTGGGTCTGGCGCCTGCGCGACCTGCACTCCTCGGGTAGTCGACACCCCACAACCACACTCGTCGCAGCCACGAGGCGCCCGGCCGCGAGGCCCCTATGTTTCGTGATCTTCCGCGGGTGGTACAGAGTAGTGAAGCTTCAAGAGTCGAGAACACAGAAAGGAACAGGCGATGACTGATCCAGAAGATACCCAACAGGACGCCGCACTCGATTCCGAGTCTTCAACAGACGAGGCAGCAGCCGACGTTGACGAGGAGCAATGGGTAGAGGCGGCGACCGCTGATTACCAGGCACGCCTGCGCGAGTTCGAGAACGTCGAGTCGACGCCGGTCGTGTCGTTGCCGGGCGATTCGTCGCAGCTAGGAGAGGGCGACCTCGAGGTGCAGCCGCCGAGTGATCCAAGCGGCTGAGGGTGATGACGAGGCCGGTGCGCTCGTGGGCGGGTGCCGGTGCCACACGGCGACAGCGAGCCGACCGGAACCTGCTCGCGGGGCGGGTGCATACCCTGGTCTCGCTGACGACTTCCTGGCCGATCGCGAGCACCAGTCGGGGGCGCTGCTCTACTGGGCACCGCTGAGCTGTATTCGACGCTGAGCTGTATTCGACGAGACACCACCCGTACGCGCCAGCACCATCCCATTCCACCAGACCGCACTTCAAGGTTACGGCCGGCGTACTCGGCTCAGCGAGGCTGCCCATGGATCACCCCGCCGCTCACGGTCTTTCCGGATCGACGAGCTGCAGCGCGCCCTCGGCAGGGCTGGCGACGAAGACCCGTCCCTTCGTGCTGTCGACCGCGACGGTGTTGGGCTGGCGGATTGTCGGCAGCCGGGTGACGACGCGGGGCGCCTCGCCTGCGACGTCGACTCCGACGACCTCGTTGGTCGCGGTCAGCGTCACCCACAGCCTGTTCCTGGCCTTGTCGAAGGCCAGCCCGTAGGGCTTGCCGGGCAGTGGCAGGCGCGCCAGCTCGCGGGGTTGGGGGTTGAGTCCAAAGAGGATGATCGCGTCACCGCGGGTGTCCGCCACGAGGATTCGCCCGCGACCGTCGGCGACCGAGTGGGTCGGGCCCTCACCTGCGGGCAGCTCCGCAATCCGCTCGCGGCGGGCCAGGTCGTAGACGGTGAGGGTGTTCTCCCGGACGTCGACCATCGCGACCCGGTCCCCCACCGCGGCGAGGCCACCCGGCTGGGTCGCGTCGTCGAAGGTGTGCATGACGCGGCCGCCCTCGACGACGGACACGGTGCCACCGAACTCGTTCGCGACTGCGAGGGTGCCCGCCGGCGTGGCCGTCGCGTCGTGTGGGAAGTCCCCGACGCCGACCCGCGACACCACCTCCCCACCGGGTAGGGACACCCGCAGCACCGCGTCGGCGCTCTCCGCGGGGACCAGCACGGGCCCGCCGGGCGTGGCCAGCTGCAGGTGCCGGAGATGTCCCGGCAGGGGCACCTCGCGGCGGATCTCACCACTGCGGCCGTCGACGAGGGCGAGCCGGAACGGCTCGCGCAGCCCCACCGCGACCAGGCCCGTGACCGGGTCGGCCACCACCCCCTCCGCGACCGGACCGACCGGGACGACCCGCCCAGCGGGCGCCCGGGTGGGCTCGGGAGCGTCGGCGGGCTCGGCGGCTGGCGGCAGCGGATCGCGCGTCGGACCGCCGGGTTCAGAGCCGCACCCGGGTAGCAGTAGCGTCAGCGCGACCACCGCAACCGCCGTGAGACGTCTCGTCAGCATCGGCCTCAGCGTCGCATGGAGCCGGCGCCTTCGCCGAACCGATCTGCCGCTGCGGTAGGCGTGCGCTGCACGGGGTAGAGCTGATCCGAGCGAGAGAGGAGCCGCAGATGGACACCGCAAGTCACAGTCACGAGGCCGGTCAGGTCACGGGGACCAAGGACAAGGACTACAACCTGATCTGGTTCGTCGAGCAGTGCCTGAGCAACGTGCTGCACCTGGAGACCTATATCCAGGACGCCGAACGCGATGGGGACTCGGAGCTAGCCAACTTCTTCCGCCGCGCCCAGGGCGAGAGCCGTAAGGGGGCCGAGCAGGGTAAAAAACACCTGCGCCAACGCCTGGCCGAGTGAGCGCCCGCTGGCAAGGGCGCTCCAGCCACCAGGAGCGGTCGGCTGATCAGGCGGCGCCGAGCGGGACGACCTCCTCGGCGGGCGGCGGTCCCGGCGGTGTGCCCTCGCCGAACGGGCGCCCACCGAGCGCCTCCCGGCCGTGCGAGGTGGTCCAGCCCGCCAGGTCCGGGCCGAGCGGCACGATGCCCGTCGGGTTGATGCCGGTGTGCACCCGGTAGTAGTGCCGCTTGATCTGGGCGAAGTCGATGGTGTCGCCGAATCCGGGGGTCTGGAACAGGTCGCGGCTGTACGCCCACAGCACGGGCAGCTCCGTCAGCTTGTGCCGGTTGCACGTGAAATGCCCGTGGTAGACGGCGTCGAAGCGGACCAGCGTCACCCACAGCCGCACGTCCGCCTCAGTGATCGTGTCCCCGACCAGGTAGCGGCGGCTGCGCAGCCGTTCCGACAGTGCGTCCAGCCTGGCGAACAGGGCGTCCCCAGGTACTCGATCCCCAGGACGGGGTCGCGATCACCCGGGTCGAGGTGGAAGCGCCAGCTCCGCTCGTCGTGCTCGGGTCCGGCCATCGCTGCGGGCAGCGCCCCCTCCAGCCCGAGCAGCCTGCGCACGATCAGGGAGCGGTTGGCCCACGGGCAGGCCCGGGCCGCCACCAGCCGGTAGCGGCCCGGCTCCACGGGCCACCGGCTGGAACCGTCCGCAGTGATCCGTTCGGTGAACCAGCTGCCCTTGCGGCGGTACTCGCCCGTGTCGTCGGCCATGCCTGCACGGTAGGCGGACGCGGGCGAGTGCGTCAGGACGCCACGTCGGGTGAGGGGACCTGACGGACCCTGGGCGCGAGTTCGCGCCGTGCGCCTCAGAAGCGGGGTGGCGCCTGGTGCCGACGCGCGAGGGGGCCGCGGGCCCGACGCTGCAACCAACCACGCCCCTGCTGCAGTGCCCGGCTCGCGCGCGTCGGCCCGTTGCGGGCCTCGAGCCGGTTCCCGACCTTGCCGAACACCCAGCTGAGCGCCGGCGCGGCCAGCGCGAAGAACAGCCACACGCGCAGCCGCCTGCTGAAGAACGCCCACATGCGACCCATCATGCCAGTGCAGGGGCTATGCGCTCCCCGGCGCGGGTTCACCCACGCCAAGCACCTCTGCCAGGTGCAGCAGCCGCGCGCACCAGATCAACCCACCGAGCAGCGCCAGCTTCTCCGCGCCCAGCCGCCGATCTCTCGACAACTGGTTGAGCCGCCCCTGTCACGCCGCGCTGATCGTCACCGTGCGTGTCAGGCGGGAATGCCTGCTCGCCGCACCAACGCCTCGTAGTCCTCGATCGTGCCGGGCAGCAGCCGGAGGTGGACGATCGTTCCGCTCGGCTCCACCACAAGATCAATGACCTCGCACACCGCAGGAGCGTCGGCATCCCCAGCGATGACCACATTTCCCGGCCGAATGAGAGCCGGATCGCGCGCATCGTCAAGGTAGGTCCAGACGAGGCCGGTCTCGTCCTCGTCGTTGAGGTCTGCAGCGATGTCAACTGTGATCATGTGCTCTCGTCCCCGGCTCGCCGGGCATTGGACAGGTGGTACCGATTATCCCGTGACGGCCCGAACACGGCAAGGAGCTTCGCCGCGTCCCCCTCGTCGTCAGACACCATGCGGACCGTGTAGTGGGGTCTACCGGCTGTCGGCAACAACTCGAAGCCAGTGTTGAGGAGCCTGCCGACGGGTACCTGGTACACGACATGGTACGAGCGCATCCGACCCGCCAGGAGACCGTCCAGCGACGCCGGCCCTTCGGAATCGAGCGCGCAGAACACGGAGATTCCCGTCAGGGGCTGGCCATCGAGCGCCCAGCGCTGCTGGGTACGGCGAGCGTGCCGAAGAACCTTCGTCACTGTGTCAGGGCCGCCCCGTACGACAACGATCGTGTCATGCCGCCCATGGCCAGCGGGTCCGCCGCGTCGAACACCATTCCTGCAGACATGTCCCCAGCGTTGGTGGTGGATGTGCCCCTGGTGCAGGGCATGAGGCGGGACAGGGCGGGACAGCGCGGGCAGATGGTTACCGGTTAGGTTCCATTTAGCGGCTTTGCGTGCGCGGGCTGAAGCTCGGCGAGGGGATCTGTGCGGGTGCGGTCCTCCCTACCTTTCAAGCGGCTTCCCAGAGCGACGATCACTGACACTGAGCGATCATGACGTTGCCCCTGGCGGCCACACCAGCCTCTTACCTCGCAAGGTCGGTGACCACGTCCCGAAGGATGACGACGAGGACGGCCCGGCAGGCGCCCTCATGCCAGCCTGAGCGGGCAACCGAGACAGAAAATGAGACAGAACGGCGCGCCGGGTTGCTATGCCTCCGGCACCTCGCGCGCTCATGAAGAGAAACCCCTGCATAGCGGGGGTTCTGCTGTCGTAATCAGATGCGCGCCCGAAGGGACTCGAACCCCTAACCTTCTGATCCGTAGTCAGATGCTCTATCCGTTGAGCTACGGGCGCATGTTCAATTATCGGCCGACATGATGTCCGACCGTCTGCGGAGGCTCCGGGATTTGAACCCGGGAGGGGGCGTAACCCCCAACCGCATTAGCAGTGCGGCGCCATAGACCAGACTAGGCGAAGCCTCCCGAGCCAGCGTCCTCGAGGCCGACAAGCGAACAGCCTACACAGCGGGGCGGCGACCGGGCAAAGCGGGTAGCGAACCCCCGGCACCATCGCTTGTGCTGGTCACGGGCGCAAGCGCAGCAAATCGTCGGACCTGGGCCGTACCCTCGAAACCGTGGGCGAGCCCCTGCTAGAGATGGTCCCAGCGCGACCGCGGCCACGGCTGAGCGCGCTGGTTGCCGGCTACACCGGTTACCGGATCGAGGGCGCCGAACCGGGGGTGCACCGCGGGCTGCCGTCGCGCCATCTCACCTTCATCGTCACGCTCGACGGCACGGTCGATCTCGCGGCGATGCCGGACCCGGCCCAGTCTCCTGCCTCGTTCGCCACGCTCGTCGGCGGTCTGCACGCCACCCCCGCACTGATCAGCCACGACGGGCACCAGCACGGCATCCAGGTGGATCTGACCCCGCTGGGCGCCCGGGTGCTGCTCGGGCTGCCCGCCGGTGAGCTGGCCAGCACCGTCGTCGACATGGGCACGCTGCTCGGACCGGTTGCCGGTGAGCTGGCGCGAGCTGGCCGGCTGCACCCCGTCGCGGTGGCTCGCCGAGGAACTCCCATCCGTCCACGACAGCGGGCCTGGCAGCGTTGCATCCTCGATGGCATGACCGAGACACCAGCACCCACCATCTGGCCGTGTCTGACCTACGCTGACGCGCCGGCCGCCATCCGCTTCCTGGCCGAGGCTTTCGGCTTCGTCGAGACTCTTGTCGTACCCGGCGAGCATGGCCGGGAGATCGCCCACGCCGAGCTGCGCTGGCCCGAAGGCGGCGGCGTCATGCTCGGCTCCACGTCCGACGAGTCCGTGTTCGGCCGGTCGAAGCCGGGCATGACCTCGAACTACGTGGTCACCGACCAGCCCGACGCACTGTTCGAGCGAGCCACCGCGGCTGGGGCTGAGGTCGTCCGAGGGCTCCAGGACGAGGACTACGGCTCGCGTGGCTGCACCGTCCGTGACCCGGAAGGCAACCTCTGGAGCTTCGGCACGTACCCCGGCACCTGACAGGTCGTGAGTGGCGTTGAGTGCTGTAGCACTCAACGCCACTCACGGGGCTCGCAGCGCCAGGAACGGTGCCAGCGAGTCCGGGTTGCGCAGC
Source organism: Pseudonocardiaceae bacterium (assembly GCA_050699435.1). Taxonomy (GTDB): domain Bacteria; phylum Actinomycetota; class Actinomycetes; order Mycobacteriales; family Pseudonocardiaceae. The sequence goes on along the minus strand of JBOHGM010000022.1, from coordinate 28,871 downwards.
GCATCGGAGCTGACCGCGCGCTCCGGGTCGACGCCGGCCAGGATCCTCTTGACCGGTACCTCGCACTTCTTGCCGTTGAGCGTGCGGGGCACCTCGTCGACCAGGAGGAACCGGTTGGGTACGTGCCGCGGCGACAGCTGCTCGCGCAGCGCGGCGCGCAGCCGTGGCTCCACCTCGGCCAGCGACACCCCGGGAGCGAGCACCAGGAAGAGGAGCAGCTCGCCGTCCTCGCCACCACCGGTCCCGGAGGTGTCGATGACCAGCGAGTCCACCACCTCGTCGAGGCCCTCGACCACCGCGTAGAACTCGGCGGTACCCATCCGGACGCCACCCCGGTTGAGCGTGGCGTCGGACCGGCCGTAGATCACGCACGAGCCGCGTGGGGTGATCTTGATCCAGTCGCCGTGCCGCCACTGGCCGGGGTAGGAGTCGAAGTACGCCTCGCGCAGCCGCATCCCGTCCGGGTCGTTCCAGAAGAACACCGGCATGGAGGGCATCGGCGCGGTGATCACCAGTTCGCCCACCTCGTCGTGCAGCTGGGTGCCGTCCTCGTCCAGCGCGACCACCGCGGCGCCGAGCGCGCGGCAGGAGATCTCGCCCTCCCACACCGGCACATCCGGCGCGGCGCACACGAAGGCCGTGCACAGGTCGGTGCCCCCGGACACCGAGCAGATCTGCACGTCCGGGCCGACCTGTTCGTGGATCCAGCGAAATCCCTCGGGCGACAGTGGTGCCCCGGTCGAGCCGATCGCCCGCAACGCAGCGAGATCCTGTTCCTTGCCCGGGCGCAGGCCCGCCTTGAGACAGGACTGGATGAACGGCGCCGAGGTGCCGAAGTACGTGAGGGCCTCCTGCTCGGCCAGCCGCCACAGCACGCCCGCGTCCGGGTGCGCCGGGTGGCCGTCGTAGAGCACGATCGTCGAGCCCACCAGCAGGCCGCTGATCAGGAAGTTCCACATCATCCACCCGGTGGTGGTGAACCAGAAGAACCGCTCACCCGGGCCGAGGTCGGACTGCAGCAACAGGACCTTGAGATGCTCCAGCAGGATGCCGCCGTGGCCCTGCACGATGCCCTTGGGCAGGCCGGTGGTGCCCGAGGAGTAGAGCACCCACAGCGGGTGGTCGAAGTCCACCGCATCGAACGCCAGTGCCGCGCCTGCGTGCTCGGCGAGCAGGTCGTCCCAGCGCAGCGCGCCGTCCAGGATCGCATCCTCGGTCAGGTAGCCCACCAGCACCGTCGCGGACAGCGTCGGCAGTTGCCTGCGCAGGGCGTCCACCGTGGGCCGGATGTCGTAGGGTTTGCCGCCGTAGACGTACCCGTCGACCGCGATCAACACGGTGGGCTCGATCTGGGTGAACCGGTCGGCGATGGCGCGCACGCCGAAGTCCGGCGAGCAGGACGACCAGATCGCCCCCAGGCTCGCAGCCGCGAGGAAAGCCACCAGGGTGTCCGGGGCGCTCGGCGCCAGGGCGACCACCCGGTCCCCCCGGGAGACGCCGAGTGACGCCAGCGCCGACCGCGCCACCGCCACCCCCTGCCGCAACTGCCCGAAGCTGATCCGCTCGCTGCGCCCGTCCTCGCGGCGATAGCTCAGTGCCAGGTCGGCGTCACCCTTCCCGGGTGCGTCAGCCAGCGCGTGTTCGGCGTAGTTCAGGGTGGCGCCGGGAAACCACTGCGCACCCGGCATCGCGGCGTCGGCGAGCACCCGGGTCGGCTCAGTGTGGAAGCGGACCCCGGCGAACTGCGCGAACGCCCCCCAGAACCCCTCCAGGTCGGTCACCGACCAGCGCCACAGCGCGGCGTAGTCCGGCGCCTCGACCCCCCGGGCGGACTCCAGCCACTCCCGGAACTCCGTCATCCGGGAGTGCCTCGCGGGGTCGGGCTGCCAGAGGATCCGGGGCTCGCTCATGCCCCGTTCCTAGCGCATCGCAGCGATCAGCGTCACCAACCGCGCGGGCTCAGCGCAGGTGGGAGTCGAACCAGTTCAGCGTGCGGGTCCAGGCTTCGGCACCAGCGGAGTGGACGGTATCGACGCGGTGCGTGTCGGTGAAGAACACCAGGTCGGTGGCCACCTGGGCGGAATGCACCGCGTCCTGCAGTTTGCCCACCTCGTCCTGGGCAACCACGTTGCTGCCGTAGACGCCCAGCCACGGGCAACGCAGCTCGGGAGCAACCTCAACCATTGCGGGCAGCGCGGGGCACACCGGGTGGATGACGCCGATGCCGTCGATGGTCACCGCAGCACCGAGGTCGCGTTGCGTCGCGATAATGAGCGCCACCGTGCCACCCAATCCGAAGCCCAGCACGCCTATCCGGTCAGTGCTCACGTCCCGGGCGGTCAGCCAGCCGAGCGAGGCATCGGTATGGGCGAGTACCGAATCGGCTGACAGCCGCTCGATGTGGCGATGCACCTGCTCGGCGCTGTACTGGGTTGGCTGATCGGCGCCGTCGGAGTGGTAGAGGTGCGGCACCAGGGCCAGCCAACCCTCGTCGGCCAGCCCCTCGGCCAACGTCCGGACCGTGTCGGTGATGCCGCGGGCTTCATGGAAGACGACGATGCCGCCGCGGACCACCGATTCCGGTTCGACGATGGTGAGCTGCAACTCGCTGCCGTCAGGGACCCGGAGCTGCTCGGTGCGACACTCTGTCATGGCCATACCCAACCACCTGTCGCTGAACGGGACCAGCAGTCCGCCCCAGCTGCTCCGAGGCTAGGGTGGCTGGTTGTCGCCGACGCGGGTGCCAGGGAGGAGTCGCCGTGACCGCGCGTACCAGGGCCGATCTCGAGTCTTTGCCCGGTTACGTCCCCGGTCGTCACGTCCCGGGCGCAGTGAAGCTGGCCAGCAACGAGGTGTCCGCCGGTCCGTTGCCGAGCGTCGTCGCGGCGATTGCCGCTGCCGCTGCCGGCGTCAACCGCTACCCGGACAACGGGGTGGCCGCACTGCTCGACCGTCTCGCCGACCGGCTGGACGTGCCACCGGCGCGGCTCGCCGCGGGCTGCGGTTCGGTGATGCTGTGCCAGCAACTGATGCAGGCCACCTGCGGGGCGACCGATGAGGTGCTGTTCGCCTGGCGCTCCTTCGAGGCCTATCCGCTGCTCGCCGCAGCCCTCGGGGTCGCGCAGCGCACCGTGCCGCTGCGCCAGGACCTCACGCATGACCTGCCCACGATGCTCGAGGCGATTACCCCAGCGACCCGGCTGGTGTTCGTCTGCAACCCCAACAATCCCACCGGCACGGCCGTACAGCGCGACGAGTTGGTCGCTTTCCTCGACGCAGTGCCCGACGGGGTGCTGGTCGCGATCGACGAGGCGTACCACGAGTTCGTCACCGATCCCGGGGTGCCCGACGGAGTAGCGTTGAGCCGCCGGCGCGACAACCTCGCGGTGCTGCGGACGTTCTCCAAGGCATACGGGCTGGCCGGCCTGCGGGTCGGGTATTGCGTGGCGCCCGAGCCCGTGGCGGCCGCGCTGCGCAAGGTGTCTGTGCCGTTCAGCGTCAACTCGCTGGCCCAGACCGCGGCACTGGCCAGCCTCGACGTCGCTGACGAACTGCTGGCCCGCTGCCAGGGGATCGCCGCCGAGCGGGACCGGGTCCGCGCCGAACTGCTCGCGATGGGCTACCCCGTGCCGGACTCGCAGACCAACTTCGTCTGGGTGCCGTTGGGTGCGCGGACCACCGCCTTCACCGAGCGCTGCCTGGAGCACAAGGTGGTGGTCCGCGCCTTCCCCGGCGACGGCGCCCGAGTCACGGTGGGTGATCCCGGCGAGAACGAGGCTTTCCTCGCCGCAGCGCGCAGCGTCCCGCCCCCGACTTTCGCGGGCGATCAGCTGACGACAGTGGCGGCGGCGCGGCCGGCTATCCGGCCGGAGAACAGGCAGCCGCCGAGGAAGGTGCCCTCCAGCGAGCGGTAGCCGTGCATCCCGCCACCACCGAACCCGGCGACCTCGCCTGCGGCGTAGACGCCGGGCAGCGGCTCGCCCCCGGGTTGCAGCACCCGGCCGGACAGGTCGGTCTCCAAGCCGCCCAGCGTCTTGCGGGTCAGGATGGACAGCCGCACCGCGATCAATGGCCCCGCGGCGGGGTCGAGCAGCCGGTGCGGCGTGGTGGCCCGGAGCAGCCGGTCGGTCAGGAAGTGCCTGGCCGCACTGATCGCCCACAGCTGGGCGTCCTTGCCCAGGCCCGCGTCGACCTGCCGGTCCCGGGCGACGATCTCGGCAGCCAACCCGGCGGGGTCCACCAGCGGCTCGCCGACCAGGTCGTTCATCCCGCCGGCCAGCTCATCGACGGTGCGCCCGAAGACGAAGTCGGGGCAGCGCCGGGCGAACTCCTCGACCGGCGCGACCGCTCCTGGCAGTACACGCTTGAGCACCGCGCGGGTGTCCTTGCCGGTGAGGTCGGGGTTCTGCTCGGAGCCGGACAGCGCGAACTCCTTTCCGAGAATCCGCTGGTTGAGCAGGAACCAGGAGTGCCCGTGACCGGACCGGGTGATGTGCGCCAGCGCGCCGAGCGAGTCGAAGCCGGGGAACAGCGGAGCCGGCAGCCGCCGTCCGTGGACGTCCAGCCACAACGGCGACGGCCCGGACAGGATGCGGATGCCGTGCCTGCGCCAGATCGGCGAGTGGTTGCGGATGCCCTCGGGGTAGTTCCACATCCGGTCCGCCCCGATGATCCGGCCGCCTGCTTTCGACGTCACCTCCAGCATCAGGCCGTCGACGTGGTCCGGGACACCGGACAGCAGGTGCTCGGGCGGGGTGCCCAGCCGCGGCGGCCAGTGCCGCCGGATGAGTTCGTGATTGCCGCCGATCCCCCCGCTGGCGACGATCACGGCGTGGGCGTGCAGCTCGAAGGGCTGTTCGACATCCCTGCTGGACGGCGCGGCGCGCTCGGCGTCGTCGGGCGCCAGGATGTCACCGGCCACCCCGTCGATCGTCCCCCCGCTGCTGGTCAGCGCCCTGACCCGGTGCCGGAACCGCAGCTGGACGCGGCCGTCCGCCTGAGCCTGCCGGAGCCGGCGAATGAACGGCTCGAGTACCCCGGGGCCGGTGCCCCAGGTGATGTGGAAGCGCGGCACCGAGTTGCCGTGGCCGGTGGCCAGGTACCCGCCCCGCTCGGCCCATTGCACCAGCGGGAACCAGCGCACTCCCATCGCGTGCAGCCAGGCCCGCATCTGGCCGGCAGCGAAGTCCACGTATGCCTGCGCCCACTGGCGCGGCCAGTGGTCCTCTTCGCGGTCGAAACCGGCCGCGCCCAGCCAGTCCTGCCAGGCCAGCTCCCTGCAGTCGCGGACCCGCAGCCGACGTTGCTCCGGGGTGTCGACCAGGAACAGCCCACCGAACGACCAGTGCGCCTGGCCGCCAAGGGATGCCTCGGGCTCCTGATCGAGCAGGATCACCCGGCGGCCTGCGTCGACCAGTTCGGCGGTGGCGACCAGCCCGGCCAGCCCCGCGCCAACCACGATCACGTCCGCATCGTGTGCCATGCGCGCCATCCTGCCCCGGTCGTGGCACCCCGGTTGGTGGCTCTTCAAGAGCCACCAACACCCGCCTGGGAGGTCTCCAACCACGGCCAACCCCCGCCGCAGCACCCTGGCCGGCCCGGCGCGTGCGGCGCCCGGCCGTCGCTGGTGACGATTGTGGCGGCTGGGGCGGTTTGAACGATCCCGCTGTCGGGGATGCCAAACCCATCATCCAGATGCGTCGGGAGACATCATGCCGTTGCTCACGGACGGCGATCCACTCGGAGTGGAGGACTTCGCCACTCACAAGCTGCCGCTCAACGAGGCGCCCCGCGGCTACCAGATGTTCCAGAAGAAGCAGGACGGCGCCGTCAAGGTCCTCCTGCAACCGTGACGGGCTGGGTAGCCGTGAATCGCATCCACGTCAAGCATTACCTGCAGTCGGCCATCTGGCCGATCCCGCTGCTGTGCCTGCTGGCCGCGGTCGGGGTGTCGTTCACGACACTGGCGGTCGACCAGCACTACCAGCTGGTGCCGCAGTGGATCGTCGGGACGCCCTCCGCCACCCAGACTGTCCTGAGCACCGTGGCGACCGCGATGATGACGCTCACCACGCTGGTGCTCACCGTGACGATGGTCGCCGCGCAGCTCGCGATGGGCCAGTTCTCCCCAAGGATCGTGCGGTCGGTCCTGCAGGACCGCTCCCGCCAGTTCGCGCATGGGTTGTTCATCGGCACGTTCGCCTTTTCGCTGCTGGCCATTCGCGGGATCGACGACCAGAGTGGCCGGATTCCCGGCCTCACCGTCGTGGTGGCCTACGTGCTGGTCTTCACCAGCATCCTCGTTCTGGTGCTCTACGTGCACCGGGCCAGTCAGTCGCTGCGCGTCGGCAGCCTGATCGACATGGTGGGTGACCAGCTGCGCAAGGAGGTGGACCGCTGGTATCCCGCAGAGCAGCTCGAGACCGATGCCCGGGAGATCCACGCGGACGAACCCGGCGTGGCCATGGACATGGACCGCCATCGGCTGATCACTCTTGCGACGCAGGCCGACTGCGTCCTCGAACTGGTGCCGAAGAGGGGCGACTTCGTCCCGGTAGGCACGCCGCTGTTCCGGGTGCACGGCGACCCAGCACTGCTGCCGACTGCCGAGATCCCCCGCCTCGTCGTGCTCGACTCGGAGCGCACGCATGGCGACGACCCGACTTACGGCTTTCGCAAGCTGGTGGACATCGGTGAACGCAGCATCGCCGTGCCCTTCACCGACCCGACCACCACCGTGCAGGCGATCGACAGGTTGCATGACTGCCTGCGCAAGCTGGCTAGGGTGGCCCCGCCGGCCCGCCAGCCCGCACTGGACCGCCAGGTCGCCCTGCTGACGGCGCTGGTCCGGAGCAGCTACGACGCGGAGGAGGACGTCAGGTTCGCGCTCACGCCAGACCAACAGGGCGTCGGATCCGGTCCCGATGTCGCCGACCGCAACTGCCGCGCCACAATCGCCCGTCCAGCCTGAGCCAGCCCCGGGTTCAGCGGTTGTGGGCACCCATGGACGGCTGGCACTTCGGCCGGGAAAGACCCCGCGCCGCTACGGTGTTCGCCATCGCTGAGACGTGCACCAGACCGTCCTGGTCCGGCCCGACACTAGGTAACGCCAGTGGCGTCGCTTCCCGTCCACCTTGACCGTCTGTCATCCTGGTACTGAGGCGAGACAGGTGGAGGTGATGCATGTGGTCGATTCAGAGCACATTGATGCGCAGATTGAAGCTCAATCGCTCACCTACGAGCCGAACCCGAAGCACAAGCCGATCCCGATTCCTGGTCGACATGGATCGATTTGCCCATCCAGCGCTAACGGGCCTTTACTTCTCTCCCAAAGCGACCTGGGTGGGTAATAAGCGATACGCAACAGACGGCGAGAATGCCTATTGTGCCCAACGGCATGCCCCTGACACGTGGCATGGGTATCCGGTCAGCTGGGACGAAGTACCCCCGCGACTCGTCGCCCAGTGGGTAGCGGCCGAAAAGGTCCAGCGCCGTACCATTCGTAGAGCGAAGAGGCGACGTGAAAGATGACCATCAAATGGGAAAGATTCGCCGGGAGCACTGACACATTTGCGGCTCGGATCGCATTTATGCCTGATCCCGATGCGGGCGTCGGCGCTGCCGACGGCACAGCTTCCGGACGCGAGCAGTACGGGGTCAGCGTGGGGCGCCGCTCGATCCCTGGTCGTAACCGGCCCGGCGGAGCGCGTCGGCGAGCGCTCCGCCAGCCGGTTTGGCACGAGCCGACGTACCCTTGGCGTCCCGGCCTGCACGGTCGTGGGGTTGCGGGCGCTTCGGCGAGCTCTCCCGGTGGGAACGTCCAGCACCGGAGGGCCCACGTCGTTCGGTGGGCTGGTCCTCGACGGGGTCATCCAGCCGGAGGGTGAGCCCGATGCGGCTGCGCGGCACGTCGACGTCGAGCACCTTGACCCGCACGACGTCGCCCGGTTTCACGACGTCACGCGGGTCCTTGACGAACGTCTTCGCCATCGCCGAGACGTGCACGAGGCCGTCCTGGTGCACGCCGACGTCGACGAAGGCACCGAACGCGGCGACGTTGGTCACCACACCCTCAAGCACCATGCCCGGCATCAGATCGGAGATCTTCTCGACCCCTTCGGCGAAGGTCGCGGTCGCGAAGGCAGGGCGCGGGTCGCGGCCCGGCTTCTCCAGTTCGCCGAGGATGTCGGTGACGGTGGGCAGGCCGACCGTGTCGTCGATGAAGTCGGCCGGCCGCAGCGCCCGCAGCACGGCGGTGTTACCGATCAGGGCGGCGATGTCGCTGCCTGCGGCGTCCAGGATGCGCCGTACCACGGGGTAGGACTCGGGGTGCACGCTGGAGCGGTCCAGGGGGTCGTCGCCGTCGGGGATGCGCAGGAAGCCCGCGCACTGCTCGAACGCCTTCGGGCCCAGCCGCGGGACACCGGTCAGAGCCCGGCGGGTGCGGAACGAGCCGTGCGTGTCGCGGTGCAGCACGATGTTCTCCGCGAGCCCGCCGGTGATGCCGGAGACCCGGCGCAGCAGCGGCGCGGAGGCCGTGTTGACGTCCACGCCGACCGCGTTCACGCAGTCCTCGACCACGGCGTCGAGCGAGCGGGACAATGCGGCTTCGGGCAGGTCATGCTGATACTGGCCGACGCCGATCGACTTGGGGTCGATCTTGACGAGCTCCGCGAGCGGGTCCTGCAGCCTGCGCGCGATCGACACCGCACCGCGCAGCGACACGTCCAGCTCGGACAGCTCCTGGGCGGCGTAGGCCGAGGCGGAGTACACCGAGGCACCCGCCTCGGACACCACGGCCTTGGTCAGGTGCAGCTGCGGGTGCTGCGAGATCAGGTCGGCGGTGAGCTTGTCGGTCTCCCGGGATGCGGTGCCGTTGCCGATCGCGACCAGCTCGACGTGGTGCGCGCGGGCCAGCCGGACGAGGGTAGCCAGGGCCTCATCCCAGCGCTGTTGCGGTACATGCGGGTAGATGGTTTCGGTGGCCACCACCTTGCCGGTCGGGTCGATGACCGCGACCTTGACGCCAGTCCGGAAGCCGGGGTCCAGCCCCATGGTCGGCCGGGTTCCCGCTGGCGCGGCGAGCAGCAGGTCGCGCAGGTTCGCGGCGAACACCCGCACCGCCTCGTCCTCCGCCGCCTGCCGCAGCCGCATCCGCAGATCGATGCCCAGGTGCAGCAGGACCCGGGTCCGCCAAGCCCACCGCACGGTCTCGGCCAGCCAACGGTCCGCGGGCCGGCCCCGATCCTCGATGCCGAAACGCTGCGCGATGGCCTGCTCGTAGCGGCTCGGCCCGGTTGCGTCAGGCTCCTCTGACTCGGGCTCGGGGGAAATGTCGAGGGCGCCCTCCTTCTCGCCGCGGAACATCGCCAGGATGCGGTGCGAGGGCAGCTTCGTGAACGGCTCGGAGAAGTCGAAGTAGTCGGCGAACTTGGCGCCGGACTGCTCGCTGCCCTCGCGCACCCGGGAGACGAGACGGCCCCGCGACCACATCTGCTCGCGCAGGCTCCCGATCAGGTCGGCGTCCTCGGCGAAGCGCTCGACCAGGATGGCACGGGCGCCGTCGAGCGCCGCCGCCGTGTCGGCCACGCCTTTTTCTTGATCGACGAACCCGGCGGAGGTGGCTTGGGGGTCGCAGTTCGGATCGTTGAGCAGCGCCTCGGCGAGCGGTTCGAGCCCGGCTTCCCTGGCGATCTGGGCCTTGGTGCGCCGCTTGGGCTTGTACGGCAGGTAGAGGTCCTCGAGCCGCGCCTTCGAGTCGACCGCCATGATCCGGGCCTCGAGGTCGTCGTCGAGCTTGCCCTGCTCGCGGATCGAGTTCAGGATCGCCATGCGGCGCTCCTCCAGCTCACGCAGGTAGCGCAGGCGCTCCTCCAGCGTGCGCAGTTGCCCGTCGTCGAGCCCGCCGGTCGCTTCCTTCCGGTACCGGGCGATGAACGGGACGGTGGCACCACCGCTGAGCAGTTCGACGGTGGCACCCACCTGCCGCTCCCGCACGCCAAGCTCGTCAGCGATCCGCTGAGTCAGCGAGGTGATCATGAACTCATGCCTCCTTCCACCAGCGGGTAGTAGACGCTCACCGCGGTAGTCCTCTCCTCGTTCGGGCCGCACAGCCACCCGGGCAGCGCTGGAGCAACCGGCACGGTAACCCGGCCGATCCGGGTGACCGTCTCCCGGGACCCGGCAGCGGAACGTCTTACCAGCGAGTGGGCGTACTCATGCCCGCGCCGGTCCTAGACTTCATCATCAGTTCAGTGACGGGAGCGCCCGATGGCCACCATCGCACCAGCACGGGTTCCAACCCAGCACCTGGTCGCCGCCGGCCTCGCCGGAGCGGGGGCTGCGCTGCTCGGCGTCAAGGCAGCCCTGACCTTCGGCCCAGACCGCTACGGCACAACGGAGCCGCTCGCCGGGTTGTTCGTCGTCCTGGTCGCTGGGGTGGCACTCGCTGCGGCCGCCACGGCGTTGCGGGCACCCAGGGTGTCCGGGGGGCTGATGCTGGCCGCCATCGCAGGCGCCCTGGTCGCTGATCAACTGCCCGCCGCACCACCCCGCAACCTCGCGCTGCTGCCGCTGGCGATCGCCGCCGGGCTGATGCTCGTCGCTGCCGGTGTCCCGATGCACGAGGGGGCACGATCCGCACCGCAGCCCCCCGCCTGGGCCACCGCCCTGGGCTGGCTGGGCATCGGCCTGCATGCTGCGGTGGCATGGCTGTACCTGGCATCCGGGCTGGTGGCACCAGGTTACGGCGTGGTGGTCCTGTGGGCGTTGTGGGCGGCGCTGCTGGTCTTCGCACTTCGGCTGAGGCGGAATCGGCCGGCCTGGACGCCGCTGGTCGCGGTGCCAGCGGCTGGGCTCTGGTTCCTGGTCATGTACCTCGGTGAAGCCGCCCTGGGCTGGCAGCCCTGAGTCACTGGCAGCCCCGAGTCACTGGCAGCCCCGAGTCTGGGCTGCTTCGCGGTGCCGATCAGGGCAGCAGGTCGGAGAACTCCGCTGGGTCGGCCTGATCGAACGACACCGGGATACCGGGGCCGATCAGCAGCCAGGTGGGGTCCTCGGGGTCAACGAGCAGCCAGTCGTACTTACCGGAGTTGGCGACCTGAGCGACGTGCTCGCGCAGGGTCGTCAACTCGTTCTCAGACACTTCGATGGCGCGGCCGTCGTACATGATGGTGGGCACATCACGGACGCTACTCGGTGCGTCAGCTGACGGCATGCGCCCGGCCGACCACGCAGCGCGCTTTGACACTCAGTGACCTTCGACGCTCAGTGACCTTCGACGCTCAGTGACCTTCGACGGTGCCAGGGGGCGTCAGCCCGGTTCAGCACGTCCGTTTACGGGTTCGGCCGCATGAGCTCGTGCTGGTCCACCGTCGGCTTTCGGGATCACGGCTCGTGCCCGGTGCTGCCGCTGGGGTCCGACCGGACGCGGATGCCGATCATCGATCGTCGAGCTGGTTGCCAGGCTCATCACGGCACCGGCGGTTTCGAGCGTGTGCGGCGCGGATCGGCCGAACCCAGTGCCCACTCATACGTAGAACTACCTCATACGTAGAACTACGCAGTACTCGACCGGTCGGCGCTGGCCTCATTTTCGTGTCCAAGGCAGTGCGCCACCACTACGGGTGGGCCGGCCCAGCACGTACAAGCACGAGGTACAAAGGAGTAAACGAGATGAGCGTGAGGATCTCAGGCGGCGGGGGCCAGAACGGTAAGGTCTCCCTGTTTGCTGCCACCAGTGGATTCTGGGCGCGCGCGATCGTACTGGCCGCGATAGTAGCCACTCCGATGGCGATCTTCGCAAGCCCCGCGTACGCCGCCACCGGCGTAAGCAAGAGCGGAGATCAGTTGACCGTCACCGCAGCGGCAGGCAAGGCCAACGACGTTTTCATCAGGAGGTCGCCGAACGGGGCAGCCTTCCTCATCAGGGACAGAGGAGACACGCTCACGCCCGGAACCGGATGTCAGGCCGCAGGAACGGAGGTGCTTTGTTCGGCGTCTGGAGTCCGGCGGGTCGTTGTCAATGCGGGTGACCGCAACGACAGAGTCACCGTCGTGACCGGCGGTGGCCAGGGCATCCTCAACGGCGGTACCGGCAACGATATCCTCAGCGCCGGTCGCCCCGGCGCCGACAGAAACACGCTCAACGGTGGTGCTGGTGACGACGTCCTCAATGGCGACATCCTCGATGTCCTTTTCGGTGGAGCCGGAAACGACCTCCTCAACGGAGGCAGCTTCCTCCGCGGCAATGACGGCAACGATAACCTCCGTGGTCTTGACGGCAACGATGACCTCAGCGGCGGCGCCGGAAACGACCGCCTCGACGGCGGCCCTGGCTTCGACGACCGGTGTATCGGTGGCGAGACCGTCATCAACTATGAGGTCTTTTCGTAGGATGGCAGCCCGGTAACTGCGGTTACAGCTATTAAGAGAACGGCGCCTTCGGCCCGTCACGCAGGTGGATTCGGCGGCCGCGCTCTGCGCGGCCGCCGAATCCTGTGACCGAAGCCGTAAGTACTTACCCCCGTCCCTCCGGTCAACGGGCCATCGGCTGTCGAGCGCAGCCCGGTCCGTCCGACCGCTTGGCAGTACAGATGGCAGTACTGTCCAGCACGTCCCTCGCCGACCCTACTCCTCCCCATTCCCTCGTCCTGGCCGCCTTGCTCGTCGTGGTGGCGGGGGTGGCCTCGCGCCATCGCGTAGCGACGCCGACGTCGCGGCGTGGACGATCACCAGCCGAGGGAGCGCCTGCCGTGTCGTGAACTGTCGTAGCTTTCCGGCACGCTAAGGTCCTCGCGACGGAGGTGGGTAGAGGATGATCAAGTATCTTGGCTCGAAGCGGCGCTTGGTGCCGGCGCTGGGTGGCCTCCTTGAACGGACCGGCGCGCGTACCGCCCTAGATCTCTTCACTGGCACCACAAGGGTTGCGCAGGAGTTCAAACGGCGCGGAGCGCACGTGACGGCCGTCGATTCTGCTCGCTACTCGGAGATATTCTCGCAGTGCTACATAGCTACTGACGCTGCCAGTATCGACAAAGATGAGCTGCGCGATTCTTTGGCGCACCTAAATGGCATATCCGGCAAGGCTGGCTACTTTACGGATACCTTCTGCAACCAGTCTCGCTACTTTCAGCCATTCAACGGGGAGCGTGTCGACGCGATTCGCGCTACTATCGAGGGGCAGTACCGTGACTCCTGGCTGTATCCCATCTTGATGACGTCCCTTATCGAAGCAGCAGATAGGGTCGACTCTACCACTGGCGTTCAGATGGCCTACGTTAAACAATGGGCAGCGAGATCCTTTAATCCCTTGGAACTGCGCACTCCTGAGCTTCTGGCGGGGCTGGGGAGGGCACTGCGGGGAGACGCGGTTGAACTAACCAGGACGCTTGATGAGGTAGATCTTGCGTATTTAGATCCACCATACAATCAGCACCGGTACTACACGAACTATCATATTTGGGAAACGCTCGTAGCATGGGACGACCCTGAACACTACGGCATTGCTTGCAAGAGAATCGATTCCCGAGATGAAAACACAAAAAGTGTCTTTAATCGAAAGCGAGAGATGCCCTCCGCGCTCAGAGATGTCATCAAGAATGTCAAAGCCAAGTTAGTGGTCATATCGTATAATGACGAGTCGTGGATTGAACTGGAGGATCTTGTTGAGATGTGTACCGTCCACGGATGGGTTGAGGTGCTGGCGTTCGATTCCAAGCGGTACGTAGGCGCGCAGATTGGCATTTATAACCCGTCGGGTAACAAAGTCGGCAAAATTTCACATCTACGAAATGTCGAGTACGTCCTTGTTGCAGGCCCTAAAGACCTTGTTCTCAGCGCTGCCGAGCCGTTCCGCAGGGCAGGGACAGCCAAGTTGGACCAGTCCGCTCTGTTCTAGTCGAGCCAGGTCTGACATCGTCCCCTAAGGAACGCCGCGAGGGTTTTCTGATCATAGTCGACCCACAAGAAGTATTGGTCGGGTTCGAACAGGAAGGCAGCTTTCCGTGTATACCGGGGTAAGACGGCAAGGCTCTCACAAAAAACTGTCACGAACGGATGGTAAGCATACCCGAATGCGTCCTTTAGCGTCTTGTAGAACTGGACGGTGTGGTGCTTACAGGCGCGTTCGTCGGCATTTCCTGCGGGACCTTGCTTCTTCACTTCGACGAAGAACTTTCTGCCCGTCTCAAGTGACGTAATCGAGGCCTCAGGAACCACACCAAGACTTTTTTCTCCTTCCAGGCCGGGGAAGAGTGCAGCGAGATCCCTGGGGTGATCGTCGACTCGGTATCGGGACGAATCCAAGCACGCACCTGCGGCTGCTACAAAGTTTGTCTCTGATGTTACAAACGTACGATCGTGTCCCGGCTGCCGCGTCCTCTGCGAGAGACGCCCGGAGTCCATTCCGCGGCTCACGTTGTGAGCCCCGAGAGTAGATCGCCGGGGTCGACCTCGAGAGCACGCGCCAGCCGAATGATATTCAATAACGCAATGTTGCGCTCGCCGCGCTCTACCGAGCCGACGTATGTTCGGTGTAGCCCGGACTTGTCCGCAAGCTGCTCCTGCGATAAGCCGGTGGATTCCCGCGTAGCGCGAACCCGCCGACCGAACGCCGCAAGTGTCTGAGGGTGGTCATGCACCAGGTGATCCGACTGTCCACGCCTACTCCGCGTCCACAGACGATACGTAGCACGCAAGGGCGGCTCGGGATTTCCCCCGCCCGTCGCGCGCGTCGTCGGGAACCCGCTTCCACGGGTCGGCAGCGCGCGCGACACTCGGCGGTGCGGGTGCCGGAAACGACAGCCCTCTCCTCAGCTATTTTCTGGCGAGCACGGCCCGCAAGGCGTCGTCCACTCCGGCAAGGTCACTGTTGATCTCTCCAACGATCGATCCGACTGGCTCGGTCCTCTCGGTAACCACGTGGAGGTCGGCGTTGGCTGCGCGGAGCTTGGCGTTGATGCGCCAAAGAACAAGCGCAATACCGATCAAGTAGGCAGCGAGCACCAGCACGGTGAGCCCTGCGCCGATGATCGTGATTACAGCGGCTAGCGGCATGACAATTCGCTCCTTACAGGATGCGGGCAACCGCCTTCACATAGCGGGTGAGGCCAGCCCCCACCCGTTTCACGGCGTCGCGGGTGGGTATCAGCGCCTTCACATCGTCGGCTGCGATGGTGATACCCCCGACCTGATCGTGAATGGTGTCGATGTGCTTCCCGACGTCGATGGCGGACCTCGCCAGGCGCTGCAGGAGCACCACCACGACAGGTATGACCACGAGGATAAAGATCGCGTTACCGATCCACCACAGTGCCATCGTGACTCCTTGTCTTACCTTCGCCCGATCGCGGGGTCCTGACCTACTGCGTGCCAGTCACTTCCGGAGGTCTGGGCCTGCTTCTGCGGCGAGGTCGGGGCCTGCTTCTGCTGCGAATACAGCGACTCGGCCTTCTCCGCGATCGCCGGCAGCGCGCCGCCGATCGCGTTCAGCTTCCGGTTCAGGATCGCGGCGCCGGCGCCAACCAGACACACGTCCCCTTGGATCGCCCTGATGGTCCCTCCACTTACCTGTCCGAGGGTGTTGGCGAGGGAGCGCAGCCGACGCGTGATCAATATAACGAACAGCGCCAACACGACCACCAGGGCCGCGATCTCGACGACGGTGAGGATCACGAGCAGTCCCGTGCTCATGGCGTACCCACCCCCAGAAGTCGAGCGTGGCGGCGAGCCTCGTCCGCGATCTCATCCAGCGTGTCTGCGACAGCGAGCGCGATCTTGATGTTGGCCGTGTTGCCGGCCACCCCTTGCGCCGCGTTCCACAGTCGCTGCACGCCGGTTTCGATGGAGCCGACGAGGTAGAGGAGCAGGCTGAGAAGCGCGATCACGGCAACTAGCACGACCGCCCCGACAGCCAGCGTAACCTGCCAGAACGTGATCTCCTCGGCGGCGAGAGCTAAGACCATCGTTATCCTCCCAATGCTTGTCGAGCGGTCCGAGCACCCCGGAGGATGCTCTGGAGCGTGTCGTTCGTGCGGCCCAGCTCCACGAGTGGCTGCGTGGTCGACCGTGTCGCCTCGAGCGCACGAACCGCGGCGCGCGCTTGCGCGTTGATCCGCGCTGCAAGCACGAGGAGCACGGTTACCACAACCACCACAACCACCACAACCACCAACCCGATGATCAGGCCCGCCCACCAGCCACCGAGGGACGGCTCCCCAAACTCATTCAATGCTACCTCCAACCCTGCGAGAAGTATTCTGGCGCTCGATCAGGCTCGGAACGCGGCCGTTTCGCTATTTGGGTTCGTATTCGGAAGTTTACACTTGATCACGAGCTGAGGGAAGTGGCAGTATGAGATAGTGCGGCACCGCGCGGCATCCGGAGTCTCAGACATCTACACGAACTAGCCCCGGCTTACCGATGGCGTCATGCACGACCAGGCGCGGTGTCGCTCGGCCCTGCTGCCGGTCACGCCAGGTACGACGCATCGCGGCGTCCGTCGCCTGCCTGGCGAGAGCGACCTCGCCCGGCGACCCGGTGACCACCACCACCGCAAGCCCCTGACCTGGACATTCTGGGCCGGTCAAAGCGCTCGAGCAGCGCGGGCCTTCCGCGACGCTCAGGGGGGTCTCCCCCGTGGCGCGGGCATCGCCCTACCCGGTGGGGCAAGGCTCGGCGTAGCCGACCGCGAAGCGGCGTGGCCTTGCCCCACCGGGTAGCCCACTGGTGTGCCGCGAGGGGAGACCCCCACTGACAAGATCGATTGGGCTGCCGAGTGCGGAGCCGTTGCTACCTGACTGCTACATCTAGGGTTGGACACGGCCACCTCGATGACCCCTGCCAATTGCTATCGTTCCTGGTCAGTGGTGGCGGAAGCGGAGGGATTCGAACCCCCGGTGCCTTTCGGCACGCTCGCTTTCAAGGCGAGTGCATTAGGCCGCTCTGCCACGCTTCCAGGGGTGCACAGTACGCGGGGTCGTGAGCGGCGCCCTGCGAAGCTGCCTGCTCGCCGGCAGCAAGCAAAGCCGCTCACGGGTGCGAAGCGCAGCAACCGGGCAGCGGCACCCGCTGCTGGTGCACGTCGGCGAGCTCACTGTGCGGCACCGCTCCGCGCCACACCCGGTAGTCGACCTCAGCGAGGCCGAGGTCCGCGGCGCGCTGGCCGTTCTCCCCAATGTAGTGGATCACGACCCGCTGCGGCCCGGACTCCACCAGCTCGACGGGCAGCCCCCACCACCCGGCCCGCCAGCGCACCAACTCCAGGGAGTCCAGTTCGCAGATCTGCACCGCGAGGGTGAACGTGCCTGCCTGCTCGGTGAAGTCCTTCGGTGGCTGCCTGCCGGGCAGCGGGTGCAGGGTCAACTCCCCGGGGCGCGGGCCGAAGTCGGCGTCGAAGTCCTGGCCCCGGAAGCTCGCCACCAACCCACGGCGCACGGTGGGCTGCAGCGAGACCGGAGGCTGGTTCCAGACTCCCGGGCCGAGCCGCGGGGGGGCGGTGCTCACCCATCCGATCTGCCGGTTCAGGTAGGCACCCACCCGTTCCTCACCACCCTCGGCGTCGATCCGCCACAGCTCCGCGCCGACCGGCAACTCGAGCAGATCGATCTGGTAGACGTTGCGCTCGAAGGGGGCGATGTAGAGTTCCGGGCTGTGCGCGTAGAAGCGCAGCACGTGCAGTTCGTCGGTGGCCGGCCAGCCGGGTACCTGGTTCAGCCCGTAGCGCCGCGCGAGTTCGGCCGACGAGCCGGCTGGGAGGTCCTGCAGCCGCGTCACGAAGCCGGCGATCCGGTAGGGGTCGAAGCGCCCGGGCACCACGACGTTACCCAGCGTGAGATCCACCAGTCCGGGCAGCACCACCTTCTGCATCGGCGTGTCAGGCTCGAGCTCGGGCGCCTGGTCGGCCACCATCGGCCTGGGGGGTGGCGGTGCGACGAGTTCCTCAGGCAGGGCATGCGCGGCGGATTCCTCGCCGACCTCGTGCTGGCCGTTGGTCCCCATCCCCTTGGCCGCCAGCCCCAGGGCGGCCACCTCCGCTACAGGATTGGGCATGCTCCGCACCTCCAGCTCGGTGCCACGAGGGCCGGCGACAGTGCCGGATTGGGGTGGAACCTACTACGCCATCCGGACTAACGCTGTCCTGACGGGGATGTTCACTCTCCGCGCAGGTGATTCAACACCCGCTCGAACACGTCGGCTAGTACGCTGCGTTCACCTTCGGTGAGCAAGTCGACCAAATTGTCCCGTACACCACGCACGTGGGTGGGCGCTGCGCTGACCAGTACTTCCCGACCGTGAGCGGTGAGCACCGCGAACACCCCGCGCCCGTCGCTCGGGCACTCCTCGCGCGTCACCAGTCCGGCCTTCTCCATTCGGCCGATCTGGTGCGAGATCCGGCTCTTGGAGGACCCGACCTGCTCGGCCAGGGTGCTCATCCGGGCTCGCCCACAGGGCGCCTCAGCGAGCCTGACCAGCAGCTCGTAGTCCGTCAGCGCCAGATGATGCTCGTCCTGCAACTCGCGGTGCAGCCGGGAGTCGAGCAGCGCCTTGCCGACCACGTAGGCCCGCCACGTGCGCATCTCATCCTCGTCGAGCCAGTGTGACTGCTGGACCCGGGTGCTCACCCGTCTAGGCTAACCGAGTATCTCCGGCCCGCGCGCGCAACCCGATCGGGTGATCTCAGACCTCCCTCACAACAGAGTGCGCGGCTGTTGTCTGGGCTAGCGTGCGCCGAGCAGGTCCCGGCAGCCTTCCAGTCCCTGCACCTCGAGCGTCCACTCCGGACGAACGAAACGGCACGGTTCAAGCATCAGCCGAATCTCGCTGGCCCGCTCACCCCTTCGGACCTGAGCCTTCGAACCGTCCCTGCGGTAGCCGAGCTTCTCGGAGACGCGCAGCGAGGCCGGGTTGTCGGTGAACGCGCCGGAACGCGCCGTCACCGCCCCGAGGTGGTCGAATGCCAGCAGCAGTACGGCGGCCCGCATCTCGGTGCCGAACCCCTGAGCCTGGTGCGCCATCCCCAGCCACGAACCGCTCGAGACCTCGCGGGTGATCGCAAACTCCGTCCCGGACAGGCCCTGCGTCCCGATGACCCGGCCTTCGTGTCGGACCAGGAAGTTGACCCGCCATTCGGATGCGGCCAGCCGCGAGCGCGCTTCCCAGTGATGCTGCAGGGCGCCGCGCACGAGCTCGTCGGGCGGCAGGTCGGTCCACGGAAAGCCGAAGGGCATCTCGTCGGCCGGGTGCACACCGCGCAGCGCCAGCGCCGCCAGCTCGTACAGGCCCTCGTCATCGTCGGGCCGCAGCGTGAGCCGCGGTGTCCGCAACACCAGATGCCGCAACGGCCACGGCTCAGCCATGTCCCTCACGGTGACCGAACCCGACCACCGAGAGCAACCGCGTTGTGCTGCGTTCTGGAGTACCTGTCGCGCAACGTGCGCGCCCTCGCCCCGGACGGTCGGCTGGTGGTGATCGGCCTGCAGGGTGGCACCACCGCGGAACTGAACCTGGCCGCCGTGCTGCCCAAGCGGGCCAGCGTCGCCGCCATCGGGCTGCGCGGACGGCCGGTCGACGGCCCGCACAGCAAGGGCGCCATCTGCGCCGTCGTCGTCGATCAGCTCTGGCCGATGATCGGCGACGGGCGGGTCAAGCCGGTCGTGCACGCGGTGCTGCCGCTGGCCGAGGCCGCGCAGGCACACCGGATGCTCGACGCGGGCGGCGTCGTCGGCAAGATCCTGCTCACCGCTGGGTAGCGCAGCCCTGCCGACACACGCGGCTTCGGTGCGAACCTCGTGCGCTCGCCGCTGACCATGGTCGAGTAACGCGTGTTCGCGACTCATCCCACGACGATGTTCACCAACCGGCCCGGCACAACGACCACTCGCTTGACCGAGCGATCGGCAACCGCCTGCTGAACCTCATCGAGCCGAAGCGCTGCTGCACGGATGGCGTCGTCGGACGCCTCCTGAGAAACACTGATACGACCGCGCACCTTGCCGTTGACCTGACAGGCCAGCTCGACCATCTCGGTCCGCAACAGGGCCTCGTCGGGCTCGGGCCACGGCTGCTTCCACACGTGCTCGCCAGTGAGCTGGTAGTAGCACTCGCTGGCGATGTGCGGCGCGAAGGGAAGCAACAGCGAGGCGGCCGTGCTCAGGGCGAACTTCGCTGTGTCGCGGTCGATGCCGTCTTGCAGCGCTTTGCTGCATTCGTTGGTCAGCTCCATCAACGCGGCGATTGCGGTGTTGAAGGCGAACCGGCCCGACATGTCGTCGGTCACCTTCTGGACCGCCCACGCGACCTTCCGCCGCAGTGCGACATCTCGCTCAGGATCAGTCGCGCCGCCAATGGTGGCGAGGTCGGAGGTCGCTACCTGAATCGTGAATCGCGACAGCCGCCGCAGGAAGCGGTACACACCCTCGACACCCGTGTCCGACCAGTCGGCACCTTGTTCAGGCGGCCCCATGAACAGGACGTAGCACCGTGCCGTGTCGGCACCGTACCTCTCGATGATCGTCCGAGGGGACACCACATTCCCCTTGGACTTCGACATCTTGACGCCGTTCCTGGTGATCATCCCCTGCGTGAACAAGGCACCAAACGGTTCCTGCACCGGCAGGTGTCCAAGGTCAGTCAGCGCCTTGCACAGGAACCGCGAATACAGCAGGTGCAAAATCGCGTGCTCGATGCCGCCGATGTACTGGTTGATCGGCATCCAGCGACGAACCGCAGCCAGATCCCACGCTGCTTGATCATTCTTCGGATCGCAGTAACGCAGGTAGTACCAGGACGAGTCCACGAAGGTATCCATCGTGTCGGTCTCACGCCGGGCCGGTCCTTCACAGCGCGGGCAGTTCGTCGCCACCCAGTCTTCGGCGGCGGCCAGTGGAGACTTGCCCTTGGGTGTGTAGTCCTCGACGTCGGGAAGCCGCACCGGCAATTGCTCCTCTGGCACCGGCACCAGGCCGCACGAGCCGCAGTAGACGATCGGGATCGGGCATCCCCAGTACCGCTGCCTGGACAGCAACCAGTCGCGCAGCTTGTACTGCACTGTGGCGTTGCCGTGGCCGTGCTGCGCTAGCCACGCGATGATCGTCTTCTTGGGCCTCGGCGACCCCCATGCCGTTCAGCAAGCCAGAGTTGATCGCTGGTCCATCGCCGGTGTACGCCGCACCGTCGAAGCCCTCACTTGGCTCGACCGTCCGGATGATCGGCAGGCCGAAGGCGGTTGCGAAGTCCCAGTCGCGCTGGTCCTGGCCCGGAACGGCCATGATCGCCCCCGTGCCGTACCCCATCAGCACGTAGTCGGCGATGAACACCGGGATCTGCTCGCCGTTCACGGGGTTGGTGGCATAGCCGCCCGTGAAAACGCCGGTCTTGGCTTTGCTTTCCTGGCGGTCCAGCTCGGACTTGAGTCCGGTGGCCATGCGGTGGGCGGCGACCGCCTCGGCCGGTGTCGCCACGCCGACCGTCCACCGACTGTCAACCTCGGACGGCCACGCGTCCGCGACGATCTTGTCGACCAGTGGATGCTCCGGGGCCAGCACCAAGTACGTCGCGCCGAACACCGTGTCCGGCCGCGTCGTGAACACCTCGATGTCTGCCCCCCCAACAGAGAAGCGGATCGTCGAGCCCGCTGAGCGGCCGATCCAGTTCTGCTGCATCAGCTTGACGTGCGGAGGCCAGTCCAGCGCGTCCAGGTCGTTCAGCAGCCTCTCGGCGTACTGAGTGATGCGGAAGAACCACTGCTCCAACTGTCGCTGCTCGACCAGGCTGCCGCAGCGTTCGCAACGCCCGCCCACGACCTGTTCGTTCGCCAGAACCGTGGCATCTTTCGGGCACCAGTTGACGGCCGCCTGCCTGCGGTAGGCCAGTCCGGCGTTGAACAACTGGAGGAAGATCCACTGAGTCCAGCGGTAGTAGTCCGGGAGATGCGTGCTGACCTCGCGGGTCCAGTCGATCGAGATTCCCCACTGTTTGAACTGCTCGCGGAACGAAGCGATTGACTCGTCTGTCGAGACCCGCGGGTGTTTCCCGGTGCGGATCGCGTGGTTCTCGGCGGGCAGGCCGAACGCGTCGTACCCCATCGGGTGCAGCACATAGTAGCCACGTCGTCGCAGGAAGTGAGCGACCGCGTCCCCGACGGCATAGTTCTTGAGGTGTCCGACATGGGGCTCGCCGCTGGTGTACGGCAGCATTTCAAGCACGTACGCGCTCTTGGCCGCAGGCGCGGTGTTCGATACCTCCCACGATCGCTCCTCGCGCCACACGCGCTGCCAGCGCCCGTCGATGGCACGAGGGTCGAAGTCTTCGTCCACACTGGCGCTCGGGACAACTCGGGTCCTACCTTCTGACCCTTCACCCACCATGGTCGTCGCCACCCCGGTTTACGTCGTCGGTCAACGGCTCGCACCAGCAGCCGCAGACATGAAAAAGCCCCCCGCACGCGAGGGGCCGCCGTGCTGTCGCCTCAGCACGGCTCGATAAGGAGCAGGAAGGCTCCGTTCATGCGTGCAGTGTAGCGTCAGGCGACGAGCCCGTCGCGGCCCGACCTGGCCGACCGCGATGTCATGAAGAGTTCACCTACCACGCCCTCCAAGGGGTGGGAGTTAGCGGAGGGCTGCGGCGGCGCGCACCAGCGCGTTGACCTCGGCGACGGTGGTGTAGTGGGCCAGGCCCACCTGGACCACACCGCCCACCTCGGCGACGCCAAGGGTGGCGAACACGTCGTAGTGACCGGTATCGGCGAAGGCGCACACCCCGGACTCGGCCAGCGACTCCACGACGTCCCAGCACTTACGCCCCGCGACGGTGAACGCCAGGACGGGAACCCGGCGCATCGCGTCGCCGATCACCGTGATGTGCCGCAGCGCCCGCAGTTCCCCCGTGAGGTGCGACAGCAAACCGGCCTGATATGCCTTGACCGAGCCCAGCGAGGTGAGCAACCGCTCCCTGCGAGGCCCCACCGCGGCGTCGTCCAGACCTGCCAGATAGTCCACGGAGGCGACCAGACCGGTCAGCATGGGGTGCGGATGTGGCCCGAGTTCGAGTCGCTCGGGTCCCCGGGCGTCGGGGTCCAGCGCGCAGGAGGGCAGCCGGTCGAGCATCCGTGGGTCGCGGAAGGCCAGCGCCGACACCGGAGTACCCCCCCACGCCAATCCGGATACGGCGATCACGTCCGCACTCATCGCGGCGGCGTCCAGCGGTACGAACGGAGCGGCACCGGAGGCGTCCACGACGACCACCGCCCCCACCGAACGGGCTCGTTCGGCGATCTTGGCGACCTCCGGCCGGGTCCCCACGGCGGTGGACGCCGCAGTCACCGCAACCAGCCGGGTCCGCCGGGTTACCAGCTCGTCGTACTGCCACGAAGGCAGCTCGCAGGTCTCGATGTCCACCTCGGCCCAGCGCACCGTGGCACCGCAGCGCTGCGCGGCACGCACCCACGGGGCGACGTTGGCCTGGTGGTCCAGCCGGGACAGCACGATCTCGTCGCCCAGCATCCAGCCCGCGCCCAGCGCATCGGCCAGCCGTTGCAGCAGCACAGCGACGCCTGGACCGAGCACCACCCCGGCCGGATCGACCCCGACGAGATCGGCCACACACCGGCGGGCGGCGTCCACGATCGCCACTCCGCGCTGAGAGGAGGGAAAGATCCCACCTGGGGCCGACACCGGTGCGCGCAGCGCAGTGGCCACCGCCATCGCGACTTGTTCCGGGACCTGCATCACGGTGACGCCGTCGAGGTGCACCCAACCATCGCCAAGCGCGGGAAACAGGCCCCGGACCCGAGCGACGTCGAACGCCATAGGCGGATACCGTACGACGGTAATCCCGGGGATCGGCGGCGGGGCCGCAAGCGCAGGATGGAGTCATGAGCGAACCGGATGAGCAACAAGTCGTGGTGATCGGTCCGGACGGTAAGCCGGTACACGCCATCCCGATGCCCCCTGGGTTGGGGGTCGACGCCGATGAGCACGGCGACTCGGACGTCTCTGACATGGTCGAGCAGCCGGCCAAGGTGATGCGGATCGGCAGCATGATCAAGCAGCTGCTCGAGGAGGTGCGCGCCGCGCCGCTGGACGAAGCCAGCCGCAACCGGCTGCGCGAGATCCACCAGTCCTCGATCCGCGAGCTGGAGCAGGGCCTGGCCCCGGAGTTGCGCGAGGAACTGGAGCGGCTTTCGCTGCCGTTCAGCGAGGAGGTCACCCCCAGCGACGCCGAACTGCGCATCGCGCACGCTCAGCTGGTCGGCTGGCTGGAGGGCCTGTTCCACGGCATCCAGACCACCCTGTTCGCCCAGCAGATGGCTGCCCGGGTACAGCTGGAGCAGATGCGCCGCGGCCTGCCTGCCGGCGTCATGCCACCCGGAATGCCGTCCGGGCCGCAGTCCACGGAGCACGGCGCCCGAGGCACCGGTCAGTACCTGTAACCCGCCTGCCGACGCGTGGATCCTGACATCAGCGGACGTGCCTGACGTCAGCGGACGTGCCTGACGTCAGCGGACGTGTGAGTACCCTCCATCACCGTGCAGGACACGGTGACTCCTCCCGAGCTCGCGGAGCCCCCCGCGCTCCCAGCCCGCAGCTTGACCCGGGCGTTCGGCGACCTCGCGGCGGGGTGGCGGCAGCGCGGGCTGTGGGGGCACCTGGGCCTGCAGGACATCAAGCAGGGCTACCGGCGTTCGGTGATCGGACCGCTGTGGATCACGATCAGTCTGGCGGTCCAGGCGCTCGGGATGGGCATCCTCTACGCGGCGTTGTTCGGGTTACCGCTGCGCGACTTTCTGCCCTACCTGGCGGTCGGGCTGATCATCTGGCAGTTCGTCGCCGGCTGCATCAACGAGGGCGCCGAGGTCTTCATCCGCAATGAGGGTCTGATCAAGCACCTGCCCGCACCGCTGAGCGTGCACGTGTTCCGGCTGGTGTGGCGGCAACTGCTGTTCTTCGGGCACAACGTACTGGTCTGGGTCGCGCTGATCGCGATCTTCCCCCCGCGCGAGCCGCGAGCGTTCGGGTGGAGCAGCCTGCTGGCGTTCCCGGCGCTGGCCGTGATCGTGCTCAACGGGATCTGGGTGGCCATCCTGGTCGGGATCATCGCGACGCGCTACCGGGACATCCCGCCGGTCACCGGCAGCGTCGTCACCCTGATGTTCTTCATGACCCCGATCGTCTGGGACTACGAACTGCTCAAGAGACAGGGTGGCACCGTCGCCGAGCGCGCCCAGCTGGCCGAGTTCAACCCGTTCCTGCACTACGTCGAGATCCTGCGCCGGCCGATGATCGGCGAGTCCTTCGAGCTCCGGCACTGGGTGGTGTGTTCGGCGATCACTGTGGTGGGGTGGACGGTGGCCCTGCTGGTCCTGCGCAACTACCGTGCTCGAGTCTCCTACTGGGTGTGATCGCAAGAATGGCCTCCATTGACGTCCATAACGCCTGTGTCGACTTCCCGATCTTCGATGCGAAGACGAGGTCGCTGAAGAAGGCCTTGCTGGGCACCGTGGGGCGGGCCGGGGGCAAGATCGGGATCGATTCCAAGGTGCCGATCATCGAGGCGCTCCGGGACATCACGCTGTCGCTGCGGCACGGCGACCGGGTCGGCCTGATCGGCCACAACGGGGCGGGCAAGTCCACCCTGCTGCGGTTGCTGTCCGGGATCTACGAGCCGACCAGAGGCAGCTCGCAGATCGTGGGGAAGGTCGCCCCGGTCTTCGACCTCGGCGTCGGCATGGATCCGGAGATCTCCGGCTACGAGAACATCATCATCCGCGGGCTGTTCCTGGGTATGACCCGCAAGCAGATGGAGGCCCGTACCAGCGAGATCGCCGAGTTCACCGAACTGGGTGACTACCTGTCGATGCCGCTGCGCACCTACTCCACGGGTATGCGGGTGCGGCTTGCGCTGGGCGTCGTGACCAGCATCGATCCCGAGATCTTGCTGCTCGACGAGGGTATCGGCGCGGTGGACGCGGCGTTCCTGGAGAAGGCCAGGGACCGGCTGACGTCGCTGGTGGAGCGGTCCGGCATCCTGGTGTTCGCCTCGCACTCCGACGAGTTCCTCATCGAGCTGTGTTCCTCGGGGATCTGGTTGGACCACGGGCAGATCCGCAGGCACGGCGACTTGCGGTCCGTACTGACCGACTACAAGGGCAAGGACCCGTTCGAGAACCTCAGCAAGGAGGCACTGGACCGCATCAGTACCCCCAGCCGCATCGGAGAGGCGTCATGACCGCCGACGGGAAGGTGGTCGCCGTCGTGGTCACCCGGCACCGACGCGACCTGCTCGCCAAGTCGCTGGCCGCGGTCGCCGATCAGACCCGGCGGCCGGATCACCTGGTCGTGGTGGACAACGGTCCGGACGATCCGGCCGAGGAGGTCGTCCGCGAGTGCCTGATCCCGTCCACGTACCTGCCTTCGCACCGCAACCTCGGGGGCGCAGGCGGGTTCGCGCTGGGCATCCTGCACGCCCTCGCGATGGGCGCGGACTGGGTGTGGCTGGCTGACGACGACGGATGCCCAGCGGACGTCCGGGTACTGCAGACACTGCTCGAGGAAGCCCGGCGCCGTGACCTCGCGGTGGTCTCCCCGGTGGTGGTCAACATCGACGACCCGGAGCGGCTGGCCTTCCCGCTGCGCCGGGGCCTGACCTGGAAGCGCCGGCGCAGCGAGCTGGGCGATGAGTTCCTGCCCGGCATCGCGAGCTTCTTCAACGGCGCGCTGTTCTCCGCCGATGCGCTTGACGTCGTGGGCGTGCCGGACTATCGGCTGTTCTTCCGGGGCGACGAGGTGGAGGTGCACCGCCGGGTGGTCCGCTCCGGGCTCAGGTTCGGCACCTCGTTACGGGCCACCTATGCCCACCCGGACGGCTCGGCGGAGTTCAAACCGATGCTGGCCGGGCACTTGCACGCCCAGGACCCGTCCGACGAGATCAAGCGGTACTACACCTACCGCAACCGGGGCTACCTGCTCTCCCAACCGGGCTTGCGCCTGATCGGCATGCTCGAGGTGGTCCGGTTCGGGCTGTACTTCCTGGGCACCAAGCGCGACCCGCGGGCCTTCGTGCGGTGGCTGCTGCTGCTCCGGCAGGGCCGGGCCGAGCGCTTCTTCCGGCATTGAACCCGCCGACGCGCCTTCTCCCGACAGGCACCCGATCCGCGACAGGCACCGGGCCCAGCCACCTTCGGGTGAGCTGCCCAAGCAACGGGCCGACGGGTGGCAAGACGCCGATCCGTGTTGGGCTAGCCTCGCCGAGTGCTGACCTCCGGGCACACCACCACACAGCGCCGCCCGTCCGTACCCACCGACGCGGCCACCGAGCGCATCCCTGATGCCCGCGACAGGGCCGGCTCGCTGCGGTTGCTGCGGTTCGCGGCGGCGACGTTAGGGCTGCTCGGCGCGCTGCTCGCGGTAGCGGTGCCGCTGCTGCCGGTGATCCAGCAGACCAGCGTGATCACCTGGCCGCAGCGGGGGAACCTCGCGCCGGTCAACGCGCCGCTGACCGCCTTTCAGCCGCAGAGCCTGACCGCCACGATCCCCTGCGCGGCTGCCGCCTCGGTAGACGCCCGGTCCGGGCTTCCGGCACCACTGCTGGCCACCACCCCACCCGGATCGCCCGAAGGTGCGGGCGTGGGGATGGTGTTACAGGTCGATAACGGCACGCTGACGCTGATCAGCCGTGGGCAGGCACTGGGCACCACACCGGTGACGCTCGAGCCGTGCCTGATCCAGATCAGCTCCGCCGCCACCGGCACCACTGCCACGGCAGGCGCTACCCAGTTCGTGAACGTCACCCAGGACGTCCGCCCGCAGGTGACCGGCGTCTACTCCGAGCTCAGCGAGACGCTCGATCCGGTGGACGGGGTCGGGGTGCGGATCACCCCGGACACCCGCTTCCAGTCCATCGCACATCCCCTCAAGCTCGCCGCGATGCTGCTCGGCGGGGTCGCTGTGCTGGGCAGCCTGGTCCTGCTGCACCGGCTGGACCGGCGGATCGGGCGCCGGGCCCCCCGCTTGCTGCCGCGGCGCTGGTGGCGACCCACCGGCCGAGACGCGACGGTCATCGCGGTGCTCGCGGTGTGGGTGGTCATCGGCGGCATCACCTCCGACGACGGCTACATCCTGACGATGATCCGCACCCGCGCGGAGATGGGCTACGTCGGCAACTACTACCGATGGTTCAACGTCCCCGAAGCTCCCTTCGGCTGGCCCTACGAGCTGTACGCGGTGTGGTCGCAGATCAGCACCACACCGCCGTGGCTGCGACTGCCCTCCTTCGCCATGGGCGTGGTCAGTTGGATGCTGATCAGCCGCGAAGTGATGCCCCGGCTGGGCAGGGAGGTCCGGCGCAGCGCCGCCGCAGGCTGGGCCGCCGCCGCGGTGTTCCTGGCGTTCTGGCTGCCCTACAACAACGGGCTGCGGCTGGAGCCGGTGGTGGCGATCGGCTCGCTGCTCGCGCTGTGCGCCGTGGAGCGGGCGGTAGTGACCCGCCGGGTGGCGCCGCTGGCACTCGGCCTGCTCGCCGCGGCCTTCACGGTCGCCGCCACCCCGACCGGGTTCATCGCGGTCGCGCCGTTCCTGGTCGCGCTGCGCCCGATCCTGCGGCTGCTGCGCCAGCACGCCTCGGTCTCGGGCTGGCCTGCGGTGCTCGGGCCGATCCTGGGGGCCGGACTGCTGGTACTGGTGGTGATCTTTGCCGACCAGACGCTGAAAGGGGTGCTGGAGGCCACCCGGATCCGCACCGAGATCGGCCCCAGCCTGTCCTGGTTCCAGGAGCCCGCCCGCTACCAGTCGCTGTTCAGTGACGTCCCGGACGGCGCACTGGCCCGCCGCTTCCCGGTCCTGCTGCTCCTGCTGTGCCTGGGCACCTGCCTGGTGGTG
>JBOHGM010000021.1:50264-52286 GCA_050699435.1 Pseudonocardiaceae bacterium | reverse complement strand
CCGGTGGTGCTGCCGTCGTAGGCGCTGAACCGGACCGGCACTCGCCCGTCGGTGAGCAGGTCCAGGATCCCGGCCAGCGACAGCCGGTCCGGTGTCGCGGACGTCGTTGCCGGAGTGGGGCGTCGGAAGGTCGTCATCGGCGTCGCACCGCCTTCGCGTAGAGGTCCAGCAGTCGTCGGTCCGGGTCGTAGCGCTCCTTGAGTGCGGCGTAGTGCTCGCCGCCGTAGCGGGCGTCGAAGTCCGCTCGCGAGTAGAAGGAGTCCGAGTACAGCGACTTGTGCCCGCCCACCGCGTGCACCTGGTCCTCGATCGCCCGGTTCATGTCACTGCCCGACCCGCCGGGGGCGATCGGCACCGTCGACCAGAAGCCGACGTTGACATAGTCACGGCCGGGCTCCAGGGGATACAGCGGCCAGGAGCGCTCGCCGCGTAGCCGCACCGGGCACAGCCACACCGGCTCGATCGGGACGTGCTCGGCGAACCAGCGCAGGAACTCGGGTGTCCGCTCGACCGGGATCTCGACGTCCTGGATCACCGGTTCCCGGCGCGGGCGGCCACGGCGGACCTCGATGCGGTTGGACAGGTCCAGGCGGCGGTCCAGCGCGACGATCTTCCAGTAGACGTCGCTGCGGCGCAGCCGCGCGGGCCACAGCCGCCGCAGCACGGGATGCTGGGCGCCGAACGCCCGCGAGCACCAGAACCAGTCGGTGTCCCAGCGCCACAGGTAGTCATGCGTGGTCAACACATCGCGGCGCCGCCGCTGGATCGAGCGGTAGTAGATCTGCCGGCCGGTGTAGTCGCTGGCCGGGCCGTCCTGCGCGGTGCGCTTGCCCAGCGTCAGGTAGGACTCGGTGCGGGAGAACATCACGCCATCGAGGTAGTCGACGTCCTCGCCGTCCCATGCTCGGGTCGCCATGATCTGCGCCACGGCCGCGCACAGTTCGTCCAGATCGGTGAACCGGACGTGGCGCAGCGCGACATGCGAGCGCACCGGCTCCAGTTCGATGCGCAGCCTGGTGGCGTAGCCGAGCGTGCCGTACGAGTTGGGGAACCCGGCGAACAGGTCGTCCCCCTGCACGGTCGTGACCACCTCGCCCGTCCCGGTGAGCACGTCGAGTTCCAGCACCGACTCGTGCGGCAGCCCGTTGCGAAACGACGTCGCCTCGATCCCCAACCCGCTCACCGCGCCACCCAGGGTGATCGTCTTGAGCTGCGGGACGACCAGCGGGGTGAGCCCGTGCGGCAGCGTGGCCGCGACCAGGTCGGCGTAGCTGCACATGCCTGCGACGTCAGCGGTGCGGGTGGCCGGGTCCACCTCCAGGACGCCGGTCAGGCCGGAGACGTCCAGCCCTGGGGCGCCGGTCGCCGCGCGGGGCCGGAACAGGTTCGAGGTGCGCTTGGCCAGCCGCACCGGCGAGCCGGCCGGGATGGCCCGGTAGCTGGCCTGCAGCCGCTGCACCGCGTCACGATGGGCTGACCTGGTGACCTGCACGAGGCAACGCTACGACCAACAGCGCGTCCCCGCACCGCTCGACACGCCCACACTGGCTACCCTGGGCCAGACGGGTCTGGAGGGACCCGGACCCGATCGAGAGGAGCTGCGGTGCAACCTGGTGGAGCGCCCGACATGCAACAGATTCTGCAGCAGGCCCAGAAGATGCAGGAGCAGTTGATGAGCGCGCAGGCGGAACTGGCCGAAGCCGAGGTCACCGGCCAGGCCGGCGGCAATCTGGTGTCGGTGACCTTGACCGGCTCCGGGGAGGTGCGCGGCGTGACGATCGATCCCAAGGTGGTCGACCCTGACGACGTGGAGACCCTCCAGGACCTCGTCGTCGGCGCGCTGGCCGATGCGAACCGCGCCCTGAACGAGCTCACCCAAGAGAAGATGGGTCCGCTGGCAGGCGGGCTGGGTGGGTCCGGCGGGGGTCTCGGCCTGCCCGGTATGTGACGCCGGCCGCCGACGCAGTCCGTCCCGCGGAGGCGGAATCATGTCACTCCGTCCGGAGGCGGAATCATGTCACT
>JBOHGM010000021.1:20890-50164 GCA_050699435.1 Pseudonocardiaceae bacterium | reverse complement strand
CGGAGGCGGAATCATGTCACTCCGTCCGGAGGCGGAATCATGTCACTGTACGAGGGGGTCGTCCAGGACCTCATCGACGAGTT
Organism: Pseudonocardiaceae bacterium; assembly: GCA_050699435.1. GTDB lineage: Bacteria > Actinomycetota > Actinomycetes > Mycobacteriales > Pseudonocardiaceae. Next base: position 50,081 of record JBOHGM010000021.1, on the reverse strand, counting down.
GGGGCGGCTGCCCGGCGTCGGTCCCAAGAGTGCTCAGCGGATGGCTTTTCACCTGCTGGCCGCTGATCCGGCTGAGGTGACCCGGCTCCAGGAGGCACTGCAGGGGGTCAAGGACGGGGTCGTCTTCTGCGCCGTCTGCGGCACGGTCTCGGAGAAGGAGACCTGCCGGATCTGCTCCGATGTGCGCCGCGATCCGGCGTTGATCTGCGTGGTCGAGGAACCCAAGGACGTGCTGGCCGTGGAGCGCACCCGCGAGTTCACCGGCCGCTACCACGTGCTGGGCGGGGCGCTCGATCCGCTCTCCGGCATCGGTCCCGACCAACTGCGCATCCGGGAGTTGCTGACCCGCATCGCCGCCGACGAGGTCACCGAGGTCATCATCGCGACCGACCCGAACACCGAGGGCGAGGCCACCGCCACCTACCTGGTGCGGATGCTGCGGGACTTCCCCGGTCTCGCGGTGACCCGGCTTGCCTCCGGCCTGCCGATGGGCGGTGATCTGGAGTTCGCCGACGAGCTCACCCTCGGTCGCGCGCTGTCGGGCCGCCGCGCAGTGTGAGTAGTTTCCTCGTCGTGCCTGATCTGTTCATCGACGGTAGGTGGGTGTCGGCGCGGGAGGGCGGCACGAGGGAGATCCGCTGCCCCGCCGACGGGGAACTGGTGCGCATCGTCGACGAGGCCACCGCGCGGGACACTGAGGCCGCGATCGCCGCGGCCCGCACCGCCTTCGACAGCGGTGGCTGGCCGAGCACGCCGCACACCGAGCGGGCCGTGCTGCTGCGCCGCGTCGCCGACACCATTGCGCGCGACCAGGCGCAGTGGGCCGGTGTCGAGTCCCTCGACACCGGCAAGCGGCTGGTGGAGAGCGAGATCGATATGGTTGACGTCACGGCGGCGTTCCGGTACTTCGCCGATCTGGCGGGCACCGGGGCGGTCGGCCACGTCGTGGAAAGCGGCAGCCCGACGGCGCTCAGCCGGGTGGTCTACCAGCCGGTGGGGGTATGCGGGCTGATCACGCCCTGGAATTACCCGCTGCTGCAGACCTCCTGGAAGATCGCGCCCGCATTGGCCGCCGGGTGCACCGTCGTGCTCAAGCCCAGCGAGCTCACCCCGTCGACCGCGATCCTGCTGATGCACGCGCTGGCCGACGCCGGGCTGCCGGATGGCGCGGCGAACCTGATCCTCGGGGCGGGGCCCACCGCGGGCGCCCCGCTGTCCGAGCATCCGGACGTCGACCTGGTTTCGTTCACCGGCGGCCTCGGCACCGGCAAGGTGATCATGGCGGCGGCTGCGGGCACGGTGAAGAAGGTGGCGCTCGAACTCGGCGGCAAGAACCCCAACATCATCTTCGCCGACGCCGACCTGCCGACCGCGACGGACTACGCGCTCACGGCGGCGTTCCTGAACTCCGGGCAGGTCTGCTCGGCGGGCACTCGTCTCGTGGTCCAGGACAGCGTGCACGACGACGTCGTCGACGCGGTGGTGGACCGGGCCCGCCGGATCCGGCTCGGTGGCCCGTTCGACCCGCAGGCGCAGGCCGGGCCACTGATCAGCGAGCAGCACCTGGCCAAGGTCGAGGCCTACGTCGCGGCGGGTCTGGCCGAGGGCGCGGTACTGCGCTGCGGCGGAGCCCGCCCGGACGACCCCGAGCTGCGCAAGGGCAGCTACTACCTGCCGACCGTGCTGGACCGCTGCACCCAGGACATGTCCGTGGTGCACGAGGAGTCCTTCGGCCCGGTGCTCACCGTCGAGACGTTCACCGATGAGGACGACGCGGTCCGCATCGGCAATGACACCCGATACGGGCTGGCCGGAGGGGTCTTCACCAGCGACGTGAGCCGGGCGCAGCGCGTTGCCCTGCGGCTGCGGCACGGCACGATCTGGATCAACGACTATCACCCGTACCTGCCCCAGGCGGAGTGGGGCGGTTTCAAACAATCCGGAACAGGCCGCGAACTAGGCCCGGCCGGTCTCCAGGAGTACCGCGAGGCCAAGCACATCTACCAGAACCTCGCCCCCGCCCCCTCAAACTGGTTCCTCGAGCCTGGAGAAACCGTTATGAGGTAGGTCGATCGGAACCTCTCTACAACCGTTGGTTTCAGTATTACTCGGAGAACTTACGCACATATTCGGTGCCGCGCTTCTCGCCTCGCCGCTCGAGCAGGCCGCGCTCAGTAAGACGCCGTAACAGAGATCCTACAGCGGTGCTGTCGAGACCAGTGAGTCTGCGTACATCCTCATTGCGGATTGCCTGCTGCTTCGCTGCATCGAGCACCAGCTGCTCGATCTCCTCGTCCGTCATACCGTGCGCAGCGCCCCGGATTAATGACCGGTTCAGCAGGTAGTAAGCACCTCCGCGTTCGCCGTGCTGGGTGAGAAATCCATGATCACGCAAGCGTTTCAGAGCCGCCCGAGCCTCTTCCCGGTCCAGGCCGGTGATCTTCCGTGCCTCTGCGTTCGTCAAGCGGCGCGGCATCGTTGACTCGCCAGCCTCGAGCTTCCCGCCATGTCGTTCGAATCTTAGAACCGGTTCACGCCGTGCAGCGTGCACTAGCAGCAACCGCTCGGCGGGCTTCAGTGCCCCCCTCTCTTCGAGATCTTTCAGCCAGGCGCGTTCCTCTGGGGTGATCGGTCCCTTGATCGGTAGCGTGACGCGTACGCATTCAGCAACTTCTTCAAATATCGGTGGGTCGAGCATCTCGTCACGCATCATGTCCTGCATTAGGTCGACGCCGCTCCCCTCGTCCTCGGTCAGCCCGAACTGGCGCAGCACCGCGATCACGCTCGGATTCCGAGCTGCCTGCGCCTGCCGCATGGTGGCGACCGTGACGCTCTCGGGCAGCGGACCTGGCGACGTCACTACCACCTGGTGGGGTCGAATCTCGATGATGATCGCGCTCTGGTCACGTTCGTAGGACCGGTGGGCGACCGCATTGGCGACGGCCTCGCGAACGACCCTGAATGGCAATCGCGGCAGGTCGCGCCGGTGAATGCCTGTGACGACGGAGTCGCTGCCCAGTTCGTCGACCACAAGCTGCGCGGCTGTGCTCACCTGCTCGGGCAATGGACCCCCGATGGTCATCCGACGGCGGGGGTCTGGACCCGCACCGTCGTACCAGCGGATTTCCAGCACCAGCTTGCTCGTGTTCAACGTCTGCGCAGGATCGGTGAGTACAAGCGCTCCGGCTATCGTCAGCTCGTCGTCCTCATGCAGCAATCCCCGCTCCCGCAACCGATCGTCGAGATCAGCCACGGTGGCGTCCCAGTCATACACCGCGCACACGCGCCGCAGCAGCTCGTCGTCGACCTGGCCTCGCCGTATAGCTGCCGGCGAACGCTCAAAGCGTCGTAGTGTTCGCGCCGATGCCAGTCTCCACACGTCGTCGCCGATCAGGGGTTGGTTCTGCGCGCCACGCCTGACGAGTATCCGACCGTCACTCGTCTGAGCGAACCCGTCCTCCCGCCGGCTCACCACCACGACGACGACCGGAACCTGGCTGACGGTGATCTGCCGGATGCGGTAGCGGCCCACGTTGTGGGCCGCTACCGCAGCCTGATGGATCCGGTCGTCCGTGCCCTGGTCCAGTGAGCGTCCGACGACCTGGCAGTCGTCGCCGACGCCGATGAATATCAAGCCGCCGTCGGTGTTGCTGAAGGCGACTAGCGCCTCTTGGAGCGGCTTACCACCAGCGCCAGTCTTCCGCTCGACGCGATCGCTCTCGCGGTCGATCAAGGAGCGGAACTCCTCCGGCGAGTAGTGATCACGGAGAACCGGTGGCGGCACAGCGACAGTATGCCATACTTGCGAACACCTACTGCAGTAGGCCGCAAGTTTGGCATAACCCGACGGGGCTGACCAGCGTGTGACACCTCTACCCGACCATCGCCCCGGTGTCGTCGAACCGGTTCTCCCCCACGTGCGCACCGAGTTCGATTACGTCGTCGTCGGCGGGGGGACGGCGGGGTGTGTGGTGGCCGCCCGGCTCTCGGAGGACCCCTCCGTGTCGGTCTGCCTGCTCGAAGCCGGACCGTCCGATGTGGGTGACGAGCGGGTGCTGCGGCTGGAGTGCTGGATGCACCTGCTGGGGTCGGGCTATGACTGGGACTACCCGATCGAGCCCCAGCAGCGTGGCAACTCGTTTCTGCGCCACGCCCGCGCCCGGGTCCTCGGCGGCTGCTCCTCGCACAACTCGTGCATCGCCTTCTGGGCCCCCGCCGAGGACCTCGACGAGTGGGGCCTGCCCGGGTGGAGCGCGGCCGACTGCTTCCCGCTCTACCAGCGGCTGGAGCGAAACGACGCGCCCGGCGACCATCACGGCCGATCCGGGCCGGTGCGGATCCGTTCGGTGCCGCCGGCCGATCCGTGCGGGGTCGCGCTGCTGGCGGCCTGCGCGCAGGCCGGCATCCCCACCGTGGAGTTCAACTCCGGCGCGACGGTGACCCGCGGCGCCAATTGGTTCCAGATCAACGCCCGCGAGGACGGGGTGCGCGCCTCGGCGTCGGTGTCCTACCTGCACCCCATACTTGATCGGTCCAATCTGGACGTGCGCACCGACGTGTGGGTGCAGCGGCTGACCTTCGACGGCCGCCGTTGCACCGGAGCGCAGTACCGCGCGCCGGACCCGGTGAGTTCACGGCTGGTCACCGCGCGCCGGGAGGTGATCCTCAGCTGCGGCGCCATCGATACCCCCAAGCTGCTCATGCTCTCCGGGATCGGGCCCGCGCAGCACCTGCGCGACGTCGGTGTCGACGTGCTGCTCGACGCGCCCGGGGTGGGGGAGAACCTGCAGGACCACCCGGAGGGCGTCGTCGCGTGGGACGCCTTGCAGCCGATGCCCACGCGGTCCACCCAGTTCTGGGAGATCGGCATCTTCGCGGCCACCTCCGAGCGGCTGGACCGCCCCGATCTCATGGTCCACTACGGCGCAGTCCCCTTTGATCTGCATACCGCCCGGTGGGGCTACCCGAGCACCGAGAACGGGTTCTGCCTCACCCCGAACGTCACCCGGGCGCGGTCCACCGGCACGGTGCGGCTGCGGACCCGCGACTTCCGGGACAAACCCCGGGTGGATCCCCGCTACTTCACCGACCCGCACGACGAGCAGGTGATGCTGCGCGGCGTGCGGCTGGCCCGCCAGATCGCCGCGCAGCCCGCGCTGGCGTGGTGGACCGGCCGGGAGCTGGCGCCCGGGCCCGACGCGCAGTCCGACGATGAGCTCATCGACTACATCCACCGCACGCACAACACCGTCTACCACCCGTCCTGCACGGTCCGCATGGGCGCCGGTGAGCGTGCGCCGCTGGACGCCCGGCTGCGGGTGAAGGGGATCGACGCGCTGCGGGTGGCCGACGGTGCCGCGATGCCGTTTCTCATCGCGGTCAATCCCGGCATCACCACGATGATGATCGGCGAGAAGTGCGTCGACATGATCCGCGACGCCCGGTAGCCCGGTTACGTGGGTTGCCGTGTTGAGCAACACCACGTCGAGAAAACGATCACCAGGATGCCTTGGCGTATCTGCGGCAGTAACCTGGCGGGCGCACCTCTCCGAGGCGTCCCGCCCCGGAGGGACCGGTCCGGTGATCGGTGAAGGGTCTACCTCGCTCAGTAATAGGTGATGCCAGGTGTCCAACATGGACGACGTCCGAGAGAGCATGCCGGACGCCGCGCCGGATGCTGGGGTGATGGCTCTTCGGCATGTAGTCGCCGATGTCGCTGGCCTTCTTGACGACGTGGAGGGCGAGTCGCTGATGGACCTGGAGAGATGACTAGTGACATGAACCGGGTCGACCTTGACGGCGACACTGCCGCAGCGCTGCTGGAATGCCAGGCGACGCTACGCAGTTTTGATCTTGTCGATGGTGTACTGCGGCCAGATCTCGCCGAGTTGTACCGGACGACGGTGCTCGGTGTCCCAGGTGCTCGGGAGTTGACCCAACGGCTCGCGGTGTTGCTGGCGCCCGGCGGAGGATCTGGTTTCGCTGTGCTCGAGTGCCGTACCGTGCTGGCCAAAGGCTCCCAGACAGCGGCGTTACGTGTCATCACCGCGTTGTTAACTGTGATCGCTACACCATTCCGAGTCTTTGATCGGTGGCCGCTGTGGAAGCCATTGACTACGCGGTTGGACGTGGAACCGATGCGGGCAATGGGTACTGGGTACAACCCAATGCATATCGACGTCGTCAACTCAACCAGTCCGCCCGACTTCGCGGCGTTGCTATGTATCAGACCTGATCCTCTGGGTGGAGGCAACAGCGTTGTCTCCAATCTGCGCCGCGCAGTAGAGCGGCTTCCTACGGAAACGCTGGGCTTGCTGAGGAAGCCGACATACCAGGATGGCGCATTCTTCGACCTGACAGCGGTCGGAGAAGAGTACTCACCATTTCCTGTTCTGGACGAGTTGCCTGCCGATCAGGGTTTCGTGCGGTTTACTGCGAAGATGCTTGGCGCGCGCGATCCCGATGACCCGCATACCGTGGCCGCGCGTGCCCTGGAGCACGAACTGCTGGCCGGGCAGGAACGATTCCGCCTGGATCGCGGCGACCTGATTGTGATGAATCAGCACTCGGTGTGTCATGGCCGAGAAGCACTTGGGCAGGGGCAGGATGGGCTTCCTGAGGACCAGCGTCGCCTGCTGCTGCAGACCTTCCTCCGGAGTCGCAACAACACGCGAGAAGGGCCAGTCCGATGAGCGCTCCGGGTTCTCACATTGGTGGCGTTGACCGACGAGTCACAGCTGGGTTGAGGTTGTGGTTGGCTGATCTGACCTACACGCAGCGTGGAGTGGCGGCTGAGACAATGCCGCAGGCAGTCGGTGGACTGGCCAGCTACCTGTCCACCATGGTTGAACTACCGCCGGTTCGGATCTTCAAGTACCCGGAAGCGCTCGCTGCGGCCCTCGGCAAGGAGGGCGCCCCGAACGTGATCGGGTTCAGCAACTACATCTGGAATTCGTCACTCTCGTTGGGTTTTGCCACCCGCATCAGAGAGCATTTCCCGACGACGGTCATTGTGATGGGCGGCCCGCATTACCCGCTGCACCGCGAGGATCAGGAACGGTTCTGGGCGGAGCGATTGGCAGGCGTAGTGGACTTCTACGTTGAAGGTGAGGCTGAGGTAGCGTTCGCCGAGCTTGTCACCATGCTCGGGAACGGACATGGTGATGACGTGCAGTCAAGGATTCCCGGGATTCACTCGATCGATGCGCACGGTTGCCTGCACCGCCCACCGCCTGGTCGACGGTTGGCTGACCTGTCGGAGGTGCCGTCCGCCTACCTTGTGGTCTGATGGACCGGTTCGGTGACACCGCCGCTGGCGCTGGTCGGTTGCTGTCCAAGGTGCATCTGGGCGATCTCATCCGACGCACCGAGCTGATCGGTGACCTCCCCGCCACACCGAGCTGGACATGATGAGGAGTAACCACCCGCAATGGAGCTGTCAGAGATCGTGTCCCGCCTTGCCGATCGTGCTCGTCCGGTGCGGGTGATCGCCACCGGCGGTGGTACGGGGGGCCACACCTACCCCGCGGTCATCACGATCCGCACCGCGCGCGATCTGTTGGCCGAGGTGGGCGTCGAGCTGGATGTTCTGTATGTGGGCAGTGCCACTGGGCTGGAGGAGCGAATCGCCGCCCAGGAGGGGCTTGCGTTCGCTGCAATTCCGACCGGCAAGCTACGCCGCGCCTCCAACCCGCTGAGGATGATCTCCCTCGCCAACCTGCGCGACCTCGGCCGAACCGCCCGGGGCGTCGCCGCGGCTCGTACCCTCGTCCGTGGTATCAGCCCGGACGCCGTGCTGTCGACCGGAGGGTATGTCGCGGTACCCGTCGGGCTGGCTTCGCGCGCGGCGAAGGCGCCGTTGCTGGTGCACGAGCAGACCCGTCTCGGCCTGGCCAACCGCGTCCTGGCACACCGGGCGGATCTCATCGCGCTGTCCTCGGCGGCCTCGCTGCCGCTGCTGGCACGGTCGCTGCGATCTCGGGCCGTGGTGACCGGTAACCCGGTCCGCTCAGAGCTGCTCGACGGTGACCCGGCTGCCGCGATCAAGGCGATGGAGTGGACCGGACATGATCCCGGACTGCCCACCGTGTACGTCACCGGCGGTGCGCAGGGCAGCGTGCAGATCAACCACCTCATCCAGGCCATACTGCCGCTCCTGCTGCAGCAGGCCAACGTCATCCACCAGTGTGGCAGGAACTCCCTCGCGGCAACCCAGGAACTCGCCGCGCGACTCAACAACGCCCTCGCTGAGCGGTACCGGGTAGTGGAACGAACAGGAACACAACGCACGCCACCTTGCCGACCATTCCGCAGCCCATGCCCTCGTCGGTCCCCAGGCCACTCCCGACGCGCTGTGGAGCCACCTCCACGAGCTGATCAGAGATCCAGCCAGCAGAGCAACGATGGCCGCCGCCGTCCGCCAGCTTGGCCACCCGCAGGCCGCTCCCCAACTGGCCACGCAGTTACTGAAACTGTGCACACTCAGGCAGATGCGGAGCGGATCAGCTCGCCGAACTGGGCGTCGAAGCCCGTGCCTTGGACCCGGGACTTTCGGGACAGGCCCGGATGGACCCCTCTAGATCACAGACCGCATTGCCCGCCGCCGACCTTTCCGAGAGTGTGCAGCGCGCCGAAGATGTCGATCTCCCGGCACAGGTGCAGTGCGTTCGGCTCGGGTGGGTGCATCCAGGTGAGCGGTCCGCGTGGAGTGCGAGTGGGCGGCAGCGGCAGCATCCCGGTCGCCCGGTGCACTCCCGGAGGCAACGGAAGCGGCACTCCGTAGGGTTCCCCGCCGAGGACGATCTGGTGGTGGGGTAGGTAGGGGTGGGCCAGGACGGCCGGCGAGCATCGGCGGTCGGTGAGAATCCTGGTGACGTCGAGGGCCAGGTCGGTGGGGATGATCAGCGCCACCGCGTGGTCGGGCAGTTATCACCCCACGCTCCGGTGGCGAAACCAGACTGCCAGCCGGGCCCACACTCCGGGCCGGCCCCGTGCCCTCGCCATGCTGGCGGCACGGATTTGTGCACACCGACGGCAGGGTGGACCTGCGGGGCAGGCCAGGGCGGTGGCCCATACGGTGTGTCCGCACAGTGCGGCGTAGCGCCCTGCACTACCCGGGATCATTGCCTGCTCGGCGACGAGGTGTTCGTGACCGCCCCGCATGCTGGTCACTGGGAACACCACGGTGCGTTGCCGGTCGCCGTGGTGAGCTGGAGCCGGCCGTCCCGCCCGAGGGGCACCGCCACGCAGGTGGCGGGAGGGCGAGACGGCCGGAGATTCGGTGCCGGTCACAGTTTCCTCCTCGGATCGGCGTCACTGCCACAAAGGAAATCTGCCCACCGGTGGCAACCGCGATCCCGTGCTGGTGGCAAGGCGGAGGCAGGTGCTTGCGTTACACTCCGCGAATGGAGTGGACCCCGGCTCGGATCCGGCTGTTCCGTGAGGTGGGACTGTGCTTGCCCCAGGATGAGTTCGCCAAAGCGGTGGGGTTCGCGAAGCGGACGATCGGCAACGCCGAACGCAGCACCCATCCGCCAAGCCTCGCGCTGCGCCGCGCTCTCGACCACGCGTTGGAGAAAGCCTCCGACGCCCAGCGCGACCGCTTCTTCGCGGCCATCGCCGCCGCTCCGGTCATACGCGAAACTAACCCGACCCTCGAATCCGTCGAGCTGCTCCGCCGCGCCGAGGCGTCCGACCTCGGCGCAGGCACCCTGGAACAGTTGGAGGAATCGGTTGAACGTCTCGGCGCGGAGTACTTCACCGTCCCCCCAGCCGAGTTCCGCGAGACCGTGCTGTCCTGGCGACGTTACGTGGCCCGGCTGCTGGACGGCCGGTTGACCCTGCGGGAACGCCGTGCCCTCTACGCGGTCGCGGGCTGGTTGTCCGGCCTGCTCACGGAGGTATCCCTCGCCCTGGGTGACGAGGCTGAATCGCACTGCGCGACCGCGCTCTCGCTGGCGAACGAGGTTGGACACGCACGCCTCGCCGGCTGGGTACGCGGCACCCAGGCGCAAATCGCGCTTTACGCGGGGGACCCAAGGGAGGCGGTGACCTTCGCCCAAGCCGGGACGCTTGTCGCGCCGACCGGATCCACTGCCTTGGTCCGGTCCTGCACGCACGAAGCTCGCGCCAGCGCGCGGCTCGGCGATCGCGAAAACACTCAGGTCGCCCTGGACGCGGCGGAGCATGCTTGGAACGTGTTGTCTCAGCCTCTGGTGCGGAGCATTTACTCGTTGGGCACCTCCTACCTACCGTACTGCGCACGACCAGCTTCGTCTGGCTCGGCGACCCGACCAGGGCACGTATGTGGGCGCATCAGGCCGTGGAGGCGACGGGCAGCAAACCAGAACCAACAGTTGGTCGCGCCACGGCGCGTATCGACCTGGCCATCGCGCTTGTGCAAGACTCCGAGCTGGAAGAGGCATCGGCCATCGGGCTCGAAGCAATGAAAATCTGTGCTCAGCGGTTGACTCTGCCGGCCAGAAGACGGATCGAGGAGCTGCTGGCGACAGTGCGCCCCTTCAAAGAACCGTATGTGGTCGAATTGAGAGAACGGTGGCGATGGATTTCCAGCTAGCGGGAAAGGCCGCGCTCGTCACGGGTGGCAGTCGTGGGATCGGGCGTGCGATCGCGCTGGGCCTGGCCACAGAGGGCTGCTCGGTCGCGATTTGTAGTCGGGGATCTGACGACCTCAACCGGACTGTGGGGGAACTGCGGGGCCATGGCGTGAAAGCCTGTGGCATCGTTGCGGACGTGGGGCAGGAAGGCGAGGTTGAGCGCTTCGTCGCCGAGGCCGCCGCCGCGCTCGGTCGAATCGATCTGCTGGTAGCCAATGCGGGTCCGAACACTGGGGAACGAGGGTTTCTTACCTCAACACCTCAAGACTGGCGGGAGACGTTCGAGCTAAACGTCGGGCATGCCGCTCGGGTCATCCGCGCTTCCGTGCCGCATATGCAACAAGTCGGGGGCGGAGCGGTCGTGATCATCGCCTCGATTTCCGGCTGGAGACCCGCGCCCTATCCTCAATACGGCGTAGCCAAGGCGGCCGAGATCTACCTCGCCATGGAGGTCGGGCGGGAACTGGCTCCTGAGCGCATCCGAGTGAATGCCGTCAGCCCTGGTTCGATCCTGTCGTCTGGCGGTGACTGGGACTCCTTCCGCGATCGGGCTCCCGAACGCTTCGAGCGGTTCGTCGAGCAAAACTTTCCGTTCGGGCGCCTCGGTACACCCGAGGAGGTCGCGGACGTGGTGACGTTCTTGCTATCCGAGCGGGCGAGCTGGATCAGCGGTACCCACATTTGCGTGGACGGCGCCCAGAGCCGTCCTACTCCCTCTGCCTGGTAGCACTCCGAGCCTACGTGATGGCTGGTTTTGTTATAGGCTAGGGGAGTGAAATTTCGTGATGTTGCAGGAGGCCGGATCATCGCTAGCCCATCGCTGGACGACGACGAGTTGGAGCGTAGTCCTTGTTCGTTCCAAGGCGAATTCGACTTGGATCGACTCCACGTGCGTGGCGGCGATAGCTTCGGATCCCGAGGCCAAGGGTCCATCACCCACTCGATCATGTCGGACATCGACCTGACCGGTGCGACGCTCTGTCCGCTCGTCGTCTCAGATGCACGGCTAAAGGGCGTTGATCTCTCAAATTCTACGATACGGGAGGCTGAGTTACGGCGCGTGGAGTGGCTTCATGGCCGTGCAATCGGTTTATGCCTATCGGTAGATAGGCTAGAGGATATCTATGCCGAGGGAGTCAGATTCGACTACGCCACCGTTCATATCGAGCGCGTGAAAGGCCTGGCGATCTTCCATGGCTGTTCATTTCGCGAAGCTGAGATAGGTGGAGATTTGTCCGACATTGTTTTTGACGAGTGCGAATTGAATGGAGTACAGTTCTCAGCGCGGACAGCGAGAGGTGCCGATCTCAAGACGTCACGACTCGACGGTGCTCATGGTCTATTGTCACTACGAGGGGCCAAGATCACGGCAGAACAAGCACTGTCGATCGCGGATCAGCTCGCTGTCGAGGCAGGCATCTCGGTCGAGAATTAGTGCTTATTCCAGTTGTCCCACGTGGGGCGGTTGTCGAACGATCCACCGGTATTGTCCCATGTGGGGCGATTGTCAAAACTCCCTGCAGAAATAATGCTCCTGATCCTGATAAGCCTCACAAATTCGTTACGAAGCTGATGAATCCGCTGCTGTACTGTTGCCAACATTTTCCAGAACCCCTTCAATGAGCGCGATTTTGCTGTTACGGCAGTAGTCTGTCTCGGTGCCGTCTAGTCTTCCCTGTTCGAAGTAGCGATTACCCGGCTGGCCGCCCCCACAGAACTCGAAATAGCCACATGATGCACGGCATTTTTCGATGCCCACCTGGAATTCTGCTACCCATCTTTTCCGCAGACCGTCCGCGATGAGTGACTCAAGTGGCGCCTCAAGAACGTTGCCACAGCTAAAATTTCCTAATCGCCGAGAATGGAATCCGGCGAGCTCGGGTGATATGAGGGTCACGTCGCCGTTCCATGCCACAGTTGGCAACGGGTCGATTAGTGATGCGGTCCCGTTGAAGCCGCCGGACAGGACGTGACCGGCGTAGCCGATCACTCGTTCGATCTCGCGCACCCGCACTATGGGGTCCTCCTGCCAGACCGCAGCAAGCTCAGACCAGAAGCCGATGACGTCCGCAGCAGCTGGTGCTGTCCGTCGTCGGTTGATACCCTCACGCTCTTCGATATTGACGCCCAGCCAAGCCGCACCTAATTCTCTGACGAACTTGTAAAGTCGTCGGGCGCGCAGCGGACTGGGATCAGAGACGACCGCGATGATCGCTACTCCCTGACCGGCTTCAATGAGCAGGCGAAGGCCATGCAGCACACGGTCGAAAGACGGTCGTCCAGCCCGATCGATGCGATGGTCGTTATCGTCAACCGGTCCGTCGATGCTCACACCGACCCGAACACGTCGCTCCATGAGAAACTCGATCCATCTTTCGTCGATCAATGACGCATTGGTCTGCATGCTGTGTGTGACGCGAATCCCGTCGAATGCATCCATCAACAGACTGAGGTGATCCCGCCCGGCGGTCAATGGCTCACCACCGTGCCAGCAGATGTCGATGGTTGCACCCTGCGCCCACGGTTCAACAGATCGCGCGACAGCGCTGGCCACGGTTGGCATCATTCGCAGGTTGTGTCGCCTCGCGGGGAGATAACAGTAGGAGCAGTCGAGGTTGCACAACGTAGAAGGCTGCATGATCACAGCGTTGGTTGGCGAATTGCTCGTTTGCATGGCTCTGTATCCTTCGATCGATCAAGCCGGAACATGTCGAGGCGAATAGTCGTGCGCTCAACGTTCCTATCGAGGTCCTGCTGGGTCCTCCGGAGGACCCGCTGCGGGTTGCCCACGAGTGGCTGGTGAGTGACTCGCCCGCCGTGGTGCAGGTGGGTTCTGGTCGACGGGTCGGAGCTGCGCTCGCCGATGAGTTAGAAAAACGGGTGGTCGAACTGCGTCACCTAGATGACGTGATCGGTGGGGGCGATTTGTTCCCGGTGGTGAGTAGGGAGCTCTCGGAGGTTCACGAGCTTGTCCAGTCGGCTCGTTACACCGAGAGCGTCGGGCGACGGCTGTTGACTGTTGCTGGCGAGCTTGCTCAGCTCGTCGGATGGGTGGCGAGTGACGCGGGACGGTACGCCGAAGCGCAGCGGGTCTACCTCGATGGAGTGTCCACGGCGCAGAGCGCGGGTGACCGTGCGCTGTCGGCTCAATTGTTGTCTTCGTTGAGCTATCAGATGGCCAACGTGGGGAAACCGCAGGACGCGGTGTTGCTGGCGCGCTCTGCCGCGAAGGGTGCTGATGATGCGTCACCGGTCGTCCGGGCCTTGCTGTGGGAGCGGGTTGCCTGGGCGAGTGCCCGAAGCCGAGATCATGCGAGGACGCGGCGGGCCTTGGATGCGGTAGACAATGCGTACGAGGCCCGCTCACCCGAGGTCGCCGAGCCGGAATGGGTTTACTGGTTGGACCGGCGTGAGATCGACGTGATGGCCGGTCGGTGCCTCATCGAGCTGGGCAACCCAATTGCGGCGGAGCCACTGTTGGCTAACGCTATAGGCTCGTACGACACGGAACATGCGAGAGAGGTAGCGCTATACTTGTCATGGCTTGCTGAGGCATACGTGCGGGCAGGCGTGCTGGATGCGGCGCGGGATACGCTTGACCAGGCTCACATGATGGCCCAAGGAGTAAACTCAGCAAGGCTTGATCTTCGCATTAATCAGGTCGTAAACCTGTTCCGCGCTGAAGGCTGATGCTACTCTATGCGGAGCCCCAGTCTGAGTGTTGGGGTGCGCAGGAAACGGTCCAAGATGGCGATCATGGACCGGCCGGCGGCGTCGAGGGACGCGCCTGGGACCCGGTGTGTTCAGGTTTCCGCATCAGCGACCACTGGCCGGCGCCCTTCGCCTACTCTCCGAGACGCACCGCGACCCGGAGGAGTCTCAGATGCCGCTCATGACCCGTGTCCGCAGCCAAGTGACCGCGCTCGCCGTCGCCGGGGCCGTCGCCTTGTCCCTCACCGCCTGCGCCGAGTCGCAGCGCGGCGAGGACGGGAGCGACCCGGGCCAGGCCGGCGGCACCCTCACCTTCGGCGCGGCCGGAGCACCCGACCTGTTCGACCCGTTCTACGCCTCGGACGGGGAGACCTTCCGGGTCACCCGGCAGATCTTCGAGGGACTGGTGGGTTTCGCGCCGGGCAGCGCGGACGTCGAGCCCGAGCTAGCCACCGACTGGTCGGCCGGCGAAAACGGCCGGGCCTGGACGTTCACCCTGCGCAACGGCGTGACGTTCCACGACGGCACCGACTTCAACGCCGAGGCGGTCTGCGCCAACTTCGAGCGCTGGTACAACCAGACCGGCGCCGGGCAGAACCCCGCGCTGGCCTTCTACTGGATCGAGAACTTCGGTGGCTTCGCCGACCGCAAACAGCCCTCGCTGTTCCAGTCCTGCACCGCCGAGGACTCCGACACCGTGATCGTCCGGCTGACCCGCGCGACCGGCAAGTTCCCGGAACTGCTGGCGCTGTCCTCGTTCTCCATGCAGAGCCCGACGGCGATGCAGCGCTACCAGGCCGACAACGTGCAGGCACGGGGCGACTCGTTCAGCTACCCGCCCTACGCCCGGGAGCACCCGACCGGTACCGGCCCGTTCACCTTCGCCGGCTACGACGCGGCCAACGGCACGATCGCGTTGCGACGCTTCGACGGCTACTGGGGCGAGGCCGCGAAGCTGGACCGGCTGATCTTCCGGATCATTTCGAACGAGACGGCTCGGCGGCAGGCCCTGGAGGCCGGCGAGATCGACGGCTACGACCTGCCCAACCCCGCGGACTGGCAGCTGCTCCGTGACGCCGGGTTCACCCTGCAGATCCGCGACCCGTTCAACGTGCTGTACCTCGGCATCACGCAGAAGAACAACACCGCACTGCGCGATCTGCGGGTGCGCCAGGCGCTGGCGCACGCGATCGACCGGGAGACCCTGGTGTCGGCCGCGCTGCCGGACGGCGCCGAGGTGGCCCGCGAGTTCTACCCGGACACCGTCGAGGGCTGGACCGCGGATGTGCGGGAGTACCCGCACGACCCGCAGCGGGCCCGCGACCTGCTCGCGCAGGCCGGGGCGTCGAACCTGACGGTGAACTTCTACTGGCCCACCGAGGTCACCCGCCCCTACCTGCCGGACCCGCAGAGCATCTTCGGCGCGATCCGGGAGGACCTCGAAGCGGCAGGGATCACCGTCAACCCGGTGAGCAAGCCGTGGAACGGCGGCTATATCGACGACGTGGAGAATGCCAGGGCCGACCTGTTCCTGCTCGGCTGGACCGGCGACTACAACTCGCCCGACAATTTCATCGGCACCTTCTTCGGCAGCCTGCAGAACCGGTTCTGGCTCCAGGCGGCGCCGTGGGGCCGCGAGTTGGTGGATGCGTTGCAGGCGGCCGACGCCGAATCCGATGAGCAGACCCGGATCGGGAGGTATGAACAGATCAATCGCGACCTGATGGCCGAGTACCTGCCCGCCGTCCCGATCTCCCACTCACCGCCGGCGATTGTGGTGACCGAGCAGGTCAAGGGACTGGTACCCAGCCCGGCCACCGCGGAGGAGTTCGGCCCGGTCAGTATCGCCCGCTAGTGCTGCGCTACACCGTCCAGCGGTTCGGCCAGCTCCTGCTGGTAGTGGTGGCGCTGTCGGTACTGCTGTTCGCCTGGTTGCGGTCGCTGCCGGGCGGGCCGGTGTCGGCGCTGCTGGGGGACCGCGCCACCGCGCAGAGCCGGGCCCAGCTGGCTGCTGCACTCGGCCTGGACCAGCCGATTCCGGTGCAGTATCTGCGCTTCCTCGGTCGGGCGATCAGTGGCGACTTCGGGGTCTCCACCGGCGTGCAGCCGGGGGACCCGGTACTGTCGATCTTCCTGCAGCGTTTCCCCGGCACCATCGAACTGACCGTGGCGGCGATCGTGCTC
The DNA here is from genome assembly GCA_050699435.1 of Pseudonocardiaceae bacterium. Lineage (GTDB taxonomy): Bacteria > Actinomycetota > Actinomycetes > Mycobacteriales > Pseudonocardiaceae. Next base: position 33,570 of record JBOHGM010000021.1, on the reverse strand, counting down.
GCCGTCGCCGCCGGTATCCCGCTGGGCTACCTGGCGGCGCGGCACCGTGGCGGCTGGCTGGACAACACCGGGGTGATCGGCTCGCTGGTCGGTGTCGCGGTGCCGGTCTTCTTCCTGGCGTTCCTGCTGAAGTTCGTCTTCGCGGTGCAGTTGGGCTGGCTGCCGACCTCGGGCCGGCAGTCCGCGGGCCTCGACGCGACCAGGGTCACCGGCTTCTTCGTCCTCGACGGGCTGCTGACCAGGGAGTGGGACGCCGCCTGGGACGCGGCGGCGCATCTCGTGCTGCCCGCGCTGGCACTGTCCTCGATCCCGTTCGCGGTGATCTTCCGGATCACCCGGGCCGCGGTGCTCGACGTGCTCGACGAGGACTATGTGCGCACCGCGTATGCGAAGGGGCTGACCACCGGTGTGATCCGGCGACGGCACGTGCTGCGCAACGCGATGCTGCCGGTGGTGACCATCATCGGGCTGCAGACCGGGGCGCTGCTGTCCGGTGCGGTGCTCACCGAGCGGGTCTTCGCCTTTCAGGGCGTCGGGCAGGCGCTCGCAGTCGGTTTCGAACAGCGGGACTACGCCGTGCTGCAGGTGGTGATCATCGCGGCCGCGATGGTCTACGTGCTGGTGAACCTGATCGTCGACCTGTCCTACGCGGTGATCGACCCGAGGCTGCGGACCTGATGCGCACCCGACGTATCGACGCCCTCGCGGCCGGGGCCGGTGACGCCGGAGTGAGCCTCGCGGCGTCGGCCTGGCGCAGCGTGCGCAGCAACCCGGTGTTCCTGGTTGGCGCGATGATCATCCTGGCCTTCCTGGTGATCGCGCTGCTGGCGCCGTGGCTGGCCCCGCACGACCCCGCGGCGCGGCTGCTGGAGGACCAGGTGTCCCGGGCCCGCAACGAGATCCCGCCCGCGCAGCCCGGCTACCCGCTGGGCGGCGACGCCGATGGCCGGGACCTGTTGTCCCGGATGCTGCTCGGTTCCCGGCAGACCCTGCTGGTTGCGGTGCTCGCCACGGTGATCGGGCTCGGTGGCGGTTTGGTGCTGGGTACGCTGGCCGGGGCGCTGGGCGGGTGGATTGACTCGGTGGTGATGCGGATCGTCGACGTCCTACTGTCCATCCCGTCGCTGCTGCTCGCGGTGTCCATCGGCGCTTTGTTCGCCCAGCAGAGCCGGTTCACCGTGATCCTCGCGGTGGCGATCGTGCAGATCCCGATCTTCGCCCGGCTGCTGCGCGGATCGATGCTCGCCGTGCGGGCGTCGGATCACGTGCTCGCCGCCCGGGCATTGGGCGTCAAGCCGGGCGTCATCGTGCTGCGCCACATGCTGCCCAACTCGCTCGGGCCGGTGATCGTGCAGTCCACCCTGGTCCTCGCGGTGGCGATCATCGACGCGGCGGCGCTGTCGTTCCTCGGGCTGGGCGCCCCGGACGATTCCATCCCCGAGTGGGGCCAGATGCTGGGCAATGCCCAGGACATCATCGACAGCCACCCGCAACTGGCCTTCTGGCCCGCCGGGGCGATCATCACCGTCGCGCTCGGCTTCACCCTGGTCGGCGAGTCCCTGCGGGACGCCCTCGATCCGAGGGGGAGCCGTGAGTAAGTCCGCGAGCTTTAACGAACCCCCTGATGTTACCTACTTGGGACCTGGACCTTCTCGCACAAGTCATCCGTTCATGGGCGATTGGCCTAGTAAACCAGCAGTGTCCACTGGTGTGGGCTGTCTGGATGGTCGAGCCAGATGGTGTGTTGTCCGTGGTGGATGGTGAGGCCAAATCGGTCGCGGGTGGGTTGGCCGATCTGGTGCCATTGGTGGTATGCGATTTCTACGTGATCCCAGAGCTGGGTGGGTCCGCCTTGGCGGACTGTGTGGGTGTCGTTTGCCGTGGTGTGGCATACCCAGGAGCCGTCTTCTTGGGCGAGCCACGTTTCGGTGGGGTTGCCGTTGCTGGGGGTGAAGGTGAGGTGGTTCCAGCCGCCCCCGGGGATGGTGAGTGCGGCGAAGAATTCGAAGGGGCTGGCCTCTTGGGTGATGACGTCGGGGGGGAGGCTGGTGTGCCGGGTGTCGCCCTGGCCGTTCTCAGTGGTGCGAAATGCGTGATCGGAAGCGTCGTGTCGGTGGAGGGGGCGGACGGGCATGAACCCGCCGAAATCAGGGAGAAAGTGGCCTTGCGCCACATCACCGGAGTGCACGGTCAGTCTGGCCAGCAGGCCACCGCAGTTGCGCCGGTCTAGTGGCAGCAGGATGACGCCCCCGACCCGTGTCTGTGTGATCCATTCGGGGGGCACACTGGGGACCCCAACGGTGGCGATCACCCGGTCAAACGGCGTGCGGGCGGCGCATCCGGCCGTGCCGTCGAGGGTGGCAAGGTAGGGCAGGTAGCCGAACGCGGCGAGGCGCTCACGTGCGTTGTCGACCAGCCTGTGATCAATGTCGATGCTGGTCACGTGGCCTGCGCCGACACGGTGGCAGAGCAACGCGGTGTTGTAGCCGGTTCCTGTGCCGATTTCCAGGATCTTGTTTCCGTCGTGGACGTCGAGCGCTTCAAGCATGAGGGCCATCAGGGAGGGGGCGCTACTGGATGAGGTGGATACACCGTTGACCGTCTGGCCTTCGCGGGCGGCCTCGGTTAAAGTGTCGTCACCATTGAGTTGGGTGATGAGGGGCTTATTGCTGTATACTTCCTCTGCCCATTGGGGGTCAGGGTGCTCCACGAGTACCCATCCGGAGTGGTCGGGTGTCTGCGTGAAGTAGTAAGGGACGAAGGGTCCGCGAGGAATGTCACGGAACGCGGCGAGAAGTTTCTGATCACGCATGGCGCCGCTTGCTTTGAGTGCATCGACGAAGGCGGCTTGGAGCGAGTCGATATCGGTCACGGCTGTGAATGTCCTTCCAGAGCGTCAGCGACGGCGCTGGCGATCGGCATTCCGGTTTCTTCCTCTATCCACGCCCACTGGCCGTTTGGATTGCATTCAAGGAACCACCAATGGCCGTCTGGATCCACGATGAAGTCCAGCGCCCCGAACCGGAGACCCAGGGAATCGAGTAGCGCACGCACGGATAAACGCACAGGGTCGGGAGTGTCTGTTACCGTGTACGAGATCGAGTGATAGTCCGACCGCCAATCGACATGGGCCGCGTCGGATGCGGCGTCGATGCGAGCAGCGAAGAAGCGACCGTCAACGACGGTCACTCTCACCTCGTATTCTTTCGGCACCCATTCCTGAAAGATATGCATGGTCCGGGTAATGTTCGGGTCGGCACACTGGTCGGCTGTGACCTTGGTTGTGAAGACGCGCCGAAAACCGTCATCATCAGAGACACCGGCACCACCGAACGGCTTGCACACGGCATGGCCCACGTCGGCAACGAACACTTGTGCCCGTTCCGGATGGTTGGTCACCAGGGTACGCGGAACCCGCAGCCCACAGGCCACTGCCTGCCGTAGCTGAACCGGTTTGTATTCCGCGTAACCAATGCGGTGCGGGTGGTTCAGCCACTCATCCAGGGAGGCCAGCAGGCCCCCGAATCCCAGTCGGGCCTGAATGGTTGCCCACCGACGTTCATCCTCGGACAGCTCCGGTTGAAACTCGAACGTCGTCGGCCGTCGATAATAGATACCCGTTACCTGGTCCAATTCCAAGCGGCGCCGGACAGTCTGCAACTGGCCAGACCAGTTGCCGCCAAGCAACTCAGCCCCGACGCTCAGCTTTTCGGGAAACTCGGCGGCATCACACCGAAACAGAGGTACATCGCGGCGGCTGAGTTCGCCCACAACCTTGTCCGCCGTAGGATCGAACGGGTGGGTCAGGATCAAGACAGACCCCGCCGCACTCATCAGTCTTCCCGATGGTCAGTATCGCTGTCCCGGTTCGTGGTCTGACCGTCGCCGCCCTGGGTGACCGTGTTAGTCTGGCCGTCAGTGTGCTTGGACAAGGGCACCATACTCGCCCCGTCGCGGATCAGGCCAACCTGTGCGTCTTCGTCGTAGCCCAGCTCGGCCGGGTCGACGCGGGTAACCTCCCTTGGCTGCACGGCCAGCGTCAGCCCGAACGGGCGCACCGCCGATGCGGGCTCACGTATTGTCTCGACGCGGCCGTAAGCGCGTCCCAGCGGGAAGTGATCCGATGACGGAAATACGCCCATGGCGACCGAGTGGCCCAACGATTTATGAGACATTCGAGATACCTCCAATGATAGACAGATTGAAACATGTCCACTGCTTTGCCAGAAATAGCGAGAGATCAGCGCTGGTCATGGTCGTTCGGGTAGTTGTCGTCAGTAAGACGCCGCCTGACTCTGCTGTGTGCGCCACGACGCGCACGGCGTGCCCGTCGGCGCCACGACAGGCCACAGCGGCGTGATCGGACCTGCTCCCGCTGTGCCGCTTCACCCCCGCCTCGCTGAGCCCGCGTAAGGCAGTCCTGGCAGTCACGAGCAGGCGCAGTGGTAAGGCTGGCCGTGATCACATCCGCACCGCACAACGCAGGATAACGTCCCGAACGCCGATGCAAGGCCGCCGTCTCGACAGCTACGAGATGCAATGACCCGTACGGGCATCGACCACCGACATGACCAGCGCCGCGCCACTCATCGCGTGCCTTCGTCGCTCCGGTCGATGACGCCCGCGGCGCCCACCGGAGGGACCACAGCGCCTCGCCTAAACCGGACAGGTCTGCGCTCGCGGAACAACTGCCACCCGGTGCCCAGAGCGGCGGCACCCAGGATGACTCCATAAGCAACAGCCAACGCTGGGATCAGGCCCAACAGATCCACCACGGTCACGCCACCCATATCCGGTTCCTCTCGGAATCACAGACACGTGGTGCGTGAACAACTCTCGGGCGTAGGACGAGTGGTGGCGCGAGCATCTGATCGAGCGGGCTGCTACGCCTGTGCCGTATGCTGTGTTTCATAGTAGGTACGGGGACGAGAGGTACGGGGACGAGAGGTACGGGGTGATCAGGATGGCTCATGGCAATATTCTGTGCTCGGCCCGCCGAGCGGCCGCTACGAGAAAACGTGTGCCGTTTCCGTGCCGTTCACGTGCGAGGTGAGCGAAATGGCGTCGCAGGGCGCGGACCTCATCACCGCTGATCTTGCTCAGCTGGTGACACCTGGTCTTCGATCGCCCCGTGCCGATCTGGTTGCACTACCGCACCTGGCGCTCGTGCAGCGCGAGCTCGCTAGCGGTGCGGGTTCGCTCGCCGATGCCATCGAGAACGTCGTGAACCGCGGCCTGCTGGCACTGGCAGCCCACACTCACGAAAACCCCGCGTATCGCCTGGCTGATCCGGTCAAGGCGCTGCGCGCGGTATCTGGCGCTGCGTCCCGGAGCGGAGCGAGTTAAGTCCAAGACAAGAAGGCTCGCGGCGGCGCAGGCCATGGGACTGCTCTCGGGCGACGGATGGCGTGCGCATCACGAAAAAGCTCTACTGCTCGATCTTGCAGAAACAATTCATGCTATAGAAGTTGCATCAGCCGACGAAAGCCAACAGATCATCACCGATAGAAATCTCAACATGGATGAGCCAGGCATAGTAAATTTCTATCAAGATTTTGTGGACATCGGCGGCGACTGGGAATCATTTTTCGCCTCCTCGTCTACTCTCGACTTGGCGATCATGTATGGTGCGACCTGGCGAAACACTTACCGGAAGCATCTGCGTGCCCTGGCTGGGCGCCCTGACGGCAGGATTCGCGTGGTACTGCCCGACCCCGCTATCGACTCGACTCTGATCTCAGCTTATGCTCAAACTCTTGGAATCACTCCGGAAGAATTGCGTGGGAGAGTTCATGCAGCGATAACAGACTTTGGCTCGATGGAGCCGCACCACCACGTCGAGGTGTACGTAACCAACAGGGTATTTCGGCACGCGGCCTACATGTTTGCGGATTGCGCCATACTGGCACTATATGCCCTGTGTAGTGAGCGTATCGCGACTCCAGCGCTGCTGGTGTCCAAAGGAGGACTTCTTTCGTTCCTGCGCGAAGACTTCGACCGCTTGATCGAACAAAGTGCCCGCGTTCCCTATGACGCACCGAGAGGTGGAGAAAGTGGATTTGGTTCGAGTCGACTTCGCCCTGATTCCCGCTGACCCGCTGTTCCGGTCAGTGATTAGCGCCAGCCAGGCGATCACGGACGAGTACTACTACAATGAAAACGTCATCGATGACAAAGAATTTCCCCCACATCTGAGTCTTCACATATGCACTGTGCCACACGATAGAATCCAACAAATAGTCGATGATCTCCGCGTCTTGATTGAGAGGATCGATCTACCCGACATCAATCCAGTCAGCATCGAAGCATCATACGGCGGCTACGTTATGTTGAACGTCGAGCGCACGGCAGAGCTTATGGCGCTGCACGAGGCGATTCTCGACTTGGCGGCGGCAGCGCGAGAAGGAGTCGGTAATGACAAGTACGGCAGCGAGTATATCCGCGATTCCTTCGTCCCCCACGTCTCACTGGCGAAGGTAGACCGTCGTGACGTGAACAGCGCGACCGACTTAGGAAGACGAGTCCTCGGTGACTGCCATCCGACTCGGACACGAGCGTTCGACCTTTGCGACATCGGGTCCCGCAGCGAACGATGGGACGTCCTGGCCAGTTTCCCGGGCGGGGAACCCCCAACCCTCTAACCTGATGACTGTGACCCCTGACCACACCGTAGATCACCATCAGAGTGTTGGTTATGGCACGCGAACTCACCCACCACCTCTGCTTGTGGTGGACGATCTCTCGGTGGTCTTCCAGCGTCGTGGCCATCCGCCCACCGTCGCGGTGGATGGGGTGAGCTTCTCCGTCGAGCCCGGCCGGACTGTCGGGCTGGTCGGCGAGTCCGGCTGCGGCAAGTCGGTCACCGCACTGGCAATCATGGGGCTGTTGCCGCGTCGGGGGGTGCGGGTATCCGGGTCGGTGCGGTTCGAGGGCACCGAACTGCTGGGCTTGCCCGAAGCGGCGATGCGCGACCGGCGCGGCCGGGACCTGGGTATGGTCTTCCAGGACCCGCTGTCCTCGCTGAACCCCGTGGTGCCGATCGGCCTGCAGGTCAGCGAGGTGCTCGAGCGACACCGCGGCCTGCCGCGGCGCCAGGCCAGGGTGGACGCCGCCGAGTTGCTGACCCGGGTCGGCATATCGGATCCGCAGCGGCGACTGGACGAATACCCGCATCAACTCTCCGGCGGGATGCGCCAGCGCGCCCTGATCGCGATAGCGCTGGCCTGCCGCCCGCGGCTGCTGATCGCCGACGAGCCGACCACCGCACTGGATGTCACCATCCAGGCCCAGATCCTGGCCTTGCTCCGGGAGCTGGTCGCCGAGACCGGGACTGCGCTGATCATGATCACGCACGATCTCGGGGTCGTCGCCGGGCTGTGTGACGAGGTCGCCGTGCTCTATGGCGGGCGGGTCGTCGAGCGGGGCCCCCGGCACCCGCTGTTCGCCCAGCCCCGGCACCCCTACACCGCCGGGCTGCTGGCCTCGATCCCCCGGCTGGACAGTGCTCGACGGGGCCGCGGGCGGCGCTTGGAGCCGATCCGCGGGTCGGTGGCGGACAACCTTCCCTGGACGCAGGGCTGCGCGTTCGCGCCCCGCTGCCCGCGCGCACTGGACGTGTGCACCCGGCAGACCCCACAGATGCAATCCGCTGCCGAAGCGCGGCAGCTTCGCTGCCACAACCCGGAGCCGCCGAACCGCCACCCCGCTGCAAGGGGCTATCCGGCTCCGGGTTATCCGGCTCCGCAGACGCCGCGCAGCCCGCTGAATGCGGGCGAGGCGCTGGTTGAGGTCGACGGTGTGCAGGTGCACTTTCCGATCAAGTGGGGCCTCGTGCTGGACCGCACCGTCGGGCACGTCTACGCGGTGGACGGCGTGGACCTGACCATCCGGCGGGGGGAGACCTACGGACTGGTCGGCGAATCCGGCTGTGGCAAGTCGACGCTGGGCCGGGCGATGCTGCGGCTGATCGAACCCACCGCAGGGCGGGTGGTGTTCGACGGCACCGACTTGTCCACGCTCCAGGGCGAGCCGCTGCGCCGGATGCGCAGGCGGATGCAGCTGGTGTTCCAGGATCCGCTGGCCTCGCTGGACCCGCGCCAGTCAGTGGAATCCCTGCTGGTCGAGGGCCTGCGGGCGCACGACCTCGATCGTGGCAAGGCACCCATGGCGCAGCGGCTGCGCGAGTTGCTCGACGCGGTGGGGCTGCCGCACGCCGCCCTGCGCCGCTACCCGCACGAGTTCTCCGGTGGTCAGCGTCAGCGCATCAGCATCGCGCGCGCGCTGAGCGTCGAGCCCGACCTGCTGATCGCTGACGAGCCGGTGTCCGCACTGGACGTCTCCGTGCAGGCTCAGGTGATCAACCTGCTCGAAGACCTGCAGGGCGAGTTCGGGCTGACCTACCTGGTGATCGCGCACGACCTGGCCGTGGTGCGGCACATCGCGGACCGGGTCGGCGTGATGTACCTGGGCGGGATCGTCGAGCAGGCCGGCGCCGACGAGCTCTACGCCGCGCCGCTGCACCCGTACACCAGGGCGCTGCTCTCCGCGGTGCCCGTCCCCGACCCGGCGGTGGAGGACGCCAGGGAGCAGATCCTGCTCACCGGGGACCTGCCCTCGCCTGCGGCCCCGCCGTCGGGCTGTCGCTTCCACACCCGGTGCCCCTGGCGCCAGCCGACCCGATGCCACGACGAGCGGCCGGCCTTGCGAAAGGTGCGGCCCGGGCAGCTGGTCGCCTGTCATTGGGCCGAAGACATCGAGGCGGGGGACATCGATGCGGGGACATCGCAGCGGGGGACACCGAAGCCGGCGGGCTGACGGGGGACCGTGCAGCGCCCGGGAACGCGACCTACCGTTTAATACTGACCTCCACGGGGTATGTCCTTGGCTGGCCGATGGTCGGGCCCGCTCGTGGATGAGGTTTCGTGGTTGGAGGAAAGAACGGTGAGGGTTGGTGGCTGAGAATGTCTTCGTGCTGGGCCTCGATGAGCACAATCACCGGATACTGCAAGGTGTCGAGGTCGCGGGGTCAGACGAGGTCGCGGGGCACGGTCTGGTCCCAGTTGTAGGACGTGACGCGCTGATCGCCCTCGTAGGCGTCGAGCTCCGCGCGGAGGACGAAGTCCGTGACCGTCGACGTCAGCACCGTACGCGTGATCGTCGAGGCCTCCCAGTCGCCCCGCTTGAAGCCGATCCGCCACTCGGTTTCGCCGCACACGGAGCCGAAGTCGTCGCCGACCCAGCTGTAGCGCTCGTAGGCGCGGCGAGTGACCTCGAGATCGATGTCGTCGAAGCGCACCACGCCGAGATCCTTGACGACCTCGAGCGCGGACTCGTAGCGCACAAGGTCCCGCGACACGGTCCAGCGCTCCTCGCCGGGCTGCAGCTGGGTCATGGGGATCGGCTCGGCGCCCTCCGGCTCGTCGAACGGGCGAAGCGACACCTCGTCGGACTCGCGGGTCGGGCGGACCGGCAGCCGTAGCGTGCTGGACCCGGCGAATACCGACAACCGCACCGGCTCCGGCGGCGGCCAGGCCAGCGGCCAGTACGAAGTCGAGATGGCCACCCGGAGTCGGTGTCCGGGGGGCAGCGCCTGCGCCATCGCGTTGAGTTGCAGACAGACCTGGTAGCGCTTGCCGGGCACCAGCGGCTCGGGTTCGGCATGCGAGTCGCGGTGCGTGAGGTTGAGCAATCCGTAGCTGATGCGGGTCGCCCGGCCGTCCGGGGCGACGTCGGACAGCCGCGCGGCCACCATCGCCACCGGCTGGGTCGAGGCGACTTCGAGGTCGAGGACGGGCGAGCCGAGGATCTCGCACCGCTCGGTGAACGGATCGGTGTCGAACACCAGTGACCCGCCGTCCTCCTCGCGCTGGTCGTAGGGCAGGTCCGGCGGCGCGTTGTACGAGCACCACTTGCCGGCGTACTGCCCGACCGAGAGCGGCGACTCGATCGTCAGCTCGTCCGACTCCACGGTCTCGCCAGGCCGGGCGATGCGGTTTCGCTCCAGCGCGTGCACGGAGGGGTGGATGTGCGGCGACGGCCAGCTCGGCTCTCCCACCCAGCGGCCGGGCCGCACCTCGTAGGCAGTGAACGGCGGCACGGTGTCCTGCATCCAGATCCGCAGCATGGGCTCGTCCATGACATCGTTGTCGACGTCCTTGAGCCAGTGGTCCCACCAGCGCACCAGCTCCTGCAGGAACCCGATCGCCGGTCCCGGCTCGCCCAGGTGCGGGTACTTGTGCGACCACGGCCCGATCAGGCCCTTACGCGGGACCTCGAGGTGCTCGAGCAGCCGGAACACCGAGTTGGAGTAGCCGTCGGCCCAGCCGCTGACGGCGAGCACGGGGCAGCGCACCGCGGAGTAGTCCTCGCAGATCGAGCCGTGGCGCCAGTAGTCGTCGCGGCGCTGGTGGACCAGCCACTCCTCGAGCCACAGCCCGCTGCGGGCCAGCCGTGCCTGCCACATGTCCCGCCAGCGGTCCCCGACCACAGCGGGCTCCGGAGGGCAGGAGTTGTAGGCGAACATCGTCGACGCCCAGGACAGGTTGTCCGAGAGCAAGCACCCACCCATGTAGTGGACGTCGTCGGCGTACCGGTCATCGGTCGAGCTCGCGGTGACGATGGCGGCCAGGCCGGGCGGGCGACGGGCCGCGACCTGCAGCGCGTTGAACCCCCCCCACGAGATGCCCATCATCCCGCACCGCCCGGTGCACCACGGCTGCTCGGCCAGCCAGGCCAGGACGTCCTCGGCGTCGGCGAGCTCTTCCTCCAGGTACTCGTCGGTGAGGACCCCTTCGGACTCGCCGCTGCCCCGCAGGTCCACCCGCATGCACGCGTAGCCGTGACCCGCCAGGTAGGGGTGGTGGATCGAGTCGCGGCGCGCCGTGAGGTCCCGCTGGCGATACGGGATGATCTCGAGGATCGCCGGGACGGGCTCGAGTTCGGAGAACGCCGGGCGCCAGATCCGCGCGGCGAGCCGGATCCCGTCCCGGACCGGAATCCAGACGTGCTCCTCCTCGCGGACGGCGTGGGGCAGGGATGTCACCGTCCGCATCAATCGACTCCTGGCCACTCGGGTGGGTCGGGTCAGTTAGCGCCGACGTCGTCGATCTCGAACGGTAGCGCCGCCACCACGTGCTCGAACCTGGCCGTCAGCTCTGCCTCGTCGGCCGCGCCAATGTAGACGCTGGCCAGCTGGTAACTGTAGCTGTCCTGCTCCTTCAGCTCGGAGAGCCGGTCCCCGGCGTGTACGGCGAGGTCGATAGTGGTGCCGGGCACGATGTGCTGAATCGCCTCGACTTCCTCCTGGCTCGGGTGGCGGCGGACGACGCCGTCGGCGAAGCGCCGGACGAACCACTTGGCCGCGACGCCATAGCGGCCCTTGCCCTGCGGGAAGTCGGGATTGTGGTCCAGCGCGAGCCGCAACATCACCTCGTGGTTGGCCATCCCGTCGACGTCCTCGAAGAGCTCCGCGTGCGACTGGGAGTGCCGCGGGTTGATCTCGAGCAGGGTGACGGCGTCGGTGCCCGGGTCCCAGAAGTACTCGATGTTGAAGGTGTTCCGCTCAAGCCCGATCGCCTCGACCACCCGTCGTGAGATGTCGTTCAACCGCTTGATGACGTGTTCGGGCAGCGACGAGGGGTACTGGTAGCGCAGAAAGCTCGGGCTGTTCTCGTAGTTCACCGAGTCGACGACCCCGTAGATGACGACCTCACCCCGGTAGCGGTAGCCCTCCACGGTGAGCTGCCGCCCGATGATCGCCTCCTCGGCGAGGCACGCCTGGCCGCCTGCGGCGGCGATCTCCGGTGGCAGGTCGACGTGCTCGAGCAGCGCGTCGAACGGCTCACCCACCCAGCTGATGCCTTCCTTGATCTTGCCGAGCGCGTCCCGGAACGCGGCCTCGTCGGCGACTCCGAAGGCGAGCACCGAGGAGAAGGACTTGACCGGCTTCACCCACATAGGGTAACGCATGCCCTCGGGAGGCGATGTGTCGTGCTCGGGGTCCACGAGACCGAACGGCGGGTACTCGTCGATCACCTGCTGCTGGATGAGGCGGCTCCAGTACTTGTGCTCGCACTTCACCACCTCCTCGAGGCTGGTGGTGGGCAGTCCGCACCGCTGCCGCAGCAGCGGGAGGAGCGAGCTGACCGGGAAGTCCCAGAACCCGATGATCGCGTCGATCGGCCCCTCGAACGCGTCGAGCTCTCGCGTCGCCGCCGCCAGCACGTCGCCGAACTTGATCTCCTCACCACCATAGATGTCGTCGAAAGTCAGCAGTGGATGGAACTCGCATTCCGCGGCGTCGGGCATGTCCTGGAGAATTCGGAAGTTGTGCTCGTCGAAGCCGAGCACGAATACGTTCTTGCGCATGCTGTTCCCTTCATTGAAGAACGACGGCGCATTGCACGGCGCGTCCGCCAGCTGCTCAGATCGGGGAGATGGGGCGTCGCCGGCTGCAGTCCACGCGAGCCACGGCGACCTTGCGACGGGCCGGACCGCAGCTGCTCAAGCTGAGCGCCCGGCTGTGACGCTCAGCGGCCACCCCTCTGGTCCGCCTCTGCACAGAGGATTACCCCCCTCGGCGTGTCCTAAAACAACCCAGTGCTCGAGGACCGGATAGATTCGCCACCTCTCTTGCAGCTCTTGCGGGTGGCCGCTGTATTCGCAGTATCAGCTGTGTTCGC
>JBOHGM010000021.1:0-20790 GCA_050699435.1 Pseudonocardiaceae bacterium | reverse complement strand
CTGCACAGAGGATTACCCCCCTCGGCGTGTCCTAAAACAACCCAGTGCTCGAGGACCGGATAGATTCGCCACCTCTCTTGCAGCTCTTGCGGGTGGCCGCTGTATTCGCAGTATCAGCTGTGTTCGCCCTCGGCCAACTGTACTACAGTCGCGCTTTACTCTCGGTGAGCTTCAATCACCGACAGCGATATGGCCGGTGAGTGGCACCGCTGCTTCCTCTGGCTAGGGGGCCCTAGCCGTCTAGCCCCTGCAGCGGCACTGGCCCTGCAGCGGCACTGGGCGAGCTTCGGGGGCACCGGGGACCGGGCTGGTGGAAAGTGATCGCCGTTTGGGAAGAATCAGCCGCGGTCACCGCGGCTGATTCTTCCCAAACGACGATCACTGGGCCGGGCTGACGGCGTACTGCCCTGTGCTTGGACTGGCAGGGGCCCGCGTCTGAGTCGTGGCGGTGCTCAGCCACCGTTCATGATCGCTGAGACAGCCATCTGTCACTCAGCGTGAAAGTGCGGCTGTAGTAGCTGGCAGCGAGTGATCCCCGCGATCACTTCTGACGCCGGGCACGGGCGCCGGCTCGGGTTCTGGCGGCAACGGCTCCGGCCCGGGCGGCGGACTCGGCACCGGCCCGGGCGGCGGACTCGGTTCCGGCCCGGGCGGCGGACTCGGCACCGGTTCGGGCGGCGGAACCGGGAACGGGTCGGGTCCGGGTGGGACGGGATGGTCGGCGACCGTTTCCATACGCCCTACGTACCCCCATCCCGCAGCCGGCAATCCGACCGCGGTCGAACCGTTGCGGCGGGTGGCGACGGCGGGGATTGGTGACCGTGCCGGAGGGCAATCCCCACCCGATCCCGGTAATCCGATCGGTGGTCGGCGACTCTGACCACGGGTCCCTGCGTGAGCTTGCCCAAGTTCTGCTCATCGCCTCAGCAAGCCCCCTGGTAGCTGCCTTGTCGGGCTGGGGCAGCGGTTATCGCTGCCAAGATGGCGATCATGAACCGCCCAACGGGAGCAGTGAGCCTTGCTACCTCTGCCGCGGCTGCGCCGACCAGCATCCCCTGGGCCATTGCCCGATATGATCTCTCCGGCGGCCCCTACCAGATCCGCCAGCACAGCCCACGCCACCTGTGGAACGAGGTCTACTCAGACTCGACACTCGTCGTACCGCGTCGGCAGGGCCCCGAATGCGGACTTGCTGCGTTGCCTACCAGTTCATCCACGATGCAAAGTCTGATGATTGAGATGTTGGAAGCGTTAGACGTTAATGAGGACCATCGTGTTCTAGGAATAGGTACTGGCGCTGGCTACAATGTCGCGTTGTCGGCTCATCGAATCGGCGGGGGAAACGTGGTCAGTATTGGCATCGACCCCCACCTCGTGGCGTTGGCGAAGCGGCGACAGAGGGTCGCTAGCTCGGCAGCGCGAGCAGCTCCTGGACCACGTCGAGTGGCTCGCCCGACTTCATCCACTCGAGGTGGTGTGGCTCGTCATGTCCGGGAAACCACAACGGCCCATCGATCGTCTGCCGGATGGCCTCCATGTGCCCGTCGGTGAACTGTATGACCAGTTCGTAGTAGTCGCCGATCGTGCGGAAACCGACCCGGCCATCCGTACGAATGCCGGGCAACTCCCTGAACCCGGCTGCGCTGAGCAGCCGAGCTGCTTCTTTGGTCTCATTCGAAGCCATGATCTCGTCAACGGCCTGGCGTTCGTGCGCGCGAGTGCTCATCGCTTGTCCCTGTCCGGTAGCACGGCCCTCGGCCGTGCGCGGTGCAGTGTTTCACAGCGCCGACCGGGTGTCACTCCTGGCCCGCCCGTGCCTTGACGCTGCGTTGTCGCGCGCGCGGGCATACGGTCGGGGGGTGCGGATACTGATCACCGGTGCGGCGGGTTTCGTCGGCTCCCATGTCGCGGACGCCCTCGTCGGGCAGGGGCACTCGGTAGTGGGGCTGGACGCGTGGCTGCCACAGGCGCACGGGCGGTCCGCCGCGCGGGACCGGGCGCAACGGTATGAGCTGGTCTCCGGCGATGTGCGGGACGCTGAGGTGCTCGCCCGGGTGCTGGGTGGGGTGGATGCGGTGTGTCACCAGGCGGCGATGGTCGGGCATGGCGTGGACCCCTGCGATGCCCCGGACTATGCGGCGCACAACGACTACGGCACAGCGGTGCTGCTGGCCGCGATGCATAACGCAGCAGTGGGCCGGTTGGTGCTGGCCAGTTCGATGGTGGTCTACGGGGAGGGCCGGTACTCCTGCGCTGAGCACGGGGAGGTGCCCGCCGGTACGCGCCGTGCACAGGACCTGGCTGCGGGGCGGTTCGAGGTGTCTTGCCCGCACTGCGACCGGGAGTTAGCGCCGCAGTTGGTCGGCGAGGACGCGCGGCTGGATCCGCGCAGCACCTATGCGGCCACGAAGGTGGCCCAGGAGCACCTGGCCGCGGCGTGGGCGCGGCAGACCGGCGCCGGGGTGTGGGCGCTGCGCTACCACAACGTGTACGGGCCGCGGATGCCGCGCGACACCCCTTACGCCGGGGTGGCTTCGATCTTCCGGTCCGCCCTGGAGCGCGGCGAGGCCCCGAGGGTGCTCGAAGACGGGCGGCAGCGCCGGGACTTCGTGCACGTCAGCGACGTCGCCGCGGCCAACGTGCTGGCGCTGGCCGCGAACCCGGGAGCGGGGTGCTGCGAGCCGGTCAACGTCTGCTCCGGACAGCCCCATACGGTCGGCGAGCTGGCCACCGCGCTGGCTGTGGCCATGGACGGTCCGGCACCGGTGGTGGTGGGTGGTGCCCGGTCCGGCGACGTGCGGCACATCACCGCGAACCCCGCCAAGGCACGACCGGTGCTCGGCTTCCACGCGGCCGTGAGCTTCGCCGCGGGCGTCACCGGGTTTGCCACTGATCCGCTGCGGGAGCCGGCCGGGCTCACCACCCGGTGAGCAGCAGGTGGTTGACCGCCAGCGCCACGCTGGCTTGCCCGGCCAGCCACCACCGCATCTGCCGGGTGGGCAGCAGGGCGGCCGCGGCGATCAGCCACCCGGTGAACGGTAGCCAGATCCGTTCCACCTCGGCCTTGCTCAGCCCGCTCACGTCGGCGATCAGCACCGCGAGCAGCGCCGCTCCGCAGAGCAACACCGCTGGCCGGATAGCGTGACGACGCCAGCCGGCGGCGGCCCGGCGCAGCCCGGCCACCGCGGCAGGCCCGAGCGCGATCGTCAGCGCGGCCAGGTTCGCCCATATCCAGTAACTGTAGGGGCGGTCGAGGCCCCATTCCCCCGGTTGGTAGTAGCGGATGGTGACCTTGTGGTAGCCGTCAAGCCACCAGAACCCGGCTGCGGTGAACGCGGCCACCACCGCCGCCACCCCGGCGCCGGCCACGAGCAACGGGGCCAGCCGGCGGGTGTACGCCAGCACGGCCAGCGCAAGCAGCCCGGCCAGCACGAGCCCGTAGGACAGGTACAGGCACGCGCCGAGTAGCAGACCACCGACGGCCGCCGCGGCGGTGCCGGGCCCGTCGAGCCGTGGCCGGGCCGCGGCCACCGCCAGCAGCGCCACGCCCCAGGCCAGCACCCCCGCGAAGAGGCCGTCCGCGGACGCCCCTACCCACACCGCTGCGGGCAGCAGCACCCCGAAGGGCAGGGCAGCGCGCGCGAGGGGCTCCGCGCCCAGCGCCCGCAGCGTCACCGCCACCGCGACGCACGCGGAGGCGCCGACCAGTACGCAGAGCAGCGCCGCAGGCGCGCCACCGGGCAGCCCCGCCCGGTCCAGCCCGACGAAGACCAGCAGCGCACCGGGCGGGTGACCGGCCACGTGGGTGGTCCAGGTGTCGGCATCTAACCCGACGATGCGCTCGGAGAAGGTCGCCAGCATCGTCGGCACATCGGTGACGCCAGGCACCTCCCGCAGGTACTCGGGTTTGCTGGTCAGCCGGCCCGCGATGCCGCGTTGCCAGCCGTCCACCAGCGCGAGGCTCAGCGTCCAGGCCAGCGCGGCCAGGTAGGACAGCACCAGCAGCGGCCGCCACGCCAGCCGGGCGGCCAGCGTCGGACCCCACACCGTGACGAGCACCGCGACGAGCACCGCCGGGGCAGTGCCCGGGCCGAGGTGCGGCAGCCACCGGGCGAACAGCGGCGGAGCGGGAGCGTGGATCGGCACCCCGCGGTCCAGCAACCACAGGCCGACCAGGGCGGCCGTCGCCACAAGTCCGGCGGCGAACCCGGCAACAAGGAGGTCGAGGCGCAGCCCACCCGGGCTGTCGGTGACCGCGCTGGGCGATCGGCGGGGCGCGGTCGTCACCGGGATGGCGAGTACCCGTTACGTCCGGTCATCGAACCTCCCTGGGTCTGTGACGATGTCGACACAAGCCGAAACCGTCTGTGGCTCGTAGATTCCTAACATGAACCAGTCGGTCGACGTAGTCCTGCCCTGTCTGGACGAAGCGGTTGCGCTGCCCGGCGTCCTGGCCCGGCTTCCTCCCGGTTATCGGGCGATCGTGGCGGACAACGGGTCCACCGACGGCACCGCGGAGGTGGCAGCCGCACACGGGGCGGTGGTCGTGTACGAACCCCGGCGCGGCTACGGCGCCGCTGTGCAGGCCGGGCTCGCTGTCGCCAGCCGGGACGTGGTCGCGGTACTGGACGGCGACGGCTCGCTGGACCCGCTCGCGCTGCCCGCCATGGTGGCCGTTCTTGCCGCGGGCGGGGTGGACCTGGTGGTAGGGCGGCGGGTGCCCAGCGAGGCGGGGGCCTGGCCCTGGCACGCCAGGGCGGGTAACGCGCTGCTGGCCGCCATGCTGCGCAGGCGCGGTCTGCCGGTGCACGACATCGCCCCGATCCGGGTCGCGTACCGCGCCCGTCTGCGGCACCTCGGCGTGGCCCACCCGACCTCCGGCTATCCGCTGGAGCTGCTGGTTCGGGCCGCCGAAGCGGGCTGGCGACTACACGAGGTCGACGTCGCCTATCGGCCGCGGGAGGGGGGCCGCTCGAAGGTGTCCGGCTCGGTGTGGGGAACGATGCGTGCGGTCCGGGACATGGCTGGGGTTTTGCGGTGAGCACGCCCAGGGCGATCCTGCTCGTGCTGGCCAAGGCGCCGGTCCCTGGGCAGGTGAAGACCCGGCTGTGCCCTCCGCTCACGCCGACGCAGGCGGCCAGGATCGCCGCCGCAGCGCTGCTGGACACCCTCGACGCGGTGCTGGCTGTGCCGCAGACTGCGGCCGTGGTAGCACTGGCCGGACGGCTCGATCGGGTTGCGGACCCCGCCCCGCTGCATGCCGCGTTACAGGCCGCGTCGGTGATTCGGCAACGCGGTAGCACCTTGGGCGAAAGGATTGCGGCGGCACACGCCGCCGCCGCCGCGCTGGCCCCGGGCACCCCAGTGCTGCAGATCGGGATGGACACCCCGCAGGCCGATGCCCGGTTACTCGGCCACTGCCTGGACATCCTGGACCGTCCCGGCACCGACGCCGGCACCGGCACCGACGCCGCGCTCGGCCTGGCCCGCGACGGGGGCTGGTGGGCCCTCGGCCTACGAGACCCGGCGCTGGCTGGGCTGATTGCCGCAGTCCCCACCTCCCGGCCGGATACCGGGACGACGACACTGGCGACGCTGCGCGCGGCGGGCTGCCACGTCGCCGAGCTGCCCCAGCTGTCCGATGTGGACACAGCAGACGATGCGGTGGCAGTGGCCGCAGGCGTCCCCGCAAGCCGCTTCGGCACAGCGGTCCGCGCCGCGCTGGCCCCGACCGCCGAGGGGGTGCGGTGATGCCCGCCTATGCCGACGCCTGCTATGCCGACGCCTTCGGCGCCGCCCTTGCGGGCGAGTCCGCGCGGCTGATCAGCAGTGACGGTCGCCGGCTCCCCACTGCCGTGCAGCGCTGGCACGACTGCGCCGCCGGGGACGACCGCTGGCTACTCGACCGCTGCACCGGACCTACCGTCGACCTCGGCTGCGGCCCCGGCCGGCTGGCCACCGCACTGCTCGAACGCGGTGTGCCCACCCTCGGGGTGGACTGCTCCCGGCACGCGGTGCGGGAAAGCCGCAACCGAGGCGCGGTCGTGCTACACCGCGACCTCTTCGCCCCGCTGCCCGGCGAGGGTCGCTGGCAGCACGCTCTGCTGGCCGACGGGAACATCGGCATCGGTGGCGACCCGAAGGCGCTGTTGCGCCGCTGTGCCACCTTGCTCCGGGTCGGCGGTAGCGTGCTGGTCGAGGCCGAGCCACCCGGCACGGGCCTCTGGTGCGGTCCCGCTCGCCTGCAGCACGAGCACACCTCCGGCGCGGTGGGACCCTGGTTCCCGTGGGCAGTGGTCGACCTCGACGCGCTCGGTCGGCTCGCTGAGCAAGCTGGACTGCGAGTGGGTGCCCGGCGCCGCGGCCGCCGCTACTTCGCCGAGCTGCACCGGCGTTCGACCTCCGGGCCCACCCGATGAGCGCCCCCGGAGATCGAACGCCTGCGCGCAGGCTGGCCCGCTTCATCGTCGAGCATCCCCCGCCGGGGCCGTTCCGTCGCGGCTTCTGGCGCAGCCCGCTTCGTGGTCCCTGGTTCACCGCCGTGTTCAGCGTCGTGCTGCTGATCGGCATCCCCGTGGTGTTCCTGACCGGGCTGGCATCCTATGCCGCCTACAACCCGGATCTGGGTGGCCCGAACAACGATCTCACCCCGGACAAGGGGCTGCTCGGCTTCTATTTGTTCGGTTGGCCGGCGGGACCGCCCTGGCTGTATTGGCTGACTCAGGGCGTGCACGTCACGCTGGGGCTGGTGCTCATCCCGGTGGTGCTGGCCAAGCTGTGGTCGGTGTTGCCGAAGCTGTTCGAGTGGCCCCCGGCGCGCTCGGTGGTCCATGTCGTGGACCGGCTCTCCCTGTTGCTACTCGTCGGCGGAGCAGCGTTTCAGTTCGTCACCGGCGTGATGAACATCCAATACTTCTACGCCTGGCCGTTCAGCTTCTACCAGGCGCACTTCTATGGTGCGTGGGTGTTCATGGCCGCGTTCGTCGTGCACACCGCGTTCCGGATGCCGCGGCTGATCACCGCGCTGCGCAGCCGCAGTATGGGCCGCGAGCTGCGCACCCCGGTGGAGCGGACCGTCGCCGAGGAACCGGACCCCGGCCACCTCGTCGCACCGGATCCGGCGCAGGCGACGATCAGCAGGCGGGGGGCGTTGGGCATGGTCGGGGCCAGCTCGGCGGCGCTGCTCGCGCTCAGCGCGGGCCAGACCATCGGCGGCGACGCGCGGTCCACCGCGCTGCTGGCGCCGCGCGGGCAGGACGTCGGCGACGGCCCAGCGCAGTTCCAGGTCAACAAGACCGCCGCCGCAGCCCGCATCACCCGGGTCGACCAGAGCTGGCGGCTGGCACTGCTCGGCCCGTCCGGACCGTCGATGGCGCTGTCCCGGGCCGAGCTGCTCGCCCTGCCCCAGCACACCGCCCGGTTGTCGATCGCCTGCGTGGAGGGCTGGTCCACCGGCCTGCAGACCTGGGCCGGGGTGCGGCTGGCCGACCTCGCCGCGCTGGCCGGTGCCCCGGGCGCCGAGCGGCTGGTGGTCGAGTCGCTGCAACGCGCCGGGCCGTTCACCTCCGCGACCCTGGCAGGCAATCAGATCCACGCCACCGACGCCCTGCTTGCCCTGCGCGTCAACGGCGTGGACCTGCCGCTGGACCACGGCTACCCGGCCCGAGTGGTCGTCCCCGCGCTGCCCGGGGTGCACAACACCAAATGGGTGGCCCGGATGACCTTCCTCCCGGACGCGCCGTGAGCCGCCGCGACGCGCTCCAGCTGCTGGCCCTGCTGGCCAGCTTCGTCGTCGCGGGCTACGCCGGGGTTCGGCTGCTGGAAGGCAACCCGCTGGGCGTGGGCGCCTGGTTCGTCGGCAGCGCGGTGGCGCACGACCTGGTGTTGTTCCCGCTCTACGCCGCGCTCGACGCGGCGCTGGTCGTGCTGCTGCGGCGCCGGCCCGGACTCGCCACCGTCCGCGGCGTGCGCTGGCTCAACTACCTGCGGGTGCCGGCGGTGGTCTCCGGGATACTGCTGCTGGTGTGGTCCCCGCTGATCTTCCAGCTCTCCACCGCCTACACCCCCGCCTCCGGACTCTCGACGCAGCCCTACTTCCCACGGTGGCTCGCCATCACGGCGGCACTGTTCACCGCCTCCGCCGTCCTGTTCGTTCTTCGCCTGGCCTCATCTCGAAGTGTGCTGAGCGGTCAGGGCACTGAGTAGCTTTCGTGAGCGCGTCGTGTCGTGGTTGAGGAGCACTCGGTGGTGGGGGACGGTGGCCAGCGCCTCGCGAGTATGTGCCCAGATCTGGTGTCGGCGCTCAGGAGTGATCCGGGCGAGGCGCAGAAAGTCGGGGGTAGCGGTCGTCCCCATCGGGGTCAAAGAAGTCCGTGCTGGTAATGGAGCGGGACTCGGGGGCGATGCTGGGTTCACGGTCAGGGTCAATGCAGGGGAACAACAGCGCAGTGGCAGTGGCGGATCGGGCGAGGTGCAGGCCGAGCCAATCGACGAGCTGGTGGGGGAAGAACTGTGGTTTGAGTTCGCGACCCCGTGAGTCGCGCATTGCGCTGGTGTGGCCGTCGAGGATCGCTGCGGTGACGGCGGGGTCGATGGTGGGGTGCAGTTGCTGCCCGGTCACCAGTCGGGCGCGCACCCCGTCGAGCAGGCCGTGGGCGTGCAGCAGCCCGAGCCCCGGCTTCGAGTTGAACCCGGACGAGCTCGCGGGTGATGCGGGCCGCGGCCAGGCACAGGCTGAGGGAGTCCACAGCCGTGAGAGTGACGCCGGTGCGATCCCCTTGGGCGTGGTAGGCGACATGCTCGGCGAGGTCGACGGCGCAGACGGCACCGCGGTCATCGTCACTGACCTGAATGGGTTTGCGGGCGAATTCGATGGTCCGGTGTGGCCGGGTGATGATGCTGTCTCGGCTGGCGGCGTACTCGTCGGGGTGGATCCGGCAAAGCAGCACCGGGCTGCTGGACCGGGCCAGCGTGGCGGGTTGCACAGTCCACCAAGCACCGAGGTATTGAGTGATCCAGCCGGTGACGGCGGGGTCATGGGTGGTGACGTGGACCGTGGCCGGTCCGGCGCTGACCCGCACAGTGGACGGCGGGGTGGCGGTGGGCAGTGAGTACGAGGTTGGTGAACCCGGCGGCGCCGCCGTGGAGCCGGCAGGTCGCGGGAATCACCACGCGGTGGGCTCGCTGCTCACTCATCAGCGCTTACCGCTGCCCAGCCGAGCGCTGAGCGCGAATGCGGCGCGTGAGCTCAGCGACCAGCTGATCGTTGGCGACGTTGTCACCCCGGTCCGCGTTGGCTAGGAAGTACTCGCACAATGCCTGACCCGCCGCTGCGGCGTTCGCGAGCAGCGAATCACCGCCTGTCGGGCGCTGGTCACCGTCTTCCTGCTGGCCTGGTGGCGTGTGTTCGTGACCAATTGCGGTCAGCTCGCATTGGCTCGACTCGGCAGGACGCCTGTTGATTGCCTCGATATCCAACATGGCCACGACCCTCCCGGCTCAGGACAACCTTGCGGGGTCATCGGATCTGCGGAAGTCAAGGGGAGGCTCCGGGGAGGATTCGCGTCCTTCCGCGTGGACAGCCTGCGCGGGCTCGGGCACTTGCTGTGTCAGGATTGCGCAGGTATATCCTACGAGGAGGCAGATCTTGACTGTCGTGAACGATCAGCTCCGGACGGCCCGGGAACGCACCGCGTCACCGACTCACCCTGAGGAGTGCCTGTCCCGGCAGGAACTGGCCGAGCTGGTCAACGCCTACATTTGGGAACACCACGAGAAGATGGTGGAGCTTGACGCGAACTACATAGGCAAGCTCGAAAGAGGCGACATCCGCTGGCCAGGGCGGCTGTATCGGGAAGCGCTGCGGGCGATCTTGGGGGTGTCCACCGACGCGGCGTTGGGGCTCGCCAACAGCCGCCGCGCGGTGGTAAAGCTGCCTACAGCGGATCGCAACCAGTTCCTGCTCGACCGTGCCCTCGGCGTTGATGCTCTCGCCCTCGCACCGGTCGCCGCCCTGCTAGAGGGCACCGAACCCACCCCGATCCCCGCTCGAGTCAGCGCGACGGAGATCGAGCAGATCCGCACCGCCGCCCGGGTGTTCGCCGGGTGGGACCACACCTACGGCGGCGGGCTGGCCCGGGAAGCCGTGCTGGCCCAGCTGCGCTGGTCGGCTGGTCTACTCACAGCCACCTGCCCCGCCCGGTTGCGCCCCGAGCTGTTGTCGGCGCTCGGCTATCTCGCACACACCTGCGGCTTTATGGCCTTCGATGCCTACGCGCACGACGATGCTCGGCGCATCTTCCGCTTCGCGCTGGCCTGCGCCGAGGAGGCCGGGGACTGGGAGCTGCGTGCCAAGGTCCTCTCCAGCATGGCCCGCCAGGCCATCTGGACCGGGCAGCCCGACAAGGGGCTCACTCTGACCGAGCACGCGCTGGTCCGCGCTGACCGGCTCACCGCGACCGAGCGGACGATGCTGTATACCGCGCAGGCTCGGGCACAGGCCAAGATGGGGCGGGTCCGGGAGACGCTCATTGCGGTCGGCATCGCCGACGAGCACTTCGCGCGTGCCATGCCGGCCAACGACCCGCCGTTCATGGCGTACTACGACGCCGCCCAGCATGCCGGGGACACCGGGCATGCCCTGTTCGACCTGGCCATCCTTGGCCGTAGCTATGAGCAAGCCAGCACGCGGCTCGCTGCGGCGGTCGCCGGGCACAGCGCCGCCTATGCTCGCTCGCGGGCGATTTCCCAGACCAAGCTCGCCAGCCTGGTGATGGCCACTGGCGACCCGATCGAGGCCGCCGCCATTGGTACCGCCGCGCTGGACGCGGCGGGCGCCATCCGCTCCCGCCGCGCCGCTGACGACCTGCGCGAGCTGACACGCTATGCCATCCGCCATATCGACGTCGATCAGGTGGCCATGCTGCGCCAGCGCATCACCAGCACACTCCTGGCCACCTGAAGAGCAGCACCATGATCGACTTGTATCGGCCGGTGCTGGCTGCGGCGTGTGCCCAGGCCGGGTTGTCTGCTGCTGGGGCGCGGGTGATCCGGATTGGCGAGAACGCGATCTTCGTGTTGCCCGGCCGTGTCGTGGTCCGGATTGCCCGGCTCGGCCAACACCCTGCGGCGGTCAAGGAGGTCCGAATCGCCCGCTGGCTCGCCGACCACGGCGTTGCCGCGGTCCGGGCGCTTGACGGCATCGTGCAGCCAGTGCAGATCGGCGGTCGGGCGGTCACCTTCTGGCAGGAACTGCCCCCGCACCGGCACGGCACCCCCGGCGAGGTCGCAGGCGCCCTGCGCCGGCTACACCAGCTGCCCGTGCCGGAGTTCCTCAGGCCGCTGGCGCCGTTCACCCGGCTCGCGCAGCGCATCGACGCCGCCACCACCCTGTCAGCTCAGGATCGGTCCTGGCTGCGCGGGCACCTGAGTGAGCTGCAACAGCGCTATACCGGGTTGCCCGCAGGCTTGCCCCGCCAGGTGGTCCACGGCGACGCCTGGGTCGGCAACGTCGTCACCACCGACGACGGCCACACCGTCTTGCTGGACCTGGAACGCTGCGCGGTCGGCCCACCCGAATGGGACCTGGTTTCCACCGCGATCAAGCACACCTCCTTCGCCTGGGTCTCCGCCCAGGACTACCAGGACTTCTGCGACCGCTACGGCCACGATGTCACCACCTGGAACGGCTTCGAGCTGCTCCGCGACACCCGCGAGCTGCGCATGACCTGCTACCTCGCCCAGCACGCCACCGAACATTCCACCGCCCGCAGCGAGGCCGCGCTGCGCGTCGCGTGCCTGCGCGGCCGGCTCGGACCACGCCCGTGGAACTGGACGCCCGCCCCGGGTGTGCCGTGAGTGGCGTTGAGTGCGATCGCACTCAACGCCACTCACGGCTGCTTAGCGCATCGCGCGGTTCACCGCGGAGACCACGGCGTTCAGCGACGCGGTGACGATGGATCCGGAGACCCCGACGCCCCACAGGATCTGGTCGCTGACGGAGCACTCGACGTAGGCCGCCGCCGCGGCGTTGTCGCCTGCTGCCATCGCGTGCTCGGAGTAGTCGAGCACCCGGACATCGAACCCGAGCGTGGCCAGGGCATCCACGAAGGCGGCAATCGGGCCGTTACCCGAACCGGTGACCTCGTGCTCCTCGCCCTCCACCAGCACACTGGCCGAGATCTCGTCATGGCCTTCGCCGTCGTCGGACAGCCGATGCCGCAGTACCCGCAGCGGAGTGCTCCGGTCCAGATAGTGCTCGGCGAAGATGTCCCGGATCTGCTGCGGCGACACCTCGCCACCGCCGTTGTCGGTGTGCTCCTGAATGATGCGGGAGAACTCGATCTGCAGCCGACGTGGCAGGTCCAGCTGATGCTCGGCCTTCATCACATAGGCGACGCCGCCCTTGCCGGACTGCGAGTTCACCCGGATCACGGCCTCGTAGCTGCGCCCGACGTCCTTCGGGTCGATCGGCAGGTACGGCACCTCCCAGCGGTGCTCGTCCACCGAGACCCCGGCTCGGGCCGCGTCGGCGTGCATCGCCTGGAATCCCTTGTTGATCGCATCCTGATGGCTACCGGAGAACGCGGTGTAGACGAGATCACCGCCGTAGGGGTGCCGCTCGCTCACCGGTAGCTGGTTGCAGTACTCGACGGTGCGCCGGATCTCGTCGATGTCGGAGAAGTCGATCTGTGGGTCGATTCCCTGGCTGAACAGGTTCATCCCCAGCGTCACCAGGCACACATTGCCGGTGCGCTCCCCATTGCCGAACAGGCAGCCCTCGATGCGGTCCGCGCCAGCCTGATAGCCCAACTCGGCGGCGGCCACGGCGGTGCCGCGGTCGTTGTGCGGATGCAGCGAGAGAACGACCGCGCGTCGCCTTTCCAGGTTGCGATGCATCCACTCGATGGAGTCGGCATAGACGTTGGGCGTGGCCATTTCGACCGTGGCGGGCAGATTCAGGATCACCGGCGCCTCCGGGGTGGGCTGCCAGATCTCGGTGATCGCGTTGCACACCTCTGCGGCGTAGGACAGCTCCGTGCCGGTATAGGACTCCGGGGAGTACTCGAAGCGGAAGTCGGTGTCGGAATACTTGCCCGCATACGCGACGAGCATCTCAGCGGCCGAGGTGGCCATCTTCTTGATCCCCTCGCGTTCCTCGCGGAACACCACCCGGCGCTGCAGTATCGAGGTCGAGTTATAGATGTGTACGATCGCCTTCTGCGCACCTTCGAGGGCTTCGAACGTGCGCTCAATCAGCTCCGGGCGGCATTGACTGAGCACCTGGATGCGAACGTCTTCGGGCACCGCGCCGTCGGTGATGATCTCGCGGACGAAGTCGAAGTCGGTCTGGCTGGCCGAGGGGAACCCGACCTCGATCTCCTTATAGCCCATCCGGACCAGCAGCTCGAACATGCGACGCTTGCGCGCTGGACTCATGGGATCGATCAGCGCCTGGTTACCGTCCCGCAGGTCCACGGCGCACCATAGCGGTGTCCGGCTGATCGTGATGCCGGGCCAGGTGCGATCCGGCAGGGATACCGGCTCCACAGTATCGGCAAAGGGTCGGTAGCGATGCACGGGCATCGCGCTGCCGCGCTGGACGTTCCACGGGGCCTGGTCGGCTGGGGAGGGACTGGAGGGAATGCGGATACGGCTGTGGCCGCCCGCTGCGAACATGTCGGAACCGATATCGGCAGGTTTCGGAGTCATCTTCTGCTTCTGCGCTTTCTGGGTTAGCCGACCTACTGGCCGGCCGGCCTTTCGGGTAGCCGGGGAATCCGACCGGCGGATGCGCGCGAGCAACTCCGCGACGGGGGGCCGGTCGTTGTCAGACCCCGTCGCGGCAGCGAAGCAGAAGGGCGCGAGCCACGCGAGCACGGTAGCGTGGGGCTCCTGGTGGTGGGAAACCCCTCCCGGATCCTGGGACCCCAGCGGTCTACGGGGCTGACGGACGTCGTCGCGGTGGCCGCTGAGTGCTGGTCGTGGGCTCAGTGCTGGTCGTGGGCTCAGTGCTGGTCGTGGTCTGTACCGTGGTCACCTGGCGTTGCCCACGTCCTGCCCGGTGCGAGATCGGCCCAACCAGGCCGATGGGACGTCTGTTCCTGGTGAACTAGGCAATTTTCACCCGTTAGTTGTGATCGATCACGGAGCGTAACATTTAGCGGTAGTGAAGGTCGCCTTACCCCCCTTGTGCCAGGCATTGAGGGGGGTCCGATTGCAGAAGGTAACTGCACGACGCGGATGTTGCGCGCCTCCTCAGGCTCCTCTCAGCCTGCCGTTAGGTGGGTCACAGTCCTGGCCGCGACGCCGAGATGTGAGGTATAGCGCCTGGTCAGGGGTGCTGTACCAGCCGTCGGACGGTCTGGCGGATTCGCGTCGCGGCACGCGCCGAAGCCGAGCGAATGCGCGTCTTCCCGCCCTGACGAGCCACTCAGGTTGACCGGGTAACGACACAGCGTCTGGCCACCCTCACCCCTTGATTTCTTGGTCGACATCCTCCAAGCTGCCGCGTACCTAACGGGCGCAGCTGCCCCGGGGAGGCGTGCTGAGAAAGGAGGACGTCCCAACGGCGCTGGCCGTTGCGGCGAAGCTCGCGTACCCCCGCCGTAACTCCCTGCCCCTGTCACGCTTCCCGCTTGCACGAAAGACCCTGCACAAGGAAGCGGTGGTGGAGTTGGCTAGAGCGGATGGTCGCGCCGGTGCGGCGGGATCTGGAACTGGGCTGTTCAACCTGGTAAGTGTGGTGGTCCTCGCGGTCGCCGTGTTGGCCGTGGGTATAGCGGCTGCGCTGCTCGCTCGCACCATGGCGGTGGCGCAGAGCATCAACGATAAGGCGGGAGTCATCGCGCAGACTGCCACCGGCATCAACACGGCGACTGACTCGGTTCTCCTACTGAACCGGACGAATGCAACTGCCGCGTCAATTCTCGATACCGCGAAGCCCCTGGAGGGCCAGGTCGGTGAGATCGTCACGCTGGCTAACGACATCGACGGTCTTGGAAAGTCGATTAACGGCAGCGCCGATACTATCAATGGCACCGCCGGCGCCATCAACACCACCGCAGGCACAATCAACATTACGGCGAAGGACATCAACACGAACGCCTCGAACATCAACGCTACCGCGGGCACGATCAACAGCACGGCGCAGGGAATCAACGCCACAGCGGCCGAGATCCTCGATGTCGCGCAGCGGATCGATAGGGACGCTGAGTCGATCACCATCACGCTCGACACGACGCTCGGCATCGTCGACAAGGTGCTGGTGGACACCGGCAACATCGTTAACCAGGCAATCGAGGCGGAGCAGACATCGCGCTGCATCGCCGCGAAGCTGCAGCCGCTCGGTAACTGCTAGTAGGAGGACGGAAGATGACAACGCAGCAATATGGCACTCCGCCTCTCACCAGCTCCGAGGCTCCGCGCACACAGAACAGTGCGTACGTCAGGTGGACGTGGATCTGGGTCACGATCGGGATCGTCGTCGTGGTCGTCGTCATCGGGTTCTTGATCGGTATCGTGCGTGCGCTCGAGTCGATCGATGAGGGCCTGTTCTCGGCGTCGGCCTCGGTGCAGGGTGCCGGTGGGGACGTCGAACCGCTGACCGGGCACATTCAGAACATCAACAGCTCCCTGGGTGACATCGACGTCTCACTGAAGCCGATCCCAGGTCAAGCCGACGCGATCATCGGTGGGCTGAGTTCCATCAGGACCTCGTTGCAGAACATCGATGCGTCGCTGAAGGACACCTCCTCGTCGCTGGTCGACACCTCCGGCTCGCTGAACGACACTTCTGGTGTGCTGATCGGTGCCTCCACCTCGGTGTCGAACATCACCGGCTCGCTCGCGGACACGTCCAACGTGCTGTCCAACGTGCTGAACCTCGCCGGTCAGATCGAGGGCACTCTCGAACAGGCGCAGGGCGGGGACAGCCGCGGCACGAGTTTCATCGTGGGTCAGATCCAGCAGGCCAACTCGGTCCTCGTCCCGGCCCAGGCCGATACCTTCAAGATCGAAGGCCAGCTCGACCAGACCAACGATCACCTCACGGCGATCTGCACCTCGCCTGCGGTGGTTCTGCTGCCCCCGGGCAAGTGCTAGGAGGTGACGGATGCAACAGCGTTTTAAGTCAAACGCCCTCCCAGGAATCATGCTCGTCATCATCATCGTCTGGGCACTGTCCGCGGTGTTGATGTTGACAAGCACGTTGGGCTCGGCGCAGAGCATCGAGAAGAAGGTCGATAGGATCAACAGCGATGTTGGGCCGATCGACACCGAGCTCGACACGGTTCCGGTCCTCGTCGAGGTCTCGAGTACGGCTGAGGCCATCCGAGAAGCGGCCGCGCCGCTGAGCGGTGGGCTCGGCAACGTGGTCGATGACGTCGGCTCTATTGATGCGTCCGCGAAGGACATCTTGGTGAACGCAACGTCGATCAACGGCTTGGTGAAGACGATCAACACCTCGGCCAATGAGATCAACGGCAGCGTGAATCAGATCGGTCCCAAGCTGAACACGATCGAGGGCACGGCCAATGAGATCAACGGGTCGGTGGACTCGATCAACGGCAGCTTTGTGGGGATCAACGGCTTCGTGCAGCGGATCCAGAACAACCTGGTGCTGACCAGTAAGCAGGTCGACGTGCTGAATGGGCAGGTCGTGCAGCTCAAGTCGGACACCGGCACGATCAGCCCGCTGGTGGATCAGATCAACGCGAACGCGATCGCGATCCGGGCCAGCCCGGTCGTGCTCAACCCGGCGAACGCGGCCGTCATGCACCAGACGGTCGCGGCCAGCGCGCTGGCGCCGCCGGGGACGGCAGGGGTGCCGGTCGTCGGCGGTCTGCTGCCGCAGTTGGAGGGGCTCAGCGGCCCGCTACCGGTAGTTCCGCTGACCGATACCCTTCCGCTGTTGGGGCTCCCGCTGCTGGATCTGCCGTTGCTGGGTGACACCGGCTCGCTTCTCTCGCTGGTGGCCCCCCAGTAGCAGTAGCAGTACGAGTGTGCGCAACACCCGGATCCGGGGGGTGCCGACCAGGTCGGCACCCCCCGATCTTTTTGTTCACAGCACGCGGAACGAGCTGGTAATCTGGTCGAAGATAGGAGCGGATTCCTGGAACTTCTCGGCTGGCAGTGTCTGGAAGACCAAGGTAAGCATCGTCTTGCCATCGAAAACGAAGTAGTGGGAGTGGATTCCCGGCTGTCCGCTAGCCTCGTCCTGGAAAGAGTAGAAGTACCAGTGGCCCGGCAATCCACCCAGCTCGATCCGTGTCGGTTCGACGAGCATCTTGGCTGTTTGGTTGGCGCCTACGATCTGGTCGGTCAGCTGTTTGGCTGATCCGAGTTCCTGCTGGCCCACTGGGTTCGGGAGTTCAACGGCGCGCAGCAGGAAGGAGTTCTCCGGTCCGTCCGACGCGAGCAGTAGGATCTGCGGATCGTCGGTCTTCAGCTGTACCCATGAGGACGGATAGGATAGCGCGATACCAGCCTCTTCGTGACGGAACTCGGTGAAGTTGGCTGGTTTGGGAGCCTGCGCCGGAGTGTTTGCCTCGGTCTGTTCGGCGGGTTCTTCGATACCCACCATCTGTGGCCCGAATATCGCAGCGGGAACGGCGAGGCCACCCGCCACCAGCACTCCGGCGACGATAGCCAACAGCTTTGTCTTACGAGTGGACCTCGGTGGCCCGCTGTCGTTTTTCGTTATCGTATCAGTCATGCTTGGCCACTTCCCTCAGATCGTAAGTGTGTGTAGCGTGTGCATCGACAGCCCATAGCATGGTACGTCCTATGCGGAGGAGCCGGGGACACTGCGGAGGAGCCGGCGACGCGGAGTAGTTCGAGGACACGAGTGATCGGGAACACGAGTGATCGGGGACACAGGGAGAGCATGCTACTGGTGACACGCAAGGGCGCAGCGCCCGACCTCGGTGTTTGGTGCCCTGCTTCGACTGCTCGGCTGCCTCGTGGTAGTACTGCCTCGTGGTAGTAGTGGCAGCGCTCCCGGCGCCGGCCATGCGGGTCGGTGCACGGCCCGGCGGGGGGCCCGTGCACGCCAAGCGTGCGTGGCGACGAGCCTTCTGCTGCAGGGACTGAACGTCACGGACTGAACGTCACGGACTGAACGTGGAGGCGTGAACCGCATGCTCCGAAGTGGCCTCCGGGGCGCCCGAACCCCTGGTGGGGAGTTGGGGAGATCATGACCTTCCTTGCGCTCCCCGCCGAGGAGACGGTTTTTTGGGTCTTGGTGCTCGGTGTGGTTGTGGTGGTGGTGTTCGGCGTGCTCGCGTTGATCGTCACGCTGCTGTACTTCGTCCGATCTGTCAGTGGCAGCCTGGCCGAACTGCGCGAGGTGGTCGATGAGCAAGCCGCCCGAGAAGACCCGGCAGGCCGGGAGGGTGCGCCGCCAGCCGGAGGGTCGCCCGGAGGTGGCGAGGGGAAGGACCGCGAACGGGGTGAATCCGGTAGGGCTGGCTAGTTGCCGGATAGGCAACATCATCCGTATGATCGCTGTCCGCGCGCGCCTAGACGAGGTCGACAGCGTGCGCTGGCCAGGCGTGTTCTTCCAGTCGGCGATCACCCCGCAAACGCGGAGCGAACCGATGGCGGTCGCGAAACGAAGGGCTCGAACGAAGACCAGGCATGAAGCCGGATGGCGCCACGAAGGTCAGTGCGCCATGATCGAGTGGAAGGGGACAGAGAATGGCCATGGACCCGGAAGTCAAGTTTGGGATCAGGGGCGCAGGCCAGTATGGAGCGAAGACCTTCGAGCAGAAGTTCGCGCTCGTGGCCGGCCTCGTCTACGTCGGTATCGGGGTGATCGGTTTCGCCGTGACGGGCTTCAACGGCCTCGTGGCCGAGAGCAACGAGGCGCTGCTCGGGATCTTCCTCCTGAACCCCTTCCACAACATCGTGCACATCGCGATCGGTGGGTTGTGGCTGTTCGGGGCGCTGGTGCTCTCTCCGGCGGGCACTGAGGGCATCAACATCGCGATCGGCGGCGTGTACATCCTCGCCACTGTGCTGGGCTTCATAGGGTCCTTCGGTCTGCTGAACATTAGGTCGGGGCTCGACCCGGACAACTTCCTGCACCTCGTGAGCGGTCTACTCCCGCTGTTGCTCGGCAGCGGGCTGTTCAGGGTCGCGCGAGGAGAAGCCGTTTCGGCGTAGTCGCCCATGGTTGTTGAGGCCTGGTCCCCGGGAGAGCGGGGACCAGGCCTCAACTGCATGTAGACCCTAGATTGCGTAAGGCCATAGCGTGAGGGCATAGCTGCCGAACCATGCTCCGAAGGCGGTCAGCGCAACGAGGGTGAGAACCGCGGTGGCAGTGCGTCGGCTGGCCAGGCCGATGGCCACCGGCACCAGCAGCACGAAGGCCGGGAGCAGCAAACGGGCCTTGGAGTTCATCAGCCCGTTTGAGCCCAGGTCCATTGCCAGCACCATGGCGGCGTACACCAGCAGCGGCCAGGCGGAACTGCGCCGCCAGGCCAGTATGCAGAGCACCAGCAGCAACACCGCGCCCCCCAGCAGCCAGATGGTCGTGACCTCGAGCAGCGAGGGCGCAGTGGTGAGTACCTCGACGGCGAAGCGCAGCGTGGCGCTCCCACCATCGAACCGTGAGTCCCAGCCCTGTTCCTGCAGCACGAACCAGCCGTTCCAGCGGCCGGTATGGGCGGCGACGAAGGCGAAATAGCCGGCCAGCCCGCTCGGAGCAAGCAGTGCGGCAGCCCACGGGCGCCAGCCGTCGCGGTCCTGGACGACCGCCACCACAGCGGCAGCTAGCACCGCAGCGACCAGCGCCGCCGCCGTCGGCCGGACCAAGCCTGCGACCGCGCAGCACGCCCCGGCGAACAGCCACTGCCTGTGCAGCAGCCCGACCAGGCACCAGACCGCCAGTGCGCAGAACAGTGCCTCTGAGTACGTCATGGACAGCACGATCGAGATCGGCGAGGCGGCGAACAGCGCGACCAGCACCAGCCCGGCCTTGCGGGATCCGCGAGGCACCAGTTCGGCGAGCCGCACCAGCCCGTAGGCGGCGGCCACCCCGGCTCCGGTGGTGACCGCGAAGGCCGCCGCCAGCACCCCGACACCTGGCAGCCAGGACACCGCCGCGACCAGCGCCGGATAGCCGGGAAAGAACGCCAGCGGGGTGTACGCAGTGCGTGACCCGAAGGCGTCGGTGAGCCCGGCAGGCACCCCGGCGTAGCCACCGGCGGCCAGGCCGAGGAACCAGGAGCCGTCCCAGGAGGTCAGCGCGCTGCGCGTGCCGGCCCCGGTGGCGGCGGACATCCACGCGAGTACGAGCAGGCTGACCTGGCGGATGGTGAGGTACACCAGGGCCGGGGCAAGCAGGCTGCTGACCCGCCGCAGACGTCCCCCCAGCGAGGTGGCGGGGGTCGAGGGCGCACCGGGCGCGGCGCGCGGGAGCACCGTGGATGCCACCCGGTCCTCCTGCTTGGTCGGTCCGTGCAGTGTGTTCAGGCTAACGCGGACGGGGCGGGTGTGCCGGAGCCCTCGGTAGTGTGCCAGCCAACGGGTGCGGCGCGACGCCTCATCAGGCACTGTCAGGCACTGAAGGGCAGCAGGCCCGCACAAGACAGGGAGGTCGGCGTGGCGCTCGTCGTCCAGAAGTACGGCGGATCGTCCGTGGAGAGCGCCGAGCGGATCAGGAAGGTTGCCGACCGCATCGTGGAGACGCGCAACGACGGCCACGAGGTCGTCGTGGTGGTGTCGGCGATGGGGGACACTTCCGACGAGCTGCTCGACCTCGCCAGCCAGGTCTCGCCGGAGCCGCAC
>JBOHGM010000020.1:43684-52437 GCA_050699435.1 Pseudonocardiaceae bacterium | reverse complement strand
CAAGATCACCCCGCTCCAACACCAGGTCCTCGACCTGCTCGGCGTCCCCACCCAGAGCTACACCTCCACCAAGCCGACCTCATAACGATGGGGGTACATATAGTCGGCCAGAAGTGCGGAACGTCAGACAGATCGCTCCGCCGAGCCACCACCTGCTGGCACCTACTCGCACACCCCAGAACCACGAATGCCCAGGTCGTTCACCTGGGCATTCGTCAGTGGAGGTACTTGCCGCCCACTCGCACAGCGGCAGGTCCACCGCCGAGGAGAAAGTGCTCCACCCAGGCGAGCGAGCGGCACTCTCAACCAAATGACGTTGGCCGAAAGTGCCGATGACTCAACCTGACGATCTTGACCTGTGGAGGTGCCGGGACACTACTACAACACAAAGCACCAGGTCAGCGAGTTGGAGTCACTGGTACGGAAGCTGCCTGACTCATCAAATCCGCGCGGTCCGGCTCGACGAGGCCGGATACCGGGCTCGGCCAGGCAGCTCGACAGTCAGCAGGTCCAGGACCTCATCACGGGGTACGCGGCCGGCGCAACTGTCTACCAACTCGGCGAACAGTTTGGCATCGACCGGCGGACGGTGAGCCAGATCTTGCATCGGCACGACGTGTCGATGCGGCGACGCGGCCTCTCCCCCGACTAGACCGACGAGGCTGTCCACCTCTACGAGGAGGGCTTGTCGCTGGCGCAGATCGGTGAGCGGATGGGCGTCGATCCCACGACGGTGCTTGCCAGGCTCCAGGAGCGGGGGGTCAGGATGCGGGACACGCATGGACGCGAACGGTAGGAGCCATGCGATCCGCTCCGCAGCCTCCGATGAGGCCCGGTAACTGGCGCTTCGCATGCACCACTCATCATGGTGACGTGACCGAACACACCCCGCAGGATGGAATCCTCCAACTTGAGGAGCTGATCCATGCCGGCCTCCATAAGTACATCGACCCAGCCAGTCGAGCCGCTCAAGTTGGTTGGGGTGCGTTCTTCACCGTGGTACACCAAATCAGAGCTGTACTGACTCTCCACCGCGATCGAGTTTGTTTCAGCGCTGGCCCAAACCGCCGGACCATAGTCGAGTACATCTTGTTCCTCGCTTGGCTCGCAGACGACGGTGAGTCAGTCGTTGATGTGTTGAACCGCTCCCTGCAGAATGAACAGAAGCACATGGCTACTCGCCTTAGCGGTGCCTCCCTCCTGGACCAGTTCCCGGAGCACGCCCGGCAAGTACTTGCTGAGACGATCGCGACACCGCTTGCGCCGCACCCGGACGAGCGTTTGCTGAAGCCGTCGCACCTGATCGAGGAGTACGACAGCACCCTAAAATCCTACTATGCAGCAGAGTCTCGATTTAGCCACGTCTCCCTAACAAGTATACAGTTCTTCTTGAAGACCGAGGACGAAGCTATACGTCTGACGCAAATGCCCGTACCAGAAGAGCCTATTTCGTGTCCAGAGTTTTGCCTCCACACTCTCTCCCAAGCGCTCCTGGTATTCAATGAGCTACTCCTAGACCATCCGTGGACTGCCGAGCTTGCAAGAATCGCCGAGGACTACGGCCTTGACACTCGTCGCCCTACACGGAAGTCGAATACTGCCTGACGGACGCGGTTCGCGGCTGGGCGTGATAGTCCCTTCACGGCCCAATCCTCCAAACTCATTCGGCATGAAGCTGCCCGGCGAGGGAGTATTGTACGCGTTGTCCGGGCCACAACCGTCGAGGAGGCCGTGACCGTGATCACCGACGATGCCGGACCAACCCTGCCCGCCGATCCTGCACGGGTCCGCACCCTCGTGGCGGCGCTAGAAGAGTATCGCCACGCCCGGGAACGCCTGTTGGTCGTGCTTGGCCACTCCTCCAACCGTGACCCCCTTGCCGAGATGGCCGAGCACCTCGTGACCGCGCTGATAGGCGGTACGCTCGCTCGCAACCGAGTTCAGAAGGGCTGGGATATCGAACTGCCGGACGGCGCGAAGGCCCAAGTGAAGTACCTGGCAAACGCCAGCGGTCCGTGGATCAACGAGCACCTGGTGCACCGCATCGAAGCCGTGTACTGGTACGTCCTCGTCATCATCGAAGCATTCGCAGTGCGCGGCGTGCTGGCGTTTCCCGTCGACTTGGCTCCGATCGGCAGGGCCCTGGGCAAACGTCACTCTAGTCAAGACACCACGCTCCAGTTCACGCGCGCCAACTGGCAAGCCATCCAATCCGATCCGCACCTATTCCAGGCACTGGGGCTGCGCGTGTGGTTTCCACTATTCGAAATAGGTACCGACTACACTTGGTTGGGTCCAAGCACGACTTCGCGTACGACAGATCGATCTTGCTCACCGAGCTCAGCTGCCAGCCACAAAACCGCCCGAGCGCCGAACTCGGGCCCGCCCTGCGGGTTGAATGCTTCGAGCATGATCGTGACCGTCGTTGGTAGCAGGTTTCCGGCGAGTTGAGTCGTCGCATCCCTGACCCACGCAACCTGTTTTCTGTGCGCCGCTGCGGACCTGCCAGACTCCGGATGGATGGGCATTGCCCTGTGGACAGGAGTGGCTGCAGCTGACCCGGGCGGCCGCTGGTCGAAGCGCCCCGGCTCCCGGCGGCCGATCTCCCTCGCCGATCTGAACGGCGAAAGGGACCACGGCCCCCGGCAATGTTTGCCGGAGGCCGTGGCAGCGTCACGTGATGCCCGCAGACCTCGGCTTCGTAGCGCAGCGCGTGGCGACGTCCCCCCGGGTTGCCCGCCCGCCACAGCTTGACGGCACTGACGTACACCTCGAGCACGAGGACGTCCGGGACCGTCACGGCAACTGCATCACCGGTGAGTACCGGGAGCAGGAACTAGCCGACATCCTGGATGAGGATGCCCCCGTTGGGCCCCACGATGGACGACCCACAGAGGTTCTGTAGTACGATTCCTCACTGTGGAGGTCCTTCGGTCGGCGCTCCGACACGGGGTCGGAGCCGAGGACATCCAGCACGTCTTACGCAACGCTGTCGTCGTGGAAGAGATCGATGAGATCCGACCCGCTACCTGATACTGGGTCCTGATCAGGCCGGGAACCTGCTTGAGCTGGTCGTGATTGATCGGCATCAAGGGCCCGTTGTGATGCATGCCATGCCCATGAGAGCAAAGTACCGGCCGCTGCTGGCCGAAGGATGGTGATGATTACCATGACCCATGGAGTCAAGGCTGATGGCACCCCGATCACCGACGAGATGGTCGAGGCAATGGCCGACGAGGCCGAGCAGGGCTACGACGTCGAGGAAATCCTGCGTCGCCGCCGAGGAGGCCGCCCTCCGATGGGGTCGGGGGCTTCCTCTGTCGAGTCCGTGCGTCTGGATCCAGAACTCAAGCGGGACCTGCTTCTGCGGGCCGCCGAGGAACACATCAGCGCTTCTGAGGTCATCCGCCGCGCTGTCCGCCAGTACCTCCGGGCCAGCTGACAGACTGAAGGTTGGGCCTATCGCTGGCTACCCGTCACAGCCGTCACAGCGACGGCTCCAGCGCCCAGCACAGCGCGGGGCACGCTCATCGTGCTGACATGGCCTTGCCGAGCAGTTCGACGAGTTGCTCCGTGTCCGGGTCGGCCATCACGGCGGTGGTCTTGATCGCCCCATCGAACGTGACCCAGGTGCGCCCGGCACGGCCCAAGCCCTGCCGAGTGACGATCAGCGTCGCGAACTCACCCTCGGGGGTGCGGGTTCGCAGGGTCGCCCGGAACATCTCGTCGGGGGTGCTGCCGCTCACCACCGGGCACCTCCGGCGCGACGAACGGTGCGGTAGCTGCTCATGCACCTACCATCGCGCCCGGGCCGGCACGGGTGGAACCCTGTCGGTGTCGCCACCAGCCGGGGCGACACGGGGTGGCGACGCGAGGCGACATGGACAGGCACGAGCGGGAACAGTTCGGTACGGAGCTACGCCGGTGGCGTGATCGTGCTGGGCTGTCCCTCGGTGAGCTGGCCACGCTGGCGCACGTGCACCGGGGCTATGTCGGGCACATCGAGCATGGGCAGCGCTGGCCATCACGGCGGATCGTTGAGGCGCTGGACACCGCTCTGGGTGCACGTCGGATGCTGCTGGACGCCTGGAGCGCTGCGGAGGCGTCCCGAGCGACCGCGCTTGTACGCGCGGTGGCGGACCCGGTCGACGCCGACGAGTTGGAGGCTGTCGAGCTGGCCCGCCGGGTGGCCGCCTCCGACCTCGGCAGCCAGACGCTGACCCGACTGGAAGCAGCCGTCGACGACCTGGCCACCGCCTACCCGGTCACCGCACCGGACGAGCTACTCGACCGGGTACGCACCCACGTGAACTACGTGTCCCGGCTCACCGACGCCCGAGCAACGCTGGACGAGCGCCGCCGGTTACTCGTGGTCGGCGGCTGGCTGGCACTGCTCGCCGCGACCCTGCACATCGACCTGGAGCAGCGCCGCCCAGCCCGAGGCTGGTTGGACACTGCTGCCAGTCTCGCCCAGCAGGCCGGGCACGACGAGATCCACGCCTGGCGCTACGAGACCGAAGCGTGGCAGGTGCTCACCGAGGGGGACTATCGCCAGGCCGTGAACCTGTCCCAGACCGCGCAGCAGATCGCGCCCCGGGGCAGCTCCGCAGCGATCCAGGCCACCGCCCAAGAAGGCCGCGCCTGGGCCCGGCTCGGCGAAGCCCGCGACACCTACGACGTGATCAACCGCGTACACACACTCGCCGCGCCGCTGTCCCGGCCCGATCGCCCCGAACATCACTATCGCTACGACCCGACCAAAGCAGTCGCCTACACCGCGACGACCCTCGCCTGGGTCGGCGACGCCGCCGCCGAAAACTACGCCCGCGAGATCATCGCCCGACTGCACCGCAACGGGAACTCGGACCGATGGCCACGGCGGGTTGCTGCGGCCAACATCGACCTCGCCCTCGCATTGCTGGCCACTGATCGGCTCGACGAAGCCGCTGCCTCAGTGCTCGCCGCCATGCTGTCCGGGATGGTCGTGCCGTCCAACCACTGGCGCACCCTCGAAGTCGTCCACGCCATCGAGGCCCGAGGGCTGCCAGAAGGCCGTGACCTGCGTGAAACCTACGAACACATGCGCCGTAGAGACTGAGGCAACACGGCGACGCCAAATCGCCCCCGGCGCCATGGCACCAGCCGGGCGTTCGGGGATCCGTAGTTCCTTGCGCAGCCGTACCATGTCAGCCGGATCGACCAGGGTCGCTGAGACCAGATAGCGCTGGCCACGGACTGATTCGTCGACAAAGGCATGCGTGCTCACCGCGGAAATCGTGGCCCTGGTCCGACAGCAGGCCGGTGCGACCGACGCATATCCCACAGCCCCGCACCGGTCGCAGGTAACCCCAGCCCCTGGGCCAGAGAATGCATATGCATCCATGAGACGGTTCTGGGGTGCCCGCCGGCCTACACAAGCATCCATAAGACGGTTCTTCGAGGTTTCCTACGCGCCGGCGACTTCCCAGCCCAAGGGGTGCGGCGGGCCTCGCCTGCCAGGCGCAGCGCCGTTTCCCTTTGCGGCGAGGGCGCGGCGGACGCAGTCGGCGGCCTCGGTGCGGGTGTGTGTGTCCGCGATGGGGTAGGGGTCATCCGGCCCGGGTTCGCTCGGTTCCTGGCCGGGTTCGGGGTCGGGCAGCGGACGCCCTGCCATTCGGCTCCGAATGGCTCTCCAGCCTCGCCCCAGACTGCGATTCGGCTCCGAATGGCGCTCGGCGCTCGCC
This sequence comes from Pseudonocardiaceae bacterium, assembly GCA_050699435.1. Taxonomy (GTDB): domain Bacteria; phylum Actinomycetota; class Actinomycetes; order Mycobacteriales; family Pseudonocardiaceae. Next base: position 46,714 of record JBOHGM010000020.1, on the reverse strand, counting down.
TGCGTTGAGCATGCTGCGCCGTTCGGGGGCCGTGATCGCCACTCACGGGGTCAGTAGGTGGGCAGCGAGGGGTCGACCTGCTTGGCCCAGGCCAGCACGCCACCGCCGACGTGCACGGCGTCGGAGAACCCGGCCTTGTGCAGCGCGGCCAGTGCCTCGGCGGAGCGTTGCCCGGACTTGCAGTGCAGCACCAGCGGCTTGTCCTGGGGCAGTTCGACCAGCGCCTCCCCGGACAGGATCCGGCCCTTGGGGATCAGCGTGGAGCCCGGGATGCGCACGATCTCGTACTCGTGCGGCTCGCGGACGTCGATCAGCGCGAAGTTCTTCCCGTTGTCGATCATCTCCTTGAGCTCGACCGCGGTGATCGTCGAGTCCGAGGCGGCCCGCTGCGCGTCGTCCGAAACGGTGCCGCAGAACTCCTCGTAGTCGATCAGCTCGGTCACCGGCTCCGCCGCAGGATCCTTGCGGATCTTGATGGTGCGGTAGCTCATCTCCAGCGCGTCGTACACCATCAGCCGGCCGAGCAGCGGCTCCCCGATCCCGGTGATCAGCTTGATCGCCTCGGTGACCATGATCGAACCGATCGATGCGCAGAGCACGCCGAGCACACCGCCCTCGGCGCAGGACGGCACCATCCCGGCCGGCGGCGGCTCCGGGTACAGGTCGCGGTACTGCAGTCCCTGCCCGTTCGGCGGGTCCGCCCAGAACACCGACGCCTGGCCTTCGAACCGGAAGATCGAGCCCCACACGTAGGGCTTGCCGAGCAGCACCGCGGCGTCGTTGACCAGGTAGCGGGTGGCGAAGTTGTCGGTGCCGTCCAGGATGAGGTCGTAGCCGGCGAAGACGTCCAGCGCGTTGGACGAGTCCAGCCGCAGCTGGTGCAGGTTCACCTGGACGAACGGGTTGATCTCCCGGATCGAGTCGCGGGCGGACTCGCCCTTGGGCCTGCCGAGGTCGGACTGCCCGTGGATCACCTGGCGCTGCAGGTTGGACTCGTCGACCTCGTCGAACTCGACGATGCCCAGCGTGCCGACACCGGCCGCGGCCAGATAGAGCAGGGCCGGGCTGCCCAGTCCACCGGCGCCGATCACCAGCACCTTCGCGTTCTTCAGCCGCTTCTGACCGTCCACCCCGACATCCGGGATGATCAGGTGGCGGCTGTAGCGGGCCACCTCTTCCTTGGTCAGCTCCGCGGCGGGCTCCACCAGCGGCGGAAGGCTCATCGGTGCACTCCTCACATCGGCGCTCTCGTCATCGGGGGAACGCCCCTGAGGTGATTACTCTTCCCGCCATCGTCCCCGGGAGCAATGACCCCCGGAGTCAGTTCACCGTGGGGAACGGCCAGGCGTTGGGCTCGCAGACCTGCCGGTCGGGCTCGACCCGGTCGGTGCCCAGGGCGGCGAGGTAGTCGTTGGACAACCCCCAGGTCTGCTGCATCATCACCGGGGCCAGCTGCCCGCTCGCCTCGCAGGACGTGTGCGAGAAGCCCAGCCCGTGCCCGACCTCGTGATTGACCACGTACTGCTGGTACTGCACGACGTTGCCCTGGTAGGCCACCGCACCCCGGGCCCAGCGGGCGTTGTTGATCACTACCTGGTGCTCGTCACTCTTCCAGCAGGACGCGTCGAAGGGTATCCGGTAGCCGCAGACCTCGCGGGTGGTCAACTGCGAGGTGAGGCTGATCCGCAGGTCGGCAGCCTCGCTGTGGTCGATCCGCTGGAACTGGTAGCGCCCGCTGCCGATCCAGCTCTTCGGGTTGTTCAGCGTGTTGTCCACCGTGAGGGCGAAGCCCTCCGGCCCGCCCTCGAGCTCGATCCCGTCCTCGATCTCGACGGTGTAGGTGAACAGCTCGCCCTGCCCGAAGGGCACGCCGAAGCCGGGAATCACCCGCCAGCTGCCGGTGCCCCGCTGGGTGAACGGCCCGCCGCCGGGTAGCTCTGCGGACGCCTTGACCGCATCGAAGCCCGGGCTGCCCACCGGGTTGGGGATCAGCGGGTCCCGCGCATCGCCGTCATCGGAGCCGGGATTGCCGGCCCGGCCCGAGATCAAGGTGCCCGGCGGCGATCCGGCCACGTCGAGCAAGACCAGCACGGTGAACACCACGAGAAGGGGCAGCGTGTAGAGCCGCCAGCCGTAGGTGGACACCGTCCGGGCCAGGCCGCCGGGCGTCCCGTGCCCGGCACCGCGTCGCGGTGCCTGCTCAGGCTGCGGGTCCCACGACGCGGCCAAGGGCCGGTCATCGGCAACTCGGGTGCCGGCCCGCCGGTCGATCCGCCGAGCCGAGCTGCGCTCATCGTCGCTGCGCGGTCCGGCCGGTCGGTTGGCGGCTGCCGAGCGGGAGCGGCTGCCTGCGGCCACACGGCCCGCGGGATCTGCTCGGGTCGGGCGGGTCACCGCGCAAGGGTGCCATAGTAACCCTCGGCGAGCGTACTACTACCAGTTGTCATACTTCACTGCATCGATCATACCGAGAACGGCTCTGGCGACCGAGGTGGGCCGCTCGATCTGGGGGACGTGTCCGGTGCGCGGGAGCACGAACAGCCTGCCCCGAGGCAACGCGATAGCCGTGCGCGGGGCCTTGCGCGCGCTCAGCACCCTGTCCGCCGCTCCCCAGACGACCAGCGCGGGGGCCCGGACGGCGGCCGCCACCCGCCACAGCGACCGGGGCCGGGGCACCAGCCAGGACCGGATCAGCCGCCCGGTGGACCCGTTCAGCGCGGCGCCCGCCCACCCGCAGATCCGGCATAGCGGGCGCAAGCAGGGTGAGGGTGCGGACCAGCTGCGGATGCCGGGCCGCGATCAGCAACGCCACCGCCCCGCCCATCGAGTTGCCGACCAGGTGCACCGGGCCGGTGCGCTGGCCGGCGAGGAAAGCGGCGACCATCTCAGCGTAGGAGTCCGGCGCGTAGTCGAAACCCTGCGGCGGGGCGCTGAGCCCGAAACCCGGCAGGTCGATGGCCATCCCCGGCGACCGGGTCGCGACCAGACCCGGACCACTGCAGAACGGACCACTGCAGAACGGACCACTGC
>JBOHGM010000020.1:0-43584 GCA_050699435.1 Pseudonocardiaceae bacterium | reverse complement strand
CGGACCACTGCAGAACGGACCACTGCAGAACGGACCACTGCGGCAGGGTCCAGCGATCGGGTCATCCGCACAGCATGCGGCGTCAGGACACGTTGCGCTCGCCGCGCGTTTCGCGTGCCGCGGCCACCGATGCGCGCAATGCGCTGACCAGGTCCACCACCTCGGCGGGCGGCTCGGCCGCCGGGGCGGGCGCCAGCTGCTGGCCGGACTCCTTGGCCTCGATCACCGCCTGCACGGCCTCCCGGTAGGAGTCGGTGTACTGCTCGGGCTGGTAGTCGGCGGCCATCGCGTCGACCAGCGCCTCCGCCACGGCGACTTCCGCATCGCTGATCGTCACCTCCCGATCCAGCACGTCGAACCGGCCAGTCCGCAGCTCGTCGGGCCACACCATGGTCTGCAGCACCATGCCTTCGTCGCGCGGCCGCAGTACCGCCAGCGTCTCCTTGGTGCGGATGGCGACCTTCACCAGCCCGACCCGCCCGGTGGATTCCAGCGCCCGGCGCAGCAGCTGGTACGGCTTGAGCCCGGCGGCTTCGGGCTCCAGGTGGTAACCGCGGGAGAAGGCCAGTGGGTCGAGCTGCTCGGCGGGCACGAAGGCGACCAGCTCCACGGTCTTCGCGCTGGGCAGCGGCAGCTCGGCCAGATCGGCGTCGGTGAGCACCACCAGTTCGCCGCTGGGCAGCTCGTAGCCCTTGGCCAGGTCGGCGTAGGCCACCTCTTCTCCGCACGAGGAGCACACCCGGCGGTAGCGGACCCGCCCGCCGTCGATGCCGTGCACCTGGTGGAAGGACACATCCCGGTCCTCGGTGGCCGCGTGCAACCCAACCGGGATACTGACCAACCCGAAGGACACCGCACCCTTCCAGATCGCGCGCATGCGCTCAGCGTGCGCTCTCACCGTCATCGGAGTCCAGCACGTGGTGCCGGGACGGGGATACCTCCCGAGTAGGGTCGAGCAGATCACGTGAGGGGAAGCGGAGGAGGCCGATGACCGAGACGGCATCGCCCCGATCAGGTGCAACGCCCCGGGGGGTGCGGATGCCCCGCGACGAGCGGCGTGCCCAGCTGCTCGCCGCGGCGACCGATGTGTTCGTCACCAACGGTTACCACGCGACCGTCATGGACGACATCGCTGAGCACGCCGGGGTCAGCAAGCCGGTGCTCTACCAGCATTTCCCTGGCAAGCTGGAGCTGTACCTGGCGCTGCTCGAGCGGCATGCCGACGAGCTGGTCCGCCGGGTCCTCGGGGCCATTGCCGAAACCCACGACAACGCACAGCGGGTCCGCAACGCGGTGGGCGCCTATTTCGATTTCGTCGACGGCGACGGCGAGGCGTTCCGCCTGGTCTTCGAGTCTGACCTGCGCAATCAACCCGAGGTGCAGGTCCTCGTGGAACGCGCGTACGTGGCCATCGTGGAGGCGATCGCGCAGGCGGTGGTGGCCGATGCCGGGTTGGACACCGACCGGGCCTGGCTGGTCGCTGTCGGCCTGGTCGGGATCAGCGAGCACAGCGCCCGGTACTGGCTCGCCCAACACCGCAAGGTGCCCAAGGAGGAGGCCGTCGCGCTCACCGCGTCGCTGGCGTGGAAGGGCCTCGCCGGATTCCCGCTCCAACACAGCTGAGCAGCCGGTCGGCTCAGGACAGCAGCTGCTCGTAGAGTTCGACGGTGCGCTCGGCCACCGCCGACCAGGAGAACTCGGTGATGGCCTGCTTGCGCCCGGCGTGGCCCATCGTCACGGCCCGGTCCGGATCGGCCAGCAACTCGTTGATGCGGTGCGCGAGCCCGCGCTGGAACCCGTCGGGGTCGTGCTCGTCATAGGGCACCAGCAGGCCGGTGATGCCGTCGTGGACGACCTCGGGAATCCCGCCGACGGCGGAGGCGACCACCGCCGTACCGCAGGCCATCGCCTCCAGATTGACGATCCCCAGCGGCTCGTACACCGAGGGGCAGGCGAACACGGTGGCCACCGACAGCACCTGCCGGACGGCTTCGGTGGGCAGCATGTCCCGCGCCCAGATGACCCCGGGCCGGACCGCGGACAGCGCGGCCACCGCGGCGCGGGTCTCGGCCTCGATCTCCGGGGTGTCCGGGGTGCCTGCACACAGCAGCAGTTGGGTACCCGGATCGAGGTGGTGTGCCGCCGCCAGCAGGTGCCCGACCCCCTTCTGCCGGGTGATCCGCCCCACGAAGGCGACGATCGGCCGCGTCGGGTCGACACCCAACGCGCGCACCGCGTCGGTCTCCCGCACCGGGTGGTAGGTGTTCGTGTCGATGCCGTTGCGCACGACGTGCACCCGCTCGGGGTGCACCGCCGGGTAGCAGTCCAGCAGGTCGGCCCGCATGCCGTCGCTGACCGCGATGATCGCGTCGGCGTGCTCATAGGCGGTGCGCTCCACCCAGGAGGACACCCGGTAGCCACCGCCGAGCTGCTCGGCCTTCCACGGCCTGCGCGGCTCCAGCGAGTGCGCGGTGACCACATGCGGCACACCGTGCAGGGTCCGGGCCAGATGCCCCGCCATGTTGGCGTACCAGGTGTGCGAGTGCACCAGGTCCACCCCACCCAGCGCAGCGGCCATCGCGAGGTTCACCGACAAGGTCTGCAGGGCGGGATTGGCCGCGGCGAGCCCCGGGGCGACGGCGTGCACGTGCGCTTGCGGGCGGGGGGCGCCGAAACAGTGCACGTCCACCTCGCACCGCAGCCGCAGCTCGGGCACCAGGTGGCTGACGTGCACCCCGGCCCCGCCGTACACCTCGGGCGGGTACTCCCGGGTCAGCACTGCGACAGAAAGACCCCCGACTCGGACACTGCGCACGCCGGATCACGGTAGCTGCCCGGGGGCTGCCGGTCAGCGGGTGGTGTCTGTACCGACACCCACCCCGGGAAAATGAGATGACCGCTGCACGGCACGCGTGGCTCGGCCGCTGCCCCGGGGGCTAGGGTGACTGATCGTGAAGGGCCATCCGCATGTGCTTGGCATCGTCCTCGCCGGCGGTGAGGGAAAGCGGCTATGGCCGCTCACCGCGGACCGCGCCAAACCTGCCGTGCCATTCGGCGGAAACTACCGGCTGATCGACTTCGTGTTGTCGAACCTGGTCAACGCCGGGTACGTCAAGATCTGCGTGCTCACCCAGTACAAGTCACACTCACTGGACCGGCATATCACCACCGCCTGGCGGCTGGCGTCGATGCTGGGGCAGTACATCACCCCGGTGCCCGCCCAGCAGCGGCTCGGTCCGCGCTGGTACACCGGCAGCGCGGACGCGATCTACCAGTCGCTCAACCTGGTCTACGACGAGCATCCCGAATACATCGTGGTCTTCGGGGCCGATCACGTGTACCGGATGGACCCGGACCAGATGGTGGAGCAACACATCGCGACCGGCGCAGGCGTCACCGTCGCCGGAATCCGGGTGCCCCGCGAGCAAGCCAGCGCATTCGGCTGCATCGACGCCGACGCCTCCGGGCGGATCACCGGGTTCCTGGAGAAGCCGGCGGCACCGCCAGGAACGCCGGACGACCCCGACATGACCTTCGCCTCGATGGGCAACTACGTGTTCACCACCGACGTGCTGCTCTCCGCACTGCGCGCCGACGGCGCCAACCACGACTCCGATCACGACATGGGCGGGGACCTCATCCCGATGCTGGTGGACACCGGGGAGGCCGCCGTCTACGACTTCACCGACAATGTCGTGCCCGGCGCGACCGACCGGGACTGTGGCTACTGGCGCGACGTCGGGACCCTCGACGCCTACTACGACGCGCATATCGACCTCGTCTCGGTACACCCGGTGTTCAACCTCTACAACCAGGCGTGGCCGATCCGCACTGCGACGCCCCCACTGCCGCCCGCGAAGTTCGTCCAGGGCGGCAGTGCCCAGGAGTCGATCGTGGGGGCAGGCTCGATCGTCTCCGCCGCCCAGGTGACCTACTCGGTGCTCTCCAGCGACGTCGTGATCGAGGCCGGGGCGTACGTCGAGGGCAGTGTGCTGCTGCCCGGGGTTCGGGTCGGCAAGGGTGCTGTGGTGCGCCGCGCGATCCTGGACAAGAACGTGGTGATCCCCGACGGCGCTCAGGTCGGCGTGGACCCGGACCTGGACCGGGAGCGCTACACCGTCAGCGGCGGTGGGGTCGTCGTGCTCGGCAAGGGAGCCCGCGCCGAGTAGGTCGCCCGCGCGGAGTAGGTCGTCAGTGCGTTTCGGTGCTAGAACACCGTTACACACTCACGAGCTAGCCTGCCCGGATGCGAACCGTGCCCTGGTGGGCTGTGGTGTCTTCGGCTTCCGCGCCGGTGCTGCTGATCGGCGGCTGGGAGCTCGCCGCGGTCCAGCAGCCCGGCGGCTTTGACCCGGTGCGCGAGACGATCAGCGCGCTGGCCGCCCACGGCGCCACCGACCGCTGGATCATGACCGCAGGCCTCGCCGGGGTCGGCGTCTGCCACGTGATCACCGCGCTGGGACTGCGGCCGGCTGCCCCGGCCGGCCGGCTGCTGCTCGCTGCGGGCGGGGTGGCCACGATCCTGGTGGCCACGTGGCCGCAACCGGCCACCGGCGATTCGACCGGACACCTCGCCGCTGCCTCGATCGCCTTCCCCGCGCTGTCGCTGTGGCCCGCACTGGCCCGGCGGCGCGGCGCGGCGCCGACCCGTGCGGTCTGGCTCGGGGCCGCGTCCGGGCTGCTCGGGCTGCTCGGCTGGTTCGGGCTCGAGTTCGTCACCGACGGTGCGCGGCTCGGGCTCGCCGAGCGGGTGCTCGCCGGGGCCCAGGCACTCTGGCCGCTGGCGGCCGTTCTGCTCTCCCGCCGCCGCTGAGCCTTCCCCCTGGGTTTCATTCGCCTCCCGGGCGGGAATAGCCAGTTCATGTGGCGGAATGGGTCGACCCCGATGATTGAGCCCCCCGATGATTGAGCCCCCCGATGATGAGCAGAGCGTCATGACCGACATCACGCAACTGATCCTGGACGATCACGAGACATTTCGGCGGCAGTTCGCTGCCCTGGACACCACCGACGAACCCGAGCAGCTCAGCGCGATCGGGGAGCCTCTCGCGGCGCTGCTCGACGTGCACGCGGCGGCCGAGGAGGCCATCTTCTATCCACAGTTGCTGCGCCGTGGCGACGACGCCGAGGACGAGACCGTCGATGCGGTCGGCGACCACAACGAGATCCGCGACGGGGTGCGCGACGCCGCCCGGCACCCTCTCGGCAGCCCGCAGTGGTGGGACGCCGTCCGGGCGACCCGGGTGGCCAACAGCAATCACATGGCCGAGGAAGAGGACGACGCCCTCGCCGATTTCCGCCGCAACGCCCCCCTCAGCGTGCGCGAGGACCTGGGCCGCAGGTTCCTCGAGTTCAAGGCCGACCATGCCGATGCCCGCGACTTGGATACCAGCGACAAGGACCCGGAGAGATATGTCAGCGCGGTACAGGCGCAGATCTCTGCCGACAGCGGGAGCGGCTCGCTCGGTATCGGCAGTCTGAAAGGACGTTGATGATGACGGATCACCTGCTTCGTCGGTACGCACCGATCCCGGATGCCGGCTGGCAGCAGATCGACGACGAAGCCAAGAACCGCCTGACTCCGAGGCTGGCGGCGCGCCGGTTGTGTGGACTGGTCCGGGCCGCACGGCTGGGCGCATTCGGCCACCAACCTGGGCCGGACCGCACCGCTGGAGGCCGCACCGCAGGGGACGTCTTAGACGATGCTCGCCCGGCAGCGATCGGGTCCTCCCGCTGAGCGAGTTCCGGGTGAGCTTCACCGTGGAGTGCTCCGGGCTGCAGGACGTCGAACGCGGTGCTGCCGACGTGGACTACGCCGATCTCGACCGCGCTGCCCACGACGCCGCGTTGATCGAGAACCGGGCCGTGTTCCACGGCTGGCCAGAAGCGGGGATCGCCGGCATCGTGGCATCCAGTGCTCATCCCACGCTGACGCTGGGGGAGAACGCTGACGGGTATCCGCACGCCGTCGCCCAAGCGGCCGACATGCTGCGCCAGGCAGGCATCGAGGGTCCGTACGCCCTGGCCATCGGCCCACAGGGGTATACCCGCATCGCGGAGACGACCGAGCACGGCGGCTATCCCTTGCAGGAGCACCTGAGCCGGATCCTCGGCGGAGATGTCGTGTGGGCTCCCGGACTGGACGGCGCCCTGGTGCTGAGCAAGCGGGGCGGCGACTTCGTCCTCGACGTCGGACAAGACTTCTCGATCGGTTACACCCGGCACGACGCCGAGCTGGTGACGCTCTACCTGGAGGAGAGCTTCAGCTTCCGCGTCACCGAGCCCGACGCGGCCGTCGTCCTCACCGACGAATAGTCCACCCCACCTACCGCCCCCCACTCCACCCCCGCACCGGGACGCTTACCCGCGTTCCCGGGCATCCCACCCCGTCACATGGATGCCTGTGCAGGTCCCCAACCATTCATCAGCCGTCACATTGATACCTGTGCAGGTTGAGCACCGGCGGGGCCAGGGGTGTGGTCCAATGCGCGGGCAGACCCATCCCCTGGGAGAGGTATTGATGACGGTGCGCAGTGCGGCGGCCGACCGAGAGCCGACCAGCCCGGTCGACGAGGCGATCATCGACTACTACGACGAGACCTGGGTCGACTATCGCCTGCTCTGGCTCAACCCCGACAACCTGGCCGTCCACTTCGGCTACGCGGATGAGAGCACCCGCGGTCACACCGATGCGCTGAAGAACATGAACCGGGTGCTGGCCCAGCGGGCGGCGATCCGGCCCGGAGAGCGGGTGCTGGACGCGGGCTGCGGCGTCGGCGGCAGCAGCCTGTGGCTGGCCCAGGAGCGCGACGTCGAGGTCGTCGGGATCACGCCGGTGGCCAGCCAGGTCGCGATCGCCCGTCGCTACGCCACCGCGCGCGCGCTGGCCGGCCGGGTCCGGTTCGAGCAGGCCGACTACACCGCGACGTCCTTCCCGGACGCCGGTTTCGACGTCGTGTGGGCGCTGGAGGCGCTGTGCCACGCGCCCAGCAAGGCAGCCTTTTATCGGGAGGCCGCCCGGCTGCTGCGCCCCGGTGGGCGGGTGATCGTCGCCGAGTACGTCCGGACCGACCGCCCGGTCGACGAGGTCGGTGAGCGGCTGCTGCACGAATGGCTCGACGGCTGGGCCATCCCCGACATCGACACCCCCTCTGAACACTTGGCGCACCTGGCGCAAGCCGGTTTCACCGATGCCCGGCTCGACGACGTGACCGCGCACACCCGCCCCTCGCTGCGCCGACTGTATCGGATGGCCTACTACACCTTCCCCCTGGCCGTGCTCGGCCGCACCCTGCGCATTCGCTCAGCCGTCCAGCACAAGAACGTGATCGGCTCAGTACGCCAGTACCAAGCACTGCAGCGGAAAGCGTGGTTCTACAGCATCATCTGCGCCACCAAACCGCCAACCACCCACTGATTGCCGAACGGGTCATGGACGACACCTGGGGGGGCTCAGCTACGGATCCAGCAGGCGCGCGAATCGGGAACGACATCCCTGGACCTGAGCTGGTTACCGCTAGACCACGAGTGGCTGGCCGTTCTGATGTCCGAGGTCGGCCAGCTCACCACCCTCACCACCCTCCACCTGCAGGACAACGAACTCACCTCTCTGCCGCGCGAACTCGGCGAGTTCCCGAGGCTGACCATCCTCGACGTGACCGGCAACCCCCGTTACCTCCGAGATGCCGGCAGCCGCTCAGGAGAGCACCAGTGAGTTGTTCAGCTTCCTGCGAGCTGTGTGCACAGCGAGGACGAACTGATACACGAGGGCAAGCTGTTGCTCGTGGCGGAAGGTGAGGTAGGAAAGAGCAGCCTGCTTACTGCCCTACGTGGCGAGGAGTTCATCGAGAATCGCGACACTACCCACGGAATCGAGATCAAGCCGGTACACATGGTCCACGACGGCACCGCGATCGTTCTCAATGGCTCGGACTTCGGTAGGCAGCCAGGGCCACGCCAAGATGAGCCTCAACATCAAGAGCGACGAAGCGCACCGGCTGACCCGAGAGCTGGCGCGACTGACCGAGGAGAGCCTACCCAGGCCGTGACAGTGGCCCTGCAGGAGCGGCTGGAACGTATCCGCCTGCAGCACGGCGACGCCCGGCGTCGGGCCCAGGCCCTGCTTGCGATCGGCCGTGACACCGCGCGACGGCTAGGCGAGCCGGCCCGCAGCACCGAGCACGGCGAGCTGCTGTACGACGAGCGGGGGTTGCCCCGTTGATCGTCGACACCTCGGCACTGATCGCGATCCTGCGGGACGAGCCAGAGGCCGAGACCTTCGCCCTCGCCCTGGCCGCCGCATCGGCACCGCGCATCTCTGCGGCGAACCACCTGGAGACCGCGATCGTGATCGATACCAGCCGGGACCCGATCGCCAGCCGGCACGTCGCCGCGCACACACTCCCCGAGCGGGAAAACGCGCCTGAGTGACTGGCGGATTGCCTCCGTCAGCCGGGGGCGTGAGGCCGAACTGTCGGTGGCGGGTGCTTGGCTGAGCCCAGCACTCACCAACCGAGGAGGTTCCCATGCCCACTCGCACCGCCCCGTGGCCGACCGGCACCCCGTGCTGGGTCGACCTCGCCGTTCCCGACATCGCCGCTGCTCAGGAGTTCTACACAGCCGTCTTCGGCTGGACGTACTCCGATGCCGGCGAGGAGTACGGCCACTACCAGATGTGCCGACGCGACGGTCACGTCGCAGCCGGCATCGGCCCGCTGCAGAGCGAGGAACAACCGGTTACGTGGACCACTTACTTCGCCAGCGACGCCGTCGACAGCACCGCTAAGCAGATCACCGAGAACGGCGGGATGCTGCTTGCCGAGCCCTTCGACGTGCCGGGCGCCGGGCGGATGTGCCTCGCGATCGACCCGCAGGGCGCTGCCTTCGGGGTATGGCAGGCGGCCGGAAGTATTGGCGCGGAGATCTACAACGAGCCCGGCGCCCTAGTGTGGAACGAGGCCGGGGTGCCCGACCCCGACGCAGCCCGCCAGTTCTACGCTGCGGTCTTCGGCTACTCCTACCAACCCGTTGAGGGCGCAGGCGCCTACACCACCTTTCACCGCGAGGGCGACCCGCTCGGTGGCGTCGGCGGATTGGACGACCGCCCACCGGGGGCATCCCCGCATTGGCTGGCCTACTTCATGGTCGCCGACGCCGACGCCGCCGTATCAGCAGCCACCGAGCGCGGCGCCACGGTGCTGAGCGGGCCCCTGGACACCCCCTATGGCCGAATGGCCGTGATCACCGACCCGCAGGGTGGCACCTTCGCGATCATGGGTGCGATGCCGTCGAGCTGACGTCGGTGACGCAAGCTCGCCACCGGTATGGCCCCGCGACGACACCGATCGAGTAGGTGCCTCTCGGTAGCCTTACCGGTGGAGAGCTTCGGGACGATCGACGTGCCTGCGCTGCGCCAGATGGCCGTCTCGGACGGTCGACGCGGCCTGGCAGCTCAACTTGACATCCGGTGCCCACGTGGTTGCTGGGGCACTTAAGACCGGCGCACGGCGAGCAGCAGGCCGTCGCCGACCGGCAGCAGCAGCGGCACCAGCGAATCGTCGTCGTGCACCCTCGTGGCCACCTCGCGCAGCGCCACAGCGGACGGATCCCGGCATGCCGGGTCCGCGACCCGGCCACCCCACAGGGCATTGTCGAAGGCGATCACCCCGCCAGGCCGCAGCAGCCGCACCCCGGCCTCCAGGTAGCCCGGGTACTCGGGTTTGGCGGCGTCGACGAACACCAGGTCGTAGACGCTGTCGGTGAGCCGGGGCAGCACCTCCAGCGCCTGCCCCATGATCAGCCGGTAGCGCGCAGCCAGGAACCCGGCCTCCGTGAAGGCCTGCCGGGCGGCGCGCTGGTGCTCAGGTTCGACGTCGATGGAGGTGAGCACCCCGTCGGGAGCCATCCCGCGCAGCAGCCACAGTCCGCTGGTGCCTGCGCCGGTACCGACCTCGACCACGGCACGGGCGGCGAGCGCGCTGGCCAGGAACCGCAGCGCGGCGCCGCCCCCGGCCCCGATCGGTATGCAGCCCAGTTGGTGCCCGCGCTCGCGCGCCGTGGCGAGCACCTCGTCCTCGGTGAGGAAGCTCTCCACGTACCGGAGCACGGCGCTGTCGGCTGGGGCAGGGGGCCGACCCTCAGCGCCGGTGGATGTCACGCTGCGCAGCGTAGCGCCGTTGCGAGGCGTATCCGGGGGAAGCCGCGCCGGACGGTGTCGCCGGTTCATCCGTCCGTGCCACCCAGGGCTCGGGATGCACGTCACAGGATCCTCTCAGCCTCTCCACATGCGCAGCACACGCTGAGGGGTCATCATCTCCCCGGTGGTTCGCTCGGGTGGAACATCCACCGCAGTACCGGCGTTCTCCCCCTTTGCGATGGGCGGCAGATCACTGTAGGCAGATGACAGTGGGGGAGGCATATCCGCCCCCAGCGCCATCCCACGTCAGCGACCGGAGGTACGAGACACACCCGATGGCTCCCACAACCCGCTTTCGCGATCCCGCTGCTTCCGGGCACGCGGCCTCCTTCGTCGTTCCCACTGGCGACGACGGCAACCGGGGAGCCGAGGGCTGGACACCACCGTCCTGGGAGCAGGTGGTGAAGGAGCACGCCGACCGGGTCTACCGGCTGGCCTACCGCCTGTCCGGTAACCCGCACGACGCTGAGGACCTTACTCAGGAGACGTTCATCCGGGTGTTCCGCAGTCTCGCCTCCTACAAGCCAGGCACGTTCGAGGGCTGGCTGCACCGAATTACCACCAACCTGTTCCTGGACATGGTCCGGCGGCGTTCCCGGCTCCGGATGGAGGGCCTTCCCGAGGACACCGACCGGCTGGCCGGCGGCGGGCCCAGCCCGGAGCAGGTCTACGCCGAGACCCACCTCGATCCCGACCTTCAAGAGGCGTTGGACGACCTGGCGCCAGAATTCCGGGCAGCCGTCGTATTGTGTGATGTAGAGGGTCTGTCTTACGAGGAGATCGGCGCCACGCTCGGGGTGAAGCTCGGGACGGTGCGCAGCCGGATCCACCGCGGCAGGCAGGCACTCAAGGCGGCGTTGGAACGCCGTCGGGCCCTCGCCGAGGAGGAGAAGGAGGCTGGATGAGCGACCTGCGCGGCCGCACCCTCTCCGATCTGGTCGCCGGCCTCAACGCAGGACAGCACCTTGCCGTGGAGGCCGTGGTGGCCTTCGTCGACGGTGAGCTCGGCTCCGGCGCTCACGACCGTGCCGCCCAGCACCTCACCGCCTGCACGACCTGCGCTGCGGAGGTATCCGGGCAGCAGCAAGCCCGCAGTGTGATCCGAGCGGCCGGATATCCGCGGGTCCCTGCTGGCCTGCTCGCCGCGCTGCGAGAGATCCCCCAGACGGCGGAGTTGCCTACCACCCCGGACGGGCTGGCGGTGACCGACGATGGCACCATCGTCACCGTCGCCGACCCGGGCCGGTCCCCGATCGCGCCGTTGGGTAGCAGTGCCCCGCTCGGTGCAGGCCCGCGGTGGGGTACCGGGTCCTCGGTGCTCGGGCGTCGGATCGGTCGGACGGGGGCTGGTGCGGTGGTATCCGGGCTGATGCTCGGTGCGCTGATCATGACCGTTCTCGAAGATCCGGTCGCCAATGCGGCGAGGTCGCAGCCCGGCTGGCACGACGTGTACGTGCCCAGGTGATCGTCGCGCTACGCGCACTTCACCGGGATACGGGCAGGCTTGCAGGTCGAGAACGAACCGGCGATTCCCGGGAGACCATGGCCCCGCCGCAGGACGACGACCCCGATCGGCCCTTCGAGCAGGAGGAAAGGCCGCGGCCGCCCCGACTCGCCCCCAGGCCCCTGCAGCGGCCCGCCATCGACCCCGCCGCTGAGCAGGCCTTCAGCCGACCCGCCGGGGTCACCGGACCGTTCGCCAGTCCGGTGGGTGCCACCCGGAGCGAGCCCGGCAGCGACGCCCCGAGCGGTACCTCCCCGGGCGAGCTGACGGTCGCGCCGCCGTCTCCGGAAGCGCTGACGGCAGCGTTCAGCAGACCGCCGGGATCAGCCGAGCGGCTGCAGCGCCCGCCCGCCGGTCCCGGGTCGCGCCGCGGGGCGGGGGACAGCGCCTTCTGGCCGCCGGATGCTGATGCTGACCCGTGGCGCGACCCGGGCTCGACGGCAATGCTGGGGGCCCCCGCCGTGGCTGAGCACGACCGGCCTGGCGATAACCCTCCGGCACGGGCGGGAGCCCGGCTGAGCCTGCGGGAAGTGCTGTTCGGCCGTCGGCTGAGCCCGCGCGCGCTCGCCGTACTCGGTGCCGTGGTGTTGCTGATCGGGGGTATGGGCGGATTCATCGGCCGGCTCACCGCCGAGGTCGGCAGTCCGCTGACCGACCCGGACGCCACGCTGGCGCAGGTCGAACCGGCTATCGACCGGCCGGCGGGCTCGGTGGCAGCGGTGGCCGACCGGGTGCTGCCCGCGGTGGTGTCCCTGGAGTTCCGGGTCGGCGACGACGGTGGTTTCGGCTCCGGGGTGGTGATCGATGACCGCGGCTACGTGCTGACCAACAATCACGTGGTGGCACCGGCCGCCTCCATCCCGAACGCCACGCTCGACGCGGTGTTCAGCGACGGCACCCGGGTCCCTGCCCGGATCGTGGGGCGGGATCCGAAGACTGACCTTGCCGTGCTCAAGGTGGATGTCGCCAACCCGACGGTGGCACAGCTTGGCCGGTCGTCCACCCTGCAGCCGGGGGACACGGTCATCGCCATCGGCTCGCCACTCGGCCTCGCAGGCACGGTGACCACCGGCATCATCAGCGCGGTCGATCGCCCGGTGCGGCTGGCGGCGGACGCAGGCGACAGTGCCGCGGTGATCGACGCGATCCAGACCGACGCCGCGATCAACCCCGGGAACTCCGGCGGAGCGCTGGTCGATACGTCAGGCGCGGTCGTCGGCATCAACACCGCGATCCGCACGCTGGGCGCCAGCGAGAGCGGGGGTTCGATCGGGCTGGGCTTCGCCATCCCCATCGACGAGGCCAGCACGATC
Organism: Pseudonocardiaceae bacterium; assembly: GCA_050699435.1. GTDB lineage: Bacteria > Actinomycetota > Actinomycetes > Mycobacteriales > Pseudonocardiaceae. Next base: position 30,572 of record JBOHGM010000020.1, on the reverse strand, counting down.
GCGCAGGAACTCATCCGCACCGGGCGCTACCAGCACCCGGAGCTAGGCGTCAACGTCGCTTCGGTGACCGACGGCGCCTCCGACGGAGCCCGGGTGCAGAACGTGCGGCAGGGCGGTGCCGCCGCCGACGCCGGCATACTGGAGAACGACGTGATCACCAAAGTCGGAGACCGGACCGTCGGCGGCGCCGACGAGCTGGTTGTTGCGGTGCGCGAACGCACGATCGGTGAACAGGTGGCGATCTCACTGATCCGGGACGGCCGGCCACTGGTGGTGAACGTCACGCTGAAGTCGGACTGAGGCGAGCGGGCCCAGGGTGCAAGGGGTGAGCAGCCGGGCACCCGCACCGTACGATGGGTTGCGGCAGGGCAGGCAACGGAGGGTGCACGAGGATGTTCAACATCGGCTGGGCAGAGTTCGTGGTGCTGACCATTGCTGGACTGTTCATCCTCGGGCCGGACCGGCTGCCTGGAGCGGCAGCCTGGCTGGGCCGCACCATACGCCAGGTCCGCGAGTACGCCACGGGGGCCCGTGAGCAGCTGCGCTCCGAGCTCGGTCCGGAGTTCGACGAGCTTCGCAAGCCCCTGCAGGAGCTGCGGGGTATCCGCGGGCTCACTCCGCGCAGCGCGATCAGCCGCCACCTGTTCGATGATCTGGACGACGATCCGTTCGACCGCTGGATCAAGCCCAACGGCTTCGCCCCACCCATCGGGCTGAGCACCCCCCTCGTCCGGCCGCTGCAACCCGGCGAGCGTGCACCGTTCGATCCCGACGCGACCTGACGCCTGCGCAGTCAGCGGCAGTCAGCGACCAGCAGGGCTCACTGAGAGCAGCCGCCCGGCTAGGCCACGCGAGCGGGTGGCGAGCCGCTGCGCCACCTCCCGCAGGACCACCGCGGCGGGCGCGGCCGGGTCGGCCAGCACCAGCGGCGTTCCGGCGTCAGCGGTCTCTCGCAGCCGGGGATCCAGCGGTATCTGTCCGAGCAGCGGCACCTCGCTGCCCACCACGCGGGTGAGCGAGTCGGCGACCACCTGGCCACCTCCGGAACCGAAGAGGTGGTTGCGCGAACCGTCCGGCATCTGCAGCCAGGACATGTTCTCCACCACGCCGACCAGCCGCTGGCGGGTCTGCAGCGCGATCGCCCCGGCCCGCTCCGCGACCGCAGCGGCGGCCTGCTGCGGGGTGGTGACGACGAGGATCTCGGCACCCGGTATCAGCTGCGCCACCGAGATGGCGATATCGCCGGTGCCCGGCGGCAGGTCGAGCAGCAGCACGTCCAGATCGCCCCAGAACACGTCGGCGAGGAACTGCTGCAGTGCGCGGTGCAGCATCGGGCCCCGCCACACCACGGGCGTGTTGTCCTTGACGAACATGCCGATCGAGATGACCTTCACGCCGTGCGCCTGTGGCGGCATGATCATTTTCTCGACCTGGGTGGGGCGGGCCGTGGTGCCGAGCATGCCGGGCACCGAGTGCCCGTAGATGTCGGCGTCGACCACTCCGACCGACAGGCCCCGGTCGGCCATCGCGACCGCCAGGTTCACCGTCACCGAGGACTTGCCGACCCCGCCCTTACCGGAGGCGACGCAGTACACCCGGGTCAGCGACCCCGGCTCGGCAAACGGGATACGCGGCTCTTCGGCATTGCCACGCAGTTGGCGGCGCAACGCGGTGCGCTGCTCGTCGCTCATCACGTCGAGCTCCACTCGCACATCGCGCACACCCGGCACCGCGGATACCGCGGTGCTGACCCGGGAAGTGATGGTGTCGCGCATCGGGCAGCCCGCGACGGTGAGCCATACCGCTACCCCGACCGTCCCATCCTCGGCAACGGCAATGTCCTTGACCATGCCGAGTTCGGTGATCGGGCGGTGGATCTCGGGGTCGTGCACCCCGTCCAGCGCGGCTCGGACCGCGTCGACCGACGGGGCGGTCTCAGTGGAGGTCACGGGTGGCACCGATCCTTTGGTTGAGGTGTGGTCTCCTCCATGCTAGGCGCCGCCTGGTTGGTCTTCGTGCGTAGCACAAGGGCGATGGCCGTCCGTAGCATGGGCTCGATGGCCGATCGCTACCCGCGCGCCGAGGAGCTCGACTCATGGCGCGAGTTCCTGCGAGCCCATGCCCGGCTGACTCGCCAGATGGAAACTGACCTGATCCGCGAGCAGCGGCTCTCGCTTGCCTCCTATGACGTGCTGGTCCAGTTGGCCGAGACACCGGGGCGCCGACTTCGGATGACCGATCTGGCCGACGCCCTGCTGCTGTCGCGATCCGGGGTGACCCGGCTGGTCGGGAGGCTGGAGCGAATCGGCCTGGTGGTCCGGTCCCGCGCCGCGGACGACGGCCGGGGGGTGGTGGCCGAGCTCACCGACCGCGGGCTGGACCGGCTGCGTACCGCGAGTGCCACCCATCTGGCCGGGATCAGCAGGCACTTCGCCGGGCGGCTGAACTCGGCCCAGCTCACGCTGCTGCGGGAGATCTGCGGGACGCTCGCAGGTCCCTCGGTCAACCCCTCCCGCCCCACCGAGACCCACAGGGTCGTTCCGCACCAGACCGATCCTCCGGTGACCGGTATCGATCCGGACCATAACGATCCGGCCCAGCCGATTCAGCCGGTGCCGATTCCCTGAGTTCGGCGAGCCGGGCTAGCTCGGAGCGCAGGAAGTCCCGGGTGACGACCTCGCCGACGGCAAGCCGCAACGAGGCGAGCTCCCTGGCCAGGTACTCGGTATCGGCCTTGGTGCGCTCGGCGCGGGCCCGGTCCTCCTCGAGCGCGATCCGGTCCCGGTCGTCCTGCCGGTTCTGCGCCAGCAGGATCAGCGGCGCCGCATAGGCCGCCTGGGTGGAGAACGCCAGATTGAGCAGGATGAACGGATAGGGGTCCCAGCGCAGCGACATCGCCACCAGGTTGAGCGTGATCCAGACGATCACCAAGACGGTCTGCGCTGCGAGGAACCGGCCGGTGCCCAGGAAGCGGGCGATCCGCTCGGAGAACCGGGCGAAGGCGTCCGGGTCGACCCGGGGCGCCAGTCGCCGCGGCCCACGCGGCAGGTCGAGCCGGGTGCCTCGGTAGTGCGGACGTAACTCAGCCACGAGTCACCTCACTGGGCCAGTCAGTGGTATCCCATGCCTCCCGCTGGCGCCAGTCGTCGGGCAGCGCGGCATCCAGCAGATCATCCACGCTCACCGCGCCGAGCAGGTGGTCCTCTGTGTCCACCACCGGGGCACAGACCAGGTCGTATGCCGCGAGGAAGCGGGTGACCTCGGCGAGCGACGCTTCCGGGCCGAGCCGGCCGAGCTCGACGTCCAGCACACCGGCCACCAGATTCGACGGAGGCTCCCGCAGCAGGCGCTGCAGGTGCGCGCAACCCAGGTAACGACCGGTCGGGGTGGCCGAAGGGGGACGAGAGACGAAGACCATGGTGGCCAGCGCCGGGGTCAGCTCGGGGTTGCGCGCTCGGGCGAGGGCCTCGGCGACGGTGGCGTCCGGCGTGAGCACCACCGGCTCCGGGGTCATCAGGCCGCCCGCGGTGTCCGAGGAGTAGGCCAGCAACCTGCGCACCGGTGCGGACTCCTCCGGCGCCATCAGCCGCAGCAGCCGCTCCCGCTCCGGCTGGGTGAGCTCCCCGAGCAGGTCGGCTGCATCGTCGGGGTTCATCGCCTCGAGCACGCTGGCGGCTCGCTCATCGTCCAGCCGGGCGAGCAGCTCGGCCTGCTCCTGCTCGGGCAACTCCTGGAACACGTCGGCCAGCCGCTCGTTGTCCAGCGCGTCGACCACCTCGTAGCGGCGCTTAGTGGGCAACTCGCGCAGCGCGCCCGCGACCTCCACCGCGCGCATCCCCTCGTAGAGGGCGAGTAGCTCCTCGGCACCCTGTCCCCGGGAGGAGACTTCGGCCAGCGTCAGCCCGACCACCTCGTCCCAGGGCAGGACCTGGACCGGACCGCGCCTGCCGAGCCGGCCGGTGCGCTCCCGCACCGCGAGCTTCGTGATCACCCAATCCCGGCTGCGGCTCCGCTCCATCCCGGCGTCGACAACCACTGCGACCGCCCCGGTAGCGGCCACGTGCACCCGGGTGTCCAGGATCTCGCCGATCACCAGCGTCTCGTTGGAGCGCCGCGAGAACCTGCGCAGGCTCACCGTTCCGGTGGCCAGCAGCACTGCGCCCGGCTCGATCGACGTGACCCGCAGGATCGGCACGAAGATCCGCTGCCGGGCCATCAGCTCGACCACCAGCCCCAGCACTCGCGGTGGCCGGGGCCCGGAGCGCAGCGCGGTGACCAGGTCGCGGACTCTGCCGACCTGCTCGCCGTCCGGCCCCAACACCGGCAGGCCAGCCACCCGGGCGGCGTAGACCCTAGTCGGCGTGGGCACGGAACGAGGCTAGCCCTTGCTCACCTGCCGTGACCGGCGCTGGTGCCGACGATCGCCGCTGGCGACTCGCGTATACGGTACGAACTAAGCAAGTGTAGCTATGGCTTATGTCTCGGGCCGAGGTCGCGGCCTCAATTCGATGTGCGGCGCAACGACATGCCATTGATCAGGATAACTGGCGCACTCGAAGACGATGAGACGGTCCTCCGAGGCATTCGCAAGCCGGTCAGCGGCTCGTCGGCTCAACAGTGCGCGCTGACCGCAGGGAACACACCTGTCTGTGGTGCTGTACCACTCCGTACGACTCATGCTCTGCCGGTCCCTCCGCAGCCGGGACAGGGTGTCCCCGCCTGGCTCGTATATGTCCCCACCACATCCCGGTCCAACCCCCTCGCAGCCTTCTGAGACTCCCGTTCTGAACACCCCGCGATTCTGCACCACCATGGTCGAAGCTCTGGACCGGCTGGTTACCGGTCACCGGGTGGGTGTCAGCGGGTGGGTGTCAGCGGGTGGGGAAGCGTGTAACCCACGCGCGTTGCCACGGTGTTTCGACTGCCCGGTGGTGGTAGTTCGCTCGCGTCCAGGTGATCGCCTCTGTTGGGGGCAGCCCGGCCAGGACGGCGAGGCAGGCGATGACGGTGCCGGTGCGGCCGATGCCTCCGCTGCAGGCGACTTCGACCTGGTGGTCGGCGCGTGCGTGGTCGTGCAGTGCGCGGATGTGGTGGATGGCGTGGTCGCGGTCGCGGGGCAGGAGGAAGTCGGGCCAGTCGATCCAGTGGTGGGGCCAGGACAGCTCGTGTTCGTGGCGGCGGCGCAGTCGCCGGGTGCCCAAATAGAGGCCGTGGCCGGGGGAGGCGCCTGCTGGTGGAGGATGCCGCAGGCCGCGACCGCGGACCCAGGACCCGTCGGGCAGTCGGATCGCGCCCGTAAGGTGCGAGCTGGTCATGCCTTATCTTGTCGCGCCCTGTCAGCGCGAGGCGGTAGGAGTCGGTGCCGGTCTCGATGATGTTGCCGCCGAAGGTGCGGCGGTCGACGATCGCGGCGCAGCGCCGTGGGTCGAACAGCAGTTCGGCGCCGCGGCGGTGGAGTTCCATGTAGCCGAGTTCGTCGATGCAGAGCACGTCGACCTGCAGGCTCGTAACCATTCAACCAACGATGCCACGAAGCGTACGAGTGATCGTTCACTCGCTCTGGTTGCCGGATATGGGGTCGTCCTCGGCGCCGTCGCGCTGGTCACCATGTGGCGTGCGTACAACGACCGTCGGCCACGCAGGAGGCGACGCGGCGCGGCGGTCCCTCTGACCCGCGACGAGCGCCGGCTCCATCCTGCCGCCGGAGTCCGTCGCGATGTCAGCGGACGCGCCGTGCGCGTCGGAGCGGAGCCAGCCGTCGTGGTGGCGAAACCACCGAAACAAAGCATGAAGGGACCGAGCAGGAATCGGTACGTGGAGAATGAGCGCACGGTGTTGCCGTTCCTCGCCGACGGTCTAGCGGCGCTGATCGAGGTGGGGCATGTGTCCCTCGGTGAACCCGACGCGACGTCGTGCGCGATGCGCCCGGGTCGTGGTCACCGCGAGCGGGCGGGCCCAGTACGAGCAGTTGTGCGACCTGCAGGGGATAGTGCCGTATCCGGTGGTGGACATCGACTACTTCTGAATCCCCGGCCGGTCGCCGGTGTTCCCCGGCAACCCGGCTACCGGCCGGTTCCCAGCGACCGCCGATCGGGGCGGACATGCGTGTGGCCCTCCCCCACCGACATGTGCGTCCGGCGATGCGGCGGTCTCGCTGGTCGGCCGCCGAAGCTCACCCGGCGGCCGACCAGCCACCACCTGGGCACGGTCAGACAGAGTTAGCGCGAAGTGGGTTGCCGTACCTGGCATCGAAGTCCTTGACCTGGGCCGTGGTGGCGTAGGGTTGGGCGGCTTCGCGCTTGCGCGAGCCGGGTAAGGATGAGGACCCGCTCGCGCGGAAACGAGTGGTCGATGCGGTCAGCGCGTCCCGGTAATGAGCTTTCGGCCTCCCGCGGCCGGCCGAGAGAGCTCGAACATCCGTCCCTGCGCCCACCGCGGCTTCGCCGTCGTCGACGTCGCCCCAATTCTTGACTACTACCTCGTCCTCGCTGGCCCGAGTTCGGCAGCGCTGTCGTCGCGCGGAGGTCTCCGCCCGTGGTGCATCGCGGCAGTCTACCTGTTCGACGCGAAGCGGTTGCTGGACGAGCAGCGACAGCGAGGCGTCAAGATCGGTGTGGCGTAGAGCGTTCGCATCGCTCAGTGGGACGCCGCCGAGATCTACCCACGCCCACACAACCCGGCGCTGTCCGTGTCCCCAGGCCAGGCCGCACTGCTCCGGCTGTTCGCGCCCGCATAACCGACTCCCCGGCCGTCCTGCGCGTTCAGGTCGGCAATCAGATCGATGTCACAGTCCATCGCCCACCTCCCAGCGTCGCTGAACCTAGCGGTCATGGTACGGGTTCATCACGACGCGGTCATGGCGCGCTCGGCGTCAACTGGTCGACTCTTGGCTGCACTGGGTCCCTCCAGTATACGCATCGATACTACGTCACAGAAAAGACCGTACTTGCGGCCACTGTAGGTACTACAGAGACTTGGAGCATGGTTATCAAGCAACGCATCACCCATGATCCCGACTGGTACGAGCCCTACCGCATTTCCCTCGCCATCAGGGCCGGGGAACTGATCTTCGTCTCCGGCCAGGCCGGGATCGACGAAAGTGGCCGAACCGTCGGAGACGATTTCGAGACCCAGGCCCGGCAAGCGTTCAGGAACCTCGCAACCGTCCTGGAGCAGGCCGGCGCCAGCCTCGCCGACGTGGTCAAGGTGACCATCATGGTCACCGACATGAGTTACCTCGACGTCATTATCAAGCTGCGCGGGGAGTACTTCACCGAGCCGTATCCCGCCGACACGCTGCTGCGAGTAGCCGGGCTGGCGCAGCCCGCCTGGCTGATCGAGATCGACGCCGTCGCGGTGGCACGGACTAGCCCCGATATTCAGTGATCTCGGCGCCATCCTGTCGAACCTGCCGATCACATGCTCACCCACATCGCTCGACGGGTCACGTGAGTCGGCAAGCAGATGATCACGTCGACAGCCCGTTGCTCCATATCGAGCTCGCGGATCACGCGGGCCGGGCATCGCTCGGTATGTCGAGAGTATGGCGGCAGGTATGCTATGGGTATGAAGATCGCGGTATCGCTCCCCGAGGAGCAGGTGGCAGCGGCCCGGCGCGCGGTGGCCACCGGTCGCGCCCCCAGCGTGTCTGCGTACGTGGCGGACGCCCTGGCCCGTGCCGAGCGGGAGAACTCGCTGGCCGACTTGCTGGCGGAGCTGGATCGCGAACTCGGCGAGACCAGCGACGCAGCCCGCACCTGGGCGGATCGGGAACTGCGGCGTACGGGCCTCATTCCATGACCACGCCGCTTGGCGGCCTGACGCTGGACACCGGGGCGCTCATCGGGCTGGAGAAAGGTGACGAGCGGGTCCGCAGCCTGCTGCGGCGCGCCGTTGCGGAGGGAATCGACCTCGCCGTGCCGACCGGGGTCGTCGCACAGGCGTGGCGCGGCGGACCACGGCAAGCCAGGATCGCGCGGCTGCTGGCCGATCCGGACGTCCAGGTGGTGGTGCTCGACGATCCCACCGCGCGGGCGGTAGGGGCACTCGTTGCGCGCAGCGGTCACCAGGACGTGGTCGACGTCTCCGTGGCGTTGTGCGCTGCGGAGCGAGGGCACGTGGTACTCACCACCGACCCGGACGACGTCACCGCGGTGGATCCACGCCTGACCCTCATCGAGCTGTAGGCCAGGTATCCGCGCGCGGACGGGCTGCGGCGTGTCGGGAGCTGCGGGGTTCGCCAGAACAGCTAACGAGCTGGGCGCACGCGCGGCGTCCCACCCGGGCCATCGACCTGCACGGCCACCACCTGCCCGGCGACGTCGATGACATTTTGCGCGACGCTGCGCAGCCCGGAAGGTCACAGCTCGGAGGGGCGTCCGCCGTAGCGTTGCCACTCGGAGTCGGTCAGTGACCGGGGTATGTGAGCGACCGCAGCGCGCAACTCCTTGGTCCGCACGCGAACACCTGCGCGCGGTGAGCGCGAGCCCCGCTGTTCCAGGCGAGTTCGCCCTCAGTGGCTCGGTGCAAACGCCGCCAGGGGCCGATGAGCGCATCATGGGCGAGTTCGTGATTTTTCGTTGTTATTGAACGGAGGCTGGAGAGCGAAGGGTGATTCGAACCAGCGCATCTCCTCCACTGCTATATGTTGCAGGCCGCCCTTACGGCATTGCGAGCATTGGTGGATCAGAAGCTGAGGCACTTGTCGACGCCGCGCTCAACCAGTCGTTCAGCGATGGCTGCCATGGAGATCGCGGCATTGCAGCCGGCGCTGTCAGCCTGCCCAGAGTGGTGGAGTCCGATCAAGTTCAGGGATGAGTCGAAACAGGGCGATCCGGAAGATCCGGGTAGTGTGTTGACGGTGTGCAGGATCCTGGTAGCACCGTCGGTAATGCCAGCTGTCCGGCCAAAGGCAAGCTTGAGAGGATCGCCTGCGGGATGCTGCAGGATGCAGATCATACGGTCCTCGCGAGGAGTGCGGGAATGCTGGGGGATGCCGATGCACGATTCGCCGGATTCACCCTGCAGCGGGAGTGGCTTGGTCGCCTCGATCGGCGTGTCTGCAAGCCGTGCCAGCGCGTAGTCCAGGTCTGCGGACCCATCCTCGAAGCTGTCAGCCAGCCAATCCTCAGCCAGGGAGAAAGCAGTTCCGCAGTGAACCACATTCCCAGTGGAAGCGCGCCGGTACCCGAAGCGCATCAATGTGTCCTGCGGGCGGACAAACCCGTGGATGACCGGCTCCAGAATGTGACGTGCGGTCAGCACGAGGCCGGGGGCGACGCGGAAGCCCGTGCCGAGGCCAATCTCGCCATCATGACCGACCTCAATCCTGCAGACCGCGGTTTCCGCAGCGGCAAGACGATCGAGGAACGTGCTAACGTCAACAAACCGCTCCTCGGCGGCCAGCATCCGCTCAAGTTCTGGCCGGGGTGGGGTGGCTGCGGCCAACCCAAGCTCCTGGGCAATGCTGAACAGGGCTTCATCGCCCGGGAGCATCTCCCGCGCCGCGATGACCAGCGGCACGGTCCAGCCCTCACGCTGAGATTCCCGCACAACCCTAAACATGATCTCCCGGTAGTCATGCCCCATCGCAATGTCCTCAAGCCTTTTGTCGAGCCGGAATTCCAGAAATTCGGCCAGGCGCTGGGGTGTAAACGCGGTCCGCAGGATGTCGCTCAACCGCTCGCGCATAGCGCCCGTCAAGACAACCGTGGTGTTCATGGCCGGTCCTCAAAGAAGCTGTCGGGCTGGGGGATTTCCTCGGCTAACACGCCAGGTTCAGAGGCCGCGCGCTGAAGCAGTTCGACAGGCGGCCTGGTAGCTGACTCCAGTGTCTGACGGCGGTAGTGTGTGTGAAGCTCTTTCCAGAATGACTTCTTCAGCGCGAAGGCCCGGGAGAACGGGGTCAGCGCGTCCTGGCAGACAAGCTGGTAGCCCAGCCCCTTCGAGTGGGCGATCTGTACGGACGTGGCGAGCTGAACGGCGTGCAACCGGCTCTCCCCTATGTCAGCGCGAGCCCGCAGCTCGACGGAGGAATCTTGCTCTGCCGCAAGGAGGATCGTTCCAGCCTGCGCCTCGACGAGATGGGTGATTACCACATATTCCGGTTGCCACCAACCCTTCCAATACTCTTCGATGATCTTGACGGAGAGGTCGGGGATGCTGTCGATGCGCGTTTGGCGAAGGCCCGCGAGCGCAACGAAGACGGTCGCCTCCTTGCCGAACGACACCTTGGCCCCAGCGTCGGCGGGCGCGAGGGCGCCGAAAGCGACGTCGGCCTGTCCGGACAGCTTGATGGACACCGCCGCCTTGCCGTTACTGTCGTAGACCAGCTCATCACGAACCTCTTCTGCCACCGCCGAAAATGGGATGTCGCGCGAGGCGAGGTTGTCGATCAAGATGAGTTCACCCCGACTGACCGCACCTATGTCGCCGAGTCGGAGGCGGATGTTGGGCTGCCAGGTGATCCAGTGTGCGCCACCCCATAACCCCCGCATGGCCCGCATGTACTCACGACGCATATCTCTCATGCCCGTCCCACCGCCCCTTGAGGTCCAGCACGGCTTGCACCAGTGCCTGGGTCCCGTTCACGCGCCAACTGGCGTCGAAGTCGTCGAGCTTGCGGACCCGGGCTGGGCTAAGTCCGACGACCACCTCGGATTTGAGGGTGCGCAGAGCGACTGCGGGCCCAGGCAAGTAGGAGACAGCGGCGTGAAACGGACTCGTCGGGTCCCAAGCGCAGTCTCCGACGAGGCGCCGGTAGTTGAGGTCTCCCTTGAAGATGGTCAGCCCAGCCCCGAGATCGTCGGCGAGGCTCTCGGGCATGTGGTGGAAGGACAAGGGAGCGCAGTAGAAGGGGTAGGTGCGGATGCGCACGCGTCCGTCAGCCGCTTCCTGATGGACGCGGCGACCCGCGGCCCCAGGTTCGCCGGGCATCTCCGCAAGGCGCCGCAGGCAGTCGCCGACGTCAGTGGTGGTGGCATCGGACACGTAGTACGGGAAGGGTTTGGTGTGCAGAACTACCTCGCTGGCCAGGCCAGCCACGAGCAGATGGTCGGCGAAGATGAGGTCGGACAGCAGCTCTGGGCCCGCGTTGTCCAGCACAAAGGTCACCCGGATGGGGGCGCGAACGGTAAGGAACTGCCACAGCTGGAGACTGTCGTCGGCGACGAGCTGCTCGTGCATAGGGCCAGTCCCGGCCGCCATGAGTCGGAAGCCGAGATCGGCGCGGTTGCCGTACAGCGACGCGGTCAGCACAGCGTCAAACGATGCCTGCGGGTTAGCCGATGGCGGCATGTCGTTGAGCCAGGCGAAGTCGGCGTCCAGCTCGGGGTCACGGAGTTCGGCGGCCTTGAACGGCGCGAACGGGTCAACCCCGTTCCAGGCTCCTGGAGCGAAGTAGCCGATGACCTCCAGGAGACGCCGGTAAAAATAACTCTCCGCCCAAAGGAAAGGGGCTTTCGCCCAGGATGTGCCGACGTTGCCCAGCTCCCAGTCCCGCCACAGCGCGCGATCCGGGGCATCGTCAGGAAGGCCGGCGATGACACCGTGGCGGGACTCCTCCGCCAGCGCGCTGAGTGCCTCACGCTGCTCAGGCCCATAGGGGTGGGCGGCGTTCAGGCGGCGGATGAGCTCGGGGTGTCGCTGGTGGAACACATGCCATGCGAAGGAGTCGTCGCCTTCGAGGGTGAGGGCCGGTGGCAGAGAATCCATGCGGAGCCCCCTAGCGCGACGCTTCGATTGATCCGATGCGGATGGCGAACATTTCCAGCGCACCGCTGGCGAGCACCACACGCCGATATGGGTCAAAAGCCGCGCACAACAGCGACGAATCGCAGCGGATCTCCGACAGCTGGCAACCGTCCCGAAGGGACCAGACCCTCACGGTCCCGTCGGCCGCGGCCGACACGAGCTCACCCGTCTCACCGCCGAAGGCGAGCATGAGCACCCGACCGCTGTGTCCGGCGAGTTGCGCGATGACCCTGCCCTCGTGGCGGTCCCAGACGTGGATACACCCGCCGCCAGACCCCACCGCAATGATCGCACGATCCACAGCTACCGCGCGGACCCATCCGCCAGGGTTGGCGAACTCCTCTCGGACGTGGCCGCTGGCGACATCCCACACTCGGACGAGGCCGTCCCCGGATCCGGTGACCAGCGATTCGCCGGACGGCGAGAATGCCATCGATCGGATACGCCCAGCGTGCGCATGGAGTTCCTCCAGCACGGGCTGTCCAGATGACAGGTCCCACACGCGGAGGATACCTCGCATCATACTCGCTGCGAGATGGCGGCCAGCCGGGTCCAGGGCGACCGACCAGGTGCGGGTTTCGGGCGGTGTGATGGTGGTCGTCTGCGCGCCCTGAGCCACATCCCACACGCGCACGGCCCCGTCTCCGCAGGCCGCAGCTACCGTGTCCTCCGCCGAGGCCAGCGACCAGACCCGCCCCTGCCCAGCTGACAACGTCCCGAGCAGGTCGCCAGAGGCAGTCTCGCGGACCTCCAGGCTGCCATCCCCGCAGCCAGCCAGGGCCAGCTGGCCGCGATCACTGAATGCAGCAGACCACACGGCGTTAGCTCCCCTTCCGATGTCGGCGAGCTGACCGTCGAGGTGGGACCACAGCCGCACGCCACCGTCCTCGCAGCCCGCCAGCACAGACGCGCCGTCCTTCGACACCTCGATGGCGCGTATCCAGTCGACGGTGGCGGGCATCGCCTGACTTGACACCGGACCGACCTGATTCCACAGGTGGATGACGGCGTCCTCATCGGCGGCCAGCACACGTGAGCTGGCTAGCAACCGGACACTGCGTGGTCGTGACCTGCCGGTCTCGATGGTCCGCAGTGGGGCCAGCCGTCCGCCACCCGCGCTCCACACGCAAACCGTACAGTCGCCTGACCCCGAGACCAGGATCGGGTTGTGCGCCTCCCGGGCAAACGACACCGAGCGTACCCAGTCACGGTGCGCCGCTTTCTCATCGAGCAGCGCCCCGCTTTCCAGGTCATAAAGGCGCACGAACTCGTCCTCGCCCCCAATCGCCACCATTTGGTCATCCGGGCTAACGGCCACCGACCACACCGGCGTTCCCGGGGTCTTCAGGGTCAACAACAGTCGCAGTTGACTGACGTCCCACACGCACACCCTGCCGTCCTCGCCGCCGGAGATCAGGCGTCGCCCCGCCGAGTCAAACACGAGGCTCCGGATCCGCCGGGTATGACCATCGAGAATCCCGATCAGTTGTCCCGAGGCGCGCTGCCGCAGCCGAATGACCGCGTCCTCCCCAGCTGAGGCAATCAACTCCTCGTCCGGGGACAGCTCCACCGCGAACACCCAGCCGGTGTGCCCGTAGAAGACCTGGGATAGCCGACGACTTTGGATGTCCCACGTCCTGACGGTGCCGTCCTCTCCGCATGAGGCCAATACCGCCTGGCCGCAGGAAACATCGGTAACCGCCCCCACATGTCCAGGCGGCTCCGACCCTTCGGCGACGGCCGCTGGCGTACGGACCCACTGCGGATCAAAGCCGCATGGCACAACCCGAACCATCGATCGCAGCTCATCGACCGCTAGACCATCTACCCCGAGATAGACCAGACGTGCCAAAAGGGTTGCTGCGACGTCGCTTCGCACCTCCAGTCCGTGGAGGAGGTGGCCGCTTCCGGTGAGCGCCTTCGCGGCCTGGAACTGGTGGTACAGCTCATCGCCGACGGCCGGGAAACTCTCCAGAGACAGCAACGCTGCTTGGTCCACTGCCAGCGACTGGTATCCCAGCAACGCGACCTTGCCGATCACGTAATGCGGATCGGACAGCAGTCGCGCCAACTTATCGCCCATCTCCGCCTGCGCCATGTGATACGGCAGATTCCTCCACATGTACTCGTATCGCGCAGGCAGCTGTGTCCAGTCGTCGTCCAGCAAGGCCGCGAAAGCTAAAATCAGTGACCTGTGACGGTCCGGCCACAGCTCCCCAAGAGCACCGCGCAGGCATGCTCTGAACACGTCGTGGAGAATGAGCACCTTGCGGTCCGCCTGGTAAGAGTCCACCAAGGAGCGGTCGGTCAGGACCCTGGAGAACTGGCTCACGGCGCGTGGCGTCCAGCCGTGTTCATGCCCCCACCACACCGCAAGCACATCCACCGGGATAGGTGTGGACGCTGGGAAGATTCCAAGATCCAGGTAACGCTCCCGCAGCCTCTCACCATCACCTATCCGCACATGCTCCTCCAGGCTCTGCAAGCTTGAGCGCATCACCTGGCCAATCGCGCTGATGCGTCGGCTTGAGTCCTGTATATCGAACGCACCCGGCCCGCTGATGAGAAGCTCCCGCCGCGTCTCATCCAGCAGGTCATGCGCGGACGCCCCAGCGGCAAGCTCTTGGTCGAGGCTCGCCCCCAGCACGCTCGCCAGCAACGGCCAGCCGCCGCACAGTTCAGCCACCTCCTGCGGGTCAAGGTCCCCTGTGCCCCGTAGGCTGCGCCGGAGCAGCTCGCTGATCTCGGGGGCCGTCATCCCTCCGAGGTGGAGCACCTCCGCGTTCGCCGGGCAGACCCGAGCGTTGCAGGTCGTTACTAAGCGCAGGCACCCGGGTCCGCCCAGCAAGAACGGGGACAGGTCCCCGGCCGACCACACGTTGTCCACGACCAGAAGCACTCGCCGATCCCTGAGCACCTGGGCGAGATGGAGCCCGGCCTGGTCAGGCTCGGTCAGGGCCGGCCGGTCTTCCCCAAGATGCACACACAGGTCACCGATCAGCTGCACAACCCTCGCAGGGGTGCAATGCTGTCCAGTTTCAACCCAGAGGAACATGTCGAACTCCGCAGCCAGCCGCGGATCGTGGCAGGCTTGGATCGCCAAGGTGGTCTTTCCAAACCCGCCGGGACCGTGGATCGCGACCAACGGCGACGGCCTTGCTCGGGAGGCGTCAAGCACAAGCCGGGCCAGTGTCTCTGCTTCACGTACCCGATCGACCACACCAGACTCCAAAGGCGGCACGAGGCTGACGGAGGTTGCACGCCAGGTCGACGGACTATTGAAGAGGTCGTCAAGGACTTCGATGAGATCTGGATTCGAGGTGTCCTCGCGTAAGGCGCCGACCAGCCGGTCGAACCAGCCTTGCTGGCTGGCTCGGATAAGCAGCAGGCGGACCGCCTCTCTCTTGCTAGTGTCACGGCTGCATAGATCCTCGATGTCCATGTCCAGCCGGTAGTCGAGGAACTGCGCAAGATCTTCGAAACCGTACGCAGCACGGATCGCCATTGCCAACCGCTCCCGCTCGTAGCGGCTCAGTCCCATCAGCGCTCCACGACCCGAGGTTGCTGCTGCTTTGCCTGACTATAGGGTCGACAAGCACCCACTGGAGTCGTTAATACGTTACACCAGGTGCCCGACTGATCACGCGCACCGGAGGTTTCGTACCAGGCATCGCCCGGGGACGGGGCGGCGGCTGCGCCGTTGCTCGACGCCGCGGCGGGACATGCCCGCTACACCGGGGGTCCGTTGTTGCGGGCCTGGCTGCACTGCGAGGTGAGCGTACAGCCGGGGCGCCTGTGCAGAGCGTGCGGCACGCCCGCCAAGCCGAGGACTCGTTGTCCACCCGTGGTGAGGATCCCGAGTGGCTCGACTTCTTCGATCCGGCACGCCTGGCTGGCTTCCTGGGCAACAGCCGGCTCGTCGCCGGGCGCACCGATGAGGCCGGTTGACCGGCCCGCGCCCGCCGCTCCCGCTCGGCCCCCAGGTCGAAGCCCGAGCAGAAGAACTGGAACGTCTCCCGGTAATCCCCGCCCCGGGCGATCACCGCGCCGAGGACCGCGGAGAACGTGTGCCGCGGCACGCCCAGCCAGTCCGCCCATGTACCGTACTCCCGGGTCTCGTCGACGATCGTCCCCACATCGAAGAACACCGCCTCCTGGCACTCGGTGGAGCAGTTCCGCATCAGGCTAGGAGGACGGTGGGTCGAGGCTGCGCTGCCATGCTGACTTCGCGAGGTGAGCGATCTGGGTGAGCAGCGAGGAGGGCGGCTCGCCCAGACGCAGCGGGTACTCGACGAGGTCGATGTCGGTGTTGCGCACGCGGCGAGTGACCGGGCCGCGGGAACCACTCGCGTACACCAGCCAGGCGACGGGAACACCCAGCGCGTTGCAGTAGGCGAGCATCTGGTAATGATCGGGGTTGCGGTAGCGCCCGGTGCTTGACTCAAGCTTGTACTTGGCGTCGGCGATGATCCGCGGCACGCCCGCCACGAAGTGCACCACGTCGACAGTGATCCGCATGACGCCGGAGTCATCAAAATCGGCCGGGTGCTGGAGCTCGGTCCGCCCGGGGTAGGAAGCCCAGGCTTCGCGCAGCGCGGTCCCGACGAAGTTCTCGAACAGCTTGTCCATGTTCACGACGAAGGCAGCGATGCGCAACCCACCGGGGCCGACCTCGAAGGATTGGTGGCGCAACACCAGCTCGGACAATCGCAGTGCCGGGTGGTAGCGGGCGTTGCGCCGGGTGGGGTGCCACGGCGGCAACGCCGCCCCCGCTAACAGTGGGGTGGCCCCGTCGAGCCGCACGTCCAGGTGCCGGAGCCGGGCCGCGGTCGCAGCGGGCACGCGCGGCACGTCCAGCATCCGGCGCAGGGCCGAGCGCAGGATCTGGTTCTCGGCTGTGTCGACGGAGTACTCGTCGTAGCGGACCTCGGCGGGCAGCAGCATGCCCGGGTGGCGGGCGATCTGGTCGGCGACCCGGATGCGGCCGCGCACCAGCGGCAACGCGGCCTCTTCGGTGACGTATCCCTGCAGGACGCCCGGCCCGACGGCGCGCTCGGCGTGCCGGCAGAGGGTCTCCGCGACCGCCGGCCACAGGTCCTCGTCCGGTGTTCCCTCGACGTCCTCGGGACGGAACCCCGGATTGGCGGCGTAGCCGAGCAGAAACAACAGCCGAGCGATACTGACCTTGGGCGTCACCACGACATCGGTGTCACCGACGCGCACCGCGCCGACCCGGTTGCCGCGCGGGAGCAGTCGATACCTCCCGGTGGTGGTGCGGTGCACCTGCACCAGCCCGGTCTCGCCGAGCTGCGCGGCCAGCGTCGGGTCGAGAGCTACCTCGACGCCACCCCGATCGTCCTCGGCGAGGGTGATCATGGCTGGGTCGCGGGCGGTGGCTGGGGCACGGCCTTGGCGCGGATCGCCGCGAGCCCGAACCGGTCGTGCACCTGCTGGCGGGTGAGCCGACCGTAGTAGTGCTCCTCCAGCAGCGGCAGGATGGAATGTTCCCAGATCCGCTCCTGGCCGCCCGCGCGCTCCACGTCCGGGGTCATGAGATACGACGGGCCGATCTTGAAGTCGCGATTCTCGGTGCCGATCTCGGCGTTGAGCGCCGCGAGCAGCGCTCCCCGGTCGTCACCGTCCTTACCGTGCGCCGCGAGCCACCGGGGCAGCAGATCGCGCACTGGTGGCTCGTCGGGATGCAGCTCCACGAAGGCGAAGCGCCGCCGCATGGCGGCGTCCAAGGAAGCGATGGACCGATCGGCAGTGTTCATCGTGCCGATCAGGAACACGTTGTCCGGCAGGGTGAACGACTCCCCCGGGGAGTACTGCAGACGAATGGGGTCCCGGCGGTACTCCAGCAGGAAGTACAGCTCACCGAAGACCTTGGCGAGGTTGGCGCGGTTGATCTCGTCAATAATCAGGATGTAGGGCCGGACGGGATCGGCCTGGGCGTCGGAGGCGAGCGCGCGCATCGGGCCGGGATGCAGCGCGAAACCCACCGCCCCGTCATTGCCCGCGACCGGCCGGTAGCCCTCGAAGAAGTCCTCGTAGGAGTACGACGGGTGAAACTGCACGAGCCGGACGGCGTCGGCCTCGGTGAGGTGCGCGGCCAGCGCCCGGGCGATGAAGGTCTTGCCGGTGCCCGGTGGTCCGTAGAACACGATCTGCTGCCGGTCGGTGAGCAGGTCGATAACGCGCTGCAGCCAGGCGATATCGGTGTGCAGGCTCGCGGCCAGCCCGGGTGTCGCCGCGCGCAGCGGCGGCGGGCCGCTCGGTACGACCGGCACCGGTTCCGATGTCGCCGAGTCGTCGGGAGTGTCGGACTCGGTGCGGATGAGCTGCGCGATCGGCGCGTAGACCCGGGTGAGATCCACAACCGTGCCCTGGTGCGCCAGCTGCGCGGGCAGCGGGGCGGGTAACTCGGCGATCGGTACCGGTGGGGCGGGCGACCACGCCACGGCCCGCTGCAGCCGGGCGTCGGGATCGGACACGTACTGCGGCTCACCGGTGATCACGCCGACCTGGAAGTGATCGTCGGCGAGGGTCGTGACCAGGTCGTTGACCTTCATCCCGGTGAGGAAGGCGTGGTACTCGGTGGCCAGCGCGAGCCGCTGCGCGTAATCCAGGTGCTGGTAGCCCTCCTCGACCACGGCCCGGACCTGCTGGCGATCCGCTCCCGGGGGCACCTCGCCGAGGTGGGTGGCGGCGAGGGAGACGAACCCCTCCTGCTGCCAGCGAGCCACCAGCTTGCCGCCGCCCAGCCGGGGCCGGACGAGCCAGGCGCGTTCGCCCTCGTCGGAGGGCTTCTGCCACTGGGACGCGAAGGGCTCGAGGTAGTAGTCGACCTCCCCGCCGAGTTCGGCCCGGTGGTGATCCCGGATGGCCGCCAGATCCCGGTCGATGGACACCGGATCACTGCCGGTCGCGCCGCCGATGACGAACGCGAAGGCGTTGCGGATCGCGCGCTTGTGGTCCTGGTTGACGCTCGGGAGGAACGTGCGGGGGAAGGCGAGGTAGAGCAGCGCATTGCGAATCCCAGGCTGGTCCGTGGGCATCGCGGCCACGACGTCGCGGAAGGCCCACGGGTCGTGCAGCGCGGTGGCGCGGTCGGCGTCGGGCTGGCGCCACCAGTGCTCAACGAAGGACAACAGCCAGCCCACCTGGCGCCAGATCTGGATGTTGAACCCCACGCCCCCGTTGAATACGCCGGGGACGCCGAGGGCCGCGTCCAGGTCCGGTGGGAGCTGCGCGGGTGGCTGCAGCCAGGACAGCACGGAGCGGATGCGCTGGCGCTTGGTGTCCTCGGTGACGTTGGACAGCGGCGCTACCTGGACGTAGAGCAGCTCCGCGGTAATCAGGTAGGTGCCCCGAGGTGCCCCATCGAGCTGCGCTTTTAGTTTGCCGAGGAAGGTGCCCGAGCCTTCGTCGGGCGTGTCGACGACCCGGAGACGCATGTCGGCGACGACGTCCGGGCGCCACGCGGCCACCGTGGGCTCGATCACTGAACGGCCGGTACCCAGCCCGGCATCGAGAATCTGACGCACGGCGGCTTCGATCTCAGGGCTGCCCCAGACCTGACCCGCCGACACCGCCTGGCTCACCGCATCCCTCCTCTCCAAGGGTCCCGAACAGCCGCGATGCTGCCAGTGATCTCATCAACACTGCAGTGACGAGCTGCCGGATCTCTTCCGCGAACCGGGTGAACTGCGTCCGGAAGGAAGATGCGGGGCCGTCGGTGGCGCCGTCATTCATCGAGTAGGAAGGCGATGCTGCGCAGTTCCTCCCAGGTGTCTTGGTCGGGGTCTCATCGGGCCCTGCGGGTATCACCGGACCCCAGGATGCCATCCCGGTCCGACAGTCAGCGCTCGACCGAGGGTAAGCTCGGACGATCACCTCAGCAGTCACCCACACCCGGCCGGCCCGGCCCAGGCCCCGGCGGGTGACGATCAACGTCGCGCGGTCACCGTCCGGGGTGCGGCCTTCCAACGTGGCCCGATACGTCTCCTTCGGAGGGCGGGGCCATGTCCGCGTGGGCTCCACGAAGCGAGAACAAGGCCACGATCGATACACCGCACGGCCTGCGGACCTGCTTCGAAGCCCGCGTACCAGGCCCCGGCAAGCAACCACTGGTCGCACGGTTCAGCGGGATACCCCTCGCACGCAGAAAGGACGCGATCCTCATCGATCACGCCCCGAAACCGGTACCCCACCCCACCAAGGAGCTGATCATCCGGCTCCGCCGGGCAGGTGCGAGCTCTGCCAACAACCCGGGAAGGTGCACGTGCACCAAGTCCGCAAACTCGCACAGCTCGGCAGCCCAGATGCTGGAGGGCATGCCCGAGCCCGAGGACCTGCGCCGCACTCAGGCCCACGGGCAGACGGTGATCACCGTGGGGTCCTGGGTGATCGCCTGCTTCGACCCCGCCGATCTGGGGATGCGCAACATCACCGTGCTGACCCTGACCGAGGCGCTGTCGTTCACCGGCCGCCGGATGTCCCAGGTGATGGGCCTGACCCCGGAATACGTCTCCGAGCTGCGGGGGCGCGCCCACCGGGAGGGCTCGGCGGGGACGATATGTGCCCGAGTCCGGGGGGGCCTGCATGAACGCCTGACCACCGTCCTGCAATCTACGGCGCCTACCTGGGGTTCGATCGCGGTCCGCAGCGGAGAACATGGCGTCGCCCATCTCGCCTATCACCGTTCTTGGTGTGGGACATCGGCGTCGGCGCCTTGTTTGCAGTGAATAGGCCAAAGGTGCTGCAGCACAAGGCAGTTCGGTTCGATGAGCGCTTGTCCAACGGACGATTCTGCGGTGGTACGGATGACGTCGACTTCTTCATGCAAGCCTTCCAGGCAGGCTTGACGCTGGCGTACGAACCATGCGCGGTCGCCCATCATCTGTTTCCGGGTGACTGGGCCGGACTGAGGAAGAAGTGTCGCCAGTATGCGCTGACCGACGGTGCGTTCTACGCGAAGTGGTGGCGCGAGGCCGAACCTGTCGACTTCATCAACGAGGTTCGGGCGTGGGTCGGACGACTGACCACTCACGCCGGTTTGTCCCTAGACGGTCGTCCGGGCGTACCGCTCACCAGTGTTGTCGTTGAGCCGCTATATAAACTGTTCGGTGCGACTGCGTGGTCACTCGTGTTGGCTCACCGCGAGCCAGCTGTTTCCATCGTGTGATAGCTGATATGGGAGGGCTGATTTGGGTGATTCGAAGCTGGTGACTTTCATTGTGCCGGACGCAATCACCGCAGGGATCGTCAAGGGCGTTGCTATTTCCGAAACAGCCAGCATCCGATACGTCCTCGGCCAGTGGGACGCCTGCCTGACACATGACCGCGACATCCTGCCCGCGCCCGAACTGGCCGAGTGCCTGTTCCGCATCAGCCGGTTCGACGAGTTGATCTCCTTGCCGGAACTGAGTTTCTGGCAAGCGGTGGTACTGCACCAGATCGGCGCTGAGGCCCGCGCAACAAGCACGTTGACCGAGGCGACGTCGCATGACCCCGTGGCGGCCTACGTTGCGGGGGCCTCCCGGGCCGAGCTGGCCTATCTGATCGACCAGTACGACGCCCACGGCCTGAGCGAAGCAGCAGAGCTCCACCGCGAGGCCCTGGCCTTGCTCTCTTTGTAGAGGAGGACAGATGTCGGTCTCGGTCATCGTTCCCAGCCGCGCACGCAACATCGGCATGAGCGTGGCGTCCAATGCCACCGTGTTGTTCACCGACGACGACTGCATCGTGCCAGCGACCTGGTGCTGCGATCACCTGACGGCACTGCAAGGCTCGCCGGCCACCGCGGCGCCGGTCCACGTACCGCATCAGGGACCGCTCACCCGCTACTTGGACTACAAACGGGTCTTCGCGGCACCACCATTGAGCAAACACACCTGCCGCTACTTCGTGACCGCCAACTGTGGGCTCAACCGCTCACTGCTTCGGTGGACGCCGCACTTTGACGACACCCAGTTCAACAACGCCGCCGAGGATGCCGCCCTCGGATACGAGATCGTCGAACGAGGCGGCATCATCCAGTGGCTTTGTCTGAACTTGAGTTGGCACTGCGGGAGCATGGCGTCCCATTAGCTGATGGATTATCTGAACTGGAAAAGATAGACACAGCTCTCGAAATGGAATTATAACGAAACATGATACAATATGGCTATGAGCAATGCTGCTACCACCAGCGGCCGCGCTGAGTTGGTGATCTTTGGTGCCAAGGGACTCATCGACATTTCGGTGGCCGAGGTCACCGCAGCGGTCAAGGACATTTCAGTCGTCGCCACCGACGACAAGTTTGCTGTGGTATCAGTTCCACTGTCCGAGTTTGGACAGGTGTTGAAGCTTCGGACCGTCGATGACGTCAGGTGGCTGCTGGCCGGACCACAGCAGGTACAGAACGAAAGCGAATTCTCCGACTTCTTGAAGACCGCCCGTGACACGGCGGATGTGATCCTGCAGCGTGACAGCCGCGGCGAGGACACCTGGTCGGTGACCATGGCGGTCCGTCGTCCAGTCTGGCGTGACCGTCCGCAGTGGTCGCCGCGTGAGGCGCTGGGCGCGATCTGGAACGGCGCCGATCCGGACGTTAAGCAGCGAAGCGCCATCGACATCCGGCTACAGGTCGACGGCAGCACCATGTTGGCCTGTCTGAACCTTGCAGAGGCCGCCGCATGGAACCGCAACAAAGAGGCACCGCAATGGCACGGTGCACTAAAGGCATCCATCGCCGCCTCGCTGGTCGGCGTATTCGACAGCCAGGTGACCGAGGAGGTGCGCGCCCAAGGTATCTACGACCCGTTCTGTGGCAGTGGCACCATCTTGGCCGAGGCCGCGTCGCTGGGCATCTCCGTGGACGGCTCGGATATCGAGTCGGAGGCCGTGGAGCTGGCGAGGAAACGAATCGCTGCCGCTCAGAAGGGGACATCTGTCCGCGAGCCAGCCCTGTTCACCCATGACGTTCACCGCGGCTTCCCGGCCAGCCGGGTACGAGCTGCCTCCATCGTGACGAACATGCCGTGGGGCAAGCAGGTCAAGATCCCCCGTAAGACCGAGCTGTTCGACGCGATTGGCGGCTTGGTCGCAGAGGCGCACTCCCGTGGTGGTATTGCCGTCATCCTGACCGGCGACCCGGATCAACTGTCGGCCCGTATCCGTAAGACAGTGCGTGACGCAAAGCTCACTGCTCGCCAGATCGGCATGCTCGGCCAGACGCCAACAGTTTTGATCGTGACAAAGGAATAAGCTCAGTGGCAGGAGCACACATGGAAGAGAACGATGGGTGTAGCGTTGATCATGATATGTTCTGCGTGCTGCCGTGGACGCACGTATCTGTTTCAGTTGATGGCGTCTGGGGACGGTGTTGTTTCGATAACACCAATGACTATGACCACTACTACCAGCAAGCAACCCGCCCGCAGTTGACGTTGCTACCGAACTCAATCGGGTGCATTCCCGGCAGTGATTTCGCGGCCGACAACCCGGACCGGGTCTATACCGCTTCAGATGTATTGGATTCGCCGGGTATGCGTATCACCCGAGCCGAGATGCTCAAAGGTGCGCGACCAAAAGCATGCGAGCATTGCTATTGGGTGGAGTCGCTCAGCGCGATATCGCATCGCCAAAGCATGAATTCGTTCTTCACGACCAAGGTGGACGTGCAGGAGCTGGTCGACGCCACCGGCCCAGCGGGCGAACTCGATCGCCGGCCTCTGTCGATCGACCTTCGCCTTGGCAACACATGCGGGCTGACCTGCATCATGTGCTCGTTCCCGACAAGCTCCGGGTTCGGGCCATCCCTCAAGCCGAAATGGACCAGCTCGCACATCGACCCGTTTCGCGGTAACGACGAGTTCTGGAACGACCTCCACACGGTCAGCGGCATCAAGTACATCTACTTCGCTGGCGGCGAGCCGTTCCTCCAGCGCAGCCATCTCCCGTTTCTCGACCGGCTGATCGAGGAGGGCCGCGCGTCGGATATCGAGCTCCACTATAACTCCAACCTCATGCAGGTTCCGGACGCCTATCTGGACCGCTTCAACTACTTCAAGAAAGTGGTGATCGCGGCCTCCTGCGACGGCGTCGGCGCAACCTTCGAGCGCATCCGACGTGGCGCAAAATGGGAGACTTTATTCGCAATGTCCAAACCGCGGCAAACCACGTCGAAGTGTGGCTTGACGTCTCGGTGCAGCTGGACAACATCATGGAACTCGGCGCAATCCTCGACGTGGCCGAAGACGAAGGTGTCCGTGCCCGCTTCCAGAACGTCGCATATTACCCCCGCGAACTTTCGATACTCGCTCTCTCATCCGATCAGCGTTCCGAAGCGGAACGTCATGTGTCCGGTCTGATCGAGCGCTGCACGTCGATGGGGTACCGCACGTCTGTGATGGAACTGAACGGTATTCGCTCGGCACTGGCATCGGTTAATCGTTAACCCGGCGTACACCGCGTTGTTGCGGTATCGTGAGTGACTCGACTTTTGCAGTTTGATGTGAGTCGAGCGGGTTGACGTGGCTGGGACTGGTGGACCTGTGTGTGGTCACCGGCGTGTCGTATTGATCTTGTTGGGGTGAGGGGTGGAGCATCGGCGGTGCCTATAACAGCCCTGTCGATACCGAAAGAGTGTTCCGCCGATGCTCCGGGGTCTGACCCTACCGGGCACGCTGTCTGGCGTGCTGGGCGCTTTTCGGCCGTGTTTCACCGCACCGACGTTCACCCCGCACCGGGAAACGCGGCCGGCCACGGCGCAAAGGCGACCGGATCGAAACACCAGCCGACATCGCCGCCACCGCCTGGTGAAAGACCGTCACGCTCGCCCGCTACGGCACCACCGCCACCACGGGCTACAGCCTCGCGCTGATCACCACTGACCTGCACGCGACACCCGAAGCGATCATCGCCCGCTACGCGGCCCGCTGGTCGATCGAGGTCACGTGCTTCGACGTCAAGAACATCCTCGGCATCGGCCAGGCCCGCAACCGCGTCCCCCAGCCCGTCGAGCGGACCATCCCGTTCGGCCTGTTCTGTCACAGCATCCTGCTCCTCTGGTACGCCCGCCACGGCCACGAGAACACCGACACCGCCTCTCGTCGCAGCGCAGCACCCTGGTACCGCACCAAGACCGAACCCGCCACCTGGGACATGCTCCTCAAACTCCGGCGCCAGATCATCGCCGCCCGATTCCTGCCGCCCACCCCACGACCAGCCACGACCGAGGAAATCCTGGAAGTCCAGCAAGCCTGGGCTCTCGCCGCCGCATGAAGTGCAAAAGTCGAGATCTCAAACGAGACCCCCATATCCGAGATGATGGGCCTAATGTGGGTCGGTGAACCACTCCTGTTGGACAATGTAAAGCTGTTCACTAGGGGTGCAGTTAAGCCACATCCCGGGTTGGGGAATTTCACCGTGCGGGCCCAGATCCAGGCGATGACCATGGCCTTAGAGCCATCCGGCAGAGTGGCCTTCGGATAGAGGTGGCCGATGCGCTTCTCGGCTTCGTCGCGTATCCACCGGCCGTACCGACGGACGTCTTCGGCGAGTCCGGTCGTGCCTGGCCAGTCGCCGAGTAGTTCGTCGACCGCGCCGGGGAAGACCGGCGGTCGGCCAGCCCACTTCGGCGGGATCTCTATCAGCGCCTTGTTGATCAGCACCGCGACGGGATTGAGGTCGGAGGCGTGTGCTTCGAGACCGAGGTGCTGGGCTTCGAGCGGGATCGAGCCACCGCCCGCGAACGGGTCAAGGATCGGGGCGGATTGCCGTCGCAGGACTTCCAGATCTCCTCGCGGGCCTGCTTGAGAAGCGTCTCGTTGTTGCTGTTCTCCCACTTGACGAGCTGCTCGATGAGATCGAAGAGCCGTTTGCGCTCCTTGGCTTGAGACTCCTCGTCCGGGAACTCCTCCGGTCGGCTGGATGGGTCGTCGACGAGTTGCGCGAACAGCACCGCGCGGCACGCGGCAAGCGGGCGGCGTGCCCACCACAGATGCAGGGTGGACGGGTGGCCGTGTCGGATGGATTTCTCCCGGGCGGATTCGCGGTTGATCGCCTCTAGCGGGAGCGCGACCTCGATGAGCTTGCGCTTATAGGGGGTCATGCTCCCAGGGGTCCTTCCGTCGTGGGGGCCAGCTTGGGGCTATCGGTTGGCGAGGCCTCGCCGTTAACGATGGCGAGGATGTCGCGCGCAAGGAAGCGCCGGACGCGGCCGGACGCTGGGATCTCCACGAGGAGGCCGGCGTCTACGAGTTTGGTGATGTGGATGGTCGCGGCGCGGTGGCTGACGCCGAGGAGTCGGCGAGCGGCATTGATGGTGAGGGCAGGAGTCTCGAAGAGCGCGTCGACCAGGTGGGGCAGCAGGCTGGAGGAGCGCACGCCGGTGACCCGGGAGCGGTAGTCATCGCGCAGTCGCTGCAGCGCTTGCGCCCGACGGAGCACGTCTTTGGCCTGCACGTCGACCGCGTCGAGGAAGAAGGCGACCCATCCCGCCCAGTCCCCGTGTGTCGAGACCGCGAGCAGCCGCGCGTAGTACTCCTGGCGGCGCCGCTCGATGTAGCCGGAGAAGTCGAGCATCGGACCAGGCAGCAGGCCCCACTCGATGAGCAACAGCGCGATCAGCAGGCGCCCGACCCGCCCGTTGCCGTCCTTGAACGGGTGGATCGCCTCGAACTGGTAGTGCAGGCAGGCGATCTCGACCAGCGGCGGGAGGACGCGTGTGCCGTGCAGGTAGCTCTCGAACGCGTCCAGGCAGTCGGGCAACAGCTCGACGGGCGGTGGCACGTAGGACGCGTCGTCGATACCAGCACCGGGGGACCCGAGCCAGTTCTGGGTGTCCCGGTACTGGTCGGGCATGGCGTTCTCACCTCGTACCCCGGTGAGCAGGATCCGGTGTGCCTCGCGCAGCAGCCACAGGCTCACCGGTGTGGTGCGTTCCGGGGCGAGCAGGTAGTCCATCGCCGTGACGTAGTTCGCGACCTCCTGCACGTCGCCGAGCGGGGTTGTTGGTCGCTCGATCTCGAAGAGCACCAGGTCGGACAGGGTGGCCTGGGTGCCCTCGATCCGGCTGGACAGCACCGCTTCCCGGCGTACGAGCGCGCGGGTGAACAGGTGTGGGCTGGGCAGGGTGCGGCCGACCCCGGCCAGCTCGCCGAGCGCGCGGTCGGCGTCGGAGAGCCGGCCCACCAGACCGGTGTCGAAGCTCAGGAGGGGCGGCAGCGGCGGCGGCACGAACGCGGCGGCGCCGGCCAGCGTGCGCACCACGTGCTGACGCTGGGTATCGACGAAGTCATCGCGGCGCAGTGCTACTCACCTCCCATCTGTGGCACCTTGTGATACTCAAGCAGGTTATAGGTATCATAAGCCAGATCCTGTGCAACTTGCGTATCACTGGGGAGTGTGGCCGCGGCTCCACATCTCGTTCCAGTCACCGCGCAGTCCGGTGGCGGCGAAGGAGCCGAACTCGACGCCGGTGAACGGCTCGTCCAGGTAGCGGACCTCGTCGTGCTCCGGCCCCTCGGGTGAGACCGCGACGAGCGCGAGCCGGTAACGCGGCGCGGTCTTGCCCGGAACGCCATAACCAGGGACCGCCACGGCCACTGGTCTGGCCTCTTACGTCCGCACCGGCAGCGTCGGCGCAGTCTGCAGGCATGCCCCCACGGTCACTAAATATCTGTGAGACTAACTTTGATGTTAGTCTCATGTGGTGACGAGCAAGCGAGCCTTCGTCGGGCGTCAGCAGGACCTCAGGCGGCTGCAGCGTCACCTCGATGCTGTGATCAACGATGGTGGCGGGCGGCTGCTCAGCGTTCGTGGTCGCCGTCAGGCGGGCAAGTCGCGGCTGGTGACCGAGTTCGCCGACCGTAGTGGCCTGCCACAGCTGTTCTTCACGGCGTCCCGGCTGGCAAGCTCCGAGGAGGAGCTGGCTCGCCTGGCCCAGGCTGCCAGGCAATCGACACTCCCTGGCGCGCACCTCTTCGACGGCATCACGCTCGACAACTGGCACGGGGCGCTGCGCCAGGTGGCGTCGGCACTGCCCGACGGCCCAGCAATTGTCGTACTCGACGAGCTTCCGTGGTTGGCGCAGTCAAGTCCCTCGCTCGAGGGTGCGCTGCAGACAGTCTGGGACCGGGTCTTCGATTCCATACCCGTCTTGTTCATCCTCATCGGGTCCGACCTCGCGATGATGGAAGCGCTGACCGCCTATGATCGTCCGCTCTTCGGTCGGGTCAAGGAGTGCGTCGTCGATCCCTTCACTGTCGCAGACACGGCAGCGATGATCGGTGTCGACGATTCGTCGGTAGCGGTCGACGCACAGCTGGTCACCGGGGGCTACCCGCGGTTATGTCTGGAGTGGCATGGTGCGCCGGACGTCATGTCCTTTGTTCGCGAGCAACTCAGCGACGAGAACTCCGACCTGGTGGTGGTCGGGCGCACCGTGCTCGCTGCCGAGTTCCCCGCGGAGATCCAGGCGCGGCACGTGCTGGGCGCGATCGGTGCCGGGGAACGCACGAACAAGGCCATCTCCTCCCGTGCCGGGCTCCAGGCAGCACCGTTGGCACGATCGCTGCAGCTACTCAAAGACGACAAGCGGGTTGTGGCGGCCGACCCGTCAAGATCATCCGTTTGGTAGGGCGCCTCGTGTCGGTCGCTAATCCCGCGCCCAGTTCCCGCCGAGATCGCCGCTGCACGGAAGATCATGGCCGACATCCAGGAGGGCCTAGACGCCGCCGGAGAAACCATCCTGACGATCTAACCTCGAGCTTTCACGGTAGTTGGTCTTGGGGGCGACACGCGGTGCCTGGATACGCGAAAGTGCCTGCTCAGCACGGTTGGATCGGAGTTGCTCAAGACCCTGATCGGACCGAGTAGACAGGCACTTCGCAGGTGAGTAGTACGCAGCGCGGGCCGTGGTTGTCAGTGATCGTCGGTGGTGAGTCGTTGGTGTCGCACGCCGGTGGGGCCTTGTCGGTGGAGACTGCCCGGCGCAGTGGGCTGACCAAGGGCCTGGGCAGTGGGTTGGGGCCGTGGCGGTTGCCGTTGGCGGTGCATGACCCGGGCAAGATCGTGCTGGACATGGCGGTCGCGTTCGGTGGGGATGCTGCCGGTGATGTGGCCCTGGTGCGGGCGCAGCTGTCGGTGTTCGGGCTGGTGGCCCTCGGGATCCGAGGGTGTCGCGGCTGATCGCTCGTCGGGCCCAGGATGCCGACAGGGCGGTGGCGGCCGATCAGCACGGCGCAGGCCGCGGCCCGGGAGCGGGTGTGGGCCTGGCGGTGGCGCCGCTGTGTCAAGGGGGTTAGCGCTGGCCTGCGTTGTGCTGGCGGGATCAGCGCAGTGCGCATCCCCGCGAGCTGTGCCGGGCCGATGTCATGGTCCAGGCGACGAGGCGCTGCGCAGCGACGTCATCGTCGATGAGCCGGCCGATCTGCGCGGCGCCGTCCGCCAGCATCACGCCGCCCTCAAGACGACTGTCGAACGACATGCCGCAGGGCGCGCTCGACATGGCTATGATGACCGCCGAGAGATTTGAGCGGTTGCTGCCCGACGGCACGCCTGAGCACTTCTACGTCTACGGCAGCCTCGTGCAGCTGGCTGCCATTGCCGCAGTCCGTACTGGCGATCCCTGGCGGGCACGTGACCTACTCCGGGGACCGGGCCAACGGGCGTCCCAGCGTGTCGGCACGGGCAAGAGCTACCATCACATCTTCTTCGGCCCCACGAACCTCGGTATCCACCGGGTAAGCGTTGAACTGGAAGCCGGCGAGGTCTCCGAAGCACTGCGAATGGCCGACGATGTGGACATATCTCAAATTGCCTACTCGGAGCGCCAGACTGCGCATCTCTACCAGGTGGCACGCTGCTACGAGTGCCGTAATAACGATGCCGCCGTGTTCGTGCATCTGAAGATGGCGGCGAAGATCTGTCCGCAGGATTTTCTGTATACAGAAAAGGCGCGCAGCATGGTGAACACGCTTGTCAAGCGCGCTAAGCCTTCCTACGCCTCAGAGGTACGGGAGTTTGCGGGCCAGATTGGACTGCTGGACTAGTCGCAAGATCAACGAACTGTCGGTTCGTGAGAACTAGTGGACGGCCAGTTCGCACGGAACGGCGCACCCTGTACTGGCTGTCCGGGTGGGAGAAGCACACCGTGGAGAACCTCGCCGCGTTGATCACCCGCGCCCGGCAGGCCGGTCCACCGGCCTGAGCGGCAACCACAGAGCCCGCAGCGGCCCGGCCGGGGTTGATCTACCCGGCCGGGCCGTTCGCTGTCCGCAGCGAAGCGCTGAGAAGTGGGCAGCCCGCCCGGTGATCGCTCGGCGCCCGTGAGAACCCAGCGGCGAGGACCGCGGCCTCCAATCGCTGACGCTGCTGCCCGGTGGTCTCCCAGGGTGGTGGTCGTCGATGGACGGCCCGCCGATCACCACCCGACCGGGGAGGGGCTACCGTGCCCCTGACCACCCAACGCACCCGAGGGGAGACGGTGAGGATGGGCTACGGTCATGGGGACAACCTTGCTCGCGGCGGTGCCCAGCGCGGCGAGCCCGAGCAGACACCGCAGACGGCGAAGGCCAACCCGCCCGGCGGCCTGCCGCCTGACTGGTACACCGCACCCGACCTCAAGCCGGCGCTGGCCGGGCACGATGTCGGTGCGCTGTTTCGCTGGGTGAATGCCGCTGGGGTGGTGCAACGGCGGATCGCGGTGCTGATCGGGAGCAGCCAATCCGAGGTGGCGGACATCATGACCGGGCGCCGCGGCCGGGTGATGGCCTACGAGGTCCTGGCCCGCTTCTGCGAGGGGCTGGGTGTCCCCCGGGAACGCATGGGCC
>JBOHGM010000019.1:34402-52619 GCA_050699435.1 Pseudonocardiaceae bacterium | reverse complement strand
CGCACCAGGTGGTGGTGCACCGCGGAGACGAGCAGCAGCGACGGGATCGGCGCCCGGGTGGCGTCGGCACCGCGGTCGGAGAGCACCAGGACCCGGGCTCCCGACGCGATCGCCGCGCAGGCCTGCTCCCGGACCTGCTCGAGCGCGCTGGCCAGCCCCTCGGCTCCGGCACCGACGTCGAACAGGCCAGGCAGCACCGCGCAGGCGTAGCCGGGCAGGTCGCCGTCGGAGTTGATGTGGATGAGCTTGGCGAGCTCGTCGTTGTCGATCACCGGTCGGGGCAGCTCGATATGCCGGCAGCTGGCCGGGCCGGGCTCCAGCAGGTTCTGCTCGGGGCCCATCACCCGGGCCATCGAGGTTACCACCTGCTCCCGGATCGCGTCCAGTGGCGGGTTGGTGACCTGCGCGAAGAGCTGGACGAAGTAGTCGTAGAGCAGCCGGGGGCGCTGCGACAGTGCGGCTACCGGGGTGTCGCTGCCCATCGAACCGAGCGGCTCCACCCCGCTGGTGGCCATCGGCGCCAGCAGCACCCGCAGCTCCTCCTCCGTATAGCCGAAGACGAGCTGGCGGTGCACCACCGAGTCATGGCTGCGCACCACGTGCTGCCGGTCGGGCAGCCGGGAGAGTCGCATCAGCCCGGCGTGCACCCACTCCCGGTAGGGGTGCTCGGCGGCCAGTCCGGCCTTCACCGCGTCGTCGTCGACGATCTCGCCCGCGCAGGTGTCGACCAGGAACATCCGGCCGGGCTGCAGCCTGCCCTTGGCCACCACGTGCGAGGGGGGGACGTCCAGCACGCCGGTCTCGCTGGCCAGCACCACCCGGTCGTCGGCAGTGCGCCACCACCGGGCCGGACGCAGCCCGTTGCGGTCGAGTACCGCGCCGACCACCGTGCCGTCGGTGAAGGTGACCGAGGCCGGGCCGTCCCACGGTTCCATGAGGCTGGCGTGGAAGCGGTAGAACGCGCGCACTGCGGGATCCATCCCGGGGCGGCCCTCCCACGCCTCCGGAATCATCATCAACACCGCCTGCGGCAGGCTTCGCCCACCCAGGTGCAGCAGTTCGAGCACCTCGTCGAAGCTCGCCGAGTCCGAAGCGCCCTCGGTGCAGATCGGGAAGAGCCGCTCGAGGTCGCCGGGGATCAAGGCCGAGCGCAGCAACGCCTCCCGGGCCCGCATCCGGTTCCGGTTACCTCGGATCGTGTTGATCTCCCCATTGTGCGCCACGTAGCGGAACGGGTGCGCCAGCGGCCAGGAGGGAAAGGTGTTGGTGGAGAAGCGGCTGTGCACCAGCGCGATCGCCGATTCCAGCCGCTCGTCGCGCAGGTCGGCGAAGAACGCGGGCAGCTGAGCCGCGGTGAGCATCCCCTTGTAGACCAGCGTCCGCGCGGACAGCGAGGCGAAGTAGGTACCGCAGCCTTCCGCGACGCTGTCCCGCTCGGCGCGGCGGCGCAGGCAGAACGCGAGCCGGTCCAGCGCGATACCGGCCGGTCGTTCGCCACCCGAACCTGGCTTGCCCGCGACGAGCAACAGCTCCATCCTTGGCATGCAGGCCCGGGCCGTCGGCCCCACTCCGGCCCCGCCCGGGTCGGTGTCCAGCGCCCGCCAGCCGAGCACCTCCAGGCCCTCCTCATCGGCCAGCCGGGTGACCAGCGCCCTGGCCCGGTCGCGCGGGCCGGGCTCGGTAGGCAGGAAGGCGATTCCGGCCGCGTAGCGGTGCGCTCCGGCCGGGTCCGGTGGCGGCAGGTCGGCCCGAGCGCGCAACAGCCGGTCCGGCAACTGCACGAGGATGCCCGCACCGTCCCCGCTGGTGGGCTCGGCGCCGGCCGCTCCGCGGTGACCGAGGTTGGCCAGCGCGGTGAGCGCATCGGCGACGATCCCGTGCGAGACCCGCCCGCTCAAGTCGGCGACCGCCGCCACGCCGCACGCATCGGACTCCCGCACCGGGTCGTAGAGACCCTGTGCGGAAGGGACGGCCGAGAAGAGCATGGATGCGTGCCTCCGTGGTCGCCGCGCACTCCGGGGGCGGGGCCCCGGGAACGACCGCTTGCTGCTCGCCGCGCGCGGCAGCAGATCGCGAAGGTGTGCCGACGATTGACCCCACTACGACATAACACCGGGCGTTCGCGCAACCGTAGCGCGCAGATTCCCGTGCGGAATCCTGTCGGTCGGGCTGCTAGCCGTCGTCTTGCCGTCGTGCGGTGCCCACTTCGCCGCTCTCGGCGCCCACCGGCTTTGCGGTCCCGCCTGCCCTGCCGGGCTCAGCCGGGGTGTGGCCGCGCAGCGTCTCCGGATCCTCCCGGCCGCGCCGGACCAGCATGAGGTACAGCACCGCCGCGAGGAACACCACCACCGAGGTGATCACGTTGATCCGCAGCCCGAACACCATGGTGGCCGGGTCGGTGCGGATCAGCTCGATCCAGAACCGGCCCGCGGTGTAACCCGCGACGTATAGCGCGAACGCCCGGCCGTGACCGAGCCGGAAGCGCCGGTCGGCCCACACGACGAGGACAGCGACGCCGAGGTTCCACAGCAGCTCGTAGAGGAACGTGGGGTGCACGATCTCCACCGGCGGGCCCTGCGCGACTCCCCCCAGCGGATCGACCGCCCCGGTGTCCGGATCCACCCGCTGGTAGATCTCCAACCCCCAGGGCAGCGTCGTCGGGCCACCGTAAAGTTCCTGGTTGAACCAGTTGCCCAGGCGCCCGATGGCCTGCGCGACGACGATGCCCGGCGCGACCGCATCCGCCAGCGCGGGCAACGGGATGCCCCGGCGCCGACAGGCGATCCAGGCCCCGACCGCGCCGAAGGCGATCGCCCCCCAGATGCCCAGCCCGCCCTGCCAGATCTTCAGCGCGTCGATCGGATCGCCGCCGGGGCCGAAGTACCTCGGCCAGTCCGTGGCCACGTGGTAGAGCCGCCCACCCACCAGCCCGAACGGCACCGCGAACACCGCGACGTCGGTGACCGTGCCCGGCGCACCGCCCCTGGCCCGCCACCGGCGGTCGCCCCACACGATGGCCACCACGATCGCGGCGATGATGCACAGCGCGTAGGCCCGGATCGGCACCGGCCCCAACTGCCAGACGCCGCGGTCCGGGCTGGGAATCGTGGCCAGCAGCATCCCGACGCTCACGCCCGACACGGTATCTCCTCGCCCGGACAACCCGGCCGCACGCCTCCGGCCGCGCTACACCAGCGGGTGATGAACCAGAGTGCGAGGACACTTCTGTGAAAAATTTACAGATGTCTGCTCCGCCAGCCGTCTGGGCAGGCGCGCGTCCGAGCCTGAGGAGACGCCATGCGGAAGACGCGGGCAGCAGCCGTCGTAGCTGCTCGCGCGCTCATTGCAGGGTCTATCCTGGTACTTGCTGGCTGTGCATGGTCACCTGATGGTGGTTCCGTCGGGGGCGGCGCGCCGGCCACGGTTGCCGACCCGAGAGCCGCGGCAGCGCCTCCGAGGTCGTTCACCCTGGTCGCGACCGGGGATGTACTCATCCATCAGGAGAGCTCGTTGGTGAGAGGGGCGGCCGCCGCTGGTCGAGCGAACGGGTCCGGCTACGACTTCAGCGGGATCTTCGCCCCTGTCGCGCACCTGATCAAAGGCGCGGATCTGGCCATCTGCCACCTGGAAACTCCGGTAGCCGAGTTCAGTGGCCCGTTCCGTGGCTACCCGCTCTTCGAAGTTCAGCCTCAGATCATCGACGCCCTCGCCGACGTCGGTTACGACAGCTGCTCAACCGCGTCGAACCACTCCCTCGACGCCGGATTCGACGGACTGCGCCGCACCCTCGACACCCTTGACGGCAGAAACGTAGATCACACCGGCACGTTCCGCACTATGGAGGAAAGCCAAACACCGCGGATACTCGAGGTGCAGGGAGTGCGTGTTGGGCACATCTCCTGGACCTACGGGCTCAACGGCATTCCGCTACCAGACGGCAGACAGTGGTCGGTGAATGTGTTCGACCCGAGGGGACCGGAGGTCACCGGTCTGCGCGCCGACGCCGCTAGGGTTCGTCAGGCCGGCGCGGACATGGTCATTGCGAGCGTGCACTGCTGCGAGGAGTATGTGCATGATCCGACTCCGGCGCAGGTCGAACTCGTCACCGCGTTACTCACCTCACCCGACATTGACCTGGTGCTTGGCCATCACGGCCACGTCGTGCAGCCCTTTGAGCGGATCAACGGCAAGTGGGCGGCCTACGGCCTTGGCAACCACGTCGCCGAGCAGGACGCTGGGGAGACCGAAGACTCGGTGATCGCCCGCTTCACTCTCACCGAAGGTGACGACGGCCGGTTCATCGTCACGCACGCCGAGGCGATCCCGACCCGGATCGATCTGGGCAGCGAAGCGGTGACCGTCGTCGACACCGCCACACACCGCGACTCCGACGCCGACACCAGCTCCTACCACCGGGTCATCGAAATCCTCAACCGGCGCGGCGCTGCCGCCGCCGGGCTGACCATCCCCGAACGGTGACACGGCTCCTGGCTCCCAGGACAACGAGGGTCGTAACCGACTTGACGATCGAGAGTGCGCATGAGGGAGGGTCGTCCTTGTGGGATGGGTGGCACTACGGGGGACATCAGCAGCAGGAAGCGTGCGGCTCGGATCCGCACCATGTTCAGCCTCTTCCTGGATCGGGGCGGCTGGTCACCGAGTTTCAGGGCGGGTTGCGGCCAGCTCACCAGCGCAGTACATGAGCGACGTCGCCCTCGATGTGCAGCAGGGTGGCCTCCCAGCTCAGCGCTTCGGTGAGGACCGTGCAGGCGTCGCCCTGTACCCGATGCTCCACCTGTCCGGCGTCGCCGCGTCGTCGTTGACGCCACGCGAGACAGTCCCGGGTGAATCCTTCGAGGTGGATCGTGTCTATCCATTCTTCGCTGGTTCGTGTGCCGACCAGGGGTCCACCTGCTTCGGTGGAATCGAAGTCGAATACGAAACCTCGTAGTCTGATGTGGTGGAGCAGTCGAACCGCTTTCGCCACGTCTGGATTATCCGCGTTCAGGGCTCCGGCGCCCAGCGTGTGCACTGTCTCGAATCCTTTCCGTCTTTGCCGTGGGGCACCTCCGATGAGCAGCGGCGGGTGGGGTCCGTCCGAGGGCGGACGCTCACCAGGTGGGCCACAGCGGGACCGAGGGCGGTCGGGTCGCTCCCCGGCCCCGCCGTGATCTGGGTCCGGCCGCCCGCCCCCGGGCCCGCTGTCGGTGCCCGGGGCAGGGGGTCGGGCAGACCCGCGCACTCCCGCACGGACCCGCTCACCGCGGGTCTGATGCACACTCTGACCCCTGCCGCTCATGATCCAGCCCCCTTTCTATAGTGTGCGAAGTGTGTTCATCGAGTATCGCGAGAAGGTGAATCTTCATGTGATCGGTGACGTAGCCACAATCACAATCAAGCAGATCACGCGTCGCGCTCGCCGCGCACCGTCTGTAAATGGTTCGGTGCTCGTCGGCCTGATATTGGGTTTGCATCTAGTGACCGGCCCTCTGCTGCTTTTACTTCTCGTGTGCTTCACGATGATGTTCTCCTGGACGCAGAACGGCGAGGATCGATGGCTGGGGCGCTCCAGCCCAAGCAGCCCGGCGCGCTTCCCGAGCTTCCTGACACCGCTCTCCTTGCCACCAGGTGCACGATGCACCCTCGCAGGGGTGATCATGGTGACGGCAGGAGGTGACAGTCTGCGGGTGGCGGGGTTGTCTCGGGTGGTTGTCCTCCCCCGGTAGAGTGCGCCCATGACGGGGGATTCCGAGGACCTGATCGCCCAGCGTGCCCGGCTGGTGAGCATGCGCCGTTGCCTGGGTGCGCACCTGGGCGAGCGCCGCTACTCCGCCGGGCTGTCGCAAGGGGAGCTGGCGCAGGCTCTGGGCCGGACCCGCAGCCTGGTGTCGAAGGTCGAGCACGGCACCCGGGGCATGCCCGAGTCGCTGTGGAAGATCGCTGACGAGGTGTGCCGCGCCGAGGGTGCGCTGATCGCCGAGCACCGCACGCTCGCCCAGACGGAGCAGGACTACCGTGGTCGCTGGCGGGTCAAGCACCGAGCGGCCCAGCAGGCGGCGGCTCACTCCAGGGCCGGTGCGCAGACCGCCGCACCGGTGGCGGGGGTCTCCCCGGCCCTGCTGCGCGACGCTGGGGGTGAGGCGGGGCGGGATACGCTGCTGGCCGGCGTCAGCGGTGAGCTAGCCCAGGAGCTGATGGGAGTGATCGAGAGATTAGTACAGTCCGTGGGGCGGCGGCGGGCCATGCAACTCGCGAGCTGGATGCTGGCCACCCTGGGACTGGCCAGTCTGGATGCCGAGGAGCACACCCGGGTGGCCGACGCGGTGGCAGCTCCCGGCCGGACAGACGCCCAAGTCGTGAACAACCTGGCAGCCACGCTGGCCCACTGCCGACGCCTCGACGACAAACTCGGCGCCTGCGCGGTGCTCGACACCGTCCTGGCCCAGCATGAGCTGGTGCACCACCTGCTGCAAGCAGGCGCAGCAGAGCAGTGGCATCAACCGCTGCGCCTGCTGGACAGCATGATGGCCTCGGTCATCGGCAACTACGTGATCAATATGGGCCAGCCCGGCGCAGCCCAGGGCTGGTTCATCCATGCCCGCAAGGCTGCCCACGACGGCGGGAATGCCGCGTATGCCGCCTACGTGGCCGCGTTCATCAGTTGGGCAGCGCGGCTGGCCGGGGACACCCCGGCTGCCCTCGATGCGGCGGCGGCTGCCCGCAGCCTCGCCGCCCGCACCAGCGACCCCCAAGTGAAAGCCCTGGCGGAAGAGCGCGCCGCCGGTGCCTACGCCTTGGATGGTCACTACGACGCCTGCCTGGCCGCGGTGGACCGGGCTCACGATTTTCTCACCACGGCGACTGCACCGGCCCCCGGCTCACCCGCCTACTGGGTCGACCACTCTCTCCTTGACAGCGCGCTCAGCACCCACTTTGTGCTGCTGGACCGGCCCCGGCAAGCCGTGGACGCGGCCAGTACCGCCTTGACCAACTTCGACCGGGCAAATGTCGCCCGGTACGCCATGTGCGAGGTACGGCTCGGCCACGCCCTCGTGCTCTCCCAAGAGATCCCCGAGGCTGCCCGCGTGCTCGGCAACGCCGCCAGCCACGCTCACCTCTACCCCCGACTGACCACAGAACTCCACACCACCCGAGCACTCCTGCAACCCTGGCAACACACCCACCCCGTCAAGGAACTCGACGCCCAGCTCCACGCCTACAGACTGGATATGCCGGGACTGTCCGATTAGCGGTGACTCCCACGCGAAGCCGCCACCAAGCAGACCAGTCGGGCATCGTCACATTTGAGCTGTGATCCGCAGTACCCGAGCTACGGTCGCTGCGCGGTCGGTGGGTCGGTGAGCCAGAGTCGCTCAGCGACGGGCAGCGCGAATTCTGCGGTACACAGCAGCTTCACGACCGTGTCGGCCACCTGCTCAAGACGTAGACGTGCCTCGGCTAGTTCTTCTGGACCACCGTCGACCGGGTCTTGGGCATCGGATGATCGTGGCTCGCGGAGGGGCTCCACCCGCAGCTCGTCGCTGGTGGCCATCTCCTCTAGCCAACTCATCGTGCTGTGGAATGACATGACGAGGGTGCGCGCGATGTCGAGGCTTCCCTCGAGCACGGTCAAGACATCCCACAGGCAATGCACCCCTGGCCCTCGTTCCGGGTAGGCGGCGCACAACCCGATCTTCAACGCTCCGACCGCCTGCGGGGACGGGGCAACATCGCGTACCTGGCTCGTCACGCGGGCATCCTCGCACCCACAGGATCAGCACATCAGGTCAGGGGACACCGATGCGGCCTCGCGCTCCTCCTCCGGCGGATAGTCGAACGTCGCCGGCAGGCGGCGGATGCGGGTGCTTAGCTTGGCGCGGACCGGCTCGCGGGAGAGCCAGTCGATGCTCAGGTTCTTCCGGAGGTCCGCGACCAGGGCACGGGCGATCTTGGCAAGCGTGTCGTCGCCCATGAGGGCTGGCGCCATGCCGTGGTCCGCCCGTTGTGTCGCGTCGGGCAGCTCACCGGGCCCGATGAGGTCTGGGGATCCATGGTAATCCATGTGGACTAACCGGCGCTGCTTCATCGACTTCAGCGACTACAATCTGGGGCAAGAGATTCAGCCACTATTGTCCATAGTCGTCTGCCTCCGCCCCACTCTTGTGCCTTGGCCACCTTAGGTGACCACGGTGGCCGAGGTCGAGGTCGTGATCGACGCCGCCACCCGCGACGATGCAGGCTCCCGACGTGGTCGACGCGCAGCCCATACACGATCACCTGGCTTCCCGCGGCCCCGGCCGATCTCTTGGCGCTGACCGCGGCCGACGAGCAGCTGGCCGACGCCGCCCTGGCCGCACTCGAAGACATCGCCCACCACCGGCAACGCGGCAAGCTGCTCGGCAAGCGCAACGTCACAGGGGACCCGGCAAGATGGCCGTGTGGAGCCTGAGTCTTTTCTGACCTCTGCTCGGGGGCTGCTGGTCATACCGTCGACTGCCGAACGCACCGAGGATCTGCATCGGGCACTGGAGTTCGTGCTCGACGTTGTTGGTCGGGGCTTCACGGTGGAGCGGTTCGAGTCTCGGGGTAAGCCCAGCGCGCTGGTGTACCTGGGCACGAGCCGGTCGCATTTCCGGGTCATCTTCAACGCCCATCTGGATGTCGTGCCGGCCCTGCCAGAGCAGTTCCAGCCGCGTATGGAGGGTGCTCGCCTGTACGGTCGCGGCGCTCATGACATGAAGGTGGCAGCGTTGGTGCAGGCCACGGTCTTCCGTGAACTAGCAAGCGTGGTGTCCTACCCGATTGCCTTGCAGTTGGTCACCGATGAGGAAGTCGGCGGGCGGGATGGCACGTTGCACCAACTTGAGCAAGGCGTCGGTGGCGAGTTCATCATCATCGGCGAGCAGAGCCGACTGTGTGTCGTGACCGAGTCCAAGGGTCTTCTCACTGCCTACCTCCAAGCTGAGGGCCGCAGCGGACACAGCGCTTACCAATGGCTGGGCGATAACGCGATCATCAAGCTCATGAGCAGCCTGGACAAGCTGCTGACCAGCTATCCCGTTGCCGCCGAGGAGGTCTGGCGCACCACGGTCAACCTTGCCCGCATCGAGACCACGAACAGCGCCTTCAATCAGATACCGGCTGATGCCCAGGCATGGCTTGACATCCGGTTTCCGGCCGAGGACAGCGACCTGAATAGGCACACGATCGACGAGATCAACGAACATCTGGCTACCTTCTGCGTGCCTGGCGTGACAGTCGCCGTGACGAGCGTCGATCCGCCCCACTGGGTGGATCACCAGCGCCACGAGATACGCCTACTACAGCAAGCCGCCAGGAATCAAGGATATCGAGCCGACATCCTGCGCAAACATGGTGCCGCAGACTCGCGCTTCTTCTACCAACGAGGTATTGACGCCGTCATTTTCGGTATTGGCGGAGATGGCCAGCACGGCCCGGACGAATACGTCGACACCACCACGATCACACCGTACTACCGCGCACTCACCGCATTCCTCATAGATCTGGACTCTTCCATACCATCACACGACCGCCAGTAGCAGCGCAGTGCTGGCAAGGTCGGCCCAGCAGCAGATGGTCCGAAGCCGCATCAACGATCCGCGATACGTACCCTCGCCTGACCCGACGCCATGCAGGTCACCGCCAACGACTGCTAGGGCCACGGCCAGATGAGACTCAGCGCCTGCGGTAACGATGACCGTGGTCAGCGCGCAGCGCGGGTGGCATGCTCCGAACCGTGTCACCACGACCGCGGCGGGTGTTCCTGAGCTATACCTCCGAGCTACGGCGCCTGCCCACTCGCAGGTCGTTCGTGGACGCAGCGGAACGCGCGATCACCCGAGCCGGGGATGCCATCAGTGACATGGCGTATTTCACCGCGCGAGACCAGCAGCCTGCGCAGGTATGCCGGGAGGTGGTGCTCGGTGCTGATGTCTATGTAGGGCTGGTCGGGTTTCGATACGGTTCACCGGTGCGGGACCAGCCGGAGCTGTCCTACACCGAGTTGGAGTTCGAGACCGCGAGTGAGACCGGCCTGCCCCGGCTGGTGTTTCTGCTGGGTGATGAGACCGAAGGCCCGAGCGGCTTATTCGTCGACGTGGAGCATGGTGGCCGACAGAACGCATTCCGTGTCCGGCTGGCTGACAGTGGGCTGACCACGGCGACGGTTACCACACCGGAGGGGTTGAGCGAGGCGCTGTGTCAAGCGCTGGTGCAGCTGCCTCGGGCCGAAGCAGAGGGGTCGCCGGTCGGCCGCGTATGGAACGTGCCCGCCCGCAGCCATGCCTTTACTGGCCGCGGTGAACTCCTCGCCACCCTGCGTTCGTCGCTGCAGACCGCGCACACGACGGTAGTGGTGGCCCTGCATGGCATGGGTGGAATCGGTAAGACCGCGCTGGCAATCGAGTACGCGCACCAGTTCGGCGCGGACTACGACGTGGTCTGGTGGATCCCGTCCGAGGAACCTGCGCTGGTCCCGGACCGGCTGGCCGAATTGGCTCGCACTCTGGGCCTGGCCGAGGCCACCGATCCTCCGACATCGGCGGTGGCACGGCTGCTGGGAGCGCTGCGGGAACGAGGCCGCTGGCTACTGGTCTATGACAACGCCGAAGATCCTGCCGCGCTCACGCCATATCTGGCGAGCGGTGGCGGGCAGGCGCTGATCACCTCCCGCAACCCGGCCTGGCACGATCTCGCCGCTCCGGTGGGGATCGATGTGTTCAACCGTGGCGAGTCCATTGAGCTGCTGCGCCGCCGTGTGCCCCACCTTGTGGTCGGTGATGCGAGTCGGATTGCTGAAGCCCTGGGCGATCTACCGCTGGCACTGGGGCAGGCCGCCGCTCACCTGGCCGAGACCGGCATGTCCGCCGACGAGTACCTGTCCTTGCTTGACGAGCGTGCTGCAGAGCTGCTGGCCCAGGGAACACCGGCGACCTATCCGATCTCGCTGGTCGCCAGCTACCACGTGGCATTGACCCGGCTGGCCCAGGAAGCACCGGTGGCGCTGGACCTCCTCACCCTGGCCGCCCAGCTGGCCCCCGAACCGATTCCACTCACCCTGTTCACCACCCACCCCGACCAACTCCCTGGCCCGCTGGCTACCGCGATCCGTGACCCACTGGCCTTCGCCGGGCTAACCCGGCTGCTGCGGCGCGGGGCACTAGCCCGCGTCGAACCCGGTAGCCTGCAACTGCATCGGCTGCTTCAGGCGATTCTGCGTTCCCAGCCTCGCCGGGACGAGATGCCTACCCTCGCAGTGCGGTTGCTCCGTGCGGCTGTTCCGGCTAAGCCCTCGAACCCCGCGAGCTGGCCAGCATGGCGGCAGCTGCTCCCCCACGTCGTGGCCGCCACCGCCACCTGCCAC
This sequence comes from Pseudonocardiaceae bacterium, assembly GCA_050699435.1. Taxonomy (GTDB): domain Bacteria; phylum Actinomycetota; class Actinomycetes; order Mycobacteriales; family Pseudonocardiaceae. Next base: position 41,236 of record JBOHGM010000019.1, on the reverse strand, counting down.
AGCTCCGATCCGGCTGACGATAACGTTGCCTGGCTCCTCGACTGTGCCGGACTGTACTTACTGGCGCGGGGCGAGCCGACGCCCGCCCGGCGGCTCTTCGAACGGGCCCTGGAGCTGCGTCAGGTGAGGCTAGGCGAGGGTCACCCTGACACGCTCAGCTCGGCCAACAGGCTCGCCCTCAGCCTGCGTAAGTTAGCGCACTACGAGCAGGCCCGCTCGCTCAACGAGGACACCCTGGCCCGTCGGCGTCGAGTGCTGGGCGAGGACCACCCAGACACCCTCACCTCAGCCAGCAATCTCGCCGCCGACCTCAGCGCTCTAGGACAGCATGAGCAGGCGAGCCAGCTGGAGGAGTGAGTCCGGTCCCAGCGCTGATCGTGCCCAAGGTGAGATCCAGGCATGGCGAACCACTCCCATTACGCTCCCTCGCGTGACCGACACTACTTGCCCTGACCTGCCCTCACAGCGGCTTAGGCTCCTGCTCGAAGGCCCGCCCAAGGTCGGCAAGACAGTAGTGATGCACCGCTTATTGACCCTGCTGCAGGAACGTGGCGTGGTGGTCGGTGGCTTCGTGACCCACGAGGTGCGCGAGCACGGTCGGCGGGTCGGCTTCGTGGTATGTGACTTGGCCGGGCCAGAAGCCGTCTTGGCCCACCAGGACTTTCAGAGCGATGTGCGGGTCGGCCGCTTCGGTGTGGACGTGCTCGCCTTCGAGCGGGTGGCCTTGCCAGCCTTGCGCCGGGCGCAGCAAGACGGCGGTCTGGTCATCATCGATGAACTCGGCCGGATGGAACTAGCGTCGGCACCGTTCGTGGAGACTGTGAACACGCTACTCACTGGTTCATTGCCCGTCGTGGCGACCGTTCATGTGTACGAGCATCCCGCCACGGATGCACTGAAGCAGCGTGCGGACGTGCAGCGTGTCACGGTCACTAAGGCCAACCGGGACGAATTGCCCGCCCAGCTGCTTAGGCAGCTCATTCGCTCGGCAGGGCAGATCTTCTGCTCGACCTAGGCCGATCCACTCGCGGCGTCCGGCTCGCGGGTCCGCAAACGGCCGCGGCGTCATGGGCGGCAGGGTCAGTCGTGGGTGCCATCAGAGCACCAGCAGGGTCTTGCCGAGGGTGCTGCGGGCCGCGATCGCGGCGTGGGCCTCGGCGGCCTGCTCCAGCGGAAATGTCTGGCCGATGACCGGCTTGATCCGCCCGTTCACCGCTTCAGCCAGCGCCTGCTCGGTCAGGTTCGTCCGCGCCGCCGAGTCGAGGGATGGAAGATCGAACAAGCCGGTGATACGCACCTGACGGTCCGCTGCCCGCTGGGGATCGATCTCGGCGAACCCACCGCTGGACGAACCGTAGGTGACGAACCTTCCGCCGGACGCAATCGTCTCGAACGCCAGCGCACCGGTCGGGCCACCCGGCCCCGTCCAGGACCACGTCGACCCCTCGACCACCGGTCGTGTCGCGCACCCGGTCGGTCCAGCCCCGCTCGGAGTAGTCGACGACGGCTTTGGCGCCCAGCTCACGCACCACTGCCAGCTTGCGCGCACCGCGCGCCGCACCGATGACCCGCGCACCCAGTGCGTGCAGCACCTGCACCAGCAGCACACCCGCGCCCCCGGCCGCGGCGGTAATCAGCACCCACTCCCCGGAGCGAACGCCAGCAGCCTCGAGCAACTGCAGCGCGGTCCGGCCGTCGTGCAGCCGGGCCACCGCGTCACGCTGGGCCAGACCCTCGGGAATCGGGATGAGCGCCTCCGCCGGCACCACGGCCCGCTCCGCGAATGACAACAAGCAGCCCAACGCTGTACGCAGAGACACTCCGGAACCGACACCCACGAGTGGGCCTCGCTTCGCACCGGGGTCTGGGGGCGACGAAGGTGGACATGTCCACAGGGCGCCGTCGTCCGGGTCACCTCGGTCGCTCCACCGGCACCCACCGCGAACTGGAGCCACGTCGAGAACGGCAAGATCACCACGATCCGTGTCACCTTCGACGCCCGCCCGCTCGCCCACCCGACGATGACTGACGCCCTGCGCACAGCCGTCGTCGGCGGCATGGGCGATATCGTCGAAACCCGTGGTTCGTGCTGGGTCATTGGATCAGAGCTGATGCAGCGCCCCGCCGTCGACCGCCCACTCGGAGCCGGTGACCTGCATGGCCAGCGGCGAGAGCAGGTAAGTGATCACTCGCGCGACATCCTCGGGCTTCCCGAGCCGTCCGACCGGAAGCTTCCGGACCTCGTTGACGAAGTGGTCAATGGCCGCGTCGACAGGCAACTCGAACTGTTCGGCCAACTGCTCGGCGAAGCCGCCCGGTTCGTCCCAGAGCCGGGTGCGGGTGGGACCGGGCGAGACGATGTTGGAGCGGATCCCGCTCGGGCCGAACTCGGCGGCGAGCGTCTTGGACAGGGAGAGCATGGCCGTCTTCGTCACCGCGTAATCGATCACCGGGATGTCCGGGAGCCGGGCCGCCTCGCTGGCGACGTGCACCAGGCTGCCGCTGCCCCGCTCCAGCATCGACGGCAGCGCGGCCCGGGTGATGCGGACCGCTGCGTGGAAGTTCAGCTCGAACGTCGCGTGCCAGTCCTCGTCGGTGACGTCCAGGAATCCCGTGCGGGTCTTGATCGCACCGACGTTGTTGACCAGGCCGTCCAGCCGCCCGTGCCGCTCGAGCACGGTATCGACTACCAGCCGGGCCGCGTCCGGTTCGATCAGGTCGGCCGCGATGCTGCTCACGGTGGGCCCGATGCGGTCGAGGTGTTGGGGTTTGCGCGATACGCCCACGACAGTGGCCCCTTCGGCGGCCAACAACGCGACCGTAGCCTCGCCGATGCCTGCCGAGGCGCCGGTGACCAGAAACACCGCACCAGCAAGTTGTAGATCCATGGATCTCCCTCTCATTTGCGACGAAGTCGATCATATTCCGATAGACTATGATCTTGGCCTGGTCGGCCACGTAGCGCATCGACAACGGACCGCGACGTCCGAGGTCACCACCCGGAAATGGCAACGGCCTGTCGGGAAGGATTGCCGCCGAGAGTGCGGTTGGCGAGCTCAGTCAGCGTGGTCACGAGTTGTGCTCGGCTCAGGCCGCGGCCCCGCAGATGCCGGTAGAGCTCGCCCCCGAGAGGGGCGAGCAGCATCTCGGCGAGGGCATCGTCGGTGTCGGGTACGTGGGCGGCGCGGAGCAGGACCCGCAGGTGCGTTCGCCAGAACCCGTAGGCGCCGGTGCGGAAGCGGGCGTCGCCGGTCTCGGCGGCAAGGGCAAGGTCGAGGTGCTGGTCGAGTAGCTCGATCATCGCGGCGTAGAACGCGGCCAGCCGGTCCGCGGCCGGGGCCCCCGGCCCCAGGGGCGGCGGGCCGCCCAGCAGTTGCTGCTGCAGGCGGCGTTCATGCTCATCGAGCAACGCCACGGCCACCGCCGCCCGGTCCGGGTAGCGCCGGTAGAGCGTCCCTTTGCCAACCCCGGCGGTCTTCGCGATGTCCTCCATGCTCACCCGGGTGGCACCGCGCTCGGCGAACAACCGCTCGGCGGCGGCGAGAACCCGCACGCGGTTGCGGGCGGCGTCGGCGCGCTCCGGGCGCTGCGACGGGTCGGCAAGGGGCAACTCCACGCCGACAGCCTAGCCCTAACTGGACGCTAGTCCGGTTCACCGGGTAGCGTTCGAGCCATGCGGACGTTCGTCCGCATAGTTCGGGAGGGAGTCATGCAGGTGTGCGAACCACGACCCGCTCACCGCCGGACGACTCACCGCGCTCGCCCTGATCGTCGGCGGCGTCATCCTCGCCCGGTACGTCACCGCATAGGAGAACTGTCTTGACCGAAGCACAGCTGACCCCACCGCCCAGGACGATCATCATCTATTCGGACCTGTGGTGCTCGTTCGCCCACCTCGCCGTGCACCGCCTGCACACCACCCGCCACAAGCTCGGCCTGGACGGGATAGTCAGTTTCGATCACCGGGCGTTCCCGCTCGAGCTGCTCAACGGGGCCAGCAGCCCTCGTGCGGGCACCGACTCCGAGGTCGCGGCCATCGGGCGGCTCGATCCGGATGCCGGCTGGCGGCTCTGGCAGGGCCCGGACTGGGCCTACCCCTCCACCTCCCTGCCTGCGCTGGAAGCGGTACAGGCCGCCAAGGAGCAGGGCCTCGCTGCCAGCGAGGCCCTCGACCTCGGTCTGCGGCGCGCGTTCTGGGTGCAGTCCCGCAACATCAGCCTACGGCCGGTCATCCTCGCCGTCGCCGCGGAGACCGAAGCGGTCGACGTCGCCGGCCTCGCCGACGCCATCGACGACGGCCGGGCCCGCCGCCGGCTCATGGACCAGTACCAGATCGCGGCCAGCGACGCCGTGACCTGTAGCCCGCACCTGTTCCTGCCCGACGGCACCAACCACGCCAACCCCGGCGTGCAGGTGTATTACGCCGGCGAGTACGGCATCGGCTACCCCATCGCCACCGGCGACGACCCCACCGTCTACGACGACCTGTTCACCCGAGCGGCGGCCTGACAGCTTCGTCGCTCGCGCGTTCGGCGCCCTGTTCGCGCAGCCAGTGCACGAGGTCGGTGGCCTGGTCTCGTTCGGCTGCGTCGAGTGGGGTGAGGTTCTCCCAAGGCGGTACCCAGTTCAGCTCGGCGCCGTGGGCGAGCAGCAGCTTCGCGCAAGGCAGCCGGCCGCCGTGACATGCACCCCAGAACGCCCGGTTGACCTGGTCTCGCTCGGGTGGGATGGGGGCGGTGAGGGACGCCTCGACCCGGTCGGTCAGGCCGATGGTCGCGGCGTCGACCAGTGTGGTCGTGGCGCCGCGCTCCACCAGCCGCGCCGCGACGTTCCACTGCTTGAACCCTCGCGCGTCCGCGATCGGCGGACCACCCCCGAGGACGGCGCCCGGCGCCTCGATGTCCGCGCCGGCATCGAGCAGCGCGTCGAGCACCGCCACGTCGTCGTTGCTGGCCGCCCAGTGCAGCGGGGTCTCCTCATGCGGCCCGTGGAAACGGGCGTTGACGTCGGCGCCGGCCGCGACCAGCACGGCGACGGTCTGCCCACCGTTGGGGTAGTGGCCGGGCCAGTCGGTGACCACGTGCAGCAACGTGCGCGACATCCCGCCCGGGTCGTCGTCGCCAAGGCGCGTGGTCGCCAACCAGGGGTGCTCGTCGAGGAGCTGCCGAAGGGCCAGCAGATCCCCGGACTGGATCGCCGTGACCACCGCGACCGCGACCGGGTCCTCGGTGCTGATGGTCCGCGTGTCGCAACACTGCTCCTGCCCGGAGTCGTCGGCGCGCCCGACGCGCAGCCGGTTCCCGCTCGGGTCGGTCACGCTGAACTCAATCATGCCCCACGGCTCGGCCCGCAGCTCACTGACCGGCAGCCCCGCTGCCGCCAACCGGGCATGCCAGATCTCGGGATCGCCCACATGGATGTAGCAAGCCGCGGCGTTGACGGTGGGGTCCAGCTCGGGACGTAAGTCCAGGTGGGCGATTTCGCCGCCGCCCGCCAGCAGGAACGCGTACCCGCTGTCGACCAATTCGACCTCGATGCCGGCGCGGACCCAGAACGCCCGGGCCTCGTCCATATCCCGCACGGGGAGAATCGCTGTGATACTCGGTCGGGCTTTGACCTTCGAGGACATCCAGTCCACGCATCCGCCGCAGACCGCGGTGTCGGGATGGCAGGCCATCCGGACCATCTCGGACTCCGCTCGGGTCTGTCCGCAGCAGGAACAGGACACCGCCGGCGCGCTGCTCAGTTCCGTCATCGCGAACCTCCATGCTCAATCCGACGTCGGGCCCCGCCGAGCGTGGCACAAGGCTGGTCGACGACGGCTGTGGGCAGGGCGTCAGTCATCGCCGGGCGGGGCGAGCGGGCGGGCGTCGAAGCCCAGAACCGACCTCAGGGTGGTCCAGTCGTTCGCCTTCCACGCGCGGAAGTAGGTCGCGGCGAGCGTGGCGGTGTCCCGCGAGGTTTCGGCTTCGGGTTGTGGCTCTGGCTTGGTCATGCCTTCAGGGTGCCCAACGTCGCCGAGGTTCGTCGCGCCGGAGGTGCTGATCACCCGTTGGTTGACCGGGACCTGGGTCTGCAACCACTCCCCGGCTGGCGGTGTTCAGCGGTTGAGCAGAACACGCTGCTGCGCGCCGTCGGTCGAGCGGGGGCGCGACGATCAGGAAGAGGTCTGATGGATCTGCAACTCTCCGAACGCATCACGGTCGTCACGGGCGCATCCAAGGGCATCGGGCTCGCCACCGCCCGGACGCTGCTCGAGGAAGGTGCCCACGTGGTGGCTGTCTCCCGTGACACCACTCCGGCGCTCGACGCGCTCGCTGGTGCGAACCTGGTCCACGTCCCGGCCGACCTGATGGACCCCGAGGGACCCGCGCACGCCATCTCCCGCGCGGCGGACGCATTCGGTGGGCTCGACATCCTCGTCAACAACGCCGGCGGGCCACCCCCGGGGGTGAAGTTGCCGCGCTTCTCGTTCCTGGCACCCAGCGACGCCGATTGGGCAGCGATGTTCGAGTTCAATCTGTTCTCCGCGGTCCGCGCCGTGCGTGCCGCAATCCCGCTGATGCTCGAACGCGGCGGCGGTGCGATCGTCAATGTCTCATCCGGCCACGCCCGTCAGCCGGCGACCATGAACGTCGACTACGGCGCGGCCAAGGCGGGCATCAACCACCTCACCAAGGCGCTGTCGGAGGAGTTCGCGCCACAGGGCATCCGGGTGAACACCGTCTCCCCGGGCCCGGTCCGCACCGCGTGGTGGACCGACGAGGGCGGCGCGGCCGACATCCTCGCCGGTGCCCTGGGCGCCGACCGCGACAGCGTGATGGACACCGTTGC
>JBOHGM010000019.1:0-34302 GCA_050699435.1 Pseudonocardiaceae bacterium | reverse complement strand
CTCGGATGCCCCGAGGGCACGGCCAAGTCCCACATTTCCCGAGGATTGACGAAGCTACGGGCGCTCCTGGCGGAGCACGGCCAGTGCCCACCGGGCCCGCCCACGACCGGGCTGTCGCCTGCGCTCACGTCCGGAAGGACGATTCGATGATGATCAACGGTGTCGATCCGGTCGTGAGCGCGTTGGGTGGCCTGTCCTCCCCGGCGCCGACCGGTCTCAGTGACAAGGTGTTCGCCGGCTGGTTGGCCGCGCCGAGCCGGCTCGGTGAGGTGTTCGTCGCGTTCACCGGTGCCGGTGTGCAGTTCGTGCGCTCCGCCGAGTCCGTCGACGGGGACCCGGCCGCGTTCGCCGACGCCTACCGCCGGCGCTTCGCCCGTCCGCTGCGCACCGCCGACCGGGCCCCCGCTGGGCTGCTGCCCGCGCTGCGCGGCCGCCCCGGGTCGTCATTGCGACTCGACCTCGGCGAGCTCTCCGGTTTCGAACGCGACGTCCTGGCTGCGACGCGCCGGATCCCGACCGGGGAAACCCGGCCCTACGGCTGGATCGCCCGCGAGGCCGGGCGTTTCCGCGCTGCGCGGGCCGCCGGCACGGTGCTGTCCCGTAACCCGGTGCCGCTGCTGGTGCCGTGTCACCGCGTCGTGCGGGCCGACGGACAGATCGGCGACTACATGTTCGGCCCCGCACACAAGGAGCAGTTGCTGCGTGGCGAGGACGCCAACCTCGACGAGGTCGCCGAGTACGCGCGCCAGGGCGTGCACTACCTCGGTAGCGACACCACCGGGATCGTGTGCTTCCCGACCTGCCACCACGCCCGCCGGATCACCGCGGCGCACCGGCACGGGTTCCGCACCATCGGCTCGGCACAGGCCTGCGGGTACCGGCCCTGCCGGACCTGCCGCCCCGCCGTCGAGGCCACCGCCTGAACTCCCCGGTCGGCCGGCTCACCCTGGACGCGTTGCGGTCTGACTCGCGCCACTTTTCGTTCGGTTCGCGCCGCCGCCGAACCGGCCCCGGCCGCACGGGTATGGCTCGACCTTGCCCGCACTGAACTCGACGCCTACTTCGCCGGCGAACTCCGCCAGTTCACCGTCCCGGTCGACCTGCAACGGGTCAGCGCCCCACATCGGCGGATCCTCGACGCGGTCGCCGAGGTCGGCTACGGCGAGACCACCACCTACGGCACGCTCGCGACGAAGCTCGGGCTCACCAATGACGGCCCGCGCCAGGTCGGCGGCGCGATAGCCTGCAACCCGGTCCTGATCGTCGTCCCATGCCACCGTGTCCTGGGCGCCAGCGGCAAGCTCACCGGCTACGCCGGCGGACTCACGGCGAAGCAGTCACTGCGCGACCTCGAGAACCACGACCCCGCAGCCCAGCTCACGCTCGCGATGTGAGTGGGTTGTGACCATCGCGCCGCTGCTCGACCGCCAGACCAGCGCACTCAACGACGCCGAGTTCGCCAGTCCGCCCTGGGACGGGTGAAACTGGCGGAGGTCGGGCACGGACCTACGGCCAGCCGACGCCCGGTGCGGGGCCTCCAGGGTAAGCGCCTGACCGGTCCTTGCCCCGGCCGCTATGTCGGTGGTGCCCTTCCACTCGGTGGCGACCACGACGGACCAGACGGACCAGTCACGATCTATGCCGTCGAGCGAATCGTGCCTCGCTGCGCGTTCGACGCCGCAGCCGTGTCACTACCCGAGCAACGCTGACGCCACTTCATCCATTCGCGTCACGAACGATCCCACGAGCTGCGAGGCGACCGAATCCAGCACAGCACTGCGGGCGGTCGTCGGCCCGTCAGGTCCCAGGACGGTCCGTTCCTCCACCGCGTACTGCGTGTCCGCCTGTTTCCGGGGTACTGTAGGTGGGCGGAAAGATCTTGTCGCCCGGACCGCCCAGTGGTTCGAGTTCAAGCCTGCTGCGCAGGCCGACGCCGCCCCCCGCGACGGCGTCGCGAAGGTGGTCATAGCTCAGACTCAGCAGTGCTCCATGATCAACAGGTGAAGGCTCCGCCCCTCGTGCCACGCCGCGTGCACGCTGTGTCGCACCGTGGCGCCCGGCTGTTACCGGACACGGTCGCCGCAGGCGCCAAAGAACAAGATCGGCGGCGCAAGCTGATCCTGTCGGCCATTGCCTCGTTGCCGGTATCGGCCATCTACGTAACCGAGCGAGGCGAGTCGCTCGACGCACGGTCCGCGTGCTGGCAACAGCTCGTTCCTATGCTGTTGACCGCGAACGTGAGTCAGCTGGTGATCGAGCGCTTGACTGGAGTCGAGGCTTGCGACGAACGGGATGTCGGGGATGCTCTCAGAAAGCCGACAAGGTCGGCGCGCTGAACTACGGTCACGAGACTCACCGCGCAGAGCCGATCCTCTGGCTGGCAGACGCCGTCGCGTGGGTATCTGGCGCGAAGGGTGACTGGCAGCGACGGATCGCCCGCATCCTCCGTCAGTGAACGGAGAGACGCGAAACCCGACCCCCCACCGTCCGGAGAAGAGTCGGGTCCACTTCCTCAGCTACCGCCTCGGCTCTACCCAGTGCCGGAGCGGACCCATTGATGCAAGGTCCTGGTGACCGGGTCGGGTCGTCCCCGTCTATTGCAGACCAGGGAATACGCGGCACGGCTGGCGCCTGGTGATGTATAGTGATGGTGTGCATCGAACTCAGATCTACCTCGACGACCACGAGGTAGCCCTGCTGACCCAGGAGTCGGCGCGCACGGGCGCGTCCCGCTCGGAGCTGATTCGCCGGGCAGTGCGCACCCAGTACGGGATCGACACTCCGGAGGGTCGTCTTGCCGCTTTGCGCGCCTCGGCAGGCGCCTGGAGCGATCGGGCCGGCACCGGCGCCGAGTACGTGGAGGAGCTTCGTAGCGACCTCGGCCAGCGGTTGGACCAGGTCGGCCTCAGTTGAAGCTGTTCGACACCTCGGTGGCCGTGGACCATCTGCGTGGCTACAGTCCGGCGACGTCGCTGCTCGAAGATCTTGTTCGTTCCCACGAATCGGTCATCGCCAGCGAGCTCACCCGCTTCGAACTGCTGGCGGGCGCCCGTCCTGGCGAGCACGACGATCTCGAGTGCTTCTTCTCGGTGGTCGGCTGGATACCGGTGACCGAGGACGTCACACGCCGAGCTGGTGAGTATGCGCGCACCTACCGGCACAGCCACTCGGGGATCGGAGTCGTCGACTACCTGCTTGCGGGCACCGTGTCCGCAGTGGGCGCCGACCTGGTGACGACCAACGTCCGGCACTTCCCGATGTTCGACGACCTCCGCCCACCTTATGAGTACGGACCGCCAGAACAGCGTCGTAGCCGCTGAACCTCAGCGCACCTCACGAGAAGGGAGCGCACCGGGCGTGGTGCGACGGGTGAATCGCTCGACGCGAGAGCCGTACACGTTGCACTGGTCCGGGTCGGCCAAGCGGGCCATCAACAAGGAGTTACCGGAAGCAGTGGCAGCGGCTGCCTTGCAGTTGATCCTGGGAGCGCTGCGAGGCGATCCACGCCACGTCGGTAAGCCCCTGCACGCATCGTTGGACGGGATCTGGTCAGCGCGGCGGGCGATGCTCGCAGCCGGAGGCAGCGACAGCACCACGAGGCTGTACGACGTCAGCGACCCAACTCGGCCGGGTCCACTCGGTGACCCCCTGGCTGGGCACGATGGTTACCTGCTCTGGGTGGCCTTCGGCCCCGACGACACTCTGGCAACCGCCGGCGCGGACAGGCTCGTGTGGTTGTGGGATACGACAAACCGGCAGCATCCCGTCACCCGGTACCAGCAGCCACTGCGCAACGCGGGGGGCGCGATTCTCGCCGTCGCGTTCGCTGCTGACGGGACGCTGGCCATGGCGAACGCCGATACCAGGTCCGCCTGGCTGTGGGATGTCTCTGGTGCTCGTCCAAGGATCGTCGCGAAGCTCACCGGGCACGAGGCTGCGGTCTTCTCGGTGGCGTTCAGCCCCACCGGAGATTTACTGGCCACCGGCAGCGCCGACGGCAGTGCTGTGCTTTGGAATACCGATCCTGCCGAGGTGATCCGGAAGATCTGCGCCGGCGTCGGGGAACCCTCACCCAGGAGGAATCGAATCAGTTCGTGCAGGAACGCAGCTACGAACGGCCATGCCCGTAGCCCGTCGCGTCCATCTCGTCCGCGTCACAACCCGGCAGCAGCCCGCCGGTGACCCACCACAGGCCTCTGGGCAGGACCTCAGTCAGGACCGTGGCTGCGCAGATGAGCCGCCGGGCAAGACACGTCGCTGCGGGACGGGATCGAGCGCCTCGCCGCCGACGTCGACCGTCCCCTGTGCGGTGACCCAGACGAGGCGGGCAGTGACGTGATCGCCCCAGGTGAAGGCGCGCAGCGCATGCTCGGGAGCTTTCAGGTTCATCCGCAGTCCGCCGTCTACGGCAATGACCTCGGTGCGGTCGTCGAAGGTCATGCCCCAAGCGGCGATCCAGCCGTCCGCCCGTTCGCCGTACACCTGCACGCTTCGGCTGTGGGCTGTCTTGGACGAAGCAGTGCTCCGCCGGGTCGTCGGCAGCCCCGCGATCATGCACGAGCAACTCCGGCACCTGGCGGCGATGTCGCGCCACCCCAAGATCACCGTGCAGGTCGTGCCCTACGAGCACGGCGCGCATCCGGGCATGGCCGCCGGGCCGTTCAAGATCCTCGGATTCTCCTTGCCGACCGACCCCGGCGTGGTGTATGTCGAGCACCGGGCCGGTGGGGTCTACCTCGAGAAGCCACACGAGATCGAAGCGCACACCGTCGCCTTCGAGCACCTGCGAGTGCTCGCCCTGTCCCCGGACGAGTCAACGACAATGACCCAGAACGTCGCAGAGGAGTTCTCATGAGCAACGAACGCCCGGATGCCCGCGAGCCGGCCGCCGCGGCGTGGCGCAAGTCCAGCTTCAGCGGCGACCAAGGTGACTGCGTCGAGATGGCACGGCTGCCTGACGGCAGGATCGCGGTCCGCAACAGCAACCACCCGGACGCGGGCATCGTGTTCTTCACTCCCGCCGAGATGCACGCCTGGATCAAGGGCTGCAAGGTCGGCGAGTTCGACGACCTCGGGTAGCGTCAGCACAGAACGTAGCCGAAGGTTCGCAATCTTTTGCGGAACGCGATGTTGTGCTCGGGCGAGATGGCGGTAGCCTGGCCATCGATCAAGCTCCGGTGACCGCCCGGCAGCACGTCTCGCACGCCACCTGAGCTCGGTGACCCAGTACGAGCGTCCGGAAACTGTCGGTGGCGACCGGCATAGTGCGGGTACTCGTCGGGCACCGAAAGGGGCGATCATGTGCTGGGCATGCGGCCATCCTGGCTCCACCTATCAGGACAGCCTCGATCACATGCATGGGTTGATGATCCGGCATGGCTGGGCGGTGCAGGGGGTGGAGGGAGACCGAATCCATCCTCCCTATGCGTACACGCTGGGTCTCACCCAGTGCGGCCTGCCGGAACTCGTGATCACGGGCATGCCATTGCCGCGGGCCACCACGCTACTGAACCGCGTCGCGGAGCACGTGGTGCACGCCGAGCCACCCGCAGCCGGGGAGCGGATCCCGCTGGCCGGCGGCCCGCTCGTCGAGATCGTCGAGTTGGCCCATCCCGATGCGCACCTGGACACGGCGGTCGCGCTGTTCGGCCGGGAGCTGCACGCGCTGCAACTGGTCTGGGCCGACGACCGCGGCCGCTGGCCGTGGGAGCGCGGATTCCGGGGCAGGCGGGGAGGCCAGCCAGTGCTCGGGCCGCGGGTCGACCGGTGCACTACGCTCGACGCATGAGGCGAGTCCTGTTGGGTACGGCGTCGGTGTACCTGCTCTTCGCTGTGATCGGACGGTTCGTCGAGGGCATGGGCGCGGTCGAGTGCGGATGCGCGTCAAGCTGCTGGTGCAAGAAGCCGGTCTTGAGTACCTTCCGCTGGGTCTTCCCGCTCGGTCATCAAGGCGGCGCAGGCTGCTCGTAGGCTGGGTAGCGGGAAGCGAGGGTTCATCCCTTTCCTTCTACAGCGCCGTCGGTGGCGGCGATATCGACGTCGCGGGCGTGCATGCCGGGCTCCGGGCCGATCCCCCAGCTGATCACTCGGCGCGGGTGAATGCGGATGATCTCGGGGCTGGTGTAGCTCGAGGTCGGCTGCTGATCGACGAGCGCCTCCGCGTGTCCACGGATCTCCACCCCGCGCACCGTCCAGGGACTGCGGGAGACCAGATCATCGACGACCAGGGCCACCGCACCGTTGGCCGCCACATTGTGGAACTTCCGGGTGGCGCCGAGCGCGTGGCCGCTGATATCGATGGTTCCGGTCTGCTCGTTGTAGCTGAAGCCCACAGGATTGTTCTGCAACGATCCATCTGGGCGGCGGGTGGCCAGGCGCCCGATCGGTTGGCTCGCAAGGTAGTCACGCTCTGCCGGGGTAAGTGTCATACCCGCATTGTCTTACCTCAACATTAGTTGAGGTCAAGAGAGGTCTGCTGAGCCTTCATGGTCCGATTCTGGTCGCTCCTACTCGAAGGTATCAGCGCTGCTCAGGCAGTGACACAGCCGCGGCGTCGAGGAGCCGCGGGCCACAATCCGTTCAACGGCGTAGATCGTGACTGAGCCCGCTGGTCCGTCGTGGCGGGCTCGGTAGTAACATCCGGTACTCGCCGATGCGCAACCGAAACCAACCGGGCGACGCGCGGCAATCGGCTGGATGTCGAGGTTAGGGGCGTCATCGGCGAGCCGACGCAGGCCGGCGACTATGCGATTGCGCTCGGGGCCGGGGCCGATCGGTCTGCGGCTACCTCGTCGATCTGTACTGTCTCGGGGTGAAGAACGCGCTCGGGCCGCAGATCATGAACGAGCGGGACCTGCCGGCCTTCCTGCGCCGCTTTTTCGGCGGGTTCGACGAGGCGGGTGCTCCGCTGTCGGCGCCGCTGGAGCTGGCCCGGCACCTGGTGTGCGGCGCGGTCGACTACGCCCGTCAGCTCGGCTTCGAACCCGCGCCCGACTTCGCACCGGCGGCGGGGCACCTCGGGCCGTGGCAGGGCAGCACCAGCGCCATCACCTTCGGACGCCACGGCGTCCCGTGGTACGTGGCCGGCCCTTACGACGATCCGGCCGTGGTGGTGCGCACCCTGACCAGATCCGTAGGCGAGGGCAACTTCCAGTACATCGCTCCGCTGGAGGCAGCAGCCCGCTGGTGACCTGCCACAGTCCTCCAGGCGGCGCGGGATTCGCGGCAGCGTCGAAGAGCTGCGTAACGACCTCGGGTAGAGCGATTGGAACAGGTCGCTGGTGAGTATGCGCGCACCTACCGGCTAACTAGTCAACGGAAGTGTCGGCCACCGGACAGTCATTGTTACGAAGCCCTGTTGACGGGTCCTTGCCTGGATTTTTTCACGGGGGTGACGGACCTGTCCGCTGAACTACAGCTTTGTTATTTTGATCGTGGTTTCCTGTTCGTGGGTAAGGTCGATGTCCGATTGTCGCGTCGGTGGCGCCTGGTTCCACGTTCCGGGTGGTGGTCCTTTCCTGAATCGTCGCAATGGTGTGGTGGTGGTCAGGTGGGCGTGGGCGGGGCATTGACCGCGTTCCATGCGTTGATCACCCCCTTGGTCCAGGGCCAGTCCGCACGCAGGTGGAGCCATCGTGTGCGTTGCCCTGGGGTCGGCCGGGCCGGTAGGTGCAGCAGCCGGAACCGCAGCAGCTTGGGCGCGGTGTCGCGCAGCTCACCGGCTGGTGCTGCGAGGTGGCGGAAGCAGGCCGGCAGGGTCGCGGCCAGGGCGACGATCTGGGTCCAGGCCACGTTGATCGACCAGTGCCGTGACGGGCACCGGTCCAGGCCCAGCGCCGTGGCCTGTTTGACGTCGTTGTCCACGTGGACATGCCAGCGGTGGCGGGCGTCGAGCCAGGCGCGCGATGGCGTCGAGCTCGGTGTCGGCGCACGACCACCCGAGCGAGAACTCCCAGTCCCGCCCCCCTACCCCGCCGCCGGCGGTGATGTGTTCGAGCAGGTCGTGGGAGAACCCCGCCCCGCCGGGGCGCACCAGCAGCCGACGCCGGTAGCGGCCCGGCAGCCGAGCCACGGCTTGATCGAGCAGGGCGATGTTGTCCGCGGCGCAGTGGGAGGTGGCGTTGCCGGCCCGCGGGTCGATCACCAGCACGTCGTCGGTGTTGTCGCAGGTGGCCAGGTCGGGGCAGAACCCGACCCCGCCCTGGTAGGTGGGCATGGCGTTCTCCTTCTCCGAAGAGGCGACCACGATCGAGGCGTCGGGTCGAGCACGGTGATCCCGCTCAGTTCCCGTCCGGCGACGGTCAACCACGGGAACCCCTCGGGCCGAGCACCCAGCAGGGTCCACCAGTGCCGGCGGAACTCGGTCACTGCGGCGTTGACCCGGCGCAGCGCCAGCTCACCGGTCTCCTCCAGGGCCCGCCACACCGTCGGGGTCGAGGGCACCGCCCCGATGATCGGCCCCAAGTGCTTGAGCGCAGGGAAATCGCTGATCGCCTCCCCTCCGTCGATCAAGACCAGCGCCAGGTCGAGCAGCAGCTGACCGCGGTCATAGACCGGGTCCAACCCGCGGCGGGCCACCGCGGCCCAGAGCTGCCCGGTCAGGCCGGTGCGCTGGGCGAACAGCCGTAGCGGCAGCAGGCCCACGTGCGCGACCAGCCGCTCATCGTCGCCTACCAGTTCCAGCCCATCAGCCCACGAAGTACCCTGCACGGAAGAGGTGCACCTGCCCCAGCCAGAAGACGATCATCAACCAATCGCATTCTTGCTGGTCAGGTGTGCCTCGCCCCCGTTTTTGGCCTGTTTCAGGCCCGGCGTGTCCTCACCCGATGAAAGACAGAGGTCAGGTCAAGACCGGGTCCCGCCCCCGGATCATGGCCACCTACCTCGTGATCGGCCTGATCCGCCAAGCCGGCCACACCAGGATCGCCGCCACCATCCGGAAGGTCAAGAACAGCCCACCCCTGCTCCTGACCATGTGTTCGAGATTGCGGGCCTTCTGCTCCTGAAGCCCGGTGCAGAAGTGCATGGCGTCGTCCTGCAGTACCCCGATCAGCGGGGTCACGTGCGGCCGGCCGTCGATCCGCACCGTGGTGAGCCAGTACAGCTTGGCTCTCTCCAGCACGCGCACCGTATCGGGCCAGGACGTCGATCCCGCCGCGGGTTCGCTGAACCGGCTGTCGAGTCGGGTGGTTGGCTGGGTGCTGGTCATCACAAACCTTCTGGATCGGACGGGGATACAGGGCGGACTCCCCGACCGGCGGAAACTCATCGCTGGCCAGCTCACCGATGCTGATCGCGTTCTGTTGGCCTCGACATAAGCCTCGTACAGGCTGCGAGAAGGTCGTCGGACACGTCGTGGATGGTATTTCCCTTGCCCAGCGGGATTCGTGCTATCAACGACTCGACGCGCTCGATACTTGTGGGTGCTCGATGCGAGGGCGTCCTGGCCGGTGGCCTCAACCGGCTCGGCCTCCTGACGTTGACGGCGCTCCGGTTCTACGCGTTGGGGTCCATAACACGCCGGTCACATGACGGCGACGGCGATGATCCGTAGAATCCGGCCCAGCAGCGACCGCCCCTTGGTCAGATGCCCAGTGCTAGCCGGAGACCCTCCTCGATGGCGCGCATCTGGGTAACGGGAACCTCGCCGATGAGACCGTCGAGCAGCTGACGATCGACGGTGAGCAGCTGGGTCACGTTCACCACGGAGAGCTTGTGCAGCCCGGTCTCCTCGGTGGGCAGCGCGACGTTGCCCGGCATCTCGGCCAGCCGGAGGTTGGATGTCACCGCAGCCAGGATCAGCGTGCCGATACGTGATCGATTGAACCGGTCGGAGGAGATGATCACGGCTGGGCGGCGGTAGCCGGGTGCGGAGCCGACCGGCTCCCCGAAATCAACCCACCACAGCTCACCCCTGGCTACCACTCCCAGGCACCCTGCTCGATCAGCCGCCGACCGGCACCGGCGGCGGATCCGGTATCAAGCTCGTCGGCCAGCTCGTTCAACCTCCTGGTTACCGGGTCCTCACCTTGAGCGTTCAGGAACTCCTCGATCGCCCTGGCATAGAGCTGAGATCGGTTGAGACCGAGCCGTGACGCTACGTCATCAGCTCGTTCGAACAGCTCGTCGGGGACGAACACCGCCACCTTCATGAGACCGAGTATAACCGGTAGTACCGTCCGAACGGCACCTACTGGTCGCTGCCGTCCTGTGTGAGGGTGCTGGCCGGTCGGCCCAGGGCATCCAGAGCGCACCGGCAGGACTCGTTGGCGGCCAGCTCGCCCAGTTGCGCAAGGTCGCTGAGCGGCCCAACGTGGAAGTCCGGGTGCTCCCACTGGCCCGCGCCGCCCGCGCGGCCGCTGGTTGACTGTGTCGACTTCGCCGCTATCCCCACCGAGAACGACCGGGCCAACCCGCCGTAGTGGTCAACGTGGGAGACTGGCCGCGACGTGAGGAGCCCCGCTGTGACCGGTTCCCGACTCCGGGTCACCGAGGACGAAGGTCCTGGCGGACGGACCAATCGGGCGCGGAGGTTAGGCCGTTGCACACCCCCACACCGGTGAAGCCGTGCCCCCGCAGCGCTTCGGCGACGGGCGAGGTCACCCTGTCGACCGACGGTGGAACGCCCGCCCCGAAGCACACGTGCAGCGCCCCGCCAGGCCGTAACGCCCGGTGCAGGATCTCCAGCTCGCGCGCCGGTGACCGGGTCCAGAACAGGTTCACGTTGATCGAGAACGCCGAATCGAAGCTGTGTGCGGGCAGGTCGAGCGCATCCAGTGCCACCGTTCCGCACTTCCAGCCGCCCGCCTGCGACGTGCTCGGCGGTCCGCCGGGCCGCCACCGCCGACCGGTCCACGGCCAACAGCCGCCCGGTCGTGAGCCGCTCACAGACCACGGCGGCCGCCACGCCGGGCCCACAGCCAATCTCCAGCACCTGGTCGGCCGACCCCGGATCGAGCATCTCCAGCGCCCACCGCACCCGGTCCGGCACCCTCAGCCGCGTCCCCGTCACCGCTGGATCACTCCCACCCTTCCCATACCCCGAAGATGCCACGCCTGAAGGTCACGAGCCGGCCACGCGGTGGTGCTCCACGAGCTCCTGATGAGTCCCGCCATGTCGCTGCGGTCCACGGCGGGCCGGCGTCCGAGTTCGGCCTGGCTCATGGCGCCGAACTCCACCAGCGTCGCCAGCACGGCTGTAGTCGGCCCCACGCCCCCTGGACACCAAGTGCGTCGACGACGAACCGGTTCGCCGGTAGGTTGAGCCGGATGAGCAGCCAGCTCGGCAGCCACCAGACTGGAACGTTCTCGCCAGCGACGCATAGACCGGACCGACGAGACGAGGAGATCGTACAGGTCGGGGACGGCGCCCGGCTGTGGACCGCCACGAGCGGGACCGGAACATCGTGGGCTCGATGCCGAGTGCCGCGGCGAGCGGTCGCAGAGCTGCCCGGCCGAGTCGTCGCCCGATGCCGACCACGATGCGGGTCCTTACCGAGCGCAAGGCGGCGAGGTCGGGCTGCCAGCGGGTGGTCGCGCGCAGATGATGCGCGAAAAGGAAGTGTCGTCTGCGACCTGCTGCGGATCGCGCTTCCACCGGCACGGTCCGCCGGCAACGTCAGGCTCCGAGCGGCAGTGCTTCGTTCAGCTTTGGCCGCCATGGGGCATTGGGCGAGTGTCGAAGACGTTCCCGCAGGTCAAGCCGATCATTGACCTCGGCGAGAAAGTCAGGTGAGAGCCTTGGCCCGTGTGCCGGCAAGCTTTCAGGTTCGTAGCGCTCGAACCATGCTTCGACCTCAGACCAGCTCCAGAGCGGGTTCGATGAACCCCGGCGGGCGACGGGGGGAAGTCTCCGGGACCGCCCCGATGTAGGGAACGGGGTGCACCTCGCCATTCTCGATACGTTGCATCAGCAGGGCGGTGCGCACGTCGGGCAGCGCCGCATGGGTCGGCCTCTCGACCACGGCGTAGGACACATCCGCCCCATACAGGGCCGAGAGGTCCTTGATACCGAGCGCGCGCAGCCCGCACCGCCATGGTCAGGGTGAGTTCCCGGCGTCCGACCTCGATCGCCTTGACTGTCTCAGCGGAACACCCCATGAGGCCCGAGAGCTGGGGGCGGGACTTTCCTGCTGCCTCGCGGAACATGCGCAGCCGGGCCCCGGCTGTCAAGGCGTCGGCCACCGCAGCGTTCCTTCCCCTAGTTGCAGGTCTGTTCGCCAGGGTACATCTGTACCCCGGCTGGTGAACCAGCGGACCGGACGCTCCCTGTCGGTTGGCCACCGCGATCGAGGTCAGCGTGCCACCGCCCCCTGGACGGCTCCCATCGTCCAGGGGCCTCGGGAGTCTGTTGGCAACCGACTATCCGACATCAATATCAATCGAGCTGGCGGTCGCGCTCGACGAGCAACCTGCGGGGCGGGGGTGCAAGCGCGACCGATCCAGTCAGACAAGCCAGGAGCCCAGACGGGGGCTCGGAAGTGGCGCCACACTCAGCCCCAGCTCACCGGCGAGGCTGGATAGCAACCGCGCGCTGCGGGAGTGGCCCAGCCAATACTGCGCCACGGGGGTAGACCCGGCAACGGCGACGACGGCATCCGGTCACCGCATCCGGCCGCCGAGACGAACAACACCACCCCCGGCGGTCCACCCGCGCCGACCAGCTCGTGGGCACGCTGTCCGACAGAAAACGATTCCGCGCCACGCTGGCCGTGCTGCTGCTGGCCGAACCGGCACCGCAACTGCTCCTGCTCGACGAACCGACTAACAACCTCGACATGGCCAGCACCCGTCAGCGCACGCAGGCTCTCGCGTCGTACCGGGGCGCGCTGGTGGTGGCCGGCCCGACCTGCCGTTCCTGCATGCCCTCGGGATCACCCGGTGAACGAGATCGATCCGTCCCGGGACGTGGGTTGTCCTCGAGCATCATGAGGACAATGGCACCGACCAGATCGCAGGCACCGAGATACGACGGGGATGCGCATCATGCGCGACCACTCGCTCTTCGCCACCAGAGTCGACGCCGTCGAGCAGACCTTGGGGCTACTGGGCCGCACTCGGGCCCCGGCTGCAGGAACGCCAGTGGGCGACGCCGACGCGATGCCCGGGCTGGACCGTGTGTCCAGGGCCGCCCTGCCGTGACCGCCACCGGGCCAGGGAGGGCCACCATGACCGTGAACAATCCTGATGAACTCATGCATGCAGTGCTGCCGCCAGCGCTGGAGGTGCTCACCGCGTGGAGCATCGCCGAAACCGACGGCGATCCCTCGGTCTTCCGCCGTGCCATGGACCGCACCATCGGCGATGCTGCCCACTCCGAGGAGCCCCTCCGGGGGTCTGGCCCAGATGATGTTCGGGCTGTCCTCGCTGTCCGGCATCCTGCTCGACGAGCTAGCCCGCGCCCTCAGGTCGCAGCCACAGCGAGGTACTCCAGGAGGTTCACCACCGCTACCTCGATCCAAACCGCTAGAGAAGACGGCAGTTGGTAACTCGCGGCACATCCGCGCGCCGCGGTGCGGTGCGGCTGACCAGGTGAATAGCTACCGGGAAGTCCTCTAAATCCCGCCCATCCCCACCCCCTCAACCGCTCATCCAGCTCCCTCACCGCTGCCGTGTCGTGCCACGGCTACAGCCGCCCCTCGGACACGATACAGCGTGGAATCCTGTCTGCATACCGAAGGCACCGCTGCAAGGTTTTAGCTTCAGTTCTCAATTGTTTACGAGTAGCGCCAACTGGCGCCAATACCGTCGTATTGCTCAACCGGAATGGGTTGTACTCCTTGGCGCATGTGGTCACTACACAGAATACCGTGGAGGTGGTCGATTTCGTGAGTGACGAGACGAGCGATGCCGCGTTCAAAAAGGGCGATACGGCGCTTGCCTGTGATTTCCTGGTGCTCGACGTGAATTACCAGTGGTCGAGGAATGAGACAGCGGACGTCGAAAAAACTGAGGCATCCTTCGTATTGCTCGTCAGCCTCCTCACTTGCCTCGATGATGCGCGGATTGAGCAGGGTGATCACGTCCTCCCCGCCAGGCGGTCGAACGAGGGCGGCTGATCGCTCGATGCCGATCTGGGGTGCGGCGATTCCCATGCCCTTGCCGAAGGCGTGCACCTTGGCGACGCGCTGAGCTGCTGAGTGCAGCTCGGAGGTTACACGCCGAGCGTCCTCAGCCTCTGCGGGCAAGGTGAACAGGCGGGCCGGACGCCGCAGTATCGCGTCACCCTCCTGAACGATTCCGAGGCCCTTCATCGTGGTGCTTGGCTTGGGCGATCTTGGAGCCGCATCGGCAGGGTGATTGCGGAAGTGCCATTCCAGTCGGTAGCGGGCATGCAAAGGGGGGTTTTCGGTGGACCACGAGTAGATCTTGCGGTTCCCGGCGTCCTGGATGTGAATCGCGGTGGGGAAAGGCATGGACTCAGCCGCCATCGAAGTGTGCAAGCCCCATACTGCGGGATCAAGTGCAGTGGGGAAGTCCAACCGTACCGACAGATGCTTGGTCGGGAGACGGACGGCACGGCGGAACCAGTTTCCCCACTTGTCATCCCGGACGGTGTAGGTGTACTCGATCCACGTGCTTTCACCAGGGTATAGAGGAAAAAGACGGCGGTCATTGGCAAAGAGCAGCCAGACTTCTTTGAAGGCATCGCGATCGTGCTGGACACTCCACTGCATCGGCTCTGCATGGTCATCGCCCGCCCAGGCATGCAGACCAATTTCAGCCCAGGTCAACGGATTGTTCCTATAAAGATCATTTGACCGTTCGGGATCACCTGGATAACGGTCGACCGAGACTCGGATCAGGTAACGCGTGACCGGTTGATCGCCGCTGTTCACCAGTCTGCGCCGCTGATTGAGCCGGTAGGTGTCGCCGTCGTAGTACAGTTCGGCATGGTCATGCTCGACCAGCAAGCCGCTGGCTGTCTCCACGGTCGCGGTTACGGCACCCGATTCCGGTTTGATGTCTGCCGTCGCGCGGGCAGCTTCCTGCTCCCGCCATGCGCGTTGCAGTGCACCACCAGTATTGAGTGCACTATCAGCCGCCTTGACAAACTCCCGTGATGCGTGCTCGTTGCCGCTCTCAACTTTGGACACATACGAACGGCTGTAGCCCATCGCGTTGGCCAGGGCCGTGCGGGACAACCCGCTGAGATCACGCCAGCGGCGAAATTCCGCAACGAACACGTCCTGCCCAGTCGGGCCCTCTGAGCCTGCTTGAACGTCGGGCATGGTTCTTCCTGCTGATCGTGAGTAGGCGTGAGCGCACCGTGAGTAGGCCCTCAGCCTACCCGCACGGACCCACCGAGCGGTCTGCTTCGTGCGCTTGTCGTACAACCGAGGAGGAGCCGAGATGGTGACGCGGACGTACTCGACCAGCGTGACTCCCAACCGAACTAGCCGGCTGTAGCGGGCGGTAACCAGGGCACCTACCGGTTGGGTCGCAGGGTACGACCAAGACCGGCCTAGCAGCAACGGAGATAGAGGGGCCATGACCAGGCAAAATACGCGCGAGGTGATCTCTGGGCATGATCTGCTGCTGGTCGTGCTCGAACTAATGCGGGCACTCGCCCTTAGCGTGCTTAGCGAGCATACCGAGGAGGCCGGGCTGTGTGCGGTGTGTGGTTCAGCCTGGCTCGGTGAGCGCGTCGTGGTCGCTACCCACAACCTGGCCGTGATCTGACATGACCCCCGAAGTCAGGCGTACCGGGGAGAACTGGGTTAAGGCCAGGCGTAGGCGCTGCCAGACATGCGGTGGGCGCTCGTGACTGCCCCGCGCTTCGGTGATGAGATAAAGCTTGTCGCCACTAGAGCGGCCATAAACTGTGCTGGCCTGTTCGCGGTATCGACGCTCACTAAGTGGGGAGCCCGGTCTATCCTGCGTGATTCAGCGCTGGTGACCGAAGCACTGGTTACCAGCGTGGTCAAGGCAACGGGCGTGATGGATGCGCGGCCACACTGGACAGAGATCGAACATCTGAACCTTATTACCGTGCGTCTGCTTGGGCTTGAATCCAGCGTAGTTATTGAGGTGTGGGACGCTGACACTGACACTCCTACACAACCCGCTCCGGCCGGCTCAGTGGTAAACCGTGGCTCTTACCGCGCAGGCGGAGGCAAAGTGGTATGGGCTGAATTAGCCCTAATGCTCCAGCCGCATACAGAGCCTGACCTTCTCCGTCGGGTACGGGAAGGTCTGGATGGATTGTGAGTTTTCTACCCTGAGGTGACCATGATTAGTGCGCTAGACCGAACTTGCTTGATCTTGTTTGGTGGGAGGGGCTGGTTGACCTGCGGCTTTCTGCTGGACGGAGTTGCTGTTGCGGCTACTGGTCCTCCACCAGGACACCGGGCCTGATGACGCGCATACTGGAGAACCTGGACATCCCGGACGGGCACGACGTGTTGGAGATCGGCACCGGTACCGGGTACAACGCCAAACCACGGCCACAACTACGTCGTGACGCTGACGTTGACCGCTGACCAGCTCGACGAGTACGGTTTCGTAACCGACTTCGGTCACCTTGCGCCCTTCGACGATCACCTGATGAGGACCTTCGACCACCACCTGATCAACGACAAGGTCGACTTTCACCCCACCAGCGAACTGTTGGCCGCACATTTCGGGTGCTGGTTCATCGATAACGTAGAGCCCAACATCCATGGCCGACTGGTGTCAGTCCGGGTCTGTGAGATACCTACGTCCTCAGCGCTGAGGACTATCCATGCCCCACACCACCGGCGACGGCCGACTCATCTCGATCGAAGGGCTCAACGGCGTCGGCAAGACCTACCTGACCGCCCGCGTCCTCCAAGCCGCCCACGACCACGGCCAGCAGCCGCCGCTGGTGATCGAGGAATTCTCCCGCCGCACCGACAACGACACCGACCTCGGGCGGCACCTGTTACGCGCCCTGGTCACCGCATCGCGCGGCGAGCGATTCCTGCGCGCAGGATTCCCCAAGTCCGAGACCCTGCTCCTGCTCGCGATCAAGATACACGACTACGAGGCCGCCCTGCCCGCTCTGCGAGCCGGGCACACGGTCATCGAAGGCCGCAGCCTCCACTCCACTGCGGTGTACCAGTCGCTGATCATGAATCCAGATGACGACGAGGCCGCCCTCACCATCGCCGAACAGATTCTCCACAGCGCCTCCGGGTGGCGGCCACTGCCGGACTTGACCATCGTCCTCACCGATGACGTCGAAGCGGCTGTCAGCCGCGCCGAGGCCCGCGACGGTGTGACCTACACCGCCGAGCAGTGGCGCCTGCACCACCGCGCCGCCGCCCTGTTCGAGCGCCTCGCCACGACCGATCCCGGCCATGTGCGGCTGCTCGACCGCCGCGAGCACGACGCCGACGCCCTTGTCCCCACCATCGGCGAGTGGATCGTGGCCGCCGCGGCGCGTCGTCCCTTCCACGGCCTCGTCCCGGCCACCGCACTGGCGTGAGGCGCAGCTCAGCTCAGCCGCGCCGCCTCGGCCTGTGTCTCATCGAGCTCCACATGCCCACCGACGATCATGCGCTGGTTCAGGCGAGGTTGCGCGACCAGACCGAGCCGCCACCCTCGGGGGAACTGATGAAACACGAAGGTCGAGGCCGTGGCATGCTTGATCATCAGGGCGGCTCCGTCATCGCTGCTGGCTGCTGGTCGCCGAGGAGCCTGCCAGACCACCCGGACCGATCCGCGAAGCCGCGCCCATAACCGAGCCGACAAACTCGTCACATCGGCCCACCGCGCGCAGGAGACCATGGATCTGATCATTCACATCGCGCTCACCGACCGCCGCGCGGTTATCTTCGACTGGGACGGCACGCTCGCCGACACCCGCGACCGCAACTACCGGTCCTTGTGTGCCGCGCTTGCTCCGCACAACATCACCGTCGATCCCGACTGGTATCGCCAACACTGTGGCCTGGCGATCCGTGATCTGCTCGCTCTACTCCAGGCACAGGGCACCTTCCCGATCGAGCAGGTTCTCGCCGCTAGCCGCGCCCATCTACTCACGGCCACCACACCCGACACGCTCATCCCGATCCCCGTGGCCGTCACCCTCGCCCGGCAGGCCCGCGCCGTCGGTCTGCCCTGCGCGGTGGCCTCTGGGGCCGCTGCCGTGCTGGTCAACGCCGGGCTGGAGGTACTCGACCTGCGCGAGGAGTTCCAGGCCGTGGTCACTCGCGACGACGTCGAGCATGGCAAGCCCGCTCCCGACGCCTTCCACGAGGCCGCCCACCGACTCGGTATCGCCCCCGAGCACTACCTCGCCGTCGAAGACGCCCCGGACGGCCTCACCGCAGCCCGCCGAGCCGGGATGCGCGTGCTGGCCGTCCGCGGCGGCCACCTGACCACGGCCGCCAGCGATTCCACCACCGCCGTCCCTTCCCCGAACTGGCCGTGCTGTTCGCCCAACACGGGCTGATGCCGAGCCCGGTCCCCACAGCCAGTCCAGTCATGTTCTGGACACGCGACCAATGACAGTCCCCCGCGAGGGAGCCTGGTCTAACCGCAGAGACGACGGACGCCGGAGGCGAGGTCGGCGGCCAGTTTGCGGACCGCGGGCTCGCCCTCGTCAGCGGCGGTGACAAAGGCAGAGCCGACGATTACCGCGTCGGCGAAGGCGGCCACCTCAGCGGCCTGCGCACCGTCGCGCACCCCAAGCCCGACACCCACCGGCAGCTCCGGCGCGTACCTGCGCGCTCGAGCGACGAGTTCCGACGCGGAGTTGCTCACCGAGTCCCGGGCGCCGGTCACTCCCATCAGGGAACTCGCGTAGAGGAAGCCGCGGCTGGCCGCCGCAGTGGCCGCGAGGCGCTGGTCGGTCGACGAGGGCGCCACCAAGAAAATCCGATCGAGGTCATGGTCCTGCGCGGCGGCCAGCCAGTCCTGCGCCTCGTCAGGAATCAAGTCCGGAGTGATGACACCGAGTCCCCCGGCGGCGGCGAGGTCGCGGGCGAAGACGTCCACCCCGTAGCGGTGCACCGGATTCCAATAGGTCATCACCACCGCACGCCCCCCAGCGGCGGCGATCGACTCCACCACCGAGAGCACATCCCGCAGCCGCACCCCGGCGCGCAGCGCGGCGTCCGCAGCGGCCTGGATGGTCGGCCCGTCCAGCACCGGATCGGAGTAGGGCACCCCGACCTCGACCAGATCGCAACCGCCGTCCAGCATGGCACGCAGCAGTGTCCGGGAGCCGTCCACGGTGGGATAACCGGCAGGCAGGTAGCCGATCAGCGCAGCCCGGTGCTCAGCGCGGCAAGTCTCGAACAGCGGCGCCAGCCGGGAGGTCACCGCTGGTCCTCCAGCAGGCCGAACCACTTCACTGCGGTGTCCACGTCCTTGTCCCCCCGTCCGGACAGGTTGACCAGCACCAGCGCACCCTCCCCCAACTCCGCACCGAGCTGCAACGCCCCCGCCACCGCGTGCGCCGACTCGATCGCCGGGATGATCCCCTCCGTACGAGAGAGCAACTGGAAGGCGTCCATCGCCTGCGCGTCGGTGATCGGCCGGTACTCGGCCCGCCCGGTGTCCTTGAGCCAGGAGTGCTCGGGCCCCACCCCCGGGTAGTCCAGCCCCGCCGAGATCGAGTGCGTCTCCACCGTCTGCCCGTCGGCATCCTGCAGCAGATAGGACAGCGCGCCGTGCAGCATCCCGGGCTCCCCGACGCACAATGTCGCGGCGTGCCGCCCGGAGTCCACCCCGTCACCCGCCGCCTCGAACCCGACCAGGCGCACCTCCGGGTCGCCGATGAACGGGTGGAAGATGCCGATCGCATTGGAACCACCACCGACGCAAGCGGCCACCGCATCGGGTAGCCGGTCGTAGCGGGCCAGCATCTGCCGCCGGGCCTCCAGCCCGATCACCCGGTGGAAATCGCGCACCATCACCGGGAACGGGTGCGGCCCGGCGACCGTGCCGAGCAGATAATGCGTGGTGTCGACGTTGGTCACCCAGTCCCGCAACGCCTCGTTGATGGCGTCCTTCAGGGTGCGTGAGCCGGTCTGCACCGGGATCACCTCGGCCCCGAGCAACCGCATCCGGGCGACGTTGAGGGCCTGGCGCTCGGTGTCCACCTCACCCATGTAGACCACGCACTGCAGACCGAGCAGCGCGCACGCGGTGGCGGTCGCGACGCCGTGCTGACCGGCACCGGTCTCCGCGATCACCCGCGGCTTGCCCATCCGCTTGGTCAGCAGCGCCTGACCCAGCACATTGTTGATCTTGTGGGATCCGGTGTGGTTGAGGTCCTCGCGCTTGAACACGATCCGCGTCCCGCCGGCGTGCTCGGACAGCCGGGGCGCCTCGGTGATCGGCGAGGGACGGCCGGTGTAATCGGCGAGCAAACCGTCCAGCCGCGCGGTGAACTCCGGATCGGCGCGGGCCTCGGCGTAAGCGGCGGTGAGTTCGTCCAGGGCCGCGATGAGCGCCTCGGGCACGAACCGCCCGCCGTAACGGCCGAAGTACCCGCGGACGTCCGGCTGAGGCCGGTCCAGTTGGGCGCGGTCGAGTTGGGCGCCGTCCAGTTGGGCGCCGTCGAGTTGGGTCGGTAGCACGGCACTCACCTCGCGGGCTTCGGGCAGGCCGGGTGAGATCCCGCGGTGACCAGCTGGGTCACAGCCGCCTTGGGGTCACCGCTGGTCACCAGACCCTCCCCGACGAGCACCGCGTCGGCGCCCGAGCCGGCGTAGGCCATCAGATCGGCAGGTCCGCGCACCCCAGACTCGGCGACCCGCAGCACGTCGCCCGGCAACCCCGGCGCGATCTTGCCGAAGACCTCCCGATCCACGTTCAGCGTGCGCAGATCGCGGGCGTTCACCCCGATGAGCTGGGCGCCGGCCTCCAGCGCACGATCGGCTTCCTCCGCGGTGTGTATCTCGACCAGGGCGCTCATGCCCAGCGACTCCACCCGGTCGACGAGCGCGACCAGCGCGTTCTGCTCCAGGGCGGCGACGATGAGCAACACCACATCGGCACCGTGCGCCCTGGCCTCGTGCACCTGATAGGGGCTGACGATGAAGTCCTTGCGCAGCACCGGGATATCCACCACGGCCCGTACCGCGTCGAGATCGGCCAGCGAGCCACCGAACCGCCTGCCCTCGGTCAGCACGCTGATCATCCGCGCGCCTGCGTCGGCGTAGTCTGCGGCCAGCGCGGCCGGGTCCGGAATGTCGGCCAGTATCCCCCGGGACGGGCTGGAGCGCTTGACCTCGGCGATGACGCCGATCCCCGGACCGCGCAGGGCGGCCATGGCGTCGCGGGGGGCTTGCGCCTTGCTGGCCCGCCGCTTGATCTCCTCGAACCCGATGGCGGCTTCGCGCTCGGCCAGGTCAGCTCTGACCCCATCGAGGATAGCCTCCAAGACGCTCAATCCTCTCCCCTTCCGCGCCGTTAAAACGGCCGGGTGTCGATGCTAGCTCCGGCCTGCTCGGCACCCCCTCACCGGGGGTCACCCGACGCCGTGGGATCCTCGCCTGCGTCGATCCGTTCCCACAGCTCCAGGTCCTGCGGTTCGGACGTCCGCGCAGTGGGAGCGGAGTAGCGACGGCCCATCCGCGGCATCCGGTGCCCCCGCAGCACCAGCACCGCACCGGTCCCGGTCAGCAGCACCGCACCGGCCGTGGCCAGCGCGGGCCCGGCGAGCAGCACCGTGACCGTGCCGTCCGGGACCGACCGGGCGGGCAGTCCGCCTGCGGTGACCGCGGTCTGCACCAGCCTGCGCTCATCGGCCACCCAGGCCACCCCCACGGCCGGCGGTATCGCCGCGCCCAGCAGCACCGCCCCCAACACCCGTCGCGTCCACCCCCCGGTGGACAGCACCGCGGCCACCGCGGCCAGCGCCAGCAGCGCCAGCGGGCCCAGCGCAGGCAGCAGGTCGGAACCCGCCACCCGGACCGTGACGATCCCCCGCAGCGGCACCTGGAACCCCACCCGGGCCCAGCCCAGCGCGGCCGCACCGCCCAGCGCGGCTGCAGCCGCGATCAGCAGCAGCACGCTGGCCACCAGCGCTCGACGGCGCACTGGCTCAGGTGATCGCACGGATCGGCCCAGCGGACTCACCGACGGCCACCCGCAAGGTGCCCGCCGCGGCGATCGCGGCCAGCACCGCACCCGCCTTGTTCAGGCACTCGGTGTCCTCGGCGACCGCGTCGGAGTCGGCCACGATGCCCCCGCCGGCCTGCACGTAGGCCACCCCGTCGCGGATCACAGCGGTCCGGATGGCGATCGCGGTGTCGGCGTCACCGGCGAAGTCCAGGTAGCCGACCACTCCTCCGTACACGCCCCGGCGGGTGGGCTCCAGTTCCTCGATGAGCTCCATCGCCCGTGGCTTGGGCGCCCCGGACAGCGTCCCGGCCGGGAAGCAGGCAGCCACCGCGTCGAAGGCGGTGCGCCCGGCCGCCAGCTCGCCGGTTACCGTCGAGACCAGATGCATGACGTGGCTGTAGCGCTCGACCCGGAAGAAGTCGGTCACGTGCACCGAGCCCGGCCGGCAGACCCGCCCGACGTCGTTGCGGCCGAGATCGACCAGCATGAGGTGCTCGGCGCGCTCCTTCTCGTCGACCAGCAGGTCCTTCTCCAGCCAGGCATCGGTGTCCGGGTCGGCACCGCGCGGGCGGGTGCCCGCGATCGGGTGCGTGGTGACCCGGCCGTCCCGCACCGTCACCAGCGACTCCGGGCTGCAGCCGACGATGCTGAACTCCTCCAGCGTGAGCAGGTACATGTACGGGCTGGGGTTGGTGGTGCGCAGCACCCGGTAGACGTCCAGCGGGTCGGCGTCGGTGACCATCTCGAACCGCTGCGAGACGACCACCTGGAACGCCTCGCCTGCCCGGATGGCCTCCTTGGCGGATTCGACCGCGGCGCAATGCTGCTCCCGGCTGCGGCGCCGGAGGAACTCCGGAGCCGGCCGGGTGAACACCGCGGCGCTGGCCGGTGCCGGTGTACACAGTTGCGCGGTCATCGCGTCCAGCCGGGCCACCGCGGCGTCGTAAGCCTCGTCGACGCGCTGCGGGGAGTCGTCCCAGTTGATGGCGTTGGCGATCAGCGTGACGGTGCCCTCATGGTGGTCCAGCGCGGCGAGGTCGGTCGCCAGCAGCATCACCAGTTCGGGTACCCGCAGGTCGTCGACGGCCAGTTCGGGCAGCCGCTCCAGCCGCCGGACCGCGTCGTAGCCGAGGTAGCCGACCATCCCGCCGGTAAGTGGGGGCAAGCCGGGCAGCGGCTCGGTGTGCAGCGCGGCCACCGTCTCCCGCAGCGCCTCCAGCGGCGTACCCGCCCACGGTCCGTCCACCCCGGGCAGACCAACCGGCGGGGTGCCCTGCCAGACGGTGCGGCCGTGCACCTCGGTAAGCATGGCCGCGCTGCGCACGCCGACGAACGACCAGCGCGACCAGGACGAGCCGTTCTCCGCGGACTCGAACAGGAAGGTCCCGGCCCGGCCTTCGGCGAGCTTGCGGTACACCCCCAGCGGGGTCTCGCCGTCGGCGAGCAGGGTGCGGGTCACCGGGATCACCCGGCGGTCGGCCGCCAGAGCACGGAACTGTTCCCGGGCCGGCCGCAGCCGGCCGATCCCGCTGTCGGTCTCTCCCGGCCGATCGAGTCCGCTGTCGAAAGTGCTGACCATGGGTCCCATTCTGCCCATGGCGTTCGGCCCGCCGTTGACCTCGGGCCACGTCCGGGCCTATATTTTCATCCTTCGTTGAAAAGAGGTTCGGATGGTGGCGGCGATCTCGCTGCGTCAGGTAGTGGTCCGCCGCTCGGGCAACATCGTGCTCCGCGACGTGGATCTCGACGTGCCCAGCGGGTCGGTCACCGGGCTGCTCGGGCCCAGCGGCAGCGGCAAGACAACCCTGATGCGCGCCGTGGTCGGGCTGCAACGGGTGAGCGCCGGTTCGGTGCAGGTGCTCGGTCGACCGGCCGGTCACCCGCGATTGCGGGCCGAGATCGGCTACATGACCCAGGCGCCTTCGGTGTACGGCGACCTGTCGGTGGCGGCCAACGTCGGCTACCACGGTGTGCTGCACCGCCAGGCCCGTTCCGCGGTGGACGAGGCGATCGACGCGGTCGGGCTGACCATTCTGGCGCACCGACCGGTGGCGACGCTGTCCGGCGGCGAACGCACCCGGGTGTCGCTGGCCTGCGCGTTGGTGGCGCGGCCACGGCTGCTCGTGCTGGACGAGCCGACCGTGGGGCTCGACCCGCTGCTGCGCCTCGACCTGTGGTCACTGTTCCGGCGCAGTGCGATAGAGGACGGGGTCAGCCTGCTGGTGTCGAGCCATGTGATGGACGAGGCGGACCGCTGCAACCGGCTGGTACTGCTGCGCGAGGGCCAGGTGGTGGCGGACGGCACGCCGGCCGAACTGCGCGCCATGACCAGGACTACCCGGATGGACGAGGTGTTCCTGCGTCTGGTCACCGGCCCGGCGGGCACCGCAAGGGCGGCGGAGGTCGCGCTATGACCGCCGACGTACTCCGTCCCGCGGAGGCGGCGTCATGACCGCCCCCTCCGCGCTCAGCCCCCGCCTGACCCTGGCCACCACAGTCCGAGTGCTCACCCAACTGCGCCGCGACCACCGCACGCTGGCGTTGGTGCTGGTGATGCCGTGTGTGCTGCTGTGGTTGTTCTCCGAGGTCTTCGCCGACTCGCCGGCGGTGTTCCAGCGGGTCGCGCCGGTGATGCTCGGGATGTTCCCCTTCGTCGCGATGTTCCTGGTCACCAGCGTGGCGATGGTCCGCGAGCGCACCTCGGGGACGCTGGAGCGGCTGCTGACCACCCCGATCGGCAAGGCGGACCTGGTGCTCGGCTACGGGCTGGCGTTCAGCGTGCTCGCCCTGGCGCAGGCCGCGCTGGCCACCACGGTGGTGCTCGGCCTGCTCGGGCTGGAAAAGCCGGCTTCGGTGCCGGTCCTGCTGCTGCTCGCGGTGGCCACGGCGGTGCTCGGCAGCGCCCTGGGTCTCGGAGTCTCGGCGCTGGCCACCACCGAGTTTCAGGCCGTGCAGTTCATGCCCGCGGTAGTGCTTCCGCAGGTGCTGCTGTGCGGCCTGTTCACCCCAACCGAGAACATGGCCGGGTGGCTACAGATACTGAGCCGGATGATGCCGCTGCGCTACGCAGCGGAGGGCATGACCGAGCTGACCGGGGCGGCAACCGTGCCGGCGACCGTGTGGACCAACCTCGCGGTGGTCGCGGGGATCGCCGTGCTGGCGCTCGGGCTGGGGGCGACGACGCTACGTCGCCAGACCGGATGAGCGGGCGCCGGCCCCGAGGGCGACGTCCCGCTGGTGCAGACACCCGTGGAACACTGCTCGACGCGGCGAGGGTGGAGTTCACCGAGCGGGGCTACGACGGGGCCACCGTGCGGGCCATCGCACAGCGGGCCGGGATGGACCCGGCGATGGTCAACCACTGGTTCGGCAGCAAGGACAGCCTGTTCGTGGCCGCCATGGAGATCCCGGTCAACCCCGACGACATCATCCCCCGGATGCTCGACGGACCTGCAGAGCAGCTCGCCGAGCGGATCCTGCGCACGTTCCTGTCGGTCTGGGACGCCGACGGCGGCGGTGCGCTGGCCGCACTGATGCGCAGCGTGGCCAGCCACGAGGACGCCGCCCGGATGATGCGTGAGTTCGTCAGCCGGGTGATTCTCGGGCGGGTCGTCTCCACGGTGGCGCCGGACTCCGCCGAGCTGCGCGCGGCACTGTGCGGCACCCAGATCGCCGGACTCGGGATGGTGCGCTACGTGATCCGCCTCGAGCCGCTGGCCTCGGCCGACCACGACACCGTGGTCACCGCGATCGCCCCTAACCTGCAGCGGTATTTGACCGGCGTCTTGTGAGTGCGTAACAGTGTTCTAGCACTCAACGCCACTCACGAGCAGCTTGCTGCCAAAACAGGTCGGGGAACCGGTGTGGCAGGCTGGGCCGGTCTGGTCGACGACGAGCAGTACGGCGTCGCCGTCGCAGTCCAGCCGCACCTCGTGCACCTGCTGGGTGTGCCCCGAGGTCTCGCCCTTGACCCAGTAGCACTGCCTGCTGCGCGACCAGTAGGTGGCCCGCCCGGTGGTCAGCGTGCGGTGCAGCGCCTCGTCATCCATCCAGGCCACCATCAGCACCTCGCCGGTGCCGCGCTGCTGCACGACCGCGCACACCAGCCCGTCGGCGTTGCGGGTGAGCCTCCCGGCGATCACCGGGTCCAGCCCGCTCACCGCACCGTCACCCCAGCAGCCCGCAGCCCGTCCTTGACCTCGGCGATCCGCAACTGGCCGAAGTGGAAGACGCTGGCGGCGAGCACCGCGTCGGCGCCGGCCGCCACCGCGGGCGGGAAATGCCCCACCTCGCCCGCTCCCCCGCTGGCGATCACCGGGACCTCCACCACAGCGCGCACCGCGGAGATCATCTCGAGGTCGAAGCCGGCCTTGGTGCCATCCGCGTCCATCGAGTTGAGCAGGATCTCCCCGACACCGAGCTGCTGGCCGCGCACGGCCCATCCCACCGCGTCGATCCCGGTGCCGCGCCGCCCGCCGTGGGTGGTCACCTCGAAGCCGGACGGCGTCGGTGGCTCGCCGGGCGGCACGCGGCGGGCGTCGACCGAGAGCACGATGCACTGCGCACCGAACCGGCGGCTGGCCTCGCGCAGCAGCTCCGGGCGGGCCACCGCGGCGGTGTTGATGCTCACCTTGTCCGCGCCGGCCCGCAGCAGGCGGTCCACATCGGACGCCTCGCGGATCCCGCCGCCCACGGTGAGCGGGATGAAGACGCCCTCCGCGGTGCGGCGGACCACGTCGTAGGTGGTCTCGCGCTGCGCCGAGGAGGCCGTGACGTCCAGGAAGGTCAGCTCGTCGGCGCCCTGCGCGTCGTAGGCGGTGGCCAGCTCCACCGGATCGCCCGCGTCGCGCAGCGCGGTGAAGTTCACCCCCTTGACCACCCGGCCTGCGTCAACGTCCAAGCAGGGGATCACGCGCACTGCCACGGTCATATGCCCAGCCTAGGAGGCGCCATGGGGCTGTCTCTACGGCGGGCGGATGGGGCCTAGCGGGCGGCGGCCAACGCCTCAGGAAGGGCGAGCGCCCCGGTGTAGAGCGCCTTGCCGATGATCGCGCCCTCCACCCCGTCGGGGGCCAGCGCAGCCAGCGCGGCCACGTCGGCGGCGCAAGAGACCCCACCGGAGGCGACCACCGGGGCGTCGGTGCGGGCGCAGACGGCGCGCAGCAGGTCCAGGTTCGGCCCGCGCAGCATGCCGTCCTTGGTGACGTCAGTGACCACGTATCGCGGGCAGCCGTCGGCTTCTAGGCGCGCCAGCACGTCCCACAGTTCCCCGCCGGTCTCAGTCCAGCCGCGGGCGGCGAGGATGTACTGCCCGTCGGTGATCCGCACGTCGAGACCCACCGCGATCCGGTCGCCATGCTCGGCGATCGCCTTGCGGCACCACTGCGGTTCCTCCAGCGCTGCGGTGCCCAAGTTCACCCGGGCGCAGCCGGTGGCCAGCGCACGGGTCAGTGAGGCGTCGTCCCGGATCCCACCGGACAGTTCCACGGCGACATCCAGCTTGCCGACGATCTTCTCCATGAGCTCGGCGTTGGAACCCCGGCCGAACGCGGCGTCAAGATCGACCAGATGGATCCACTCGGCGCCGTCGGCCTGCCAGGCCAGCGCGGACTCGACGGGGTCGCCATAGCAGGTCTCGGTACCTGCCTGTCCTTGAGTCAGACGGACGGTCCGGCCGCCGATGACGTCCACCGCGGGCAGCAGCACGAAACTCACCAGCCCACCTTAAGCGGTGCCCCCGGCCAGCCCTAGATCACTCCTCGCTGCGGGCGAGCAGCGCGATCGGCACGCCGATCAACAGCGCGACGAGAACCAGCATCAGCCAGGCTGGTGCCTGCACCATGACCAGCGCCGAGTACCCCAGCGAGGCCACCATGGCGACCACCGCGAGCAGCGCCACCATCCGGACCCAGCCGCCACGCGCCGAGGGCATGCCATGTCTGCGCATTGGCTACAGGGTCCCTATCCAGTTGCGCAGCAGGTGCGCACCGGCGTCGCCGGACTTCTCGGGGTGGAATTGGGTGGCCGATAGCGGCCCGTTCTCCACCGCGGCGACGAACGGCTCGCCGTGCTCGGCCCAGGTGACCACCGGGGGCGTCAGGTGCGCCGAGCTGTCCATGTCCCAGCGGCGGACGGCGTAGGAGTGCACGAAGTAGAAGCGGGTGTCCGCGTCAAGGCCGGCGAAGAGTCGCGAGCCGGCGGGCGCCTGCACGGTGTTCCATCCCATATGCGGCAGTATGTCGGCCTTCAACCGCTCCACGGTGCCGGGCCACTCGTCACACCCGTCGGTCTGCACCCCATGCTCGACACCCTGGCTGAACAGCACCTGCATGCCGACGCAGATCCCGAGGACAGGGCGACCGCCGGCCAGCCTGCGGTCGATGATCCGATCGCCGTGCACCGAGCGCAGTCCGGCCATGCAGGCGGCGAAGGCACCCACCCCGGGCACCACCAGCCCGTCGGCGGCCAGCGCGGCGTCGACGTCGGCCGTCACGGTCACCTCCGCGCCTGCCCGCTGCAGTGCCCGCTCGGCAGAGCGCAGATTGCCGGACCCGTAGTCCAGCACGACAACCTCGGTCACCCCCCCAGCCTCCCAGACCCCTGCCCACCCAGCCTGCACCCCCTATTCGATGCAGTCTGGATGCAGATTGCAGTGATCCGCGCCAGGATTAGTGCAATCTGCATCCAGAACGCGGTCAGCGCAGGTCTGCGGGAGAGTGGGGGGATGCACGACGGGTCGGGATCGCGTGACGAGGATCTGCTGCGGCACCTGGATGATCTCGTCACGCGCAGCTATGAGAGCGCCACATCGTGGCCGGACCGGCTGGCGCTGTTCCTCCGGGCGGTCGAGCTGCTGGACCCAGTGGTCCGCGCAGCATGCCAGCACGCCAACATGACCTTCCTGGAATCCACCGGCGAGATCACCCACCACAGCGTCGAACAGGACGACGGCAGTGTCGAGGCACACTGGGAGCTGTCCTGGCCCCGGCAGCGGGAGGCGACCTCCCGCGACGGCGGCCCGGTCGTGCCGGTGCAGGTGATCGCCTGGTTCCGGCGCAGCTTCAACCACCCGCATCTGCGCGGCTCCACCGCCGGGGACTGGCCGCTGCAGGTCACCACCACCGAGGACGCCGCGCGGCAAGAACCGATCGTGCGCGCCATCGTCGAGGCGGAGCTGCACCAGCGGATCTACGAGGGGCGCTGGCCGGTGATGCCGGTCGCCGTGCGCAAGTACGGCCGGCCACCCGGCTGATGGCGGTGCAGCGGCGTCAGACCGCGTCCGATGCCTTGCGTGCGGCGATCAGCACGGGGTCCCAGACTGGCGAGAACGGTGGCGCGTAGCCGAGGTCCAGCGCGGTCATCTGCTCGACGCTCATCTCGTGCCACACCGCGACGGCGCACACGTCGACCCGCTTGGCCGACCCTTCCCGGCCGACGAGCTGAGCGCCGAGCAGCCGCCCGGTGCCGCGCTCGGCGATCAGCTTGACCGTGATCGGCATGGCGCCCGGGAAGTAGCCGGCCCGGGTGGTGGAGCGCACCGTCACGCTCACCGGCTCGAACCCCGCTGCCCGCGCCTCGGCCTCCAGCAGCCCGGTGCGGCCCACCTCGAGATCGCACACCTTGGTGACCGCCGTGCCGACGACACCGGGGAACGTCGCGTAGCCGCCACCCAGGTTCGTGCCGATCACCCGGCCGTGCTTGTTGGCGTGAGTGCCCAGCGGGATGTGCACCCGGCATTGCGAGACCCGGTGCAGCACCTCGACGCAGTCGCCGCCAGCCCATACCCCTGCATGGTCCGGGACCCGCATTCGCCGGTCGGTGAGCACGCCGCCGAACTCACCCAGTGGCAGCCCAGCCTTGCCGGCCAGTTCGGTGGCCGGCCGCACGCCGATCCCGAGTACCACGAGGTCCGTCGGGAGAGGCCCATCCTCGGTGAGCACGGCAGCCACCCGGCCGTCGGGACCGGTCTCGAAACCGGACACCGGGGTGCCGGTGCGCACGGTGATCCCCATGCCCTGCATCGCCTCGTGCACCAGGGCTCCCACATCCGGGTCCAGGGTGGTCATCGGCTCGGGCGCCCGGTCCACCAGCGTGACCTGCAGGCCGCGGCGCACCATCGCCTCGGCCATCTCGACGCCGATGTATCCGCCACCGACCACGACTGCGCGGCGCGGCCGGTGCGCCAGTCCTGCCAGCAGAGCGGTGCCGTCGCCCAGGGTCTGCACGCCGTACACCCCCGGTGCGTCCACCCCGGGCAGGTCCGGCCGGATCGGGACCGCGCCGGTGGCCAGCACGAGATCGTCGAAACGGAGCTGGTAGCCGGTGTCGCTGTCGAGTTCTTCCGCGGTCACCGTGTGCGCGTCCAGGTCGATCTCGGTGACCTCGGTGCGCATCCGCAGGTCGATCCCGTTGGCCTGGTGTTCGGCGGCGCTGCGCGCGATCAGCGCGTCCGGGCCGTCGACGTCGCCCGCCACCCAGTACGGGATGCCGCAGGCCGAGTACGACGTGTACTGGCCGCGCTCGAACGCCACCACCTCCAGCGCGTCGCGCCCGGCCCGGCGCAGCGCCTGCGACGCCGCGCTCATCCCGGCCGCGTCCGCGCCGACGACCACCACCCGCCTGGTCATGCCACCTGCAACGGGTTGAACGGCCACGCCCGCGCGGCTTCGTGCTGGTCGTAGGACGTGACGTGGGCGTAGACGAGCAGGTTGGCGTCGATCAGGATCACCGGTAGCTCTCACCCTCGGTGATGGCGAGCACCTCGAGGCTGAGTGTCGTCCTCATACATCACAGCATAGCTACTGCGATGCGACGATATCTCGGCGTTCTCAACCCCCCAAGGCGATCGACGGCGGCTGTTCGATCGCATCAGGTAGCACCGGTCCCCTTGGCGCGCAGCCACCGGGTAGCGACCATGCGGACATCGGATATATCAGTCCAGCCTGTTTTCGACACCGGTATCGTGTCGATCGCACCGATGGCACCTTCACTCGCCTGCCGGTCCGCGAATACATAGGCCACGTCGTCTCCCCGGCGCCAGCGAATCGTGTACCCGTCGGCGAGATATACCCACATCACCGGCTGGAACACTGTCACAGTTGCTGGCGGCCTGGTGTCTTGGCCTCCCTGGCGGCCTGGGCAAGCGTACTTATCAGCTCGTCCACCTTCGCCGGGTGCATGAATGCCTCCCAGGTGAATGGCGGCTGGATAGATATGCATACCCATTCACGTTGTACCGTGACCTCCACAGCCACGGGGTCTCCGTCGCTGCCTTTCACCATCACCCTCCGGCGCATAACCGAACCTCAGCGCGGGGCTCGCGTTCACAGTGCACTGGGACCTCCACCAGTGGAAAGACGTACATCTGTTCGCCGCGGGGTGGTCTAAGCCGGCCCGGGTGGGCCACGGCGGAGTCGGGGGCGGTCAGGTCGCGCCCCGACCCCGCCGTGATCGGGTCCGGCCGTCCGGCCCTGGGGAATCCGCTGGGAGGAAGCGGGGACGAGACGGCCGGAGATGGTAAAGCGAGCTGCAGTCGATTCGGACTGGCGTGCACTGCTCCGGAATCTACCTTTGACATGTGGCCCCTTCTCACTGGCTCGCTTGGACACTACAAGCATTCATCAATCACCAAGCCCACCGCCAACAGCAAAGGGTTGTACAACCCCTGGTTGTGCACGTCTGTGCCCGTCGCTGCACGGAGTTCGACCGCCGATGGCATGCAGCTGGGACTGGCAGTTCCCTGCACCTGGTCCGCCGCAGTGTGCGGGACTTAACCCAGTGCGCGGGCCAGTACAGCGGCTCCGGCCGCCTGCATCGAGTGATGCGCCACCATCCGCTGAACATGGTCCGCGGTGAAGGGAAGACCCTCGTGACCGGCGCCTGCCGAGCGCACCAGGCGGCCCTCGGCGTTGGTGTCCACCAGGCTCGCGAAGAGCTCGTCGAACAGCGGCGCGTCGAACACCACGACGGTGAGCAGGTCGGTGGCGAAGGTGAGCGGGTCGACTCCCAAGCCGAGCACATGCGCGCTGATCAGCCCGCTGCCCAGGGCGTCGGTCATGCGGGCTGCGAAGGGCCAGCTGTCGTAGTCGATCTGATTACTGTGGTAGTCCTCTGACGCACCGAGCAGCTCCTCGGCGTACTCGCGCACCAGGCAGCGCCAGAGCGAGAAGTCGTTGCGCTCGTTCGCCTGGTCGTCGCCGGAGGCTTGGAAAATGCCCACCGGCACCACCATGTAAAGCCCGCCCGCGTGGCCGACCTTGGCCGGGTCGCGCCAGTGCAACAAAAAGGTAGCCTCGCCGCTGCCCCGGTCGCGCCGGACGGTGAGCGCGGCGATCCCGATGTTCGCCGGGCGCCGCGCGAGATCGCAAGGATTACCGATCGCGGCGCGCAACGGGGCCTGGCTGACAGTGCGTCGGGTGACGGCGTACTCGTGAGCAGCGGACTCGCCGAGGTCGACCCCGTCGAAGTAGCTGCCCCGCCCGAACACCAGTCGACCGCGCGGGCCGGGCAGGTCGGCGTCGAGCAGCCGGTAGGTCGAGCGGTTCTCGAACACCGCCGGTGCGGCGAGATCGGCCATCGCTGCGGAGTAGCTCGGATACCGCGACCCCTCCGGTCGCTCGGGGCACACCGACGCGGTGCGCGGATCGGTGCCTATGAGACCGGTGAACGGAGTGTCCGGCACGAACTCCAGATCAATCGCGTCGAGCGGAATCGGCTCGACGGGCAACCATTCCGGCCGGGTGAGCAGAACAGTGCCCTCGACCTTCGGCAGGTGAGGGTACTCCTCGGTGGATGCCTGGCCGAGGTCGTAGCGGTGCTGCCGCAGGTATTCCCGCACCCGCAGCCAGTCGCACTGACTTTCAGTCAATCCGTGCAGCGACATCGCGCCCCTCCCGGCTACAGGCCCAGCGCGTCCCGATGCTGCCACGCCAGTGCCAGACAGGCCGTGCCCGATGCGGCCATCGGCTCGGTCTCCAGCATCCGCCGCACCGCCGCCTCGGTGAACGGGACTCCCTCGGTGGGTGTCCCACCGTCAGCGGCGACGATCTCGCCTTCCTCGTTGAACCGCACCGTCGAGCCCAACACCTCGGTGAACACATCGTCGTCGATCACTACCACGGTCAGGATTGACGCGGCGAGCGGGAGTGCACTCAGACCGAGCCCTAGGAAGAACACATTGACCGAGCCGTCGGCCCGAGCCGCCTGAAGCTGCTGGAACAGCCGCCACTGTTCGTAGGCGATCGGCCGACTGCGGGTGCCATCATGCTCCGGCTCACCGAGCAACTCTTCGGAGTACTCCCGCACAATGTTGCGCCACAAGTCGAAGTCGTTATGCCGGTCCCACAATGCCACACTGGAGGGCTGGAACTCCCCTTCGGGAATGACACCGTAGATTCCGCCGCCGGTGGCCACTTTCGCCGGATCGCGCCAGTGCAGCAGGAACGAGGGCTCGGCCGGATAGCGGCGCAGCCGAATGGTCAGCGTGGTGATCGCCTGAACGATCGCCCGGCGCTGTGGGTCGAACGGATCGCCGACCAGGTCCCGAAACGGCAGCCGCCCACACAGTTGTTCCGGTGACGTCGGTAGCCCCTCAGCCATGCACACTGCGGCCAGCTCGTGCGCGAGTGCCTCACAGACATCCAGTTTGTCGAAATATGTGGCCAGCCCGAACTCCAGCCGCCGCGCGGCCAGCGAGACATCGAGCAGACGGTAACTCGGACGCGACTCGAACAACGCTGGCGGGCTCAGGTGCTTCATTGCCGAGGTGTAGCGCTCGAAGCGCGCCCCGGCGGCACGCAGCGGCCGAATCAGCTCCGACTCCGGCTCCGACCCGTCCACCCCGACAGTCTGCGGCCCCTCATCGAGCCGCAACGCCAGCGAGCCCAACTCGACGGGCTCGGCCACCAGCCACTCGGGACGCGCAATCAGGGCCGTGCTCAGCACCTGATGCTCGGCCGGATAGAGCTGCACCGCCAGCCGCTCCAGCTCGCAGCGGTGCTGATTCAGCCAGCGGCGTTCGTTGCGCCACCGCAACCGACTCGCCGCGATCTCCGGACTGGCATCGTCACGGGACACCAGCCGCCTGGTGTGCCCGGAGGACAAGCCCAAATCCTCGGCCGCGATGCCCAGCTCGGTGACCATCTTGCGGCGTTGCTCCAGCGACAGCGGACGCTGTCCCTTCTCAAGCTGGCTCAGGTGCTGCTGGGTGGTCTTCAGGACCCCGGCGACGTCGGTCTGCGTGCGCCCGGCGTCAACGCGCCA
>JBOHGM010000018.1:25024-53704 GCA_050699435.1 Pseudonocardiaceae bacterium | reverse complement strand
AGCGCCATAGCGGCGGTTGATCTGGCGTTGATGGCGGTCAGCCAGGACCTGCCGGACGGGCAGGTACTCCCGGTAGAGGAGCTGCGGGCGAGGGTCACGGCGACAGTGGACGTTCTGTGCCGGTGCGAGCGGGAACGGGAGGTCGGCGCCGCGCTGCCCGGTCTGATCCGGGACCTGCACACCAGCATCGCCGCTGGCCGGGACGTGGCCGAACTGCTCGAGCTGTCGGCGTGGCTGCATACCCAGGCCACCGTGCCGTGGCTGAGCCTCTCGGCTGCCCCGGTGGATCTGCGCGGGCAGGCCGTCATGCTGGCCCGGCGCGCGGCGCAGGAGCCCGGCACCGCGGCCCCGATGGGTCTGGTCGCCGCCGCCGGCGCGAGGGTGGCGCTCGCCAAAGGGCGTTCGACATCGCACAGGCCGGGCTGGACGCGGTGACCGTGCCGACGAACACCCCGGAGACGATGCAGCTCGCGGGCTTCCTCGCGCTGCGCCGGTCGGTGGTCGCCGCGGCGGACAGGCGCCGCGGCGACGTGGACGCTCCGCTCGAGTACGCGGCAGAGCTGGCGGCGCGCACCGGGGAGGGCAACGCCTACGGGCTGGGCTTCGGACCAATCAACGTCGACCTGTACCGCATATCCGGATTGCTGGAGGTCGGGGACCACGAACAGGTGGTGAGTATCGCTGAGGGCATGAACCCGGAAGCGCATGTCAACCGTTCGCGTCAGGTCGCCTACTGGGCCGACTATGGCCAGGCGCTGGCCCGGCTGCGGGGACGGTACGACGACGCGGTGCGGGCGCTGCGCCGAGCGGAGCTGATCTCTCCCCACCGCATCCAGCGGAATCCGATCGTCCGCGATGTGCTCGCCGTGCTGCTCAGGCACTCGCGCCGGGGCTCCCCGGCGGACCAGGAGCTGCGGGGCATGGCCCGCCGGGCCGGTCTGCCCGTGTAAACGCATCGGAGGGGTGTCTCTCCTGAGAGACACCTGCGCGGCGGTCCGGGGGACTTCTCTCCTGAGAGACACCCGCTGTCATCACCGCGCCACGGTCAGCCCCACGTTGGTGACGGACCGCGCGGAAGGGGCGACGTGATGGGCGAGCTGCCGGTGATGCAGCACGAGATCGAACGCGGGCGGATGACCGCGGCAGGCAGGCGCACCGATGATGGTGAGCGGTGCCCGTTGCTGGTGGTGCATGAGGTGGGCGGGTCGTGGGCCATGTACCCGCATGGTTGGGAAGTTCGGGGTGCGGCTGCCGAAGGGTGAAGCGGTCCGGGTGGCCCGGGCGATCCTGGACGGTGCCGGGCTGGGACGGTGCCGAGTGAGCGCGCCGCACCCGAGCCCGGAAGAGCTTGTGGCGTTGCGCGCGTCGGTGCGTTGCGGGCGAACGTCGGGGTGGGTGTGGGTTGGTGAGTGCCCGCACCCGGTGGCCGGTGGCCCGGCCTTGAACCGCCCCGGGTGTGATGGAGACTCTGTCCTGAGTGGAGGATGGAGAGATGGCCCGGTCTTCGAGGCACCCTGGTGAGGTGGGTGAGCGTGCGGTGGCGTTGGTGGTGGAGAACCAGTCGGATTACGCGTCGCAGTGGGAGGCGATCGTGTCGATCGCTGTGAAGGTTGGTGTGTCGACCGAGACGTTGCGTCGGTGGGTGCGCCAGGCTGAGACCGATGCGGGTCGGCGGTCGGGGACGACGACCGTGGACGCGGAGCGGATTCGTGAGCTGCAGCGGGAGAATCGTGAGTTGCGTCGGGTGAACGAGATATTGAAGGCGGCTTCGGCTTTCTTCGCGAGGGAGCTCGACCCTCGACTGCCACGCTCGTAGCGTTCATCACAGATAATAAGGACCGGTTCGGGGTCGAGCCGATCTGTGCGGTGCTGGCCGATGTCGGCGTGCAGATCGCCCCGTCCACCTACTACGCCGCCCTCGCGCGGGCGCCGTCGGCGCGCGCGGTGCGCGACGAGGAGCTGAAGAAGGAAACCAACGTGTGTATGAGGAGAATTATTCGGTGTGGGGCCAAGAAGGTGTGGTGGGCGCTTAACCGTGAGGGGATCCGGGTGGGCCGGTGCCGGGTGGAGCGGCTCATGCGCGCGTTGGGCCTGGTCGGGGTGGTACGCGGGAAGACGGTGCGCACCACGGTGTCCGACCCGGACGGCGTTCGGGCACCGGACCTGGTGAAACGCCAGTTCGCTGCCGGCGCCCCGAACCGGCTCTGGGTGGCTGACTTCACCTACGTCGCGACCTGGGCCGGGGCGCACCAGTCCAGGAACAGGCGCACCCCCAAGGTGTAGCTCTTCACCGTCTGCGCGCTCTTGCGCTCAGCGCGCTGGTGCACCGTCCAGGACTCCAGCAGCGCCGCCAGATCGGGTATCGCACGGGTAACCGGCATGATCCGATATGTTGACTAGCAGCGGCATGCTTGTCTACTGTCAGCGCTCAGACCGGGTAAAACGCCTGGTCAGAACCCTTACAGAGCCGATCGGCTCAGTCCAGGTAGTCGCGCAGGACCTGGGAGCGGGAGGGGTGGCGCAGCTTGGACATCGTCTTGGACTCGATCTGCCGGATCCGCTCTCTGGTCACCCCGTAGACCTGGCCGATCTCGTCCAGAGTGCGAGGCTGGCCGTCGGTGAGCCCGAAGCGCAGCCGCACCACCCCGGCCTCGCGCTCGGACAGCGTCGCGAGAACCGACTGCAGCTGGTCCTGCAGCAGCGTGAAGGACACCGCATCCACCGCCACCACGGCCTCGGAGTCCTCGATGAAGTCGCCGAGCTGGGAGTCGCCCTCGTCGCCGATGGTCTGGTCCAGCGAGATAGGCTCCCGGGCGTACTGCTGGATCTCCAGCACCTTCTCCGGGCTGATGTCCATCTCCTTGGCCAGCTCCTCCGGGGTGGGCTCGCGGCCCAGGTCCTGGAGTAGCTCACGCTGGATGCGGCCGAGCTTGTTGATCACCTCGACCATGTGCACCGGGATCCGGATAGTGCGGGCCTGGTCGGCCATCGCCCGGGTGATCGCCTGGCGGATCCACCAGGTGGCGTAGGTGGAGAACTTGTAGCCCTTGGTGTAGTCGAACTTCTCCACCGCTCGGATCAGGCCCAGGTTGCCCTCCTGGATCAGGTCCAGGAACGCCATCCCTCGGCCGGTGTAGCGCTTGGCCAGCGACACCACCAACCGCAGGTTGGCCTCCAGCAGGTGGTTCTTGGCGCGCTCGCCGTCGCGGATGATCCAGCGCAGGTCGCGGCGCAGCTGCGGGGAGAGCTTCTCGGTGGTGTCCTCGGCCTTGCGCACCCGCTCGGCGGCGTAGAGCCCGGCCTCGATCCGCTTGGCTAGTTCCACCTCCTCCTCGGCGTTGAGCAGTGCCACCTTGCCGATCTGCTTGAGATAGGCGCGGACCGAGTCGGCCGAGGCGGTGAGCTCGGCGTCCTTGCGGGCCTGGCGCAGTGCCTCGGACTCCTCCTCGTCCCAGACGAAGTCCTCCCCGCCCGGACCGCTCTGCGCTTCCGCCTCCTCGGCGTCGGCGGTGATCTCCTCGACCTCGACGTCGGCGAGGTCCTCGGCGGCCGGCCCAC
Source organism: Pseudonocardiaceae bacterium (assembly GCA_050699435.1). Taxonomy (GTDB): domain Bacteria; phylum Actinomycetota; class Actinomycetes; order Mycobacteriales; family Pseudonocardiaceae. Next base: position 50,146 of record JBOHGM010000018.1, on the reverse strand, counting down.
CTTCGAGCTCGGGGGCCTCCTCGACCTCGACTTCAGCGGCAGGGGTTGTCACGTTGGCTGGTTTCGTGCCGGCCTCGGTGGTGTTGCCGGTGGTCTTGGGGGTGTTGCCGGTGGTCTTGGGGGTGTTGCCGGTGGTCTTGGGGGTGTTGCCGGTGGTCTTGGGGGTGTTGCCGGTGGTCTTCGCGGCTGGGCGCGAGCCACTGTTCCTGGTGCTCTTTGTGCGGCCCTTGGGCGCGGCGCCCTCCCTGGCACCTGCGCCCTTGGAGCCCTTGGAGGGGACTGCGGTCAGGTCGGCATCTCCGGTTGAGCCCCCCCGCGCGGGAGGTTTCTTGGCCGTGCCGGACTTCGAAGCGGTAGCGCGATGCGGTGCGGGTTCTGCGGCTGCCACGGACGGCCTTTCGAGACGGTCGGTGTTCGGGCGCTGGTTCAAGACTCGGACTCCCCTCCGCGGGCCCGCCGCTGGAGCAAGGACGGGAATCGTGGCGGGCTGCCAGACTTCCGCGGTGCGATCCAGGGTGCCCGGGGACGGTGCCTGTGTTCCATTGTAACGAGGCAGGTCGCTACTGGAGGCGCAGCGCCGGGGTGATCATCGCACGCGCCCCTCTGCGGCGGCCGCTGCGGCGCCGACGATGCCGGCGTCGTTGCGCAACGCGGCAGCCACCACGCAAGTCCGGCATTCCAGCAACGGCAGCCATCTGTCGGCCTTCTTGCTGATTCCACCCCCCACGATGATGAGGTCCGGCCAGAGCAGGTTCTCGAGAACCTGCAGGTAGCGCGACACGCGGGGGGCCCAGTCCGTCCAGGACAACGCCTCAACGTCCCTCGCCGAGGCCGCCGCGCGATCTTCGGCGTCCGCACCGTCCACCTGGAGATGGCCCAGTTCGGTGTTGGGCACCAGTTCCCCGTCGAGGAATAGTGCGCTGCCGATGCCGGTCCCGAAGGTGAGCAAGACGATGACGCCGTCCCGATCGCGGCCGGCCCCGAACCGCATCTCGGCCAGCCCGGCAGCGTCGGCGTCGTTGAACACCGTGACCGGCGCCCGGCAAGTCCCGGAGAACAGCGCAGCCGCATCGGTGCCGATCCAGGACCGGTCCACGTTGGCGGCGGTGAGCGCGACGCCGTCCTTGACGACACACGGCAGCGTGACACCCATCGGACCGTGCCAGCCGAAGTCACGGGTGATCGCGGCGACCACCTTGGCCACCGCTTCCGGCGTGGCCGGCTGCGGCGTGACGATGCGCACCCGCTCGTCGTCCAGCGAGCCGCGCCGCAGATCCACCGTGCAGCCCTTGATGGCGGACCCGCCGATGTCCACCCCGAACCCCGGCGTCTTGGCCATCCATGTCCTCTCTGCGTCCTCTTTCGGGGGCCTCTCCTGGTCGCCCTTCTGATTGGCGCTGTTCGGGGGCGACCCTAGCCCGGGCCTGGATACCGGAGTGTGGTCGGATGGGCCAGTGCCGAGCGAGCGCGGGGACGACGTCGAGCAGTTGCGGGCGACGGCGGTGGCGGTGGCCTGCCAGGTTGGTGATCTGGTCGCCCGGCTGCGGGTCACCGGTCCGGGACGGGTGGAGACCAAGACCAGCGCCACCGACGTGGTCACCGCGGCCGATACCGCAGCGGAGCGGCTGGCCCGGCGCCTGCTCGCGCAGTGGCGGCCGGGTGAGCCGGTACTGGGCGAGGAAGAGGGTGACGCCGGTACCTCGACGGTGGGTGGTCTGTGCTGGGTTGTCGACCCCATCGACGGCACCGTGAACTATCTGTACGGGTTGCCCTGGTACGCGGTGTCGGTGGCGGCGCAGCGCGACGGCGAGTCCCTGGCCGCTGCGGTGGCGCAGCCCGCCGACGGCAGGCTGTGGAGTGCCGCCCGAGGCCAGGGCGCACACTGCAATGGGGCCGCGCTACGGGTCAGCGAGTCCCACGAGCTGGAGCTGTCACTGATCGGGACGGGGTTCTCCTACCGGTCGGAGCGCCGGGCCCGGCAGGCAGCCATGGTGGCCGCGATGTTGCCGAAGGTCCGGGATGTGCGCCGCGCTGGGTCGGCGGCACTGGACCTGTGCTCGGTGGCATCGGGATGGCTGGACGGGTTCGCCGAACACGGCTTGCACCGGTGGGACTGGGCGGCCGGTGCGTTGATCGCCGCTGAGGCCGGCGCAGTGGTCCGGCTGCCCTCGCCCGGATCGGACCTGGCGCTGGCAGCGGCCCCTGGCATCGCCGAAGGACTGGCGGAGCTGCTGGTGCAGTGCGGTGCCAACGCAGTGTGAACCGTTCTCAGCAGGGCACGTCGCGAGCATCGCGCAGCAATTCCGGGTCCACCGCAGGGGCCACCGCCCCGCCGGCCTGGCCACCCTGCGCAGGCAACAACCGCTCCCCGATCCGAACCAGGCCCCGCAGCGTCTCGCGGGCTGCAGCGTTCGGTCGCACCCGGATGAACTCGGTGCCCAACGCCAGGTCGACCACCGGATCGGGCCGGAGGTTGCGGACCAGTTCCGCACACGGCACCGCCACGCTCAGCGTCCGGGCCGCGGCCTCGCCTGCGGCACCGAATCGGATCTCCCCGTGGCAGAGCAGATCGAAAGCGGGGTGCAGCGGGTCGTTGGCCGGTTCGGCGGTCGGCACGAAGCCCAGCTCAGCCAGTTCGACGGCGACGACGCCAGCTTGGCCGCGCTGACCGTTGGCGTTGAGCACCTGCACCACGACGTGCTGGGGTGGTGCAGGCGGCACATCGTCCAGGCCCTCCATAGGAAGCCGCCAACCAGGGGTGACCGCACCTGGGGCGACCGAGGACCCTGATAGCGCGACCGCGGCCTGGCAGCCACCCGCAGTGGGATCCGGCCGATTCAGCACGCTCACCCACACCATCCCGGCCATCGCGGCGAGCGCCACGATCACGGTGACTGCGGGGAGTGGCTTGCGCGCGCGATACCATGTTGAACGGTGATTCTGCGAAGATTCCCGCGCACCCACGGCCTGTCCTTCCTGGCCTGGGCACCCCACCACGGTGCCTGCAGCGATCAGCCTAGGGGGCGTGGAGACCCAGTGCAGCCGGACTGAGTGTGTCCACGTGGGGGTTCCCCGAACGGACGCCCAGGGGCTCAATACCGTCTTGTGCATAAGACGTAATCACCGAGTAGGGCCAGCGGAGTGATTCCACTAGCCAAACCGGTGGCTGTATCGGCGGGTACGACTCCAGCCCGTGCCCGGGACATGATGCCCACCAGCACCACCGCCAGCTTGAAGCAACCGAAAGCGATGTACCACGGAAGGTCCTGGATCGAGCGCCCCGAGCGCTGCGCGTAGTGCGCGGCACTCTCGGCGCGGGTGGGAAATCCGGGGAGGCTGGTCGGGCTCGGCAACACCCTGGCGGCGGTCCAGGCCTCGTCGTCCTCCTCGGCCTGCTGCCAGCTGACCATCAGGAGGCCGAGATCGGCGAGCGGGTCACCCAGCGTGGCCATCTCCCAGTCGAGCACCGCGAGTACCCGGCCCGGATGGGTGCGGTCGAGCACCACGTTGTCGATCCGGTAGTCGCCGTGCACGATCCCGGCCGGTCCCGAGCGGGGGAGCTGGGTGCTGAGCGAACCGGCCAGCGCGGTGAGGGCCGGCCAGTCCCGGCCGTCCCGCCAGGTGTCCAGCTGGCGACTCCAGGTGCGCAGTTGCCGCTCGAGAAACCCCTCGGGCCGACCGAAGTCCGCCAGACTCACCGCGGAGGGGTCCACCGAGTGCAGCTCTGCGAGTACGTCCAGCAGGCCGTGCGCGACGTCGCGGCGCTGCTCGGAACGCTCGGCGAAGCCGACCGGGAGCTGATCGACCGCGACGACCCCTTCGACGAGCTCCATGACGTAGCACGGGGCGCCGAGCGGGCCGGATTCGTCGGAGCCGGTGAGCACCGCGGGTACCGGCACGGCGGTGCCTGCCAGGGCACGCAGCGCGCGCTGTTCGCGCTGCATATCGTGCGCGCTCGCGGCAACGGCGCCGAGCGGTGGCCTGCGCAGCACGACGGATCCCGCCGCGCTGTCCACCCGGAACGTCAGGTTGGATCGGCCGGCCCCGATCCGCGCCACCCGGCAGGTCGACCAGCGCGGCTCGGCCAGCACCTCGGCGAGCCAGGGGCCGACGACGGCAGGGTCAGCCGCCGCGCGCACGGCCTCGTTCCCGCTGTCCTGCCAACTGCCCGTCCCGGTGCCGCTGGCGCCGTGTGTGGCGGCCATGACCGTGCACGGTACCGACCACACCCGCGGACCGGACACGCCGCGCGGACATGCCGTGAACTTCCGCGCACTAACGCCGCCCGATGAGCTACCCTCGCGCAGCTCCGGCCCAGGGACGTGGGGCGCCAGGGTCGCATCCGCGGCCTCGAAAGCGTGACCGTTCTCACGGGCACAAATCACGACGGTTGTGCGTTGTGCAGCGGCACGGCCCGTACGACTCAGGGGTGGGAAAGACCATGGCGACCGACTACGACGCTCCGCGGCGCAACGAAACCGACGAGCTTGCCGAGGACTCGCTGGAAGAGCTGAAGGCTCGGCGCAACGAGGCCCAGTCCGGTGCGGTGGATGTCGACGAGTCAGAGAGCGCGGAGAGCTTCGAGTTGCCCGGCGCTGACTTGTCCGGCGAAGAGCTGACCGTCCGGGTGCTGCCCAAGCAGGCTGACGAGTTCACCTGCTCGAGTTGTTTCCTGGTGCACCATCGCAGCAGGCTGGCCGAGGAACGCAATGGACGGCTGGTCTGCCGCGACTGCGCTGCGTGACCTATGCCGGGCATCCGCAGGGCCGGTCACGCCCCGGAAGCTGTAGCCGGAGGGCAGTGCCCGCCGGACCCGTCTTGCTGCACATCGCCGGTGCAGGCCCTCAGCAGGGCCGCGAGATCCGTGGCCCGACGCACGCTGAAGATCCAGTAGGGGGTCGGGTCCTGCGGATCGGTGAGTTCGACCCGCACCAGCGGCCCGACCCACGCGCTGTGCAATACGAACGCCGCCGGGTCCAGCTCGGGACCCAACGCACGCCGCTTGTCAGCCGGGGGGATCACCCGTACCGGCCCCAGATGGCGCAGCGGCAGGTGCGCCGGACCCACCTGCAGTTCCCCAGCGCAGACCCGGACGCGGTGTTTCCCCATCCGGATCAAGATCGCGACCGCCAGCGGCACTGTCACCAGGTAAGGGAGCCAGGCGCGCACCCCCGGATATCCCATGTGCACCTCGGCCGCCAGCAGGCCGGCCACTCCGAGGCCAAGCGGCCACCACCACCACGGCACCCTGAGACGCTCGTCGAAGGCGGGCTCGGCGCCGGGTGCAGACCTGGGCGGGTCCGGGCGATCGGGCATGGCCAGCCGGTCGGGCATGGCGCCGAGGGTAGTCTCGCCGGCCGTGTGCCCGGTCGAGGTGTTCGGAGTCGAGGTGTTCGGAGTCGAGGTGTTGCTGCTCCGGCTGGACCCGGCGGTACCGGTACCTCGATACGCGCATGGCGAGGACGCCGGTGCCGATCTGGTCACCACCCGGGACATCGTGCTGCCGCCGGGTGAGCGGGCCGTCGTGGGGACTGGGATCGCGATCGCGCTGCCCGCCGGCTATGCAGCTTTCGTCCACCCCAGGTCCGGCCTGGCGGCCAGGTCCGGGTTGGGCGTCGTCAACGCGCCAGGCACGATTGATGCGGGTTACCGGGGTGAGGTGCAGGTCTGCCTGGTCAACCACGACCCGCGAGAGCCCGTGGTACTACACAGGATGGACCGCATCGCACAGCTGGTGGTGCAGCGAGTGGAGCACGCAGCGTTTCGTGAGGTGACTGCTTTGCCGGGTTCGACCCGGGGAACGGCCGGTTATGGGTCGACCGGGAAAGCGTAACGGGAGAGGGTTGAGCAGTGTTCGGACGTCGTCGCAGGGTGCAGCCGGAGCCGCCCGGGCAAGACGCCGTCGAGCCTGCCGACCAGGCAGCCATCTCCGGGCCCTATGACGCCGCTGCGGCGCCCGAGGACGGGCGGATGCGGCTGAACCTGGGTTCGTTGCTGCTTCCGGTGCCCGAAGGCGCGCAGTTGCAGGTGGAGGTGGACAAGTCCGGCCCGGTGCGAGCGGTGCACCTGATGACCGGTCTCGGTCAGATCACGGTTACCGCATTCGCCGCCCCGCGCAGCGGCGGATTGTGGACCGAAGTGGCCAAAGAGCTGGTAAGCCGGCTGCGCACCGACGGTGCGCCGGTCACTCGGGTCAAGGGTGAGTGGGGTGAGGAGATCGACGCGGTCACTCCACAGGGGGTGCTGCGGTTCTTAGCGGTGGATGGACCGCGGTGGATGCTGCGCGGCGTGGCCGTCGGGTCGGCCGAGCACGCCGAGGCCCGGGCCGCGCTGCTGCGTGACGTCGTCCGGGAGGCCGTGGTGGTGCGCGGACCGGAGCCACTGCCGGTACGCAGCCCGCTGCCGCTGCAGCTACCCGGGCCGCTCGCCGCTCAGCTCACGCAGGCCGCTGCGGCCGGACGGGACGACCCCGGCGTCGAGAGTGCCCGGGGAACCACCGGGCGGAGCTGACCGACCAGCCGACGACCTCGGTGTTCGCCGATGCCGCAAACCGGTGACAGCAGAGCTACGCTGGGTCCAGACGGGTCCGTCGGGGGACCTGGATCGTTGGCGGAGTTCGACATGAGCAGGGCGGTTCCCGGCTACTGGCGGCGCCTGATCCGCCGACTGACGATTGACGCCGCCGAACTGGACGCCGACGACCTATCCCGCCGGGTTGAGCAGTCGGGCGCACGGCGGGCCAGCGAGTGCTCCTGCGGCGAGGCGGTCACCGTGATGGGCAGGCTGCGCAGTGTGGCACTGTGCCCTCGAGCGGCGGTGGCTACCCTGGAGGCCGAACTGTTCGACGGTACCGAGGGCATCACACTGGTCTGGCTGGGCCGGCGCCGGATTCCCGGCATCGAACCGGGCCGCACCGTGCTGGCGTCTGGACGGCTTGCCGTCCGGGATGGCCGCAAGGTCCTCTACAACCCTTACTACGAACTGCAGCGGAGTTCATGACTCAGCCTGTCCCACCCCCGGAGGGCACCACCGAAGAGGGCACCACCGAAGGGGAGTCCCGCGCGCCCACCCAGCCCCGAGCCCCCACCCTGCTGGAACAGCTGGGCGGGGTCGGTGGCCTGGTCTCCTCGGTGGCGCCGGTCCTGGTCTTCGTCATGGTGAACACCCTGACCGGGCTGATGCCGGCGATCTGGTCCTCGCTGGCCGCCGCGGCCGCGGTAGGGGTGTGGCGGTTGATCCGCAGAGAACCGCTGCAGCCTGCCGTGTCCGGCGTCCTCGGGGTGGCCCTGTGCGCCTTCATCGCCTACCGCACTGGGGACGCACGGGGATTCTTTCTCTACGGCATCTGGTTCAGCCTGGTCGCCGGGCTGGCCTTCGTGCTCTCGGTGGCGGTACGCAGGCCGCTGGTCGGAGTGCTCTGGTCGGTGCTCAACGGCTCCGGATCGGCCTGGCGCTATGATCGCCGCGCCCGGTTCGGCTACGACGTAGCGACACTGGTCTGGGCGGTGTTCTTCCTGGCTCGATTCGGGGTGCAGCGCTGGTTGTACGAGGCGCAGGAGACCACTTTGCTCGGCGTGGCCCGGCTGCTGATGGGCCTGCCGCTGACCGCAGTCGCCGCGCTGGTGACGATCTGGGCGATCCGCCGGGCACGCTCGGCACAGCTCACCGCGTGAGGTGACTAGGCTGGGCGGTGGCCCAGGGCCGCGTGCACATCGGCCTCCACGTCTGCGGCGGCGACGAAGAGCAGTTCGTCCCCCCCTTCGAGGGCATCGTCACCTTGCGGCACGATCACCCGGCCGCCGCGCAGGATGGTGACCAGGGCGGCATCGGAGGGCAACGTCAGTTCTCGCACCGCGTGCCCGGCCAGCGGGGTGTCCGGGGGCAGCGTGACCTCCACCAGGTTGGCCTGCCCCTGCCGCAGCGTCATCAGCCGCACCAGGTCGCCGACGCTGACCGCCTCCTCCACCATTGCGGCCAGCATCCGGGGGGTCGAGACCGAGACGTCCACCCCCCATGCCTCAGTGAACAGCCACTCGTTGCGGGGCTCGTTCACCCTGGCCACCACCCGGCGCACCGCGAACTCGGTCTTGGCCAGCAGCGAGACCACCAGGTTGACCTTGTCGTCGCCGGTCGCCGCGATCACCACGTCACAGCGCTCCAGCCCGGCTTCCTCCAGCGATGCCAGCTCGCAGGCATCCGCTAGGATCCATTCAGCGGCCTCGACCTCCTGGGGGTCGAGTTGTCTGGCGTCGCGCTCGATGAGTATCACGTCGTGGCCGAATTCGAGTAGTTCGGCCGCGATGGACCGGCCGACCGCACCGGCTCCTGCGATGGCCACGTGCATACGGCTCTCCGATCAGTCGTTGCGTGCTTCAGTCCTGCGCAGGCGGGGTGGACGCGGCGGTGGTGACATCGGTGACGGTGCCGGAGACGACGGCCGCGTAGACCTGATCGTCAGCCTGGAGCACCGTCTTGCTGTCCGGCAGCACCCCGGTGCCGAAGCGGACGATGAAGGCGATCCGTGCACCGGTCCGCTCCTCCAGGTTGCGCACGCTTCGTCCCACCCAGTCCTCGTGCAGCGGCAGTTGCAGTACCGCAACCGTGCCCGAGGGGTCACGCCAGGCGGTTGCCGTGCCCTCGGGCAAGAGCATCCGCAGGAAACGGTCGGTGGTCCAGGGCACCGTGGCCACCGTGGGGATCCCGAGCCGTTCGTACACCGCGGCCCGCTTGGCGTCGTAGATCCTGGCGACTACCCGCTGCACGCCGAAGGTCTCCCGGGCCACCCGGGCGGAGATGATGTTTGAGTTGTCGCCGGAGGACACCGCCGCGAACGCTCCGGCGTGCTCGACGCCCGCTTCAATGAGCACCTGGCGGTCGAAGCCGATGCCGAGGACCTGCTGGCCGTGGAAGCCGGCCCCGAGTCTCCGGAAGGCCTGCAGGTCGCGGTCGACCACCGCCACGTCGTGCCCGAGGCGTTCCAGCGCGAGGGCCAGACCGGAGCCCACCCGGCCACAACCCATGATCACGACGTGCACGTGGCCACTCCCGGGTCGATGGTTGCGCATGCACGGTATCGCCGACGGCGGCGCCCGCGCCGGGCAGCCGTAGGCTTCGCGGGTGTCGAAGCTCGCCACGGCGGCGAAACGGATCCTCGTCGGCAGGCCGTTTCGCAGCGAACGGCTGAGCCGGACGTTGCTGCCCAAACGCATCGCGCTGCCGGTTTTCGCGTCGGACCCGATGTCGTCGGTGGCCTACGCCCCGGAAGAGATTCTGGTCGTGCTCTCGGTGGCAGGCCTGTCCGGGTATGTCTTTTCCCCGTGGGTAGGACTGGCGGTCGCGGTCGTGATGATCGCCGTGGTGGCGTCCTACCGGCAGAACGTGCATGCCTATCCCTCGGGGGGTGGCGACTACGAGGTCGTGACCGTCAACCACGGCCGTAGCTGGGGTCTGGTGGTCGGCAGCGCCCTGTTGGTCGACTACGTGCTCACCGTGGCGGTGTCGATCGCTTCGGCGGCGGCCAACCTCGGTGCGGCGGTCCCGTTGGTGGCGACCCACAAGGTCGAGTTCGCGGTGGGTGCGATCGTGCTGCTCACGGCGATGAACCTGCGCGGCGTGCGGGAGTCCGGCACGCTGTTCGCGATCCCCGCCTACGCCTTCGTGCTCGGCGTGCTCGGCATGATCGTGGTCGGGATGGTGCGGGCCTTCCTGCTGGGTGAGGACCTTCGCGCCGAGAGTGCTGGGTTCGGCCTGATCGAGGATGGTGAGCATCTCATCGGCCTCGGCTTCGCGTTCCTGCTGCTCCGGGCCTTCTCCTCCGGCTCGGCGGCGCTGACCGGCGTGGAGGCGATCAGCAACGGGGTGCCTGCATTTCGCAAGCCCAAGTCCCGCAACGCCGCCACCACACTCCTGGTGATGGGCGCGCTTGCGATCAGCATGTTCATGGGTCTGCTCATGCTCGCCGCGATCACCGGTGCCAAGATCGCCGAGCACCCGGACGAGCAGCTGATCGGGGCACCGGCGGGCTACCAGCAGGACACCTTGGTCGCGCAGCTCGCCGACGCCGTGTTCGCCGGGTTCTCGCCGGGGTTCTACTTCCTGCTCGCAGTGACCGGGCTGATCCTCGTGCTCGCCGCGAATACGGCGTTCAACGGGTTCCCGGTGCTTGGCTCGATTCTGGCGCAGGACCGGTATCTGCCTCGGCAGTTGCACACTCGGGGGGACCGCCTGGCTTTCTCCAACGGCATCCTCTTCCTGGCCGGCGCAGCGATCGTGCTGGTGATCGCTTTCGATGCCGAGGTGACGCGGCTGATCCAGCTCTACATCGTGGGGGTCTTCGTCTCCTTCACCCTGAGCCAGAGCGGGATGGTCCGACACTGGAACCGGCTGCTGGTCAGCGAGAGCGACCCGGTTCATCGCCGCCGGATGCGTCGCTCCCAGGCGATCAACACCTTCGGTTTCGTGATGACCGGTTCGGTGCTGGTGGTGGTGTTGCTCACCAAGTTCACCCAGGGGGCCTGGATCGCGATCGTGGCCATGGCAGTGATCTTCGCGGTGATGCGGGCGATCCGGAAGCACTACGACCGGGTGTCCGCCGAGCTGGTGCCCCGGGCGACCGACGCCGTGCTGCCCTCGCGCAACCACGCGATCGTGCTGGTGTCCACCCTGCACCTGCCGACCTTGCGGGCACTGTCCTACGCCCGCGCGACCCGTCCTGATGTGCTCGAGGCGGTCACCGTCAACGTCGACGACGCGAGCACCCGAAGCCTGGTCGCGGAGTGGCAAGCGCGGGATGGGCCGGTGCCGCTGAAGGTGATCGAATCACCCTACCGGGAGATCACCAAACCGGTCATCGACTACGTCAAGCGGGTGCGCTCGAACAACCCCCGCAACGTCGTCACGGTGTTCATCCCGGAGTATGTGGTGGGCCACTGGTGGGAGCAGATTCTGCACAACCAGAGCGCGCTGCGACTCAAGGGACGCCTGCTCTTCGAGCCGGGTGTGATGGTGACCAGCGTGCCCTGGCAGCTGCGTTCCTCCGCGCGGGTCGCGCAGCACGACCCGTTCGCGCCGGGAGCGGTGCGCCGAGGCCTGGACACCGAGAGGAACCGGGCCACCGGGGACGGCGCTGGCACTCCGTAAACTGGGCCTCCGGTCGCTCCCGTGGCGGCCTCCTGTCGAAGGGCATGAGGCCCGGGCGCCGATGACGAGCGAGGTGGGAGATACCGTGAGCCTGCTGCAGTCGGTTCGGAGTCCGCAGGATCTCAAGCTCCTCGATGCCGGGGCTGTGACGCAGCTGGCTTCGGAGATCCGTGCTTTCTTGGTGGCGAAGGTGTCGCGCAGCGGCGGGCACCTCGGACCGAACCTCGGGGCGGTGGAGCTCACCCTTGCGGTGCACCGCGTGTTCGATTCCCCGCATGACCCGGTGATCTTCGATACCGGGCACCAGGCATACGTACACAAGATCATCACCGGCCGGGCGGACGGTTTCGACCGGCTCCGCAAGCGGGGTGGGCTCTCCGGTTACCCCTGTCGCGCGGAGAGCGAGCACGACTGGGTGGAGTCCAGCCACGCCTCGGCGGCACTGTCCTACGCCGACGGGCTGGCCAAGGCATTCTCGCACTTTGGTGCTCGCTCTGATGGCGACTCGGGCGCCTATTCCGGAGCGCGCAGGCACGTCGTCGCGGTGGTCGGGGACGGCGCGCTGACCGGCGGGATGTGCTGGGAGGCGCTGAACAACATCGCCGCGGGCAAGGAGCGGCCGGTGGTGATCGTGGTCAACGACAACGGCCGCTCTTACTCGCCGACCATCGGCGGGCTCGCCGACCACCTCTCCACGCTGCGGTTGCGCCCGGGCTACGAGCGGGTGCTGCACCGCGGCAAACGGGCGCTGGAACGCACCCCGGTGGTCGGCCGGGCGATCTATGCCGGCCTGCACGCCGCCAAACGTGGTCTCAAGGACGCCTTGACCCCGCAGATCCTGTTCGAGGACCTGGGACTCAAGTACCTGGGGCCGGTCGATGGGCATGACATGCGCGCGATGGAGGCCGCCCTGCGCCGGGCCAAGGACTTCGGCGGGCCGGTGATCGTGCACGCGGTGACCCGCAAGGGCAACGGCTACCGGCCCGCGGAGAACGACGCCGCCGAACTCATGCATCAAGTGAAGGTGATGGACCCGGAGACCGGTGAGCCCATCGCGCCCGCCGGGATCTCCTGGACCAGCGTGTTCACCGAGGAGCTGATCCGCCTCGGCGGCGAGCGCGACGACCTGGTGGCGATTACCGCGGCGATGCCCGGCCCGACCGGCCTGGCCGCCTTCACAGCGCGCTTCCCGGACCGCTGCTACGACGTCGGCATCGCCGAGCAGCACGCGATCACCTCCGCGGCGGGGCTGGCGCTGGGCGGGCTGCACCCGGTGGTCTCGCTGTACTCCACATTCCTCAACCGCGCGTTCGACCAGTTGCTCATGGACGTGGCGCTGCTGGGCGCCCCGGTCACCATCACCCTGGACCGGGCGGGTATCACCGGTGACGACGGGGCCAGCCACAACGGCATGTGGGACCTGTCGGTGCTCGGCATTGTGCCGGGCATCCGGGTGGCCGCGCCCCGGGACGCCGCCACGCTGCGCGAGGAGCTGATCGAGGCCCTCGCGGTGGACGACGGGCCGACCGCGGTGCGCTTCCCCAAGGGTGCGGTGATCGAGTCGGTACCGGCGCTCGAGCGGGTCGACGGGGTGGACCTGCTGGCCCGGCCCGGCTCGGGCTACGGCGACGATGTGCTGCTGGTCGGCGTCGGTGCATTTGCCGCGCTCGCGGTGGCGGCCGCCGTGCGGCTTGCCGACCAGGGCATTGGGGTCACCGTCGTCGACCCCCGCTGGGTGCTGCCGGTGCCCGAGGTGCTGATCCGGCTGGTCGGTTGGCACCGGCTGGTGGTCACCCTGGAGGACGGTGGCCGACACGGCGGGTTCGGTTGGGCGCTGGCTGCTGCGTTGCGTGATGCTGAGGTGGACGTGCCGCTGCGCGACCTCGGCATCCCGCAGCGATTCATCGACCACGGCTCCCGTGACGAGGTGCTCGCCGATCTCGGGCTCACCGCACAGGACGTCGCCAGGGCGGTCACCGGTTGGGCGGCCGGGCTGATCGGGGCACCCGAGTGTGGGAATGTGGAGGGGTGCGCATCCTGATCGTCGAGGACGAGCAGCCGCTGGCCGACGCGGTGGCCCGTGGCCTGCGCCGTGAGGGCATGGCCGTGGACGTCGCCTACGACGGCGACAGCGGCCACGAGAAGGCCTCGGTGACCCGTTACGACGTTGTTGTGCTAGACCGCGACCTGCCGGGCATGTCCGGTGACCAGCTGTGCGCCGAGATTGCCAGGTCGGCGGCAGTGACCAGGGTGCTCATGCTGACCGCTAGTGGAACGGTGTCCGATCGGGTCGCCGGGCTCTCCCTGGGTGCCGACGACTACCTGGCCAAACCTTTCGCATTCCCGGAACTGGTCGCGCGGCTGCGGGCGCTGGGTCGCCGCGCCACCCCCGCCGTGCCCCCGGTGCTCCGCGCTGCAGACGTTGTGCTGGACCCGTCGAGGCGCACCGTCAGCCGCTCTGGTGCGCCGGTCGACCTCACCCGCAAGGAGTTCGGTGTGCTCGAGGTGCTGCTCTCCGCCGGGGGCGGGGTGGTCAGCAGCGAGGAGCTGCTGGAGCGGGTCTGGGATGAGAACGCTGACCCGTTCACCACCACGGTGCGGGTGACGGTGATGACGCTGCGGAAGAAGCTCGGTGAACCGGGCATCATCGAAACAGTGGTGGGCTCCGGCTACCGGGTGCCCTCCGCTGACGCTGCCGGCTCCGCTGACTCTGCGCCCGGCTGAGCGTTCCGTGAGGCCCCGCCGCGGGCCAGGGCTGCGTGCCCGGCTCACGCTGCTTGCCACCGGATTGTCGGCGGCGAGTAGCGCGTTGCTGCTGTGGCTGGGTTGGCTCCTGGTCGGCGGGGTGGTGGCCGCGGTCCCCGACCTGCCGCCGGGCAGCACCGTTGATGTGGACGGTGTGCCGGTCGCCGCGGACCGGCTCGGCGAGGCGCTGCAAGACGCGGCGAGGGAGCGGGTTCTGCAGGCCGGGTCAGTGGCATTCTTGCTCGCGGTGACCGCCACCGCCCTGCTTGCCTGGGTGCTCACCGGGCAGGTGTTGCGGCCGTTGCACGACGTCACCGCCACTGCACGGCGGCTTTCCGTGGAATCGCTCGACGAGCGGTTGCGGCTACCAGGTCCGCGGGACGAGGTAGCCGAGCTCGCCGACACCTTCGATGCGATGCTGGATCGGCTGCAGGCCGCCTTCGATGCGCAACGCCGGTTCGTCGCGAACGCCAGCCACGAGCTGCGGACTCCGCTGGCCGTGGTGCGTACCGAGGTGGAGGTCACGCTCGCGGATCCCGCAGCCGACGAGGTGGAGCTACGCCGGATGGCGACCGTGGTCCGGGAGGCGGCCCTGCGTGCCCAGCAGTTGGTGGATGGCCTGCTGGTATTGGCCAGGACCGAGGGCAGTGCGCTGCGGGCGCGGGAGCCAGTCGACCTCGCCTCGTTGGCCGTCGCCGCATTGCGGATCGTCGAGCCGGAGAGCCGCGGCCGGGGCTTGCGGGTCAGCGCGCCCACCGAGTCGGCGCCGGTCACCGGCGATCCGGCGCTGCTGGAGCGGGTGGTGGGCAACCTGGTGGAAAACGCGGTGCGGCACAACGTCGACGGGGGCTGGGTGCAAGTATTCACCGGCGTGGCGGGACAGCAGGCGATGCTGCGGGTCAGCGGCTCTGGTGAGCTGGTGGCGGCGGAGGCGGTGGCCGCGCTGTTCGAGCCGTTTCACCGCGGCGGGGTGGCCCGTACCTCCCAGGACGGCGCCGGGCTGGGGTTGTCCATCGTCAGGGCGGTGGTCAGCGCGCATCGCGGCACGGTGTACGCCGACCCGGTCCCCGGCGGCGGGCTCGCCGTCACTGTTCACCTGCCTGTTGGGCACCTGCCTGCTGGGTAGGTGGTACGTGCAGGGCTACCCCGTGAGGGCCGCCGTGAGTGGGGACACGGTGAGATCGCGCTGCCAGCGGCGCGCACCGCCGGCGGCCAGTTCGCGCTCCACTGCGGTGGCGTCCAGCGGTTCGGGAGGCTCCCAGCACAGCCGCCGGACCAGGTCGGGCTGCAGCAGGTTCTGCAGGGGTAGCCGGTGATGCTCGGCAACCTCGGTCAGCGCCGCACGCGCCGCGGCCAGCCGGGCTGCTGCCGCCGGGTCTCGATCTTGCCAGCGGCTCACCGGGGGCGGGCCATCGGCAGTGGCGTGCAACGGTGGCAATTCGCTGGCCGGCAGCGCACCGGCGGCCTGCAGTGCGACCAGCCAGGTCGTGACCAAACGCCGCTGCGAGCGGCCGCCGAACACCGGACGGGAGAGCAGCGCGGCCTCGTCTGGGGGGTCGGCCAGCACCGCGTCGATGATCGCGGAGTCGGGCAGTACCCGCCCTGGTGCGATGTCGCGCTGCCGGGCCAGCTGCTCGCGGGTTAGCCAGAGCTCGCGCACCTTGGCCAGGTCGCGGGGCTTGTGGATGCGGTGCATCCCGGACGTCCGGCGCCACGGATCGACCCGTGGGGCGGGTGGACCCGCGCGGCGCACCGCCTCGAACTCCTCAGCGGCCCACCGCGACTTGCCCTGGGCATCCAGTTCGGCAGCGATCGCCGCGCGCAGCGGCAACAGCAGCTCGACGTCCAGCGCCGCGTAGGTCAGCCACTCGGCGGGCAGCGGCCGACGGGACCAATCCGCGGCACCGTGCCCCTTCTGCAACTGGTAACCCAGCAGCTCCTCGACCAGGGCCCCCAGCCCCACCCGCTCGCGGCCGGCCAGCCGGGCGGCCAGTTCGGTGTCGAACAGCGCGCGGGGCGCCAACCCGAGGTCAGCCAGGCAGGGCAGGTCCTGGGACGCGGCATGCAGTACCCATTCCAGCGGGTTGAGCACGTCAGCCAGCCGGGCGAGGTCGTCGAGACCGGTCGGGTCGACGAGTAACGTGCCCGCGCCCTCGCGGCGCATCTGGATGAGATAGGCACGCTGCCAGTAGCGGTAACCGGATGCTCGCTCGGTGTCCACGGCGACCGCCCCGGTGCCGGCCAAGACCGCTGCGGCTGCCACGTCCAGTGCTGCTGCGGTGGCGACGACCGGCGGGACTCCAGCGGCCGGCGCAAGCAGCGGTACTGGCTTGGTCTCGGTCAGCGGATGACCCCGGCCCGCATCGCCAAGGCGACCATCTGAGCCCGGTCCCCAGTACCAAGCTTGCGCCCGATCCGGGACAAGTGGCTCTTCACGGTAAGCGCGGACAGGCTCAGCGCCTCACCGATCTCCTTATTGGACTGGCCGTCAGCGACCAGTTGGAGCACCTCGACCTCCCGAGCGGACAGTTCCCGTGGCGTGTTGTCGGTCCCCGGCACCCGGGTACCGGACGCCAGCAGCGGCGCCACCGTCGGGTCCGCGTACACCCCGCCCTCCAGTACCCGGCGTACCCCGTCGGTGACCACCGTGGGGGAAGCCGACTTGAGCAGGTACGCCTGTGCCCCGGCATGGAACGCCGCTCGCACGGCGTGCGGGTCGTCGGACGAGGCGAGCACCACGATCCGGGGCCAGCCCTGGCCGCGAAGGTCGCCGACCAGGTCCAGCCCACTGCCGTCGGGCAGGCTCAGATCCAGTATCGCGAGATCGCACGGACCCGAGGCGAGCGCACGAGCTCTCGCTTCGGCCACCGTGGCGGCCTCATGGACGGTGCCGGCTCCCATTGTCACTAGGCGTGAAGCAATCGCCTCGCGCAGTAACGGGTGGTCGTCGACCACCAGCACAGTAAACAGTTCCTCCCGTGGATGCGGGACCATTGACGCCGGGACGGCGCCGGACGGCGCCGACCTAACGGTCGCGCCGTATCCGACAGCAGCCACGTCGCTACCTCCCTGGAGTCGGTCGTGCCCCCCGACCGCACCGGGACCTCGTCCGAGCAACCGCGCCGCTGCTCGACCGAGGGTGGTGTCGTACGGGGGGAGAGTAGCCGTCCGAGCGGGGTAATGGGGGCAACGCGCACACGTTCTTGCTGATCCGCAGGCAAAAACGCCATCGGCGGTCGCCCGATCAGGCGAGAATATGGAGGATGATGTAACACCGGGGCCGCAGTGGACGACTAAACCTTCTGGTCGTTTACCACATCTGACCATGCGTGCCTTTACGATTACCGTTTGTAGGCCGCTGCAAGATCGACAACACCGCCATCTCCACCGTCGGCAACGGTAGACGCACAACCGGTGGACAGCCGGAGATGATCAGTCGCGGTGCTTGCTCAGGGCCACGACTCCGACCGGGGGGAGCCCGGCGACCGCCGCGATCAGCTCGCAGAATGCCTCGGCGTGGGCCCCCAGGTTGTCTCCCACCGGAGTCCACGAGGCGCGCAATTCGACTTCATCGGCCCGTTCCGGTCCGGCGATGTCGCCGAACCGGGCGGACGAGGTCTGAGTGACCGTACCGCCGAGCGCGGTGTGCTCCGCGCCACGGCAGCGCAGCGCATCGGTGAGCCACGACCACCCCACAGCGGGGAGCAGCGGATCGCCTGCGAGCTCGATATCCAGGTCGGCGCGGACGAAGCCGACCAGTCGCAGGGTCCCGTGCCAGGCGTCATGGCCGTCCGGTTCGTGGAGCAGCACCAGTCGGCCGGTCGCCGACGCGTGGCCCTCGCCGGGGATCTCGAGCCCCCAGGCGTACGTCCACGGTGCCAGCCGTCCCGGCGCCGGAATCGCGTCGAACTGGACCTCCGGGCGCGGTCGCACTGCGCTCAGCGAGGCCACTGCCCTGCGGAAGACCGCCGGGGCGTCGGCCAGATCGGGCACACCAGAGACTCTAGGAGCACCGCCGCCGATGGTCTCTCCGCCACGCCGCTGTGCCGGGCTTTGCGGGACGAGGAAAAAAGGCGTCACGACGCCCTGGCGACGCCGGTCCGGGGTGACGCCAGCAACTCGGGCGACCACCAGGTCTCCACGCCGAGTCCGCAGTCCACACAGACGGCCACTGGCGCAGGATCGCCGGGCAGCGTGACGATCTCCACCGTGCAGTCCGCCCGGCAGCCCGGGCACCAGGCGATCTCGATGATGACTCGCCGATATTCCGCATCATGGGGGGACACGGGCACCTCCCGGGTTCGGCTCTTTCGCCCGGCACACGGTGGCACGAACGGGCCGGGCAGTCAGCTCGCCACGCCGGGCGGCACCCAATCCACGGTGCAACCCGTGGGACGATGAGGGGTGAGATGACCAGGACCACCGAACCGGCCACCGCTCGCAGGTCGCTCCCGGACGCAGCACTGCTGGTCGCTGCCCGGGGGCTACGCCCGAACCGGCTGCCAGTCTGGTTCATGCGGCAGGCGGGGCGCTCGCTGCCCGAGTACCGCGAGCTACGGGCCGGGCTTGGGATGCTGCAGGCCTGCATGACGCCCGACGTGGCCTGCGAAATCACCTTGCAGCCGGTGCGGCGGCATCGGGTGGACGCCGCGATCCTGTTCAGCGACATCGTGCTGCCGTTGCACGCCGCGGGCATCGCGCTGGACATCGTGGCGGGCACCGGGCCGGTGGTGGAGCACCCGATCCGCACCGCCGGCGACGTCACTGCGTTGCCTGCACTGGATCCCGAGGCGGTCGAGCCGGTCGCCGCAGCGGTGCGACTGCTGGTCGCCGAACTGGGTCAGACCCCGCTGATCGGTTTCGCCGGCGCCCCGTTCACCCTCGCCTCCTACCTCGTCGAGGGCGGGCCGAGCCGCCACCACGAACGCACCAGGGCGCTCATGCACGCTGAGCCCAACCTCTGGCACACGCTGCTCGATCGGCTCGCCGAGATCACTCTGACGTTCCTGCGGGTACAGGCGGCGGCTGGGGTGGATGCCGTCCAGCTGTTCGACTCCTGGGCGGGGACACTGTCCGAGCGGGAGTACCGCCAGTTCGTGTTCCCGCATTCGGCGCGGGTCCTGGCGGGCCTGGCCGGCACCGGCCTGCCGAGGATCCACTTCGGGGTGGGCACCGGGGAGCTGCTCGGCGCAATGGCCGAAGCAGGCGCGGATGTCGTCGGGGTGGATTGGCGGATACCCCTGGACGTTGCGGCGCACCGGGTTCAGGCCGCCCGTCCGCACGGGCCGATCGTGCTGCAGGGCAACCTCGACCCGGCGGTGCTGCTGGCCGGATGGCCCGCGGTCGAACGGGAGGTGCGCCGGGTCGTCGCCGAGGGCCGCGCGGCCGACGCGCACGTGCTGAACCTCGGCCACGGCGTGCTGCCGGGAACCGACCCGGACGTGCTGTCTCGCATCGTGGAGTTGGCGCACTCACTGTGAGCGTCGAGTCCCCGACGCGGACCCCAGCGAGGACCACAGTGCGGGTGGCCGTGGTGGGCGGCGGGATCACCGGCCTCGCCGCGGCGTACCGGCTGCGTATCCTGCTCGGCCCGGCTGCCGAGATCGTGCTCGTCGAGGGCTCGCGGCGGCTCGGTGGCGCGCTGCGCACCGTCGAGCTCGCCGGGTTGGCGCTCGACGTGGGCGCGGAGGCGTTCCTGATGCGCAGGCCGGAGGCGGCCGCGCTCGTCGACGAACTGGGGATCGGCGCGCAACTGACCCATCCGACCCCGGCGGCCCCGACGGTCCGGGCCGCCGGGCGCACCGTGGCGCTGCCGACTCGCACGCTGCTGGGCCTGCCAGGTGCCGCTCGCGACGTCGCCGGGTTGCTCTCCGCGCGGGGGGTTGCGCAGCTGGCCGCGGAGCTCTCGATGCCACTGCACTGGGTACCCGGGCAGGACGCCGCTGTCGGACGCCTGTTGCGGGAGCGCGCCGGGGACGAGATCGTCGACCGGCTGGTCGATCCGCTGCTCGGCGGGGTCTACGCCGGGCGGGCCGATGCGCTGGGGCTACGCGCCACGTTGCCCGCGGTGGCCACCGCGCTGGACCGGGGGAGCGGATCGTTGCTCGCTGCGGCCGCCACCGCACTGCCGCCCGCCTCGGCAGTGCCGCCCGCCTCGGCAGTGCCGCCCGCCTCGGCACTGCCGCCCGCCTCGGCACCCGACGACGTCCGGCCCCCGGTGTTCGGCACGCTGCGCGGCGGGCTCGGGGATCTGGTGGACGCGTTGGTGCGGGCCACGGGGGCGGATACCCGGCTCGGGCTGCCGGTGCGCGGTCTGGCCCGTACCTCGCAGGGCTGGCGGCTGGAACTGGGCAGCGCGGCTCGGCCGGTGCAGCTGGCTGCCGACGCCGTGCTGCTCGCCGTCCCGGGCCCGGCGTTGCGGCGGCTGCTGGCCGATCCGCTGCCTGCTGCCGCGGCGGCGGCCGGACGGGTGGAGGTCGCGTCCTGCGCGGTGGTCGGTCTCGCCTTGCCGGTTGCTGCCGTGGACGCCCTGCCGCAGGCATCTGGGGTGCTGGTGGCCTCGGGTGAGGCTGTGTCGGTCAAGGCGTTCACCTTCTCGGGACGCAAGTGGGCGCATGGCCGCTCCGACAGTGTGCTGCTGGTCCGCGGCTCGCTGGGCCGCTACGGCGAGGCCCCGGTGCTGCAGCGCGATGACGCGGAGCTGGTCGATGTCGTGCGCACGGATCTCGCCGCACTCACCGGCGTCACCGCGCAGCCGGTGGACACGGTGGTGGCACGCTGGGGCGGCGGATTGCCGCAGTACGCCCCCGGGCACGTCGATGCCGTCGACGCGCTGGAGCGGGCGGTGGCGGGCCAGCCCGGCCTCGCGGTGGCGGGCGCGGTGCTGCACGGGGTGGGGGTGCCCGCGTGCATCGGCACCGCCGACGCCGCCGCCCGTCGCCTCGTCGGGTACCTGCAGACGACAGGTCGGCTCGCCACGCCAGACAGTGGGACGATGGTGTGATGAGTCGTCTCGACTACGCCGCGCTGAACGCCACGATCCGCTACACCATGTGGTCGGTGTTCCGGATCGAGCCTGGGAGGCTTCCTGCCGACCGCGGGGCGACCGCCCGCGAGGCCGAGCAGTACCTCGACGCGCTGGAGGGCAAGGGCGTGGTGCTGCGCGGGGTCTATGACCTGGCCGGCCTGCGCGCCGACGCCGACTGGATGGTCTGGTGGCACGGTGAGCAGGTCGAGGCACTGCAGGCGGGCTACGCCGAACTACGTCGCTCCACCGCGTTGGGTCGGGCCAGTGTGCCGGTGTGGTCGAACGTCGCGCTGCATCGCCCCGCGGAGTTCAACAAGAGCCACGTACCCGCGTTCGTGGCCGGCGAGGAGCCCAAGCGCTACGTCTGCGTCTACCCGTTCGTGCGCTCCTACGAGTGGTACCTGCTGCCTGACGAGGAGCGCCGCGACATGCTCGCCGAACACGGCAAGCAGGCCCGTGACTATCCGGACGTGCGGGCCAACACGGTCGCCTCGTTCGGGCTGGGCGACTACGAGTGGATCCTCGCCTTCGAGGCCGATGAGCTGTCCCGGATCGTCGACCTGATGCGCGCGCTGCGGGCCAGCCGGGCTCGTCGGCACGTCCGCGAGGAGGCGCCGTTCTTCACCGGCCCCCGGGTACCGGTCGCCGAGCTGGTGGCCGCGCTGCCCTGAACAGCGCTGGCCCGAGCACCCGGCCTGCCGTGTCAGGTCGAGCTGGTGGGCTGATCATTGTGGGGGATCAAGCGCAAGGAGATCGAGTTGATGCAGTAACGCTGGTCCGTGGGGGTGTCGTAGCCCTCGCCCTCGAAGACGTGCCCGAGGTGGCTGTGGCAGGTGGCGCAGAGCACTTCGACGCGCTTCATGAACATGCTGCGGTCCGCACGGAGCAGCACAGCGTCCCCGGCCAGCGGGGTGAAGAACGACGGCCATCCGCAGTGCGACTCGAACTTGTGGTCGCTGCGGAACAGCTCTGCCCCGCAGGCCCGGCACTGGTAGATACCCGTGGTCTTGGTGTGCTCGTACTCACCGGTTCCCGGTGGCTCGGTACCTGCCTCGCGCAGCACCGCGTACTCCTGCGGGGTGAGCTGTTCACGCCACCGGGCATCGGACTTGACGACCTGAGGCGTCTCGCCCGCGACCGGTTTCATAGCCGCAACGTTACGCCCGTCGTGAGTGCGTATACGGTGCTCCAGCACTCAACGCCACTCACGAGCGGTGCGGTAGTTTGGTGATCGTGGGTCGCGGCGAGGCGGTGGAGCTCACGGTGCCGGGCCCGGAGGGCGAGCGCACCGTACGGGTGTCCAACCCGGGCAAGGTGTACTTCCCTGACCGCGGCATCACCAAACGGCAGGTGGTGGAGTACTACCTCGCGGTGTCCGAGCCGCTGCTCGGCGTGCTCGCGCAGCGCCCGGTGACCCTCAAGCGTTTCGTGGACGGGATGGCGGGGGAACCGTTCTACGCCAAGCGGGTCCCGCAGGGTGCGCCGAGCTGGGTGGACTCGGTGCAGATCACCTTTCCCTCCGGGCGGACCGCTCGCGAGGTGTGTCCCACCGAGCCCGCCGTGCTGGCCTGGGCGGCGAACCTGGGCACCTTCGACTTCCACCCGTGGCCGGTGCGCCGGCCTCTGGTGGACCACCCCGACGAGGTGCGGGTGGATCTCGACCCGCAACCGGGTACCGACTTCACCGACGCCGTCGCGGTGGCCGGGGTGCTCCGGGAAGTGCTGACCGACGCGGGGCTGGTGGGCTACCCCAAGACGTCCGGCGGGCGGGGGATCCACGTCGCGGTCCGGATCCGCCCGCAATGGACCTTCGTGCAGGTCCGCCGGGCGGTGATCGCACTGGCCAGGGAGGTGACACGGCGGATCCCGGACCGGGCCACCGTGTCCTGGTGGAAGGAGGAGCGCGGCGAGCGGGTGTTCCTGGACTTCAACCAGGCCGCCCGGGACCGCACCATCGCCTCGGCGTGGTCGGTGCGCGGCACCCCTCGCGCCACCGTCTCGATGCCGGTGGCCTGGGACGACCTGACCCAGGTCGAGCCGGACGACTTCGACGTGCTCACCGTGCCTGCGCTGCTCACCGAGCGAGGCGACCCGCACGCCGGATTGGACAGCGAGTCGTTCGGCCTGGAGACCCTGCTGGAGTGGGCGGCGCGCGACGAGCGCGACCACGGCCTCGGCGACTTGCCCTACCCACCGGAATACCCGAAGATGCCCGGCGAGCCGCTGCGCGTGCAGCCCTCCCGTGCTCGACGCACTAGCAGCGAAAACACGTCCGACTAGCAGCCGCTACTACTTCGGCGCCGCTACCGGTCCCGGTGCAGCGTGATCGTGGTCCAGACACCCAGATGCACCTGGTCACCGTCGGTCAACGGGATTGGTTGTGTGATCGGGATACGCGTGGTTCCACCGTTGAGGTACGTTCCGTTCTCGGAGCCGTCATCCCTCACCGCCCACGAGCCGTCGGGCTGGGCGAGCAGCCAGGCGTGCTCGCGGGACACGCAGGGATCGGCAGGCGGGACGCCGAGATCGATCTCCGGTATTCCCCGCGACCGGCTGTGCCTGCCGATACGCACCAAGGACCCGGTCAGCGTGACGCGCCGCGGCTGGCTCGAGGCCGGGAAGGTGAACCACTGCGCGGCCGCACCGGCGGTGTCGAAGTACTCGCGGTCCGGTGCGATCACAGCGCACCAGGTGGGCAGCCGGACCGTGGAGTAGGAGTAGCCACACTGCTCGCAGAACGGCCCGAGCCAGGGATCACCGCAGCGCGGGCAAGTCTCGGGGCAGTTCAGCATGGTGGGCTCCTAGCTGCGGCGCAGCGGCGTCGTCTTCGTCGACTCGATGTCGAGCTCCATCTCCTCCCGGGTGTTCAACTTGTGCAGCCTGATGGTGCCGGTGCCCGGATCGTAGATCTGATCCAGCCGAGCAAGCAGGTTCGCGTCCTGGCACTGTTCGGCGAGCTCACGGGCTCGTCCGAAGCGATCGATGGCGTGGTTGGAGTCGCCGCGCTGGTATGCCTCCAGGCCGTCGCGTACCGCCTCAGCCAGCTCGGCCTTGCCGGTGACCACCGCGACCTTCTCGTTGAGCGCGGTGGCCTGGGCGAGGTCGTCGGTCCACCGTGCACGGACCCGTGCGCTGGAGAAAACGTTCGTCGCGCCATCCGGCTCGGTGTGCGTGAACGTCTGTCTCAGTGGGTGCCTGGTGCCGTCGGAACCGGGGTGCACGAAGGTCACCCGGCCGGCCAGTTTCTCCTCCCCGACATCGCCGGATTCGACCTCGATGCAGAGGTGATAGTCGCGGCTTTCGGTGCCCCACGACCCGGTTGGGTAGTCACCGGTCTGCGGGCCGGAATCGACCCGGTGGGCGGTGAGATCCTCCAGTGTCGGCGCGGCCTGCTTGACGAACCTGACGGTCCCGCCGACCGGCGTCCACAGCCGCAGGCCCACCTCACTCACCCCCTTGCCCATCGAGGTGGTCATCATCGTCCGGAAGTCCTCCGCCAGACCGGCCGGCTCGGCCACCATGCCGACGGTGCCCAGCAGGGCCGACGCGACCGTCCGGAGCTCGGGGACCGACCAGTCAGTGCCCACCCCTCGGCAGTCACAGGTGAACAGCCCTGCACAGTCGCGCACGGCGGCGACCAACTCCGCGGGTGACTCGTGCTCGTTGCGGCCATCGGTCAGCAGCACCGCGTGCCGGATCGTCGTCGGGTGCGCGCCGAGCAGCTGGCCCGCCAACCGCAGCCACGCTCCAATGGTGGTGCCGCCGTCGGTGTCGAGCCTGCGTAGCGATGTTGTGGCTGCGGCGCGGGTCCGCGCGTCGGCGGGCACCAGCTTCGGCTCGGCCGGCCAGAGCATCCGGGCCCCGGACGATCCGGCGAGCACCGCGAACGGCACCCCGTCGCGCAGCTCGTCAATCGCGACGGCTGCTGCTTCCTTCGCCTTGACGATCTTCTCCCGCGGGTGCCCCATCGAGCCTGAGCAGTCCAGGATGAGCACCTCAGCCGCCGCGGGTCCGGGACCGCCCGGTGCCCGGTCGTGCTCCGCCTCGGCATCGACGGTGATCACAGCGTGCACCGCCCGGCCCCCCTCGGCCAGGTAAAGATTCTGATGTACCGCGCCTCGGAACTCGGGTGTACTGGTCACAAGGCACCTCCTGGCTGGGTGTCGGGCGGCTGGGTGTCGGGCGGCTGGGTGTCGGGCGGCTGGGTGTCG
>JBOHGM010000018.1:0-24924 GCA_050699435.1 Pseudonocardiaceae bacterium | reverse complement strand
GGCTGGGTGTCGGGCGGCTGGGTGTCGGGCGGCTGGGTGTCGGGCGGCTGGGTGTCGAGCGGCAGTACCGCGACCGTGATGTTGTCGCGGCCGCCACAGTGCAGCGCGACGTCGACGAGCTCCCGCGCCGCGTCCAATGGCGCTTCGAGTGCCTGCGCGGGGAGTACAGCCGCGAGCTCATCGACGCTGTCGAGGTAGTTCCACAGGCCGTCGGTGCAGACCACGACGACGCCGGGTCCCTTGGGTTCGATAGTGACGATGTGCGGCACCACGTGGTCGGCATCCCCGCCGAGCCACGCCGTGATGGCGTGCGCACGCCGGTCGACGGCGGCTTCGCCGACGGTCAGCTCTCCGGCGGACACCACCTGGGCCAGCCAGGAGTCGTCCTCGGTCAGCCGGGCAGGCGGCATCGTCTCGGCCCGGGGCCGTGGTATCCAGTACGCTCGGCTGTCTCCGACCCAGCCCACCGTGGCCGTGCCGCTGGTGACGACGGCTGAGACGAAGGTGCAGGCCGGAGCATCCCGAGCGCTCGGCTCGCAGTCGGCCAGTGCGGTGACCGCCTGGCCGGCCGCGTGAACGGCTTCCCGGGTCGCGGTGGCCGGGTCGCGGTGTGCGCGCAGGGCCGCGACCATCGCGGTCGCCGCGGCCTCAGCGGCGGCCTGGGATGCCTCGTCCGGACGCGCGGCGGAAGACACCCCGTCGCAGACGATCGCCACCGCGGCAGCCACCTTGTCCTGCGGGGATTCGAGGTCGCGTAGCGCGAGCGCGTCCTCGTTACGGTAGTGACGCCGGCCCCGATCGCTGACCCCCGCGGCGTGCCCGACGTCGACCTCGACGCGGTCGCTGGGCTGATCCGCCACCCGCGCGCCGCATTCCTCACAGAATCTGTCGTCCGGCTGGATCGGATGGGCGCAGCGTGCGCAGCGGTCTTCGGTCACCACGTCAGCAGTCCTCGTTCGAGGCGCCGAGAAATGTCCGCAGCGCGTTGATCTCCGGTGCTGGATCGGGATCGCCGGTGTAGGCGGCGTAGATCTGCTGCTGCATTTCCTCGCTGATTGTCGCCCATTCCGAGGTGGCGGGCCGGGGTTTGGCCTTCGGTAATACGGTGGCCAGCAGATCGACCATAGGGTGACCGCTCATGTCGTCATAGATCGCATTCAGTGTAGGAGCGAAAGAATAACGCTCGGCCAGCTCGCGCTGCACATCCCGGGAGGTCGACACGAACTGGACGAATTCAGTCGCGGCGGGCACGTCATCGGAGAATCTGCTCACCGCTAGGTTGTGCCCGCCGAGCGCGGTGACCGGCTCGGAGCCGGCGAACGTCGGTAGCGGTGCGATGCCGACGTTTCCGACGACCTGGCTGTTCGGATCCGCGCCCGGGCCGTTCATTCGCCGATAGGCATATGGCCACGAGCGCATGAAAATTGCCTGGCCGGACTGAAAAGTTTCGCGGGCATCTTCGAGCGTCATCGTGTTGAATCCCGGTGCATAGAAGCCTTCGCGGTACGCGTCCTTCATGAACTCTGCTGCGCGCAGCGCCGGGCCGCATGGGAAGAGCACCGACCCGTCATCGGCATCAAACACCTGACCGCCGGCGCTCCAGAAGTATTCAAGGTACTGGACCACCAGTCCCTCGTGTTGCGCGCCGTCGGCGACGAATGGCGCGATGCCTCGCTCCGCACCGACCTGGAAGCCGATGTCTTTCAGTTCCTCCCACGTAGTCGGCGGGCTCTTGACCAGATCTTTGCGGTAGTAGAGCAGCCCTGCGTCGGTGGTGCCCGGAGCGGCCCACAATCGCCCGTCCCACATGGCGGTCTGCACCGCGACGGGCAACGATGCCTGCTCGATGTCCGGGCGCAGCTCTTCCAGGTCGACCAGCCAGCCGTTCTGGGCGAACTCAGCGGTCCAGATCACGTCGACATCGAGGATGTCGAGCTCACTGAGACCGGCGTTCAGCTCCAGCGCCATCAGCTGGTGCTGTTCATCCGGCAGAGTCTCCACCCGTACCCTCGGCCCATTCGGGTGCAGCTGGTTCCACCGGGCCGCGATGGCGTCGGCGTGCTCCGAGGGCGCCGTGGCCGCCCACACCAGCTCGCCCGAGCCGGGATCGGGGTCAGCTGCACAACCTACGGTGACCAGAGCCGCCACGACCAGTAGCGCTGTCCAGCTCGCCATCGCGCGCTTACTCATGTCCAGCTCCGGTTCCGGTGATGGTTCGCCTTGTCGATGAGGGTGATCCGCTCGGCTCGGGTAGGGGCCAGCCTGGCGAGCTTGCGAAAGACCGCCTCCAGGCCGTCCCGCACTCCGGGCCGGCTGAGCGGGTGTCCGAGCAGCGTGTCGGGGATCGCCGCGGCAGCGTGGTGCGGCCATGGGCGGCCTGCGTGTTCCCAGCGGAGCACGGTCTCGAGCACCTCCGCGATCGCCCGCTCGCGGCGCCGCTCGTCGAGGTCCAACGTGTGCAGCCGGTGCGCGGCGGTGAAGAAGTCGACGACCGGTGGTTGCCCGTTCGCGCAGCCGCGTTGCCGGGCGAGGATGGCGCACAACCGGGCCGTGACGCCGTAGCGTGAACTCTCCGGCACGGCCTCTAGCGCGGCGGCCATGCCCGCGATGTCACCCAGCGCGAAGCGGGCCCGCGCGAGCCCGAACGCGGCACTGACATAGGACCGGTCGGTGTGCCACACCGTCCCGTAACAGCGCGTGGCGAGCTCGGCGTCGCCGGCGCGCTCGGCGCAGAGCGCGAGCGCGAGCTTGGGTGCGGCCTCACCCGGCAGGGCGTCGAGCACCTCCGTGAACTTCTCCCGAGCCACCTCGATACCGCCGTCGACCAGCGACCGGAGCCCGCGAAACCAGTCCACTCGCCAGTCACCCGGCTGCTCATCGGCCAGCAGGTCGAGCTCGTCCTCGACCTCGGGACGGCGCAGCTCGATCCGCGCGCGCACCACCCGCAGGCGGGTTTCCAGCGACGGGTCGGGCAGCTGGGTCAGCACCCTTTCGGTCTCATCAGGGCTGTCCGCGCTGATCGCGGCCAGCAGACCTGCGTGTGGGTCGGCCGGATCGACCTGGGGGTCCGGCAGGGCCAGCGCCGCCGCGACGATGCCCGGCACCTCGGTGGGGAAGCTGTCCGGATCGGCTCCCACCACGCGCAGCTCCGGACCGAAGAGCACGGACGCGGCGGGGAACGGCTGGTTCTCGTCGTACGCGCGCACCTCGCGCAGCACACCTTCCAGCTGCTCGGCCATATCCGCCGCGGAGGTGAATCGTCGCTGCCGATCGGGGTGTGTCGCGCGGCGGAGCAGCCCGTGCAGGGAGGGGTGCCGACGGAGCAACTCGGCCTCGTCCGGGCTCGGGATCGGGTCACCGGTGGAGAATCCCGGAAACGGGAAACTCAGCAGGGCCATCATTCGTCCGACCGAATAGAGATCGGTCGCAACCGAGGGGCCGTACGTTGCGATCTGCGGGTCCTGAAAGCCCCGCTTGCCCCACACCGGACCGTCCAGATCGTCCATTGGGCGAACCGCCCCGAGATCGATCAGTTTGACGCCGACCGTCGAATGGATCACGTTGTCCGCCGACATGTCGCAGTACAACAGGCCTCGGCCGTGCAGATGCTCCAGGGCGGCCAGCACTTCCAGAGTGAACTCACAGACCTGTGCCACCGGGAGGAAGGTGCCTTCTTCCCGATACTTCAGATGCAGCTGCTTCAAGGATGGGCCGTTGAGGTACTCCATCACGATGTAGTCGACATCCTTGCCGGTGCGTGGATGCGGATGGGTGACCACGGAGTGCACCGTGACGATATTGCGGTGGTCGGCCTCCGCCAGCGCGGCCAACTCGGCGACGGCTGCTCGTCGCTTGTCCGGGTCGTCTGGATCGATCAGGCCCTTAAGTACTACCCAATGCCTGACCCGACGATCCCAAGCTCGGTAGACCCAGCCGAGCCCGCCGTGCTCGATGGCTCCTTTCACCTCGAACTGACCGTTGCCGACCAGTGAGCCGGGGCTCAGCGGCGGTCGGAAACAGAACTCGGTGCCGCACAGCGGGCAATAGCCCTCGAGCCGGCCTGACCGACCGTTTCGGGCCCGGCCCACTGGCTGTTGACAGCTGGGGTTCGGACAGAATCGTTTCTCCTCGGGCACGTTCGGGTCGTCGCGCAGCGGCATCATGTGCTCGTCGGAGTGCACCGGCGGAAGACCGACCAGCGCGCCGCGGCGGGAGCCCAACCGGGAGCTGCTGCCCGTGACACCTCGCCCGGATCCCGACGAGCTGGACCTGCCCGGCAAGGTCGCGGCCTTCGCCCCGGTGGGCGGCCGGGGAGGGGGCCCGGCCTGCGACTTGACGGCGGTTCCGCACCGGGTGCAGTACGTGTCCTCCCCGATCATCCCCCCACAGTTCGGTTTCGGGCAATTCGTCATAGCCGGCTCCGGCCCGCCGCAGTCGTGTTGACCGCGGTCTGGTACTCCGCGACGGCCGCGGACGCGAGGGCCAGATCGCAGGGAGCGGTCCACAGCAGATCGCGGGCCCGCTGATAGCAGTGCTCGAGCGCGAGGTCTTCGATCCGCCCGAGTGCGGCCGCTTTCGCCCGGTAGGCGCCGAGCCTGCCACGCAGTTCAGCGCGCTCCCGCAGCGGCCTGCCCGCAGTAGCCAGCTCGGTCCGGCCCCTCTGCAGTGCCGCCTCGGCATCACGCTCCAGCGCGGCCAGCTCCGTCGCGAGCTGCCGCCAGCCTCCGTGCAGGCACAACTGCCGGGCTGCGGCCAGCCGGACGTCGGGCGGCTGGGCCCACGGCACCCCCGGCTCCGGTGGCGGCAGTCCGTGGATCTTGATGTGCGCGTGGTGGCGCAGGTCGGCGGCCTGCCGGTGCAACCGGGCCACCTCGGCGAACGTCGCCTCAACCAGGTCGAGGCGGGCCTCGGCGTGGCGGCGCGGCTCCCCGAGAGCGCCGAGTGCGGCATACGCTTGCTCGCATCGCCCGATGAGCTGCTCGATCTCGACTAGATCCACCCCGCCCGGCGCCCACAGCCGCAGCGGATCGGTCAGGGTGACCTGCCGCATGGCGTCGAGCCGCTCGGTCAGCTGGGGCAGAGTCGAGGCCACCGGGTCGGTGTCCGCCGCCAGGCTGAGGGCCGCAGCGACGGCTTCGGCCTGGCTGAGCAGCTCGTGGCAGCGATCGAGCCGGAGGCTCAGCTCGATCTGCACCTGATCGACAGCGCTCACCACCTCGTAGATCCCGGCGTAGGCCGTCCGGAACTCGGCCACCAGCTCGTTGAGCGTGAGCCGCCTGCGTGGCTGCAGTGACCCGTCCGGGCTCGGCAGGATCACCGTGGTGGCACCGATCACCAGTTCCTCGATCTCCTGCAGATCCGCGCTGGTCGGCTGGGATCGTCGGGCCCGGATCGCCTGAAGCCGCAGCACCGCCGCCCGGTAGGTCTGATACAGGGTCCAGAGTGTCTCGAGGCCGTACTGCACCTCGGCGCTGTGTTCGCGGGTCACGCCGTGCGGGACGGCGCTCTTCAGATAGGTGCGTCCGGGGTGGTCCTCCAATTTGATCAGGCTGTCGAAGATGGCCTGATGCTCGGCTGTGAGCCGCTCGGCGGCGGCCTGCGCATGGGCGACGGTGAAGGGGGCCATGATGTCAGTCCCGGTACTGCGGCTGCGGAGGCGCCGGTGGCGGGCCCAGTGTCGTGAGCCAGCGCTGATAGCTCGCCCGCCAGCGGCCGTCCGCGACGCGGCGCTCCAGCACCGCGTTGACGAACCGGACCAGATCGGGAGCGGCCGAGTTGATCACGATGCCGAAGGGATCTGCGCGAAAACGCGGACCGACGATCTCGGTCCGGGGGTCCTGCGCGGCCAAGCTGGCGAGCAGGACGTCGTCGCTAGACACCGCGTCCACCTCACCGAGCTGGAGCATGACCAGGCAGTCCGTCACGCCGGGCACGCCGCCCACCGGAACCGGGCCCGACGCGGCGACCAGCTCCTGCAGCGACGTGGAGCCGCGCGGCGCACAGACCCGCTTGCCGGTCAGATCGTTCAGGCCGGTGACACCGGAGCCGCGGTTCACCAGCACTCGTTGCCCGGCCAGGTAGTACACGGTGCTGAACTCCACCTTCGCACGGCGCCAGCAGGTGATGGTCGCGTTGCTGATCACCACGTCGACGTCCCCCGATGCCGCGGCTTCGAGCCGCCCGTGGAGGTCGAGCTGCCGGTACTCCACCCGCTGCCGGTCGCCGAAGATCGCCTCGGCGAGGTCCGCGGCGAGGTCGATGTCGAAACCTTCCAACTGGCCGGTCTCGGCGTTGCGGAAGCTGAGCAGATAGGTGTCCGCGCCGACCGCGACGATCAGTCGCCCCCGTTCGACAATGCGTGCCATCGTCGATCCTGCGGGCATCCGGCCCGGTTCGGGCAGCGGGTCAAGCGGTCGCAGGCTTGCCAGCAGGTCGCACCTCGGTGCGGTGGGCTGCGACCCGGCCGAGGACACCACGCTTGGACTTGCCGTTGTCCTCGGCGCAGGTGCCGGCGAGACCGAGACCGGCGAGACCGAGACCGCGTGGTCCGACGGCTGGTCTGCGGCGATGCCGGTGAGGAGAACGACAGCCACCGCGGACGAGGCGAGCGCGCATCGGATGCTCATCGGTACTCCTCCAGCCGCCCGCGGACGCCCACGATCACCCCGATGGCTGCGGTCATCGCCAACACGCCGGTGCCGACATTCAGGCCGATCAGCCAGCTTCTGGCCCGGGTGATGGCATCCCCGAATGTCCTGCGTTCGTGCTCGACGGCGAGGGTGAGTGCAGCGTCGAGCCGCTCGAATGTGGTGCGACCAGTGGCCGGGTCGGCGAGTAACGCGGCGCCCACCGCCTGGTGGTATTTTCCGGCTGCGTCCAGCCGCCGGACCTCCTGGTGTGCTTTCCGGTAATCGCGAGCCTCGCTGACCGCCATCTTCACCAGATCTGCGCCCCGCTGGTCGGTAGCGAACCGCCGGGCTGCGCCGAGCGCGCCGCCTGCACCGTCGCTGCGCGCGAGAAGCTGCATCTGCCCGGTGAATGCGTTCTCGGTGGCGCCACCGTTGCGAGCCACCAACCCAAGGCTTTCCGTGGCCCGGGCCTGTAACGCCGCGATCTGCGCCGGCCCCAACGCGCGGGATACAGATTTACTGTCTCCCTTCGAGCTCTGCAGGTGGCCTGCCGAGATCACCCCGGTCACCGTCCACCACAGCAGACCGACGAGCACCGTCGCGGTGGCGGCGACCAAGCCGATGTTGAAGACGCGGTGCGTTCGCCGGAACAGAAACAGCTGCGCCCAGATCAGCCCGGCCAGGCTCACGGTGCCCGCCATGAGCGCGAAGACCGGCACGGACTCGGCCTGTCGGTAGGCATCGTCAAGCCTGGTGGCCTGCCTGCCTTGCAGTTCCTCGGCCTTGGGGAGGATCGAGCTCTGCATCAGCTCGGAGGCGCGCCGCAAATAGGCCACCCCGAGCGGGAGACCTTGCCGGTTGTTCGCCCGGGCCCGCTCGACGAGGCCGGTGTAGACCGGCAGTTGCGCGGCGATGTCGGCGATCCGGTCGACAGTCACCCTGTCCTCGCCTGCCTGTGCGCCGGCCTGCGCCAGCTTGGCGGTCGCCGCCGCCACGTGGTCGTCGTAGCGGGCACGCACGCCGGCTGGTTCCAGGCTGCCGGAAAGGAACCCGCTCGTGACCGTGGCGTCCGCGGCCGCCAATGACCGGTACAGCGTCGTCACGTGGGCGTTGAGCGGCTCGATGCGCTCGGCGATGTCGCGAGTGGTCTGCGCGCGGACCTCGGCGGCGTAGACACCGACACCCCCGGAAAGCAGGATTCCGAGTACCAGGACCACCATGGTCACCCGGAGCTTGCCGGGGGTGGTGTGCCATTCTGCGATCATGCGATCGATACCCGGACGGTGCCTGAGCTGCGCCGGGACCTGTTCCGCCGCCGCCGGACTAGGTTCGGTGGCCTGGTGGCTCGGCAGCGACACGGTGGATCTCCGGTTCGTCGAGACCGCTGTTGCCGATCAGTAGAACGCTTCGCCGGTCTCCAGGCTAGAGGGCAGCCCTGATGGCCGATGGCCAGCTCAGCACACTGGCGCTAACGTGGCCCAATGGTGGGATCGCGCCCGCCGCCGAGCGGATTGGTGGTCCGATTCCAGGGCCGCCAAGTCACTTTGGTGTGCCCTGGCGATCCCCCCTTCACCTTCGGACGAGGTCCCGATCGCACCCTGCGATTCGGTCATGAGCGGTTCGGTCAAGGCAGTGTCGGGGGCGGGCCTGACCAGCACATCTCTCGCAACGTGGGTTCGATCCGATGGGTAGGCGGGCGGTGGGTGGTCTACAACGACAGCAAGACCCGGCCGTTTGACGTCATCGTGCGCGGCGTGGTGAATCCGCTGCCGCCGCGGTCCGCGCCGGACTCCCGCTCGGAGTGGGCGGTCTCCCCACCGGGTCTGGACATCCTGGTGGTCGCGCCATCCGGGCGGTATCTGTTGTCGATCAGGACCAACGAGCCCCGGTCGCTCGCCGTGGACCAGCCCGGAGACGGCGGCACCACCTTCCCGGTCCCGCTCGAGAAGATGACCGATCACGACCGGTTGTTGCTGGCGGCCAAGTTCCTGGCGCTCCCCACTCCGGGTGATGCGATCGGTAATCAGGAGGCCGCCCAGTACGCCAACGCTTCCGGACGCCTGGACAAGCCAGTCACTGCAAAAGCCGTCGAGAACTGCGTAGCAAGATGGTGCAAAGTGCTGGAGAGCCTCGGGATCACCGGGATCAACGGTCGCGAGAACATCAATAATCTGGGTCGCCAACTGCTCGCCTGGGGATTCTTGCGCCAGGAGAGAGACTGATGGGGTGGGTTCGGCGGGATCACGAACCGGCGTACGAGTTCAATTGCCCTACGGCCTGCAGGGCCGCGCTGAGATACCCTTTGGGTCCGAAATGGATCCGTTGCCAGTCCCCCTGGAGGCCACCGAATTCGTCGACTCCGTGCTCGACAAGCAGTACCACGGGTTTTTTCAACGCCAGTGCAGCGCCTTTTTCCTCCAGCAGCCAGGGGCTTGTCGTGTAGTTCCCGTCGGCCTTCTCCTTGTCGCGCGTCATCAGGCAGACGAAGTAGTCCGATTCGGATATTCTTTGTAGGATGGCCTGGCTGATGTACGTATTCGCCGGGCTCCCGGTCGCTACCGTGAAGCCCTCCTTCTCCAACAGCTGGGTGAGGCCGTCCACGTACTCGCTTTCCGCGAACCTGTGTGACAAGAACACTGTACGTCGAGACGTCGGGGCGGGATCATTGGAGGCTACCAGGGATATCGCCCGGTCCAGCTCGGCGCTGAGCTCGGAAGTTATGGTCGATCGAATTTCGCTGCTTTCTGTTCGGACCATCTCCCTGATTCTCTTCAAACTCTCCGCTGAGAGCCTCCAACTGAGCAGTGAGGCGCAGCGGGTGAGCATGGCACGAACCTCGTCCGAAAACGCTGCGACCGGTGTTCTCTTATCCAAGGAATAGTAGTGCGCGAACCGTCGGCTTTCTCCCGAGAAGAACTCCGCACGTCGGGCGTCGACCTCGGTGCTGTCGACGAAGAGCACGAAGACGATCTCCGATAGCTTTCCTTTCGCGGAGCGCGCGAATTGCGCTGCCGGATCGATGCCGACCGAAAGAGGGTCGATCACGATGGTGTTGTAGGCACCCGCGCGCAGTTCTCGCTGCGCTTCTTCGATGTTGTGTGCTATAGCGATGCAGTCGACTCGTTGGTCCTGCGCCGCCTCGTCGGTCAGGGCCCTGGCGGCGGCTTCGTCAGCGTCGACCACCAGGATTGACAGTGAGATACCGCCTGCTCGTGGCATGCGTAAAGAGTAGGGCGCGGCGTCGACCTCCGTGGATCAACCACCCCAGGTCCGGATCATCCCTTCACACACTCGGATGGATCAAGCGAAGGTGCGGTCGTTCACGCCCGGGTGGCGACCTGCCGCGCGGCCCGCGACAGGTCCCGCGCATCACTACCGGGCCGGGTGTCCAGCGCGGCTGCCAGCGGTTCGAGCCTGGTGCGGGCGCGTACGGAGGTGAGCTTTGCCCGCTGCGGTGATGGCGTCGTGCGCCATCCGGAGACCATCAGGCTCACCGGCCCGGACGTGGATGGTGGCGAGCACGATCCTGGAGGATGTGCGGCCGAGGTGGCTGACGCCTTCCCAGCGGCGCACCGACGCCACCGCGAACTGCTCGGCGACATCGAGGCGCCCCCGGTCCAGCTCCAGCAGCGCGGCGGGACGATTCCAGATCCCCACCGGGATCCGCGCTGGTGGGTATCCACAGCTCCCGCGAGTGCCCCAGTTCCCGGTACGCGGTCTCCGGGTGCCCGAGCCGAGCAAAGGCGGTCGCCGAGTCCGCGAGCCCGCACGCCTGCAGTGCCGCCCGGGAGCCCTCCCCGACCACCACCGCCCCCCGATCCAGGCCCCGGGGAATGTCCCACGCCCTGACCTGCCCGATCTGCAGCATCTTGAGCCCGTCGTCCGGGTGGCACTGAGATTGCCCGGTGAGCTGCGCGATCTGCCGCTGCGCGATCTCCAGACGTGTTGAGCACCCGATACAGCTCGCCGATGTCGCGGCCAGCCAGGACGGGACGCAGGTCGTCACGCTCCCACAGCTGACGCGGGGTGTCCGACGAGGCGGAGACAATCGGAGGCGTGACGTCGCCGCGCTACGTCGAGCCTGGCTGGTTCACCCGCAACGTGTTCAACCGGGCGGTGGCTCTGCTCACCACGGCTGGGGTGAGCGTATGGGGCTCGCGGATACTCAG
This sequence comes from Pseudonocardiaceae bacterium, assembly GCA_050699435.1. Taxonomy (GTDB): domain Bacteria; phylum Actinomycetota; class Actinomycetes; order Mycobacteriales; family Pseudonocardiaceae. The sequence continues at coordinate 14,126 of JBOHGM010000018.1, read as the reverse complement.
GGTTCGCGGCCGGAAGACGGGCGAGGTTCGGCAGACGCCGGTGAACCTGCTCACGGTCGACGGTGCCCGGTACCTGGTGGCACCTCGAGGGGTGACGCAGTGGGTCCGTAACGTGCGGGCCGCAGGCGGCGGGGAGCTGGCATTAGGACGGACCGTCGAGCGCTTCCGCGCGATCGAGCTGGCCGACGACCTGAAGCCCGACATCCTGCGGGCGTACCTGAGGCGCTGGAAGTTCGAGGTCGGCGCGTTCTTCGACGGCGTGAGCGCCGACTCGGTGGACGAGGAGTTGCGGCGCGTCGCTGCGCAGCACCCGGTGTTCCGAATCGAGGCCAGGTAGGCTGCCTTTGGCCAGGCAGCCACAGCAGTGGCTCAAGGGTTGCCGGGACTCACCTGCTCTTCCTCCGACTCTCAACCGGCGGTCGGGGACCTGGAACGGTTGCGTGTGGCGGGCACGGCGACCGACGCCCCGTCCAGGGTGAGCCAGGCGTGCTGCCGGATCGGTCGGTGGCGACTCTATGGCACCACACCGCGGACTGCTCGGTGACCGCACCCCAGCCACCCGGCGCGAGTCGGCTTTGATCACTCTTCAGGCGTGGGTTCGCGCACGATCGCGTAGTGCCCGGGTCGTTCCTGGAAGGCGACTAACCGGTGGATGTCGGTGTCGGTGAGGTCGACGTCGTCGGGGACGATTACGAGTTTGTCGTCGTCGTCGAAGTGGCGGTGGATGACGGCGATGCACACGCCGTCGGCCTCGGCGACCGGGCTGTTGGTCAGGTAGTAGGCGTCGAGGTCGTCGCCGTCGGGTGCGATCACGCCGGGCACGTAGCCGTAGTTAATCGGGTAGTGATAGCCGTATTTCGGGTGGCGGCTGCCAGCGGGACGGTCGATGCGCAGCTGTACACGCTGGTGCAGGTAGCCGGTGGCCAGGCTCAACGATGTCGACGGTGTGTGCACCTGCGCCATCCTCTCATCTTCGGCCGATGCGGCCAGGCGGGCGGTGTGGATGGACCGCGAGCGGGATGGACGGTTCGCGCGGATGAAACAGCAGGCTAGCGCCAAGCAGCTGTACGCCCTGTTATTCGCCATGCCCAAGGGCGCCGACCTGCATGTTCATCTCTCAGGCTGTGGAACGCCCGCGGACTGGTATGAGCTGGCCACGGGCAATGGAGCGTTCTGGGTACGCGCGGTGCCCACCGGGTGTGGGCACGACCAGCGTAGCGGGCCGGTCACCATACGCCGCGCCGCCCTGCAGAATTTGCCGGGATGCTGCCAGGCTGGGTGGGTGCCGCTGGGGTCGCTGACCGATCAGCAGCGGCACGCGTGGGCCGCGCGCCTGTCGCTGCAGCACCCGCATCTGGATCCCACAAGGTTTTTCCACGTCACCGGCGAACTCAAGCACCTACGCAAGGATCCAGTGCTGCTCGAGGCGCTGCTGCTAAGGGTGCTGCGCCGCGCCGCCGCTGAGGGGGTGCGCTATCTGGAGGTCCAGACCGGCCCGTTCGGTTACGTCGACGCAGCTGGTGAACCCGAGCCCGTGGCGGAGATGGTCCAGCGGTATCGCCACGTGCTGGACTCACCGGCCGCACGGGCGACCGGGGTGACGACACGGCTTGTGGTGAATGTCTCCCGCACCGTGCCTGATGTGCGCCAGCGGCTGCGCACCAGTTTCGCCATGGCCAGCCGCCACCCAGATGTGTGGGTAGGGGTGCAGTTGTCCGGGCAGGAAGACCAGGCGTCGTGCAGCCTGGACCAGTTGCGCAGCGTATATGGGTCGCTGCGGCAGCGCTATCCGATGGTGCGAGTGGCCGTGCACGCGGGTGAGGGCTTCGGTGACGGCAACCGGGTTGCCGGGGCGGTGGCGGTGGGGGCTCGCCGGATCGGGCACGGCCTGAACCTGATCCACGAACCGGACACCGTCGCGCGTGTCCGCGACGCTGGCCTGGCGGTGGAGGTCAGCATGGGTTAGCAACCAGATGCTCGGCCACGTCCCCGACCCCGCGCAGCATCCGGGTGCCCTGCTGCTGCGCCGCGGGTTGGTGGTGTGCCTGAGCACGGATAACCCGGGCGTGTGGGGCGCGCAGCTGACGGACGAGTTCTACCTGGCGGCCACCGCGTGGAACTGTTCGTGGACCGAGCTGGCGGGCATGGCGCGGGCAAGCCTGGCCCACGGCTTCGCGCCGCCGCCGGTGCGGCGCCTGCTGCTGCGGCGGCACGACACGGCGCTGCGAGCCTTTGAACACCGCATGCTCGCCCCAGGATGGCACGGTCGGCTCCCCTGTCCGGTGGTCTCGGAGTACGCCCACCGCCACCTCCGCATCGGCGTGGACAGCCCCGAGTCTGGTCAGTCCGGCGACGCGGTCGGCAGTGGCTTGCCGATCCAGGTGCACAGGTAATCCATATGCACCAACCGCTGATCAGACGGCAGCTTTGGGTTGATAGGGAATGCCTGCTTGGGGGCGATTTCGGCTGGGCAGTAGGGGTCTTTGACGAACAGACTGCGCTGCCCGGTGGTGTGCGCGTGGTGTAGGTACGACCGGCCGGCGTACCCGCCCCGGCAGGAGGTCAGCAACGGGCAGCCGGTGCAGTCGGCGATGGCCTCGGGGTGGGCGTTGCGGCGGCGAAAGGTCTGGAACTGCGGGGACCGGACAATGTCGGAGAGTTCGTCGGTGACGAGGTTGCCCGCCTTGTAGTCGTGGAGGTACACGCACGGTGAGACCGGGATGGCGCCGGCAGGGGTGATCGAGTGGATCCGAAACGAGGTCCGCCCGCACGGGCAGCCAGCCGCGCCAGCAAAGTCGTTAACCGCTGCCAGGGGTGGTTCGCCGAGGTCGATCGGGGCGCATTGCTGCATCAGCTGGGCAAACCCGGCGTAGTACTGGCGGGCGGGCAAGGCGGAGTCCATATGCTGTGACTCGACCGGCTTGATCGGGTTGATACGGATGTGGGCGTCGTGTTCGCGGGCAAGGTCGACTAGGGCGTCGAGGCGATCCGGCGTGAAGTTCCATCCCATGCCGCACATGATCACGCTGTGCGGAATGCTGTGCTCGCGACAGATTTCCAGCGCCCGCAGTGCCTGCTTGAACAGCTTGGCGCCACGGTTGGCGTTGTGCTCGTCTGGATAGGGCGAGTCGAAAGAGACGTCGACGTCATTGAGCCGGGCCAGTGCTTTGGGATGATCACGCTCCAGGTGGGTTAGAGTAATCCCCGACGTGGTCAGGCCGACGAGGATGTCGGCGTCGGCCAGCCCGTGGATGATCCGGGGTAACAGTGTGTTGGCCGGGTTGGGGCCGTTGGTGAACAACGGTTCGTTGCCGCCGAGGTTGACCGTCTCCACCCCGTTGGCCGCGAGCTGGTCCACGACACGGTCGACGATGTCCGGGGTGAAGTCCATGCCCTTCTCCCGTGCGGACATTGAGTAGCAGTGCGTGCAGCGGTAAGGGCAGTCGTTGCCGAGTGTCCAGCCGATGTTGCGGATCTGGATTTCGCATTCGCTCAGGTGCGTGTTTTCGATGGGGCCGACGTCACGGCGAAAGTGCTCCGTGGCGTCGATCAGCGGCAATCGCTGCTCGGTTGTGCGAGTCTGCCAAGGATAGGCGGGGGCGGTGGAGCCGGGTTCGGGGTGAGCGTCGGCCATCGCGGGAGTCCTTCCTGGCCTGGGGCTGGGGTGTCAGCAGAGGAACGGGTTGTCCTCGGCGTCGTAGATCAGCCCGGCCCGCCGATACGCCTTCTCGGCGCGCTCGGCGGCGCGGGCATAAAGCGGCGCGGTAGCGGCGATGCGCGCCTCGGTGAACTCCCGAGTGGCTTCGCTGTCCGCGCCGTCCGCCACCAAGTCGAGCACAGCGCGGAAGAACGCCAAGTCCTGCTCGCGCAGCGCAAGGCACAACTGGTGAAACTCTGCCCGCTCACGCGGATTGAGGGCCTTGGGGGCGGCCAGCGGGTCGATGGTCTGATCGTAGATTCGGGTGTGGCTGCGTTGCCACCGTTTCAGCGCGATGTAGACCGCGGCCGCGGCCGGGTCGGCTACCGCATAGGACGCGTTGCCCAATCCCGCCGTGCCCGCGGTCGCCGGTCCGGAGGCCAGGCGGCCGGTGCGGGCCAGGGTCCGGGTGAACGCGGTACCTGCCGCGGCGTACATCTCGGTGAACACACCCTTGGAGATCGTCCATGAAAACTGCGCCATTCCTGCCCAGTTCTCCTCCAACTCATCGACTGTGGTGGCGTGGTCGAACAGGATGTGCCCGGCCTGCACGTACATTCCCGCGCGCCGGAACGCCTCCAGCGCTGTGATGTTCTGCTCGGCACTAGCGCGTTTGGCCATCCGCCGCAACGCCGTGGCCGAGAAGTTCTCGATCCCGCAGGAAAACGACCAGAACCCGGCCCGGCGCAGCTCGGTGAGGACCGCGCCGTCGACCCGGTCGGCGCGGATCTGCCCGCGGAGCGCCAGGTGTACGCCGCGACGCTGGATCTCGTCGGCCAGCTCGGCGCACCAGTCCAGGCATCGGGGAGGCTCCAGCAGGCTGTCGTCGATGACCTTCACATGCTTGACCCCGCACTCCGTGAGCTGGACAAGCTCATCGACGAACCCGGGGATCGAGCGCTGCCGCCAGGTGGGGCCGCCGCCGAGGCGCTCGAACGCGACGATCGAACAGAACGTGCAGCTGGCCTGGCACCCGCGTGAGGTCTGCACGTGTACGGGGCTGCGCCGGGCCATCGTCAGATCGAGGGTGTCCCGGGCGGGCAGGGGCAGTGTGTCCAGATCGCCCACCAGTGGGCGAGCGCCACGGTGCACCACGCCCTCAGCGCTGCGATAGCTGATCCCAAGGATCTCTTCCAACCCTGGGACTCCGGTCGCGTAGTGCCCGGCAAGCTCGACCACGGTTCGCTCACCTTCGCCGCGGACCACGACGTCGAAACCAGCGGCCAGGAAGTCCTCGGCGTGGAAGCTGGGACCGAACCCACCCGCGATGACGGGAATGTTCGGACTCCGGGCCCGCACCGCCGCCGCAGTGGACAAAGCGGCGTCCATATTGGATCGGTAGCAGGCGAATCCAACCAGCAGCGGGCATCGCTCGGCGGTGATGGCGCTGGCCAACTGGCTGGCATTCATGCCTGCCAGCCACCCGTCTAGCACCCGCACCGGGTAACCGGCCTGGCGCAGCACCGCGGCCAGATACCCCAAGCCCAGGTTCTCCTCCGCCGTACGGTGCGTCACCGGCGGTGGCGTCGCCAGCACAATCGGCTGGTCCGAGAACGCCTCCATCGGCGAGCCAACCCGCATCCTCATCGATGATCACCTGCACTGTGAAACACTGCCGCACGCCCCCGTTCTTTAGGTCGTAGTGACCACCGAGCGCGGCGGCACCCGAAACGGCACGCCTGGTGTCGCGGTCGCCGTTACCTCGATCTCGTGGTCCTCCTCGGTATGCACCACCAACTCCGGCCCCGTGGTGTGCAGGCACACCACGGTGAGGGCGCCCCAGTGCTCACGATACCTTCTCAGGCCGTCGGGAGCGCGTGCGACGACCGGTGAGGGGGGCAATTTCGTCGATCTTGTCGTCGTCGTACGAGGTACGGACCCCCCAAGATCGATATGTCCGCGCGGACGCGAGTTGCATGGTGCGCCAGAAGGACTCCATCATAGAATTGATGCTCCTACTGTATGATTGTCAAGCGGCAGGTTTGCTCGTCTTTCGCCTTGTATGGAGCTACGATTATCTGATACATTTCGCGGATGAGAATCCGTTCAGGCAGCGCATGATCTCGCGTTTGGTTTTGCCATCGACATGCGGCGAGCGACATAGTCAATAGTGGATTGATGGAATCGCATTCGGGCGGCGAGGATGCGATGCAGGGCGGCGTTGGCCTGGCGATGCCCACCGCTGTTGAGGCGATGGCGGGTAGTCTTGTGACACGTGCGCAGGGTGGTGCTCCGAGCGTGTTCCCGAGCGGGCTCGTCATCAGGTTGGGTCGAGTGCGAACCGCCCGCCTGTCGGCGGGGGGTCGGGCTCACGGGTGGGAGGTCAATCCTTGACCGGGGTGACCGTGATGATCTTGCATGTGATCGGGGCGCCGGACCGTTCGATCCGAGCATCTGCGGTGAGCAGTGCGGTTCCGTGCCGCTCGGCGGCGGCGACGTAGACCGCATCGGCGTAGCGCAGCGACTCGCACGCGAGAGTCCATGCGCGATGCACGTCCACCCATGGGGTCGCCTCGATCAGGATCTCGAACGCTTCGGCGTCCTGGAGGGCCTGCGCGAGGTCGGCGGTCTGGAAGGGGTGGTTGGGTCGGTTCGCGGCCGCGCGGAGTCCGGACATGATCTCGAACGCGAAGTGCCCGGGCGCGGTGAAGGGCTCGGCGGCCGGCTGGGCAGCCAACGCGTCGCGGGCCGCGATCCCTCGCGGTCCTGGGTCGGCGACGGCGTCGATAATGAGCGATGCGTCGACGATCACGGAGCTGGCCGGTTGCTCGTTTGGCCGGCACGCTCGGTGTGCGCGTCGGCGATGGCGTCGAGTACCGCCTGCCGCTCATCGGCTGGCACCTCGGACCGACCGCCCAGGCGCTGGGCTGTCCTGGCGAGCGCTGCTTGCCGGCGCAGGTAGGTAGCGTGCGCGTGGACGGCGTCGCGCAGGTAGTTCTGCAGCGACGTGCCCCGCTCGGCTGCCGCCGACCGGATCTGGTCGAGGTCGTCCCCGGGCACGTCGCGGATAAGGACGTTCGGCATACAGCAATGCTATCAATATTGATAGCAGCGATGCAAGCGGCGTTCCTCATCGCGTTCGGGGCGCCCTCGAGCGCAGCAACTATGGCGGGCAGAGCGTGCCCTGCCGGGGGACCACGGCATCCACCAGGAAGCGGGTGACCAGGTCGACCATGCAGGGGCTATGTGGTAGCGCCCCGTGTGCCTGCCCCTGCCAGGTCACCAGGGTTGCCGAGGGCAGTGCGTCCGCGGTGCGCCGGGCGCCTTCGGCCGGAGTGATCGGGTCCCTGGCGGTAGCCATGACCAGCACCGGCGGCAGCTCCGGGTTACCGGGACCCACCGGTGGTCTGGAAGGTACCGGCCAGGCGCTGCACAGCAGCAGCCGCTGCGCGAACAGCGGCCCGAACAGCGGGGATCGCTTGCGCCACTGCTCGACGAGCTGCTCGGCGCGTTCGGGCGGCACCCGGGTCGCGGTGTCGTTGCAGTGGGTCGCCAGGGCGGGGTCGAAGCGCGCGGGCAGCCCTCGGGTAGGGACGAGCGTAGGTGCCACCAGGTCTGCCACCCCGGTGCCGTCGCCGGTGCGGGCTGCTGCGAGCGCATCGGACAGCTCTGTCCAGCGTTCCGGAGCGCCGATCGTCTCCAGGATGGCCTGGTAGGCGGTTCCCGCGGTGATCTGCTGGCGATCGACCTGCAGCGGTGCCTGACGTAGCGCCTCGGCCAGCGCCCCCAGGGCGGCCCGGGGGTCGGGTCCCAGCGGGCAGCCCTGGGCGACGCAGTCGGCGGCGAACGCGGCGAATCCGGCGTCCGCGGCCTGCAGCGCTGCCTGAGCTCCGGTGATGCCGTCGAGCGTGGGGTCGGCGGCGCCGTCAAGCACCACCCGCCCGACTGAGGCGGGGTAGCGGCGGATGAAGTCGGTCACCGCTCGGGACGCTGTTCCGTGTGCGATCACATTGAGTACCGGCGCGCGCAGGCGCACCCGCAGCGCCTCCAGGTCGTCGGCCGTGCCGGTGGAGTTGATCGCCGTGAGCACTTCGCCTAGTTCCTGGACGCAGGTCTGGATCGCGGTGCGGGTGACGTCGAGCAGCGACTCCAGTTGCCCGGGTTGACGGACGTCGGGATCGAAGCCGACGATCCGGGCCCGAGTGCTTGCAGGAATGCAGTCCAGGGGTTCACTCGTCCCGGTGCCGCGGCGGGCCAGCCCGATCAGCGTGAAGGAGTCCAGGACGCTGGCGGGTAGCTGACCGGCCAGCCGGGCGGCCCGCACCGTGCCGGGCTCGCCGGCCGTCTCTCCGACTACCACCAGCGGGGCGAAGCCGTTGCCCACGCGGGTGAGATCCAGCTCCAGGGTGCCGCCGAACGCGGGCAGTGACACGTCCGCGTCCACCCGCACCTCGGCGCAGTGCACCCGAGCAGGCCCGGGCCCGCCCAGCGCAGCGGCGACCACAGCGGTGCAGTCCTGCCACTGCAGCGAACCGGGATGGTACTCGCCCGGGGGTGGTAGCGGCAGCGCGCTGGGTGGGCTCGGCGGGGGGCGTTGCGGCGGAAGGTCGGCGCCCCGCACCGCCACCGGGGGACGGTCCGAGGGGCCTGCGGTGCACCCGACGGGCGCCAGTAGCGCAAGCGCCACCAGCACGCCCATGCTTCGCAAGCTCCGGTGCGGACCGACAGGCACGAACTCTCCTCGCAGACGCAGGCGGGCGGCCTCCGATGCTCGCAGCGCCGCAGTGAGCCCCGGGTGAGTAGGTCTGCTCAGGGCACCGTGCGGACCTCACCGTGCAACACGGCACCGAGGTCGTATCGGGCTGGTTCGTCCAGTTGGTCGTAGCAGCATGAGGCGGGGTCGCGGTCGGGGCGCCAGCGCTGGAAGTGCGCGTTCTGCCGGAACCGCGCCGGGTGCGTGCCCTCGGTGTGCTCGTAGCCGACCTCAAGCACCCGCTCCGGGCGCAGCGGTTCCCAGGGTTGTTCGCCGGCTCGCCACCGGTTCTCCCCGCCCGGCACCCGCCTGCCGTCAGCAGCGTGCGCACCGAGCCAGGGATGGGCGTCGGTGGCACGTTCTCGCAGCGGAGCGAGTTCGGCGACCAGCGCCCTGCGCCGGGCGGCGGGGAACGCGCCGACCACGCCGACGTGGTGCAGCACGCCATGCTCGTCATGCAGTCCCAGCAGCAGCGAGCCGACCGCGTCGCCGGGTTCTTCCGCAGCGTGCCAGCGGAAACCGGCGAGCACGCAGTCCGCGGTCCGGGTATGCTTGATCTTGACCATGGTGCGCTTGCCGGGGGAGTAGGGCGCGTCGGCGCTCTTGCCCACCAGCCCGTCCAGCCCGGCCCCTTCAAAGAGCGTGAACCACCGGCGCGCGGTGGCGGGTGAGTCGGTGACCGGGGTCAGGTGCACCCGCGGCCCGCCGGGCAGCACCTGCTCCAGGGCGTCGCGGCGCTGGGCGAACGGAAGTTCCAGCACCACGACGTCCTCGATGGCCAGCAGGTCGAAGGCCACATAGCTGGCCGGGCTGCTCTCGGCCAGCGCCCGGATCCGGCTCGCCGCGGGGTGCACCCGCTCGGACAGCGCGTCGAAGCTCAGCCGATCACCCACCGCGATCACCAACTCGCCGTCCAGCACGCAACGCCGGGGCAGTCCGGCCCGCAGCGCGTCGAGGGCCTCCGGGAAGTAGCGGGTCAAGGGCTTGCCCGAGCGGGACTGCAGCAGCACCTCGTCGCCGTCTCGGAACACCAGGCACCGGTAGCCGTCCCACTTGGGCTCGAAGAGCATCCCGGGGGTGTCCGGAATCGCGGCCACCGAGGTCGCGAGCATCGGCGGCACAGGCGGCATCACCGGCAGGTCCACACCCGCCATGGTCGCACGCGACCCCGCGCTGCGGTCTGGATGCAGACTGCACTTATTCGACCGCCGGTTACTGCAGTGTGCATCCAGAACGTGGGCAGGTGGGTTCAGGACGACAGGACGTCGGTGATGGCGTCGATGCCGGTGTCCAGGTCTTCTCGGGTGATGACGAGGGGTGGGGCGATTCGCAGCGTGCTGGCGTGGGTCTCCTTGCACAGCACGCCGCGGTCCATCAGCGCCTCCGACGCGGCCCGCCCGGTCGGGCCACCGGCCGCGATCTGCACCCCGGCCCACAGCCCTCGGCCGGTCACCCGCGCGACCCCGCGCCCCACCAACTCGCCGAGCCGCGCGTGCAGGTGCGCCCCGAGTTCGCGCGAGCGAGCCTGGAACTCGCCGGTGGCCAGCAGCGCGATCACCGCCCGCCCGACCGCGCAGGCCAGCGGGTTGCCGCCGAAGGTCGACCCGTGCTCGCCGGGGCGCAGCACCCCCAGCACAGCGCGTCGTCCGACCACTGCCGATACCGGCAAGATCCCGCCGCCGAGCGCCTTACCCAGGGTGTACAGGTCGGCGCGGACCCCGTCGTGGTCCAGCGCGAGCAGGTCGCCGGTGCGGGCCAGCCCGGACTGGATCTCGTCGGCGATCAGCAGCGCGCCCGCATCGTCGCAGGTTGCGCGGACTCCGGCCAGATAGCCCGGCGGCGGTACCATCACTCCGGCCTCACCCTGCACGGGCTCGACGAGCACCGCCGCCGTCCGGGAGGTGATCGCGCCGCGCAGCGTGTCGAGGTCGCCGTAGGGCACTACGACGAAGCCGGGGGTGAACGGGCCGAAGCCGGCGCGGGCCACCTCATCGGTGGAGAACGACACGAGCGTCGTGGTCCGGCCGTGGAAGTTGCCTGCCGCAACCACGATCTCGGCGGTGCCGTCCGGGACGCCCTTGACTCGGTGGGCCCACCGCCGGGCCACCTTGATCGCTGACTCGACCGCTTCCGCGCCGGAGTTCATCGGGAGCACCATCTCGGTGCCGGTCAGCTCGGCGAGCTCCCGGCAGAACGCGCCGAGCAGGTCGTGGTGGAACGCGCGTGAGGTCAGCGTCAGCCGGTCAAGCTGGTCGACCGCGGCGGCGATCAGGGCGGGGTGGCGGTGGCCGAAGTTCAGCGCCGAGTAGCCGGCCAGGAAGTCGAGGTAGCGACGGCCGGCCACATCGGTCACCCAGGCACCGGAGCCGGACGTGAGCACCACCGGCAGCGGGTGGTAGTTGTGCGTGCTCCACTGCTCGTCGTCGGCGATGAACCGGGACATCGGGTGACGCGGCGGCGTGTCGAGAACCGTCATGGTGCGAGGTTATGCGCCGGATCGGTTGCGCGGGGGCGCAGCACACAGCAGATCGTTGCGTATCCGGCCCGGACAGCGTCGGCTTGTTGCGCAGACGCGGGCACCCAGCCGCGCACTCCGGAGCGGAATGCGGCAGGTCCGGGATTCAGGCGGGCTTGGCAGGATATCGGTGTTCGTCGGGTCGGGAGTTCACTAATCGCACGGTTTCGTCCTCGGCGGCCGGGCGGCCATCGCGCTGCATTGGTACTGGGCGGGTGGATCGGGAATCCTCGACCGTGGTCTGCTGGACCTGCTCCAGCGCCTCCGCTAGGACCTGGCGCGTGGCGGACAGCTGAGCGGAGATCTTGGCGCGGAAGGTCTCCAAAACGGTCATTTCCTTGTCAGCCCGGGTACGCGCCTCGGCAAGATCGGCCTCCTCCCGCTCGACCGCCGACACCCGTTCGGCCAGTTGCGGGCCAATGATCTTCAGCATGAGGTGCAGGGCGGCCAGGCTGTGCTGATCGCGGAGCCGGATCCGTTCGTCGGTCTCGCACTCCTTTCGGGCGATCTCCCGCTCGGCGTCCCGCTCGGCAGCTTTGCGCCGCCGCTCCGACTCCGCCTCGAGTTGCCTGCACCGCGCGGTCATGTCGCGGAGCAGCGCATCGGCCTCGCTGGTGGCCCGCTTCCGGTGCGCCGTCGCCTCCTGTTCGGCCCGGGCGCGCAGTTCGTCGGTCTCCTTCTTGACGCGGGCCCTCAGCTCGGCGGCCTCCTCCTCCGCCAATCGCACGATGTGTTCGATGCGCGAGCTAGCCGCAACCATCGGCGCCCGGTGCATGAGCTCCACCTGCTCCCTCGCCTTCGCCGCCTCCCGGCGAAGATGCGCCAGCAGCTCGCTCTCCGCGCGCAGATGACCGATGATCCTGCTGAGCTCAGCTACCTGCGCCAGCAACGATTCGCGGTCCGCGGCGACCATCGAGATCTGGCCATCAAGGGATTCGATATGGGCCAGGACCTGCTGGCGGTTGAATCCGCGCAGCGCCGTCTCGAACGGCTCGTGCAGGGGGACCACGTCATCCTGAGGTCGGTGCATGCGACAGATGGTAGTCCCGCATTATCACCCACAACAACAGTCTCCCCCGCCAGCGTTCCAGCCGGACGAAGTACGAGCTGGGCTACCTCGTCCCGGGCGAAGCACAGGTCGCCATGCAGAACTCGACGATGCCGGAGGCCCGGAGCCGGGCAGTTCACTGCTGTTTCTGACCATCGCCGTTATGGTCACGGTGGCGGGCCCGCACGCAAGGGATGGATTCATTCACCCTTCCCTTGATGTGAATCTCGTAGTCGCCCGAGTATGACGGGACATCAGAGCGCACTGCGGCGGATGTTGCTTAGGCAAACCGACGCGCCTGCTCTGCAGGTTGACCGGCGGCCCGACCCACACCACCCGCAGGGTGAGGAGATCCTGCACAGCCGAACCGTCCTTCGACCCGATGTTCGTCCCGACGCGTAGCTCCTCACCTGGCTGGATCGCGCTGTCGTTCACGGCTGCGTCATAGGTTCTCGACCACGGCGATCTTGTTTCGCATCCGCAGACCTGGCACACTCCAGCAACCCGCAGGTGCGTACACATGGAGGAACGGATGCCGCATTCTCGGATCATCATGGGACGTCTGCTCATGGTCGGCGCGGCCGTCGTGGTCACCCTGGCCGGCTGCGGCGGCGAGCAACAGCCGGCGTCTGCGCCGGAGCCGACAACGGGTGACTCGAGTGGCGTCAGCGGGCAGATCACGGTGTTCGCCGCTGCCTCGCTCACCGAGGCGTTCACCGAGATCGGACAGGCTTTTGAACAAGCCAATCCGGACGCCGACGTGCAGTTCAACTTCGCCGCGAGTTCCACGCTGGCGCAGCAGATCAACCAGGGCGCACCCGCCGACGTGTTCGCGTCAGCCAGCCCGAAGCAGATGCAGGACGTGGCCGATGCGGGCGCCGCTGGCGACCCGACCGTGTTCGTGGCGAACCTGCTGCAGATCGCGGTGCCGGCAGGCAACCCCGCCGGTGTGACGGATCTGGCGGCCTTCGGCAAGCCGGAGCTGGCCATCGCGCTGTGCGCCGAGCAGGTGCCCTGCGGCTCGGCAGCCCGGAGAGCTTTCGAGGCCGCGGGGATCACACCGCAGCCCGACACCCTCGAACAGGATGTCAAAGCCGTGCTGACGAAGGTGATGCTCGGGGAGGCCGACGCCGGTCTGGTCTACCGCACCGATGTGGCGTCTTCGGGTGGTGACGTCGAGGGCATCGACTTCCCCGAGGCCGAGCAGGCCGTCAACGAATACCCCATCGCGGCGTTGACCGAGGCTCCCAACGCCGCCGGTGCCCAGGCCTTCGTCGACTACGTACTCTCCGAGGAAGGCCTGACTGTGTTGCAGGAGTTCGGCTTCGTCACCGAGGTCTCGTGACCACCACCCACGCGCGCCCCGCGGCGCCGCCGGAGCGCCCACCGCGGTCCCGTACGAGGCGCCCGCGTCGGACCGGCGGCCTACCCGCGGTGCTGGTCCTACCTGCGCTGGCTGGTCTGGCGTTTCTGGTTGTTCCGCTGGCCGGACTGGTGCTGGAGGCGCCGTGGGGCACTCTGCTCGACCGGCTCGCCGAGCCGGCGGTGTTCGAGGCGCTACAGCTGTCAGTGATCGCGGCCAGCGCCGCGACGGTGGTGTGCCTGGTGTGCGGGGTGCCGCTGGCCTGGCTGCTGGCCCGCGGTCAACTGCCAGGCCTGCGCTTCGTCCGGGCCCTGGTGACGGTGCCGCTGGTGCTCCCACCGGTGGTCGGCGGGGTAGCGCTGCTGCTCGTGCTGGGTCGAAACGGGGTGATCGGGCGATACCTCGAGGCGTGGTTCGGCTTCTCGCTGCCGTTCACCACCGCCGGGGTGATCGTCGCCGAGGCTTTCGTGGCGATGCCGTTCCTCGTCATCGCCGTCGACGGGGCGCTGCGCGGGGCGGACCGGCGCTACGAAGACGCCGCAGCCACCCTCGGGGCGTCGCGGTGGGTGACCTTCCGCCGGGTGACCCTGCCGCTCGTCGCCCCCGGGATCGCCGCGGGTGCCGTGCTGTGCTGGGCTCGCGCGTTGGGCGAGTTCGGTGCCACCATCACCTTCGCGGGTAACTTCCCCGGCGAGACCCAGACCATGCCGTTGGCGGTCTACCTGGCGCTGGAGACCGATCCCGAAGCGGCGATCGTGCTCAGCCTCGTGCTGTTCGCCGTGTCGGTGATCGTGCTCGCGAGCCTGCGAG
>JBOHGM010000017.1:0-56032 GCA_050699435.1 Pseudonocardiaceae bacterium | reverse complement strand
GCCGCCGCCGACCCCACCAACACCGCCTGGCAACGCGACCTGTCGATCAGCCACAACCAGCTGGGCGACCTCGCCATCCCCGCCGGCAACCTCGACACCGCCCAGCAACGCTTCCAAGCCGCACTGACCATCGCCGAACGCCTCGCCGCCGCCGACCCCACCAACACCGCCTGGCAACGCGACCTGTCGATCAGCCACAACCAGCTGGGCGACCTCGCCATCGCCGCCGGCAACCTCGACACCGCCCAGCAACGCTTCCAAGCCGCACTGACCATCGCCGAACGCCTCGCCGCACTGGATTCCGCTAATGCGCAATGGCAGCGGGACTTGGAGTATTTCCAACGGCGGATGGCCGACCTGGCGAACGGTTCAGCGGAAAAGGACGGAACACAGAATGAGTGAGCGTGTACCAATATGCGCATCCACATTCCTCCCTTCAGTCGGCGCTGAATGCGCGGGCCGCAGCGTCGAAGCGGTCGCAGCGCACGGTGATGCTCACCACCGCACACTCAGTCGCGGAGGGAGCTTGCTCCGGGCCGAAACCGTGCTGGTTGGACTTGTTGTTCGCTCGTCAGTCTGCCCGTCCACCCCTATCGAAGTACTCCGTGATCGATTGGGCGAACAGATCAAAGTCACTGAGGCGGGTACGGATCAGCTCATACACGCGCGCGGGTTCGATGGCTTCATAGTGATGAACGAGCCGGTTCCGCATACGAGCCATCGGCTCGATTGGCCGCACACTCGGTCAACCACCGCTGAGCACCCCGCGGCGCGCGCGATCGCGGACAGCTGCCAAGTAGCTGTCGTGGTATGACCGGAAAACAAGGAAGGCTTTCTCCACGTACTCCCGGAAGGCGATCCGCTCCCGCTCGTCCCGGCTGAACAGCACGCGGCCCGCAACGACCCGAAACTGCAACCACAGCGGCGCGTCGTCCAGCACGAGCAGATCCACGTCGTCGCGACCGAGTGCGGCGGCAAGCTGATCGTGCAGTCGGGCGTCGTCGAGCAGACTTCCCTGCGGGCGTAGTGACACCGCTAGATCCACGTCACTGTCCGGCCTGGCGTCACCCCGGGCCCGCGAACCATAGAGGTAAGCAAACCGTACCCGGGGGTCGGACTCCAGGACCGAAACCGGAGCACCCGCCAACGGCCGTTGACCACGGCGTTCTGCCGCTGCCGGTCGCGCACAAAGCGCTCGGGAGTGACATGCCACGCCCACCCGTCGATCTCGATCGCGAGCCGCTGCGCTCGAAACGCGACATCGATGACGTAGCCCTGGTAGCTGTAGCCGAGCTCCCAGCCGGTGATCCCGGCGCCCCGCAGCAGGGCGACCAGCAGACGTTCAGCCTGCGAGCACGCACGGTCCGCGGCGGCGGTGAGCAGCGCCGACGCCACTGCGGAGCCGCGGCGGCCCAGGTTGCGGCAATGCGCCCGGTAAACCAGGCCGAACGTCACCCGCTGCTGCAATGCCCGGTCCAGGAGCACAGAACCTCCCGGCCCAAGCGCCACAGCGGCCTCGAGGACGGTGAGCGCGAGCCCGGTCACCGGGAGGTCGCGGTACTGGGACAGGTCGAGAGCATCGACGTCGCGACGCCGGACCACGACACCCGGACATTGTCCCGGCCAACGGTGCCGCGGGACGGTGATCTCAACGCACTGAGGCAGTCGCGGCGCCAGTTCGTGCCACCAGGCTGCCGAGACCCCGTGTGCCACCGCGCCCACACCCGCCCAGAGCACCGCCGCGCGCATCCGTACCTCATCTGTGCGTGGGTGGTCCGCCGCGAGATACACCCGCGGGTGCAGCCGCACCCACCGCCCGGTCGTCACCCGGCGCTTGATGGCCGACCCGCGCAGCCCAGCGGCGATTGCCTGCCCATGACCGATCACCCCGGCCTGTCGCCGCAGGTAACCCCCGACGTCCACGACGCTCAGACGGTGCGGCAGACCCGTAGGTTCCGGACAGATCCCGCCGGGTGTGCGGCGTTATTCCTCCCCCACGGTTGCCACGGCTCGGGCGGCGTCGGGGCCGTCGATCAGCAGCACCCGGAACCCGTTCTCATCGAGCACCGGCACCTTGAGCGAAACGGCCTTGTCGTACTTCGTGCCGGGCGCCTCCCCGACCACCACGAAGGCGGTCTTCTTCGACACCGACGCGGCCGCCCTGCCCCCCCGCATCGCGATCGCCTCGGCCGCTTCGTCCCGGGAGAACCCGTCCAATGAGCCAGTGACGACGATGGACAGCCCCTCTAGGTTGCGCGGCACGGACTCGTCGACCGGCTCGGTCATCCGTACCCCGGCGGCGCGCCACTTGGCCACCACCTCGCGATGCCAGCCGACCGCGAACCACTCGCGCACCGCCGCCGCGATCGTCGGGCCCACCCCGTCCACTGCGGCGAGCGCCTCCTCATCAGCGCTCTCAATCGCGTCCAGCGAACGGAATTCGCGGGCCAGCGCCTGCGCCGCGGTGGGGCCGACGTGCCGGATCGACAGCGCCACCAGGACCCGCCACAGCGGGCGGTCCTTCACCATATCGAGGTTGACCAGCAGCTTGTGCCCGTTGGCGGACAGCTTTCCCGCTTTGGTGCGGAACAGATCCACCGTCAGCAGCGTGGACTCGTCGAGGGCGAAGATGTTCCCCTCGTCGCGCACCACACCCGCGGCCAGCAGCGCCACGGCGGCCTCGTAGCCGAGCACCTCGATGTCGAAGGCACCGCGCCCGGCCACGTGGAAGATCCGCTCCCGCAGTTGGGCCGGGCAGGAGCGGGTGTTGGGGCAGCGGATGTCGACGTCACCCTCTCGCTGGTGGCGCAGTGCGGTGCCGCACTCCGGGCAGTG
This sequence comes from Pseudonocardiaceae bacterium, assembly GCA_050699435.1. Classification (GTDB taxonomy): domain Bacteria; phylum Actinomycetota; class Actinomycetes; order Mycobacteriales; family Pseudonocardiaceae. The sequence goes on along the minus strand of JBOHGM010000017.1, from coordinate 53,197 downwards.
CGTGGGCATGACGAACTCGCGCTCGTCGCCGGTGCGCAGGTCCACCACCGGGCCGAGCACCTCGGGAATCACGTCGCCGGCCTTGCGGATCGTCACGGTGTCCCCGATGAGCACGCCCTTGCGGCGCACCTCGTCGGCGTTGTGCAGGGTCGCCAGCGACACCGTGGACCCCGCCACCCCTACCGGCTCTAAAACCGCGAACGGGGTGACCCGCCCGGTGCGCCCGACGTTCACCCGGATGTCCAGCAGCGTGGTGGTGGCCTCCTCGGGCGGGTACTTGTAGGCGATCGCCCAGCGCGGCGCCCGGGAGGTGGCGCCCAGCCTGCGCTGCGCCGACACCTCGTCGATCTTGACGACGACCCCGTCGATCTCGTACTCCACGTCGTGGCGGCGCTCGGCCCAGTAGGCGATGTGCTCGAGCACCTCCTCGACGCCTGCCAGCAACCGGGTGTGCTCGGAGACCGGCAGCCCCCAGGCGCGCAGCGCCGCATAGGACTCCGACTGCCTGGCGGGCTCGAACCCGCGGCGGCGCCCCAGGCCGTGGCAGAGCAGCCGCAGCCGACGGGTCGCGGTCACCCGAGGGTCCTTCTGCCGCAGTGAGCCCGCCGCGGAGTTGCGCGGATTGGCGAACGCGGGCTTGCCCGCCTCGACGAGCGCCGCATTGAGCTCGGCGAAGTCCGACAGCCGGAAGAACACCTCACCGCGCACTTCGATTAACTCGGGTACGGGGTATTCGGCCGACGCGGTCAACCGATCCGGGACGCCGCGCAGGGTGCGCAGGTTGAGCGTGATGTCCTCGCCGCTTCGCCCGTCGCCACGGGTGAGGCCACGGACCAGCCTGCCGTGCTCGTAGAGCAGGTTCACCGCCAGCCCGTCGATCTTCAGCTCAGCGAGGTAGTGCACCTCGGTGCCCACCTCGCGGGTGACCCGGTCGGCCCAGGCCCGCAGCGCCTGGGTCTCGAAGGCGTTGTCCAGGCTGAGCATCCGCTCGAGGTGGTCGTGCGCGGCGAACTCGGTGCTGAAGCCGCCGCCGACGAGCTGCGTCGGCGAGTCCGGAGTCACCAGTGCGGGCCAGCGCTGCTCCAGCTCCTGCAGCCGGCGGAACTGCCGGTCGAAATCGGCGTCGGACACGGTCGGCGCGTCCAGCACGTAGTAACGGAACTGATGCCCGCGCACGGCCTCGACCAGCTCGCCGTACTCGGCACGGACCTCCGCAGGCGGCCCGGCCGCTTCAGTCTCGATACTCGGCCCCGCGAGCGGGTCTTCGGCGGCCTTGATGCTCGACGCCGCAAGCGGGTCTTCGGTGGTCACGCTGCGAGACTAACTCCGGTCACCGACAGCGGGTGCGGACGTGCGGGGTGCAGTGCCCACCGACGCCGCACGCAACGCGGCCCCGCACCGAAACCGGTGCGGGGCCGCGAAGGGAACGCTCTAGAGGGCGCGGACCGAGTCCGCCTGGGGGCCCTTGGGACCCTGACTCGACTCGAACTCCACGCGCTGGTTCTCGTCCAGGCTGCGGTAACCGTCACCCTGGATGGCGGAGAAGTGGACGAACACGTCGGGGCCACCCCCGTCGACGGAGATGAAGCCGAAGCCCTTCTCCGCGTTGAACCACTTCACGACGCCCTGTGCCATGTGTACTCCCTGTAGAATCTGATGCCTGGGCCGACACCGTGCCAGCCCGCGGTTGCCCGGAGCACGCACCTGCAGGGATTGATCCCGATGGGAGCGCGAACCCGTAGTCACACATTCCACGGACGCTTCACAACGATCGGGGAACTACACGACCACAACCGCATGCCATGTTACCAGCGCTACAGATCGAGCTGCCACTCCCCCCACCGGCGGTGCGGCCGGAACCCCATGGCCTCGTTGATCCCGACCATGTACGGGTTGGAGTCGGCGTTCCAGGTGTCGATCACGCGCAGCTCGGGGCGCTGCGCACGGGCGTACGCCAGGTTCGCCACCTTGATCAGGGTGCCCAGCCGGTGGCCGCGGTGCTCCGGCGCGACGATCGTGTCCCACTGGTCGGCATACCAGGTTGACGTGGTGTAGCCGACAATCTGGGTGAACGCGACCAACTGCCCGCTGCCGTCCACCGCCCCGGTGGTGACCAGGTGCAGGCCGCGGGCCAGGCAGGTGGCGTCGCGGCCCCGCATCCGCGCTGCGTCGTACGCCTCCGCGCCCCACTGCAGGTCGTCCATCGGGGCGTCGGTGGACAGTCGGCCGGTCAGGTAGGCCATGTCGGCCAGCCACTGCTGCGGCGTGCTCCCCACCCACTGGACCAGGGAGTAACCCCGCGACATCGCGCGGGCCTGCTCGTTCAGCCGGGCGAGCACGGCCGGGTCGACTGCGCCGACGTCGAGCCGCCGCCGGGTCTCCACCAGAGCGAGCACCGCTCCGGACGCCACCGCGAACCGGCCTGCCGGGTCGGGTGCGGCGGGGTCCAGCGGCTGGTCCACCTCGGCGATGAGCCGGGTCCGGCCCTGCCGGGTGGCCTCGGTCGCCAGGTGGGCCAGCAAGGCTCGACCGATGCCGCGCCGCCGGTGCTCGGGCGCCACGAGCACGTCACCAGTGGCGTTCTGCAGGTTGTCCAGCGTCGGCAGGTTCAGCGCGGCGCCCCCGACCACCGAGCCCGGCCCGCCGTCAGAGTCGCCCAGGCGCGCCACCCAGAGGGTCGCATCCTCGCCGGGCGAGGGGTGTCGCACCCGGCCGAGCTCGTAGTGCCGGCACGGCGGCGGGTCGTCCGGCTGGTCCGCCCGCGCCACCGCGCGGACCAGCTCGTACCAGTCCCGGATCGCGGCCTGGTCGGAAGGCCGGACCGGCACGAAGGAGAGTCCACCGAGGGTGGCGTTGCCCATGGCCCCATTCCCGCACGACCCGGGTGCCGCACACCACCGAATTTCGCGGTACGAGCCGGCGCTTGCGCAGCGGCGCCTACCCCGGCCAGGACAGCGGCGGGTCGACGAACGCCGCTGCGAGCTCCCGGACCAGCGGGTGCGCCCGCCGGGCCCAGTCCACCGTCGCTCCGGCCAGGCCACAGCACGGGGTGGGCACACACTGCTGCGCGAGCAGCGAGCGATCGAAGCCGAGCCGATCCACCAGGTCCAGCGCGGGTGTGGCCAGCTCCCCGAGACTGGGCGGCACCGTGGGCGCTATTGCGGGCACCAGCCCGAGCAACACCGACGCCCCTGAGTCCCAGGCTTCCCCGAGCGCGTCGATGGTGGCCCGGGGCGCCCCGGCGAGCAGTTCCGCGTCGACGGCCAGCGTGTCGGCCCCGGCCCGGCGCACCAGGGCCAGCGGCGGCCGTGGTGCGCAGCAGTGCACGATCCGTGGTTGCGGCAGCGCCTCGAGCACGCCGCGCAGCACCTCGGCCACCTCGCCCTCCGGCACTGCGGGCACAGTGCCGTACCCCGAAGGGGTGGGCACCGTGCCCGCCAGCACCGCGGGCAGGTTGGGTTCGTCGAGCTGCGCCACCGTCCGGACGCCCAGCCGGCGGGACACCTCAGCGACATGGATCCGCAGCCCCTCGGCCAGCGATGCGGCGAACTCGCGCAGCGCGCCGTGGTCGGTGAGCACCTTGTGCCCGCTGTGCAGCTCCACCTCGGAGGTCAGCGTCCACGGCCCGGCGGCCTGCACCTTGACCACCTCCGGCCGGATCCCGGCGGATTCCATCGCCTCCTCGAAGGCATCCAGGTCGGCGCGGAGCAGGTCGACGGCGCGGCGATGGTCGCCACCGGGACGGGTGGTAACCCGGTAGCCGGAGGGCACCAGCGTTACCGCCAGGTCGACGAGCAGCCCGGCGGTTCGGCCGATCATGTCGGCCCCGGCGCCGCGCTGCGGCAGCTCTGGCAGGTAGGGCAGATCGGGCAGCTCACCGATCACCATCCGGGCGGCTTCCCGTGGGTCGGTGCCGGGCAGCGAGCCGATCCCGGTCGCGGTACCAGGGCACCAGGGACGCCGGTCGGTCATGATGCGGGAGTCGATACGTCGGCGGTCACAGCACGCTGTCTATCAGAAGGTGGCGGTGATGGTGGCGCTGCCGAGCACGATGTCGCCACTGGCATCGGGACGGTAGAGCGCCACCGCCTGTCCAGGCGCCACGCCGCGCAGCGGCTGCCGCAGGTGCACCCGTAGCCCACCGGCAAGGGCCTCGGCCACGGCGCCTGCACACCCGCCGTGCGCCCGGACCTGGGCCACGCACTCCACCGGGCCGTCCGGGGCACGCACCGTCCACACCGGACGGTCCGCTTCGATCAGGCCGACCTCAAGCCGCTCGGCCGGCCCCACCCGCACGGTCCCGGTCACCGGCTCGAGGCCGAGCACGAACCGGGGGCGTCCGTCGGGCGCTGGCCGGTCCAGCCCCAGCCCGCGACGCTGGCCGACGGTGAAACCGTGCACCCCCTCGTGCCGCCCGAGCACCGCACCAGTCTGCTCGTCGACCAGTTCGCCGGGCTGGGAGCCCAGCCGATCGGCGAGGAAGCCCCGGGTGTCGCCGGACGGGATGAAGCAGATGTCGTGGCTGTCCGGCTTCTCCGCGACGGCCAGCCCGCGCCGCCCGGCCTCCTCCCGGATCCCGGCCTTGGGGGTATCACCCACCGGGAATAAGGCATGCGCCAACTGGCCTGGGGTGAGCACCGCGAGCACGTAGGACTGGTCCTTGCCCGGGTCCACCGCGCGGCGTAGCACTCCGTCCCGCAGCCGCGCGTAGTGCCCGGTGCAGACCGCGTCGAAGCCGAGGTCGCGCGCCCGGTCCAGCAGTGCGGCGAACTTGATCCGCTCGTTGCACCGCAGACACGGGTTGGGGGTGCGCCCCGCGGCGTATTCGGCGACGAAGTCATCCACCACGTCGGCGGTGAAACGCTCCGCGAAATCCCAGACGTAGAACGGGATCCCCAGCACGTCGGCGGTCCGCGCCGCGTCCCGCGCGTCCTCTCGTGAGCAGCACCCCCGGGCGCCGGTGCGCAATGTGCCGGGACGGGCGGACAGCGCCAGATGCACCCCGACGACCTCGTGCCCGGCGTCCACTGCCCGGGCGGCCGCCACCGAGGAGTCCACCCCGCCACTCATCGCCGCAAGCACTCTCATGGCAGCGCCGCCCGCCGTGCCCCGGCCCCCCGCGCCCTGGCGACCACCGGCTCGATGGCGTCGAGCACGTCGGCCACATCGTCCGCAGTGGAGCTGTGCCCGAGCGAGAAGCGCAGCGAGCCGCGCGCGGCGGCCGGCTCGGCGCCCATCGCCAGCAGCACATGCGAGGGCTGCGCGACGCCCGCCGTGCAGGCAGCCCCCGTCGAGCACTCGATGCCCCGCGCGTCGAGCAGCATCAGCAACGAGTCGCCCTCGCAGTGCGGGAAGGTGAGGTGGGCGTTGCCCGGCAACCGCGAGGGACCGCCGTCGACGATCCCGTCTCCCGGGTCGCCGTTGAGCACCGCGTCCGGCACCCGTTCGACGATCCCGTCGACGAGCTCGTCCCGCAACCGCGCCAGCCGGACAGTGGTCTGCGGCTGGGCAGCCACCGCCCGCCGGAGCGCGGTGGCCAGCCCGACGATGGCCGGGACGTCCAGCGTCCCGGAACGCACGTCGCGCTCCTGGCCGCCGCCGTGCAGCAGTGGGGTGGCGGCGACCTGCCTGCCCAGCAGCAGCACCCCGGCGCCGTAGGGACCGCCCAGCTTGTGCCCGGTCAGCGTCAGCGCCGCGGCTGCGGACCGGCCGAAGTGCACTGGCAGCTGGGCCACCGCCTGGACCGCGTCGGTGTGCAGCGGCACCCCGTATTCGGCGGCGACCTCGGCCAGCTCGCGCACCGGCGCCACCGTGCCCACCTCATTGTTCGCCCACATCACGGTCACCAGCGCCACGGAGCCGGGATCCTGCGCGAGCGCGCTGCGCAGCGTCTCCGGCTGCACCCGGCCCTGCGCGTCGACCTCCAGCCAGCTCACCTGGGCACCCTCGTGCTCGGCCAGCCAGATCACCGCGTCCAGCACGGCGTGGTGCTCGACGGCGGAGGCGAGCACCCGCCTGCGGCGCGGGTCGGCCGCCCGGCGCTCCCAGAACAGCCCCTTGACGGCGAGGTTGTCCCCCTCGGTGCCGCCCCCGGTGAACACCACCTCCGAGGGGCGGGCGCCCAGCGCCTCGGCGATGCTCTCCCGGCTCTCCTCGACGGTGCGACGAGCCCGGCGCCCGGAGCCGTGCAAGGATGAGGCATTGCCCAGCACGGACAGCGCCTCGCTCATCGCTGCCACCGCCTCAGGCAGCATCGGAGTGGTGGCGGCGTGGTCGAGGTACGTCATCGCAGCACCAGCCTAGCGTCGCCGACGGGTGGGGCTGGCTAGCGTCGCCGACGGCGGCCCCAGCCTGGGCGGCCAGCGCACGACGGTCGACGCCCTGGGCGGGCAGCACCGGCAGCAACTCCACCTCCACCACCAGGCCACGCACTCCGGTCAGCAGCACCACCGCCTCGCACAGCGTGGCGGCGCCGACGAACGAGGCCACCGTGGTGATCCCCGCGCCCGCCAGGCGGTAGCGCAATGCCACCGGGCGTACCGGGGTGGCCGTCTCGACGGCCGCCTGGAAGATCGCGGGCCGGAACCTGCCCCCGGCCATCCCGCACCAGGTGGTGGCCTCCGGGAAGGCCCCGACGGCCGCGCCACCGGCCAGCGCACCGGACACCGCCGCGATGGTCTGGGGCAGCGTCGACAGGCGCTCCCGGTCGACGAAGACCGTCCCGCACCGCGGGGCAACGAGCACTAGCCCGACCAGCACCATCGTCGCCACGGCCGCGATCCGCAGCAGCTGGCGCGCCGACCCGGCGGCGGGCACCGTGCCCGCAGCGGGCAGGCAGCCGTCGCCGCAGGGAGACACCGGTAGCCACGGATGTGCCCGCTGGTTCACGCCCCCTCGCCCAGGAAGTGCCGCAGGTAGCGGGGATCCATCCGATCCAGGCACAGCAGCACCAGAAAGTCCGCCACCCCGAAAATCGGGGTCGTGCGCGGGCGGCCCGCACACCCAGGCACCCAGCCGCAGATATCCGCGCAGCAGCGGCGGCAGGGTGGGCCGTCCGGGGCATCGGGGGTGCGCAGCGGCACCGACGCGCACCCCACCAGCCACCGGTACCCGGTGAGCAGCAGGTAGCGCGCGATCCCCGCCCACACCAGGCTCACCACGGCTCCGGTGCGGTGCTCGGGGTGCACGCAGGAACGGCCGGTCTCCACCAGGGCGTGGCGCAGGGGTTCCAGCCCAGGGACGGCGAACTCGGTCTGGCAGTACAGCCCGCCAGCGCTGCGGGCGCCTACCGGCGGGAGCATCCGGTAGGTGCCGACGATCTGGTCGGTGCGGTCCTCCCGCACCACCAGGTGATCGCAGTGCGGGTCGAATTCGTCGACGTCCAAGCCGGGCTCGGGCGAGTGCAGGACGGCTCCCAGCTCCCCGGCGAAGACCTGGTGCCGCAACCGCTGGGCGGCGCGGACCTCGGCCTTGTCCCGGGCGACCAGCAGGGAGTAGCGGGGTGCGTCCGTTGCGGACTCGGCGGTGGTCACCAGCAGCTGCGAGGTGCTCATGGGCTGGGTGTACCGGTTCAGCTGGTTGCGCGGAGGACACCAGCGTGACCGGTCGGTGAACGCTGGCTGACGCCTTGTGAATGGCGTTGGGTGTGGCCCGTTCAGTGCCGGCACCCCATCCGGTCCACCGCCGGCAGCGGAGTCATACCGGATTCAGGCCGGTCAGCAGCTGGTCGAGACCGGCTTTGATACGCGCGACGCTGAACCCGAGTTCGTGGCGCTGATGGCGAAAGAGCCGGGCGCTGAGGACGGCCAGCAGCGCCTCGCACAAGTAGTCGGCGTCGGCGTCAGGGCGGAACTCGGCGAGCAACGCGACGAGGTGCACGCGGTGGGTCCGGTAGGCCCCGCTGTGCAAGCGAGCTGTCGGTGAGCTGCTCTCGGCGTGGGCGAGCAGCTCACCCTGGAGTTCCAACCGGTCGGCGTAGGCGTGCAGGAAGGCGCGGATCCGCTCTGCCGTCGGCGCGCCAGGGCCCAACGGCGGTGGCCCGGCGAGGAAAGCGGTCTGGAACTGCCGCTCTGCGTCGTCGAGCAGCGCGTAGGCGAGACCGGCGCGATCTCCGAAGCGCCGGTACACCGTGCCGACGCCCACGCCCGCCGCAGCGGCGACCACGTCCATGGAGAGGGCGTCGATGCCGCGCTCGGCCACGATCGTCTGGGCGGCCGAGAGCACAGCGCGCCGGTTGCGTGCCGCGTCTGCCCGTTCACTCGGCGGCTGCCCCAGGATCGGCAGCGCTGTCCAGCCTGGTGTCGCGTCCTTCGTGGTCATCGCTGCTGACCTCGTGCTGTCCTTCGTCGTGCGGGGGTAGCTGGCGGGTACGTTACCGGAGCCTACTCCGGTTCGGTTGCGATCCGGAGGTTGCTCCGGTTATGCTGGAGTCCGGAGAACTCTCCGCTTCGGGGGTGTAGTGCACTCCACCGACCCCAACCGTTCAAGGAAGGCATCCAGATGACCGTCGCCACACAGCCGTTCACCGGCACGTTCGTCGCCGATCCGGCGCACTCGTCGTTCCAGTTCACCGTCGCGCACATGAAGATCGCCCGCTTCAGCGCTTCGTTCCACGACTTCGATGCCCGCCTGGTCGCCGACCAGCAGGGCGTCCGGCTCGAAGGCGCGGCTCGGGTGGAGTCGATCTCGATCACGAAGCCGCCGGAGTTCCGGGAGAGCGTCGTCAACGGTGCCGACTTCTTCGATGCGCAGAACTACCCGGAGATCACTGTCCACTCCGACGACGTGCAGTTCGGTGCCGACGGCACTGTCGTCGCCCGCGGTGAGCTGACCATCAAGGACGTCACCAAGCCGGTCGCCGCCACGGGCACGTACCAGCCTCCGATCGAGGACCCCTTCGGGTCGTTGCGCGCCGCCATCGAGTTCAGCGCCACCGTCGACCGCCGCGATTGGGGTATGAACTGGCAGATGCCGCTGCCCAAGGGCGGCGACGTGCTCGGCTACGACGTCGAACTGACGGTGCGCATCCAGCTGATCAAGCAGAGCTGACGACGGTGGTCATACTTGGCCTGTGCGGGAGCCTGCGGCGAGGGTCATACAACCGCAGGCTGCTCGACGCCGCGGCTGCTGAGCTGCCCCCCGGAGTGAAACTAGAGATCTTCGACGGTCTTGCCAACATTCCGCCCTACGACGAGGACAGCTCGGCGCCCGAAACAGTGACGGCGCTACGTGAGGCGATCGCTGCGGCCGAAGGTGTCCTGATCGCCACCCCAGAGTACAACGCATCGTTGCCAGGTCAGCTGAAGAACGTGCTGGACTGGGTCTCGCGGCCCTTTCCCGACAACGTGTTGCGCCACAAGCCGGCAGCCGTGGTCGGTGCCTCCACCGGGCTGTTCGGCGCCGTGTGGGCGCAGGCCGAGCTGCGCAAGGTGCTCACGACGATCGGCGCGCAGGTGGTGGATGAGGAACTGCCCGTGGGGCAAGCTCACGACGCCTTCGCCGAAGACGGCGGCTTGGTAGACCCCGACCTGCGAATAGCGCTCGGTGACCTCGTTTCCCAGTTGCTTAGTGCTATGCGTGGGCCGGTCGACCAGCCCACATGACGCCTGGTGAGGGCGTTGAGTGTTGATAACACTCGACCGATCACCCTTTGCGCTTGATGACCTCGTCAGTCAGCTGGGGGACGATGGTGAACAGGTCACCCACGACGCCGAAATCGGCGATCTCGAAGATCGGGGCGTCCGGGTCCTTGTTGACCGCGACGATGGTCCGCGACGTCTGCATGCCCGCGCGGTGCTGGATCGCGCCGGAGATCCCCAGCGCGACGTACAACTGCGGCGAGACGGTCTTGCCGGTCTGCCCGACCTGGAACTGGTGCGGGTAGTAGCCGGAGTCGACCGCCGCCCGGGACGCCCCGACCGCGGCGCCGAGCGAGTCGGCCAGCTTCTCGACGACGGCGAAGTTGTCCGCCGAGCCAACGCCACGGCCACCGGAGACCACCACGTTGGCCTCGGTGAGCTCCGGGCGGTCGCCACCCTCGACAGCCCTGCGCTCGGTGATCTTCGCGGTCCGCGCTGCGTCCACCGCGGGGACCTGGACGGTTTCCTCGCTCGCCGCGCCCTGGGCCGCTACCGCGTCGATCGCGCCGGGCCGGACCGTGATCACCGCGACCGGGGTGGTGGCCCGGGACTTGGCCAGGTAGGACCCGCCGAACACGGAGTGCGTGGCGGTGCCATCATCGGCCAGCTCGACGACGTCGGAGAGCAGGCCAGATCCGGTGCGCACGGCGAGCTTGCCCGCGATCTCCTTGCCGTCCGGCGAGGCGGCGATGAGCACGGCGGCCGGCTGGGCGGACGCCACCAGCGACGTCAGCACGCCGACGGCCGGGGCGGTGAGGTAGCTGCCCACGTTGTCGGCCTCGGCGACGTAGACCTTCGCCGCGCCGTGGGCGGCGAGCGCATTCCTGAGCTTGCCCGCCGTGCCGGGCGTACCGACCACCACCGCGGAAGGCTCACCGAGCCGGGCCGCAGCGGTGAGCAGTTCGCCGGTGACCTTCTTGACCTCGCCGTCGGTGTGCTCGACAAGGACCAGGATCTCTGCCATGACTGGGTTCTCCTCTTCCGACCGGTTCGCCGGCTAGGTCAGATCAGCTTGTGGCCGATGAGGTACTCGGCGAGCTTGACCCCGCCGTCGCCCTCGTCGGTGACGACCTGCCCGGCCTCGCGCGGCGGGCGCGGGGTGGACTCGACGACCGTGGAGGTGGCGCCGACCAGCCCGACCTCGCTCGACTCGATGCCTGCATCGCCCAGTGACAGCCTGCTGACGGGCTTCTTCTTCGCGGCCATGATGCCCTTGAATGAGGGGTAGCGCGGCTCGTTGATCTTCTCGTGCACACTGACCACGGCGGGCAGGTCGGCCTGCAGGACCGTGATCGCGTCATCGGTCTCCCGCTCCACGGTCACCGTGCGACCCTCGACGGTGACCTTGCGGGCGTGCGTCAACTCGGGCAGACCGAGCACCTCGGCGACCATCGCAGGGACGGCGCCGATCGTGCCGTCGGTGGCCTCGTTCCCTGCGATGATCAGGTCCACGTCACCGACGGTGCCGATGACCTTGGCCAGCGCCCTGGCGGTCTGCACCGCGCACGACCCGTGCAAGGCCTCGTCGCACAGATGTACAGCCTTGTCCGCGCCCATCGACAGCGCCTTACGGATCGCGTCGGTGGCCCGCTCCGGACCCATCGTGACCACGGTGACCTCACCCTCAATGGCCTCCTTGATCTTGAGTGCCTCCTCGACGGCCCGCTCGTTGATCTCGTCGATCACCGCGTCCGCCGAACCGCGGTCAAGGGTGTGGTCAGAGTGGGCCAGTCTGCGCTCAGACCAGGTGTCCGGCACCTGTTTGATCAGAACGATGATGTTCATGGTCTCCCTGGACCTCCTACAGTTCTCGCGCCTCGGCCCACCTCTCCCACGAGAGCGATGTTACTGGCGAGTAGATCCACCGCGCAGGGTGAGAACGCTCACGTCGCTGTTAGGCGCGGCGGCACCTGTCACGGTCACCGCCAGACGGCCCGCGATCATCACCCGATCGGGGAGGGGGCTACCGTGCCCTGACCACCCAACGCACCCGAGGGGAGAGCGGTAAGGATGAGCTACGGCCATGCGGACAACCTTGCTCGCGGTGGTGCCCAGCGCGGCGAGCACGAGCAGACACCGCAGACGGCGAAGGCGGAGCAGCCCGGCGCCCTCGCGCCCGACTGGTATGCCGCACCCGGCCTGCTGTCGGTGCTGACCGGGCACGATGTCGGTGCGCTGTTTCGCTGGGTGAATGCCGCTGGGGTGGTGCAGCGGCGGATCGCGGTGCTGACCGGGAGCAGCCAATCCGAGGTTGCGGACATCATGACCGGGCGCCGTGGCCGGGTGATGGCCTACGAGGTCCTGGCCCGCTTCTGCGAGGGGCTGGGTGTCCCCCGGGAACGCATGGGCCTGTCGTTCTGGGGACCCGACGGCAAGTGGTACGGGCCGCCCGGCGCCTACCCTGGGGGTGTCACGGACACCACCACCGGAGAGGGTGCCGACGTGCTGCGCCGCCGTTTTGAGCAGCACCTGATGGCCCTGGGCGCGGCCGCCATGGTGGGGGGTGTGGTCCCGGGGATCGGTGAGCTGGACGCGGACCTGCCCGTGCCCGGCCCGCCGGAAGACGTGCCATCCCGGATCGGCACCGGCGACGTCGCGATCCTCCGCGGACACCGCGAGAACCTCCGCGACCTGGCACGCACCTACGGCGGGCAGGGCAGGGCCGCGGTCACGCTCACCGACTGGGCTGATGACTGGCTTGACGCGGATGCCTCCGAGAGCACCCGGGGCGCGTTACTGGCCGAGCTGGCTCACCTGCACACCATCACCGCGTGGTGTTGTCACGAGTGCGCCACGAGGCGCTGCTGTTTTCGGATGGAGGTGAGAGACCGTCCATCTCTTTGTCGTCGTAGCGGCGAAGTGAAGCTGGAGGCAGCCTGATCCGGGGGTCGCCGGGGAGGGTGGGAGCAGCCTCGACAAAGCCGCGTCGGTTCAGGACTGCCGGATGGGCCGGGCGTGGTGAGCGAGACGGGAAGGTATACGCAAGAAACCGGTGTTGTTACGCCTCTTGAAGGACCGCCAGCTCGAAACCCGGTGGATTGGGGCTGGTTCGCGGTGCGTACCCATCTCCAGAGATGGTGAGTGGGGGTGGGGAACTTCCGGCTGGGTCTTCGTGGTCTGGGTCGGGAGGTCATGGTGAAGGTCTACGGCGTAGCCATGGCGAGGCCGCAGGGGTAGAGCCGGGTGCCTCACCCGTTGACCGGACAGCAGGGAACGTGGGAACCACCCGTGTCCGCTCCCCCTTGATTTTTTGGCTCCCCGCTGGAGGGACCGAAGGGGGATAGGTGCGACGCCGACCGAAGGGCGCGGGTGGGGCGGAGCCGTCGTAGTACTCCGAGCGCGGGAGAGCCGCGTACATGGGGAAGGACGGCAGCGTGTTCCAGTCAAGGAGGGAACGCAATGTCCGAAGCTGCGCCGGTGAACACCGGCGCCGCGGGGTGGCCGGGGGTTGACTCGGCGTACTTCGCGGTACGGAGGATGCAGACCAAGTTGCACCGTTGGGCGGGAGAAGACCCCTCCCGCCGGTTTGATGATCTGTTCAACCTCGTCTATGACCCGGCGTTCTTGATGCACGCGTGGGAACGCGTGTCCACGAACAAAGGGGCCCAGACCGCCGGGATCGATAAGGTCACCGCGGCCCGGGTCGCCTCCCGGGGTCGGGTGAACACGGCGGTGACGGCGTTTCGGCGGCACTGGTGGGGACTGCTGGCTGCACGCCCAGGAGGGTTCCCCTGGCTGTGACTGGCCTGGACCGACGACGTGATCAACGCCTGGCGAGCGGTCAGGGCCCTGCCCGCACCGACCTGACCACCGCCCCACCGCCCCACCGCCCCGACGACCAGGAAAGGACCCGCCCGATGCGTGGAACCCCTGCGCCCGCGCCACAACTGTCGCACCCCCGACCCTGCCCACGAACACGAAGCCATGATCAAAACAACAAAGCTGTAGTTCAGGGGACAAACCACTCGCCCCTATACCTGCACTAACCCTCGCGTCCGCTCCAGGAAGTCCCGTACCGCCAGCACCTTGTGATGGGGCTTCATCTGGTCGTGGAGATCGCGGAGAAGGTCGGCAGCGAGAGTCGAGTCCAGGCTCTCGGCCAAGTCGATCGACGCCTTACCCAGCCGTGCGGCGGCCTCCAGGTCTTGCTGCTTTCCTGGGCGCGCGAGGGCATCGGCCAAATGGAGTGTGTAGAGCTGCCGGTCACGGGCGAACGACTCATCGAACAAAGTGACGCCTTCATTGAGCATGGCCGCCGCTCGATCAGCTTGTCCCAATCGCAGCAGGCAGTCACCCGCTTCGACAGTGATCCACGCTGGAATCACCCAGTACAACCAGGGTGGGTCGTCTTCTGAGTCGAGATGCTCGATCTGAGTGCGAGCTTTCGAGATCGCCTCGGCGCATGCCGACATCGACCCGAGGACGTGCGCACCCAGCGGCCGGTCATCGGCGCTGTGCGCCGCACGCAGGGCGGCGATGTTGTAGCGCTGCGCCAGCCCCTGCTGTCCGGCCTCGTAGGCACCCCAGCCGCAAAGCTGGCCCAGTTCAGCGAGCGCGACGTGCAGCGCCCGGCCGGTCGGCTCGTCGTAGGAGGCGTGATCCAGCAACTCGGCCACCCAGCTGAACTGATGCTCAGCCAAAGTGAGCACGCTGCCGCCGCCTGCCACATCGTCCATCTTGCGCAGTTCGCCGATCATGCCGGTGAACCGGTCGACCAACCCGATCGAGACCCGGCGCCCCGCCAGCCCCGACACCAGCGCCTCCGGCTCATGGATCAGCCACTGATGCGCCGGAGCCGTCAACGCCGGACCGGTCAGGGACAAGAACACGCGACGCTTCACCCGACCACCACCACTGAGTACGACGACTGCGTCGACGGTACCCCGGTGGTTCCAGGGCGCGATGAGCACAGGATCGTGCGCGGATCGCCGGTGTGCTCGCTACCCGGATTCGAACCAGGCTGTGCACCGTGTGACTGCGACCCACCGGGCACTATGAGCACCGCGCTCGATCTACCTACCACCAGACCGCTTCCTGCCAGTTCGGCACCGGCCAGCGGTCCGGTGGTCTCCGGCAGCCGGAACCACAGCAACTCGGCCGGTATGCGCATCACCCGGGCCCAGTGCCGCAAGGTGTCAAGATGCTGAATCGCTTGGCCGGTCTCGAACCGGCTGACCTGCGGTTGGCGCAGCCCCAGCCACTGACCGAGCTGGGTTTGGGAGATACCGCTCGGGCCATAGACCGCACAGTGGTACCGGTGGGTGCGGTAGGCACGGGACACCCGGCCCTTGTGCTGGGCAGCGAAAGCCTCGCGGAACTGCTCGGTCTGCCAGAACTCGGGCGATACCTCGGGCGGGGTGATGAGTTTATCCCGTGACTCACGCTGGCAGCGGGCGCACTGGCGCCCGCTGTTGTCCTTGGCGAGGTGTGTGCCGCAGCCGCAGTAGTACCGCCGCGGTCGTGTCGATCCCATCGCGTCCCCTCCCGGTGCTGACCGATTCCGGGGAGTGTAACGGGCCTCTCACGAGCCAACACCGGGAGTGTGATCAGCGAGGATTGCCTTGCCGCCGGTCCGGTGGATATGCCTATCCAGCAGGAGGACAGGCATATCCACGGTCTGGCATACCGGATGGCGAGTATCCCTTTTTTTGGTGATCTTCCAAGGCCCCAGGGCCGGGATGGTCGGGTACTGGATGCGGTGACGGCTGCCGGTCTGCCCCGAAGTCGCCACCGGCTGCGGCTGCGACGAACTCGACCGGCAGCACTGCCCACCCCGGCGCGCGTCTGGTTGCTCGCCCCGGTCCTGGGTGCCGTCCACCACGGCGAGAGGGCAAGGCAATGACCGATGATGACCGCGAGCTGCTGCACGAGCTGACGCTGCTGGGGCAAGCGCTCGGGCCGTTCGCCCTGGGCACCCTGCAGAACCGCGTCGCACGGGACGAGCAGCTCGCCATCGGTACCAGGCAGTACGCCAGGCGGGTCATTCTTTCGCCGCGCGGGTGGCGGCGGAAAGCGCTGCGACAGGACCGGTCGGTCGGGGTCCAGGGTGGGCGCGGAGGTCGTTGGCATCGGGGACGTCGAGGTCGGCGTAGAGGGTGAGGGCTTCGTGCCAGTGGTGGCGGGCTCGGTCGAGGTCGCCGGTGGTGTGGTGGGTGTGAGCGAGGCCGTGGTGGGCTCGGGCTTGTTCGTAGCGGTCGCCGAGTTCGGTGGCCAGGGTGAGCGCGGCGGCGTACTGGGTGCGTGCCTGGTCACACTGGCCGGTGGCGTGGTGGACCTCGCCTAGACCGTTAAGGATCTGGGGTTCGTTGGCCCGGTCGCCAATGTCGTAGCAGATGGTGAGGGCGTGCTGGTAGTGCTCGGTGGTCTGCTGGTAGTGGCCCTGCTGGCAGCAGGCGAGGCCGAGGTGGGTCAGCACGAGGGCTTCACCGGTCCGATAACCGATCTCGCGGCACAGGGCCAGGGCGTGCTGGTGGTGCTCGGTGGCGAGTTGGTAGCGGCTCTGCTGCTGGTAGACCTTGCCGAGGTTGGTCAGAGCAACGGCTTCGACGGTCCGGTGACCGATCTCGCGGGAGATCGTGAGGGCGTGCTGGTGGTGCTCGGTGGCGAGTTGGTAGCGGCCTTGCCGCTGGTAGACCTTGCCGAGGTTGGTCAGAGCGAGGGCTTTACCAACCGGGAAACTGATCTCGTGGCAGATGGCGAGGGCGTGCTGGTGGTGCTCGATGGCGAGTTGGTAGCGGCCTTGCTGCCAGTGAACGAGGCCGAGGTTGGTCAGGGCAAAGGCTTCACCGGTCCGGAAACCGACCTCGCGGCAGATGGCGAGGGCGTGCTGGTGGTGCTCGATGGCGAGTTGGTAGCGGCCTTGCTGCCAGTAGACGAGGCCGAGGTTGGTCAGCGCGAGGGCTTCACCGGTCCGGAAACCGACCTCGCGGGACAGGGCCAGGGCCTGCTGATGGTGGTCGACGGCGTGCTGGCAGTGGCCCTGCTGAAAGTAGATGCTGCCGAGGTTGGTCAGCGCGAGGGCTTCGGTGGCGGAGTCGCCGGTGTGGCGGGCGGCTTGGCGAACGTGGGTGTAGAGGGCCAGCGCGTCATGGGAGGGGCCACTGATCTCGACGTAGCGCAGGAGCACCGTGCCTGCCAGCTGAGTGGTGTGGGTGTGCCAGCCGTGGGCAGCGGTATGGGCAATGATCGCAGTGAGGTTGGCTCGTTCGGTATTCAGCCAGCCCTGGGCGGTGGCTCGGTCGGTGACCGGCGGGGTGGGTGGGGCTGGGCGAGGGACGTCCGGCCGATGGTGGGGATCGGCAGTTTGGAGGGTGTCCATCACGGCAACGGTGGTGTGCAAATAGTGGTCGAACAGCCGGGTCAGCGCGGCGTGCTGATCCTCCTGAGGGTCGTGGGTAGTGGCCAGGTGGGTGGCGTAGGTGCGCAGCAGGTCGTGGAAGGTGTAGCGGCCGGGGGTGTGCTGGGTGAGCAGGTGTGCCCGGGTCAGCTCAACCAGCGCCTCCCGCGCCTGATGCGCGGGCAGGTCGGCCAGTCGGGCGGCGGCGGGCAGGGCGATGTCGGGGCCGGGGTGCAGCCCAAGCAGCCGGAATATCCTCGCCGCGGTGGGGCTGAGGTGCTGATAGGACCAGGAGAACACGGCTCGTACGCTGGTGGTGGGCTCGCCGATGTCCAGTGCGTTGAGGCGGGTATGCACGTCGGCGAGTTCTTTGGCCAGCACCTGGAGGGTGAAGCCGGGGTGGATGACCGCGCGAGCGGCCACGATGGCCAGGGCCAGGGGCAACCGGGCGCAGTAGTCGATCAGGTCGGTGATCGCGTGGGGTTCGGTCTTGATCCGGTCGGGGCCGAGGTGGCGGGCCAGCAACGCCCTTGCCTCGCGGGTGTTCAGTACGTCCAGGGTGATCGGGTGGGCGCCTTCATGGGTGACCAGACCGGCGAGCTGGTTGCGACTGGTGATCACGACCAGGCAGGTGTGACTGCCTGGCAGCAACGGCCGGACCTGCTCGGCGTCGCGGGCGTTGTCCAGCACTACCAGCACCCGCCGGTCGGTGAGCAGGCTGCGATACAGCCCGGCCAGGGACTCCAGGCCGGCGGGGATCCGCCCCGAGGGGATCTCAAAGGCGTCCAGGAACCCGCGCAGCGCGTCAGCCGGGTGCAGCGGGGGGTTGGTGGGGTCGAAGCCGTGCAGGTTCACATAGAGCTGCCCATCAGGAAACCGCTCCGTGGCCTGCTGTGCCCAGTGCAGTGCCAGGGCAGTCTTACCAACCCCTGCAGTGCCGTCGATCGCAGTGATCACCACCGTGCTCCCGCCCCCGGTGGAGGTGTCGTCCAGCAGCGTGGCGAGCTGGCGCAGTTCCGCCACCCGGCCCACGAAGTACGGGGTGCGCGCGGGCAACTGCCGCGGCACCGCCCGCGGGACTGGCAGCGGTGCGGACTCCGGTGTGGGAGGGGTGACTGTGTGGGCCGGGGCGGTGGTCAAGCCCGGGTCGGTGGTCAGGATCTGTTCATATAACCGGTGCAGGCCCGGGCCCGGGTCGATACCCAGCTCGTCGGCTAGGCGCCTCCGTAGTTGCTGGAAGTGGTCCAGGGCCTCGGCCTGGCGACCGCACCGGTAGAGGGCGAGCATCAATTGGGCGGCCACGCGTTCGTCCAGCGGGTGCGCCGCGGTCCGGGTAAATAGGTCGCTGAGCAGCCACCTATGTTGGCCGCGGCGCAGGTGCAGGTCGGTGCAGTCCAGCTCGACGGCGAACCGGTCGCGCTCCAGCGCCTCCCGCATGGCATTCAGCCACGGGGTGTCCAGCCCCGCGAAGGCCTCGCCTCGCCACAGCCCCAGGGCCTGCTTGAACAACTCCAGCGCCCGATCCTCGTCCTCGGTGGCGCGGGCCTGGGCCACGAGACGGCCGAACCGGTGCACATCCACCACCTGCGGATCGACGGTGACGACATACCCTGCGCTGTGGCGTACGAGGTCGACCCCGGGGAGCGGGCTCAGGGCCTGGCGCAGCCGGGACAGATAGTTGTACAGCGTCTCCCGCGCCCGATGCGGTGCCCGCTCCCCCCACACCCGCTCCACCAGCAGGTTTGTCGACACCGCGCGGTCGGCCTGGACCAGCAGCACCGCCAGCACACATCGCTGTCGGGCATGCCCCACGTCCACCTGCTGGCCGTCGACTCGGACCTCAACCTCGCCGAGCAGCCCGAACTCCACCCCCATGCCGACCCCCTTGTGTAGGAGATCCCACGGCCGGCCAGGGAGGCACCCCTTACCGGCCGATTTTAGGTTCGCTCCATGTTGGCACACGACCGACCGCGAACAGTGGTATTTACCGCAGCCCGGCCGGTGTTCGGGATCACACCAGTGCTAGGGGTCACGCGGCTGCCGGGTCCGTTGCGGTGGCTGTAGGCATGGGAGGAGCTTGAGTGGCACCGGATGCCATACCTGTAGTCGCCGACGTTGATCGGATTACCGCAGGGGCTGATGCGGTCGTCCGTAACCTGCAGATCACGCAGTGCTATCACGAGCTCTCGCTGGCCCTCGCTGCCCGGACCGGGAGCAGCGCGAACTGGTGCACCTTCGCCGTCTGGGCCTCTAAGCAGGTCGGAGCGACGATCCGGAAGGAAGACCTGGCACGGGCTCTCGAGCAGCTGTGGGAGACGTCTTCGGAAGTGTCGATCGTAGCGCCCGCATCCGGTTCTCGATCGCGCGTGGCTTCGAGCGGCGACCGGCGTGCCCACTCACCGCTCCATCGCCCCTCGGCGAGCTTAGTGATCACTGCGTTATCCCGCAGCGCTTCGCTGCCCGACCTCGCAGACTATCGCCGACGCATCCGGGAGGCGGTGCTGGCCACGTCCAGCTTCGAGCGTGCCAGCGACGCCGTCGCACGCGGCAACAAGAAGATCTTCAAGGAGATCGCCGGGGAGTTCGCACGGTTCTTGGCGGCCTTCGCCGACGACACCGTCTTTGATCCCGACAAGATCGTGACGTTCTGCGCGGGACTCCGGCCCGGGGACCCACCCGAGGGCCAGCGCTACCTCGCTCAGGCATGCGCCAGCTATCACCGGGCGATGTTCGAAAACGACGCCAAGACCAGGGACGAGCTCCTGCTGCTCGGGAACGTCGCGGTGGGGCTGCACGAGCAGACCCGGCTGCAACCCGAGATCCTCGACGCGCTGCACGCTCCGGTCCTCGACCCCAGGGAGTGTCGACAGCGCCTACTGGAGGTCTTTCTCCCCGAGCTGGGATGGCTCGCGCGCCTGCGCTGGCGCCTCAAGTCACGAATTGGCCTGCACAACCCGCTGGACCTCGCCGTGTCCCGGCTCGTGGAGCAGGCGCGACTGCTGAGCCGGGTGGTCGTCACCGAGCACATCATGACGCTGGGTTTACCCGGCGGTGCGAGTCTGAAGCTGGGCCAGGACCTGCGAGCGGAATTCCCCCCTGCGCTGGCCCACCTGCTCAACGCCGATCTCCTCGCACTGCTCGACCTAGCCGATCCTACTCCGGACAGCCTGCGAGAAACTGCGGTCCCCGACTGGTCTGTCCTCTCCGACCGGATGCACTTCATCGCTGACCTGTTCCGTTGCTTCCAGCCCGAACCAACCCTGTTGAGTCCCCCGTTCAGCGCAGAACAGGTCGCGATACTCAAGGACGGACGCCGCCCCCAGGGGCGTCTATAGAACGCGGCCGACTAGGCAGAAGCGGCTCATGAAGTCACTGCTGTGGACGTTGGCCACTTTGCTCAGCGCGCCGACACGCCGCGGCCTCACGGCCTTCCCGTCGTTAGGCTGCGTGACCGATGCGGTGGTCCCACAGGTACGTGCAGGTCGGGCACTGCAGGTGCACGAGGCAGGCTGCGTTGCCGAGGAGGTACTGCCAGTGTCGGCCGCAGGTTCGCCCCTCCTGGCAATCCACGCACTCCCGTCCGTGGTGGCAGTTCGGGCAGGGCAGCCACGCGCGTCGGGCGATGTCCGCGAAAGGGTCAAGCGGCATCATGGCCGCCCTCCTCAGGGCCGGACGGTGACAGTTTTCTGGGCCCGTTGGGTCCGCCGACCAAAGATTCTTCGGCCAAGGTCACGGGTGATCGTTCCAGGAAACAGTGCCCGCGTGAGGGCGTGGCTGGTGTGGTGCTCATCACGGTGCTCCATTTATGGGGTGCGGCCCGAAGCCCGGCCGGGCCGGTGTAAAACCACTGTGCACAGCCGGTTGTGTGCGAAGATGTAGCGAACCTAAAATCAGCTGGTGGGTGCGACTCGTTGAATATGTTCAAGACGGTGCAGCAGCCGCGACAAACGCGGCGAGCAGGACACGATCCTGCCGGCATCCCGTCGACCGGCCGGAGCAAACCTGCAGCTCAGGCACCTGCAACAGAGTTTTCGAATCCAACAGGCACTGCTGACTCCGGTGTGGGCGGGACAACTGTGGGGGTGGTGAGGCCGGGTCGGTGGTCAGGATCTGTTCTGGGTATGGCCCACCTCCACCGGGCCATCGACCTGGGCCGCGACATCGCCGAGGAGCCCGAACTCCCCCCTGCCGACCCCCTCTGTGCAGGAGATCCCGCAGTCGGTGCGGAAAGCTTCACCGGCCGATTTTAGGTTCGCTCCATCTTCACACACGGTCGGCTGCGCACAGTGCTCTCTAGAGCGGCCCGGCTAAGGGTCCGGGCTGCACCACAGAAGAGAGAACATTGATGAACACCGCAGTCACCACCGCACGGGACACCAGTACTCGCCGATTCAGGCGGGCCGCGCTACTCGGCGCCACCGTGCTCATGTCAGGCCTGACTTTGGTCCCGGCAGCGTGGGCCGGCGACGCCGCTCACCAGGCGCTGGGCGCTGCCACGGCCGCCAACGCGGACCCCGGGCCCCTGTGCTTCGGTCAGCAGCACACCATTCACCCGCGCGGATCGAACGGAACAAACGGACCAGATGTGATTCTCGGTACGAACGGTCCCGACAACATTCGCGGTTTTGGGGGCAACGACAGCATCTGCGGTCTGGGCGGTAACGACAGGCTGTTCGGCGACGGGGGCAACGACCAGGTTCGCGGCAATGCGGGCAACGACCTGGTTCGCGGCGACGCGGGCAACGACCTGGTTCGCGGCGACGCGGGCAACGACAGAGTGCTAGGTGACCAGGGCAACGACATCATCACCGGTGAGCAGGGCAACGACACCCTGAACGGCGGTGCGGGCAACGACACGGCAAACGGCGACCAGGGCAACGACACGGTGAACGGCGCCCAGGGCAACGACACGCTCCGTGGTGCCCAGGGCAACGACACCCTGAACGGCGGTGCGGGCAACGACAGGCTTGACGGCGGCCCCGGATTCGACCGCTGCAACGGCGGCCCGGGTAACGACAGCTTCGTCAACTGCGAGGTCGTAACTCAGTAAGAATCGCAATGCGTTCCCCGGGAGGCGAAACCGCGGCTGTCACCCGGGGAACGCACTCGACCCCTCTGCGGGAAGGACGGCATTGGCATGAACCGCGCCGAGCTCGTCTACCGTACTGCCGCCGGTGGGACCCCGACAGAGCGAACCCCGACCTCGTGAGCCGCTACGTCAAGCGGTGTGTCCCCCGATAACCACTACGCGGTCGAGCTGAAAAGTTTGGCTGTACTTTAACTACAGTCGCGCTTTCACGCTGGGTGACCTCCGATCACCCACAGCGATATAGCCTTGAGTGGCCCGGCTGCTTCCTCCTGGCTGGCCCCGCAGCGGCACTGGGCGAGCGTCGGGGCACCGGGGGACCGGACTGGTGGAAAGTGATCGTCGATCACGTCCCGAAGAACCGGTCGGGTTGCCGTAGACGGTAAGGCCGGTGCAGGAAGCCGGTGGGCCTGTGCTCCCGGCGCCCGGAGATCCGGGCCGAGGCCTGCATCGGCCGCAGCGTTTTGCGGTGCGCCACCGCCCACCCACCGAGGTCTCGATACCGCGGGCGTTGAGATCCGGGCACCACAGTGCCGTTGAAGCCTGTGGCCCGGGACTCCTCGTTAGACCTGCGGTCTTGGACGGATCCATGGGCTCAGCCGACGACGAGCTGCCCGAGTAGCCGCCAGGTGCGCAGCTGGTCCTCGGCGCCACCTACGTCGGTATGAGTGAAGACCAGCTCGGTGGCTCCTGCGCCGACGTAGCGCCGGACCTGTTCGGCGACCTGCTCCTCCGAGCCGATCACGGCGAGGTCGCCCGCGCGGTCCGCGCCCTCCAGGTCCAGGACCCTCCGGTAGGACGGGATGGACTCGTAGAACTGCATCTGCTGGTACGCCTTGGCCCGTACCTCGTCCACCGCACCGGTGACCACGCCCGCGACCAGCGCGACGATCCGTGGTTGCGGTCGGCCGGCACGGTCCGCCGCCTTGTTGATCGTCGGGACCAGGTGCTCGGCCAGCGTCGTCGGGCCAGCCAGGAGCGGCAACGTGCCATCCGCGAGCTCGCCGGCCACCCGCAACGCCTGCGGGCCCATTGCCGCGACCAGCACCGGCACCGAGGGCTCGGCGCCCGGCACCGGGCTCGGCCACGGGGTACGGGCGGTCAGGGTCTCACCACCGAAGTCCACCTCGCCGTGGTCAAGCAGGGCACGCAGTGCGGTGAGGAACTCCCGCAGGTGCGTAATCGGACGGTCCTCGACTCTGCCGAACACCGGCGCGAGGAGGTCCTTCGCCCCGAGGCCGATACCCAGCTGGAACCGGCCTCCGGTGGCCGCCTGCGCGGTCTGCGCAAGGGCACCCACCAGGAGCGGGTGCCGGCCAATGATCGGCACCGCGGCGCTGCCGACGGTGACGCCGGGCACCTCACGCCCGACTACCGCAGCCAGCGCGATCGAGTCGTAGTCGAACCGCTGCGGGAACCAGACTGAGCGCACATCCAGGTCTTCGGCCTGCCTGGCCTGCTCGACCGTGGCGTCGATGATGTTGCTGATGTTGCCGATGTTGACGCTGCCGATGTCATCGCCCATCGCGGGCAGCATGATCCCGAGTCTCATGACAATCCCTCCCGCCCTGGGACAAGCCGTCCGCCCGCTGTCGCCACGGTACCGCCATGAGGGGAATCGCGTTGATTACGGTGGGGGCAATTCCGCGAGCTGACTGGTGATGCGGATGATCTCGTCTTCGGCTTCCTGCTGACGTGCGTGCGTTGTGGCGATAACTGCTTCGGGTGCTTTGGCGGTGAAGGCGCCGTCTGCGAGCCGGGTTTGGGCCTGCTGCTTCGTCTTCTCCGCTGCAGCGAGGTCTTTTTCGAGGTGCTTGCGCTCGGCGGCGAAGTCGACGGTGCCGGAGAGGTCCAGTTCGGCCGGACTCGGGCGACCTCCACCGTGGCGACGACGGAAGGGGAGGTTGACGGTGGGCCAAGGCGGGTAAGGGCGCGAATGTGCTCCTCGTAGTCGGCAAGGAGTGGATCGGTGAAGTCGATCCGGGCCGGGACTTACTGGCCGGGTTTGAGGCCCTGTTCTATCCGGAACCGGCGAATCTCGGTGACGACTCCCTGTAGTACCGTGACCGCGCTCTCGGCTTCTGGTGCGGACCAGCGCAGCTCGGGGGGTGGCCACGGAGCGACGGTGACCGACGGCTTGCCGGTCAGCGCCAGCCACAGCTCCTCGGTGACAAAGGGAATAATGGGGTGCAGCAGCCGGAGCGTGACGTCCAGAACATGGCCGAGCACTGCCCGGGTGTTCGCGGCGCCCTGTCCGCCCTGGTTGATCGTGGTCTTGGACAGTTCGATGTACCAGTCGAACAGCTCATCCCAGGCGAAGTGGTAGTGAACGTCGCAGACCTTCGCGAAGTGATACTGCTCGTAGGCGGTGTCCACCTCCGCGACGACCGCATTCATCCGCGAGAGAATCCATCGATCGATGGTGGACAGTGTCTCCCACTCCGGTATCACACCGGTGACGCCGTCCTCGGTGCGGGCGGGCGGGGGCTTGGCGTCGTTCATCAGCGCGAATCGGGTCGCGTTCCAGATCTTGTTGCAGAAGTTCCGCGAACCCTGCACCCATTCCTCACCGAGTGACACGTCGGCTCCCGGGTTGGCTTGGCGCGATCGCCGGGGACCGGGTGAACCGGTCGGCATCGGCCAGCAATTCCCAGGCGATCTGCGCCACCAGCTTGGGCTCGACCCGCTTGCGGAAATGGTGCACCTCGTGCCCAGCCTCAGCCGCTGCCAACTCGCGGCGAACCGTCAGGTTCAATTCCCGTCGTGTGCGGTCAGGTCCGGTAAGCGTCGGAGCGGTGGCGGATCGCGGTGACCTCGACGATCCCGCGAGTGTCGTCGATGCGCAGCCGGTACCGCTGGCTCACTGGGATGTCCTGTACTCCGCGCGCACCTCCGCCGAGCACGCAGCGATCGCCGCACGCAGCGCCGCCTCATGTCGTCGGCTGCCTAGATCCGGACCAGGCCCTGAGTCAGCAGCTCGTCGATCACCGGGATGCACGAGGATTTCGGAATGCCGGTGGCCTCGGCGACGTCGAGCGCGCTGATTCCGTCGGCGGCGTGTATGCGCCCGAGGATGCGCACCAGCGGTTCCGTCGCCTCGTACACCGTGCCCGCCGCGACGAAGGACACCTCCGCGCCGCGGATGTCCAGGACGGCAATCCCGCCCGGAACACGGGTTCGCAGCGGGCTAGTCACTGGGTCCCAGCCGGCGGATGGCGTCGGCGGGACGTGCGGGCGCAGGCACAGCCGGTACACCCTGGCCGAACGCGGGTAGTCCTGGAAGCCGAGGTGGGTGGGTGGCACCTGCCGGAAGGGCCAGTCGCCGACGCGCATCAGGCCGATCGACAGCAGCGCGGACAGTTTCCCCTCGGGGGTCGCGCAGTGCAGTACCGAGCGGTGAAATGTGCGTGCTGCAGCGGCGGCACGATCGGCAGATCGCTAGAACCAGGACCGCTCGTCCCCTCGCTGGCGGCCCGGATCGTGACGCCGGCCCGGTGGCCGTCCACCGAGCGGTGTAGCCGGTCGAGGTTCACCCCGCCAGACAGCTCGACGATCACGTCCGGCGAGGTCCGCAGCCGAGCGTGTGCGCCGGCGAAGTCACCGGCCACCCGGCCGACGAAAGCCGGATCGTCGCTACGGTACCGGACCGTCAGGCCAACGAAGCGCAGGTCAGCGAAGGTGCCGTGCGGCGAGCCCGACGGCGATGAGTCCGCCGGTCTGGCGGCGCGGACGGCGAGCGCTAGCGGCTGGGTCAGCAGGTCCTCCCGCGCCCACAACCGGCTCGCCACGGCGTCGTCCAGGCCATAGGCCGTCCCGTTGTCCTCGTCAACCGCCCACCAGACCTGAGGGCGGACCTCCCGTAGCCGCCAGCGAACCGAGGTCATGGCGATCCGGTGCCGGCCGGAACCATGCCCTGCGACGGTCGGAAGATCCAGTCGGCATCGTGCGGACGATCCCGTGCGACGCCGACTCCGACCAGGTACGCGCCGTCCATCGAGCTGTGCCGCAGCAGGATGTCGGCCAGTACCTCGTCAATCAAGGCCGGGCTCTGGAAGACGCCGATCCTCGGATCGGCGCTAACCACCAGGGCGAGGCGTTGCGCGAGCCGGCCGCAGTCGATCAGGGCCGCTTCCCAGCTACCGGGTTGGTCGTCCGGGGAGGGGATCAGCCAGAACACGGCGTCGAATCCGGATGCCCATGGCTGGCCACTCGCCGCCTTGCGCACCCGATCCTCGGACGGCATTGGGGTTCGGGTCGGAGGCCACTCGCCAGCGTCGAGGATGTAGCTGCCGCGTCCTGGCCCGGCGCCGTCCTGTCGAAGGATCAGGACCACTCGGACGCCCGGTGGGGCGAGTTGCGCCGTCGCTAGTAGCCGCTCGATCGCGGCCACCGGTAGCGCCTTATCGGTCAGCGCCCGGCACGTACGCCGCTGGTCCAGTGCAGCCGGCAGATCCGGTGGCAGACCGGCGATCGGGCCTCGCCCGGCGCTCTCGCAGGGCCCCGGAGGACTCTTGCGCATGCGCCAGCAGGGATAGGAACCAGTCGTGCCGGAACCAGGGGTGGGCCAGTCGCCAGAGCCGGTCACCCGCGGCCTCGCCGAGCAAAAGACCGTGGCGCACTAGGCGTTCGACTGCTGCGATATCGACACCGGTGGCGCCGCCGATCTCCGAGGGGGTCGTCGGCCGGTCGCCGCGCGAATTCGGCGTCGCGTACGCGAGCGTGTCCAGCATGGCGGACGTGACCACCAGGTGGGCTCCGCCGCGCTGGTGGTTCTCCGCGCGCACGTCCGTGGCCGTGATCGAGACAGAGATCAGCGGGTTGGTACGCAGCGCTCCACCGGGTGATTCCGCGGGTTCCGGCCGGTGCTGGTCGGTCGACAGGTTGCGGGGCCCGGTGACCTCGCTGGCGACCACGTAACCGAGGACCGGGTCGAGTTGTCCGGCGTCGTCGACGAATCCCGGCGCG
The DNA here is from genome assembly GCA_050699435.1 of Pseudonocardiaceae bacterium. GTDB lineage: Bacteria > Actinomycetota > Actinomycetes > Mycobacteriales > Pseudonocardiaceae. The sequence goes on along the minus strand of JBOHGM010000017.1, from coordinate 26,172 downwards.
GGATGCCATGTGGCGTCCCAGCCGGCGGCGGAGATCGCGCAAATCAGTGTCTCGACGACGTGTCCGGCGTCGATCAGGACGGGCCGGAATGCGCGCACGTCCCGGTACCGCCACATCGCGCGGGCGACATGGCTGGTGACTGCGAAGACGGCATCCGTCGGCGCGCCCAGTGCTTGTTCGGGGATCGTGTCGCCGGCGGGTACGAGGGCGTGCGCGAGCGGGTCGTACCACCAGCCGCCCCGGACCTGCTCAGGCCAGCCCGCACCCAGGCGCACGCCCAGGTCGGTCGGGTGCCGGGCACCGCCCGACGGGCTGGTCCGGTAAGCGATCGTGGAGTGCGGTAGCTGCCGCAGCCGGATGATACCCGCTGCGATCTGCAACCAGCCGGCCAGGAGGTCGACACCGGGCGGTTGCTGAACACCCGTGACGAACCGGCCGGCGGGCAGCGCGTGCCGGGGACCCGGCCACGCGGTGCTAGGGACGGGGGCGCCAGCCTGCGCGGCGTACGCCGCCATCAGCTGGGCATCAGCCGTCAGGGCAGTCTCGGACGAGTAGTCGAGGAACGGGTACCCGTGATTCAGCGCTGCCCGCCTTGACACCAGCGTCCAGTGCGTGGGGGCACCGGCGGGCCGTCTCGCGTGGGGTGCCGGCACCGGCGGGCATCTCGCGTGGGGTGCCCGGTCCGGGGGTGCCCAGTCCGGGGGGTGCCCGGCCCATGATCATGACGGTGCCCGCCCCCCGGGGGGTGGACGTGACAGCCCGGGGGGGCACGGCGGCTCCCGCAGTGAGGCTGCGCCAGGGACAGCTCCCAGGCCCAGCCGAGTGCGTCCCGAAGACCGCCAGCGACCGGTGCCGCCGGGTAAGAGCGAACCTCGCTCACCTGACCGCCTCGCACCGGCATCGGCTCACGAACCCGGCTGCCCCGACAGCCGACCAAACCATCCCCCCACCCCCTGACCAACCCCCGACGGACTTCCGGCGCCGACCACTAAGCCTGCCTGAGCTGTGTGGTTCGTCACGCGACAGTGCCTCGTTGCGGCTTTGCCAGCGGCCGCCAGCCACCCTGAGCTTTGCCGATGACGTGCCCGACCGCGGCCTCTGGCACCTGTTTGATGAGCGACACAGCAGGCAGCTGAATCAGGGGTGGGGCGCGGCGCTCTGTCATTGCAGGGACAGCCGGTGTGGCGGGAGCTAGACGTGGCTCGCATGACGACGTTGGCACCTGTCACGCACCGCGACCGGGCGAACCGGTCACCGCGCAGGGAGGGCTCAGCATGACCACTCATTCATTCGCCGCATGCCCGGACTGTAGGGAGGTCGCCGAAATCAGCGACCGCTTCGTGCTGCCCAGCACAGATGGGCCGATCGAGCACGTCCGGATGTTGTGCGTACGCCGGCACTATTTCGTGCTGGCGGTCGCCAGCCTGGACCGGTTGTCCGCACTGATTGAGCGGCAAGACCAAACGCGCCTCCCGAGCCCGCAGGCGTCGACTCGCCACTCATATCATCCGGCAGATGTAACGACACCGAACTCGTAGGCTACCACCAGATCACCCACAGGAACTGCCGCTTGACAAGGGAGTCTTTCAGGTGTTTCCCCTGGTCAGGGTGGTGGAGTGTCGGGTGGGTTGCTGATTAGCGGACGGAATGCGGCGCTGGCTCGGACGAAGGCCCGAATGCCAACCAGTTGCGTACGCCGCGCAGTAGTTCCTGCTGAATCCCTGCTGGTGCGGCGGAGCAGCGGATGCTGTGCTCGGCGAGGTCGGCGAGTTGATGGTCGGTGAGCCCGAGCATGTCGCGGCAGATCTCGTACTGTCCCGCGAGACCGGTCCTGAACAACAGAGGGTCGTCGCTGGCCAGCGCGACGGGTACGCCGGCGTCGAGCAGCGCCGGCACTGGCACCGTGGAGAGCTCGTGCACTCCGAACGGCGGGTAGGACGTGGGGCACACCTCCAGCGCCACCTGGCGGCGCACCAGTAGCTCTAGCACAGCGGGGTCGGCGGCCGCTGAAGTCCCGTGCCCGATCCGGCCGGCGCCCAGTAGTTCTACGCAGTCTCGGACGTGGTCAGCACCGGTGTAGAACCCGCTATGCGGCACTGCCAGCAATCCTGCCTCGGCGGCTACCCGGAAAGCCGCCTCGAACTGCGCTACCTGCCCCAATCGCTCGTCGTTGGACAGCCCGAACCCCACCACGCCGTCGTCGGCATACTCTGCGGCTAGCTGCGCCAGCCCCAGCGCATGATCTCCCGAGCGTGCCCAACTCGACGCGACCACCACTCCGGTCGGGATGCAGGCCTGTGCCGCGGCCGCCAGCACGGCCTCCACCGTCCCGCGGACCCCGCCGAGCACCGAGCTGTACGACGTCGGATCCACCTGGATCTCCAGCCAGCCGCATCCGTCCGCGGCGTCATCGTCGGCGGCTTCGGTAACTACCCGCACGACGTCCGCAGCGCTGCGGATCACGGACCGCGCTGCGTCGTATCGCGCCTGGAAATCGGCCCAGCTGCCGACCCCGATCGGTAACGCAGGCGCCACCGCTAGCCCCGCGCGCTGCGCCAGCTCCCGCAAGGTCGACGGCCGCATCGCTCCCGTCAGGTGCAGGTGCAGCTGAGCCTTCGGTAACATCGCCAGCGCCCGCACCGCCTCCTCCGTCCGCCGCCACACAGTGTGCCAGCAAGATCGCGGCCCACGCCAAGTCGTCCGCGGCCCCGAGAAGACAACCGCCAAGATCATGGGCGATCGTTCATGGAAATAGTGCCGCCCGAACGTCGTCCCACCTAGGATTATGCCTGTGGCCACCTGGAACGATGTTCGCTCGATCGCATTGGCGTTGCCTGGGACGTGCGAACGGTCCTCGCGTGGTACCGTCGAGTGGCGGGTCAAGGACAAGGGATTCGTGTGGGAACGACCGCTTCGGCGAGCCGATGTCGAAGCTCTCGCCGACGCAGCGCCGGACGGGCCGATCCTGGCCGCCCGCGTGGCAGACGTCGGTGTGAAGCAGGCGCTGCTCGCCGATGACCCGAACGTCTTCTTCACCACCCCGCATTTCGACGGCTACCCGGCGATCCTGGTGCGCCTCGACCGGATCGGCGTGGCCGAACTTGACGAGCTGATCGTCGATGCGTGGCTCACTCGTGCGCCTAAGCGGCTGGCCAAGGAGTACCTCGACACGTCCCGGTGAACGGCGAGGTGCGTCGTCTGAGCGCGTTTCCGCTCGCCAGGTAGTTGATAACGCTCCGCCGAGTGAATCGAGGGGTGCTGGGATGCTGTCGACCTGACCCTTTCTGCGGCTGTGTCTGCGTGGCCTACTGTTGATCCTCGGTTCGACGTGGAGGTGTGACGATGTTGCTGAGGCCGTACTCGTCATCGACATCCCGGAGGTTGAGCGTGATGCCGAGGCTGTCGGGCTCGGCGAGGATGGGTTCGAAGCCGTCGAAGTCGACGTAGACCCATGGTGAACCCCCGTCATCGATGATCGGATCCGTCAGGTCGTAGGTTTCGCCGGTGCCGGAGTCGGTCCATGTGGCGGCAATTCGGAGGCGAACCTGGTGGGCACATTCATCCCGATCTCACGGTGTGCGTCCAGACTCCACACCCGCACCATGGCGTCCGCGTCGTCCGCGAGAACGGTCGGCCGACCGCCTCGGCGAGCCGCTCGCGCGTCACCCCATACTGCAGGACCCGCAGTTCGATCGCCTTGCGCGACTTCGCGGCGATGGTCCGCACGGTCTTGGCCAGCTCATAGCGCTCCCGGTGCAGCGCGAGCACCGACGACTCCGCACCGCGGGGAGCGATGACCCGCACCGTGCCCGAGAACTTGGCTAGGAGCGCTCTACCGAACACGTGTTCACTGATCCACGTGCTCACCTGCTCGACGGCCTCCGCCTCTGACCGACCGGGTCGTGCGGCAACCGGTGCCGGTCGAGATGCCCGACCAGGCCGGTCTCGGTAACGCTGGATCCGATGCCCGTCCTCGGTAAACCGCCGGAGCAGTGAGAACGCGCGTGGGGACGGCCCGTAGGTCCGGAGATGGTGCAGGCGGGCCAGTGCCTGGTCGATGCTGGGACGCTCGCTGGCAGCTCGGGGTCCCGGCCCCGGGGCTGGTACCGGGTTTGGGTTGTGGCATCGGTACGATTCAGGGCTGGTGGGTGGTCTGATTGAAGGGGAAGCATGTGACCGTGCAAGTTGAGACGCTCGAGTTCCAGTCCGAGGCGCGTCAGCTGCTGCAGTTGATGATCCACTCGATCTACTCGAACAAGGACGTCTTCCTGCGGGAGTTGGTCTCCAACGCTTCCGACGCGTTGGACAAGCTGCGGCTGGAAGCGTTTCGGGACAAGGACTTGCAGGCGGAGACCGGCGATCTGCATGTCGCCATCGAGGTCGACCGGGAGCGGCGCACGCTCACGGTGCGTGACAACGGCATCGGGATGACCCGGGACGAGGTGGTCGGGCTGATCGGTACGCTCGCGAAGTCCGGGACTGGGGAGTTTCTGCGTAAGCTGAAGGAGTCGCAGGACGCGGCCGCCTCGCATGAGCTCATCGGGCAGTTCGGCATCGGCTTCTACGCCAGCTTCATGGTGGCCGACAAGGTCACGCTCGTGACGCGGCACGGAAGGTCGAGCGAAGGCGTCCGGTGGGAATCCAGCGGTGAGAGCAGCTACACGATCGGGCCGAGCGACGACGCCACGCAGGGCACCGCGGTCACCCTGCACCTCAAGCCGGAGGACGCGGAGGAGCATCTTGACGACTACACCTCCACGGCGAAGATCACCGAGATCGTCAAGCGGTACTCGGACTTCATCACGTGGCCGGTGCGGATGGCCGGTGAGGACGGGGCCGAAGCCGAGACGATCAACTCTCGGAAGGCGCTGTGGGGCCGTCCGCAAAGTGAGGTCACCGACAACGAGTACGCCGAGTTCTATAAACACATCAGCCACGACTGGCGCGACCCGCTGGAAACCATCCGCGTGCAGGCGGAGGGGGTGTTCGAGTATCAGGCGCTGCTGTTCATCCCGTCCCAGGCGCCGCTGGATTTGTTTATGCGGGAGCGCAAGCGGGGGGTGCAGCTCTACGTCAAGCGCGTGTTCATCATGGACGACTGCGCGGAGCTCATGCCGGGGTACCTGCGTTTCGTGAAAGGCGTGGTCGACGCGGCTGACCTGTCGCTGAACGTGTCTCGCGAGATCCTGCAGCGGGACCGCCAGATCCAGTTGATGCGCCGCCGTCTGGTCAAGAAGGTGCTGTCGAGTGTCAAGAGGATGATGACCGGCAAAGCCGACTCCTATGCGACGTTCTGGCGGGAGTTCGGCCGCGCGGTCAAAGAAGGGCTGCTCGACGATGTCGAGAACCGCGACGCGATCCTCGACATCGCCTCGTTCGATTCGACCCACGACGCGGCACAGCAGACCACGCTGGGGCAGTACGTGGAGCGGATGACAGCGGGCCAGCAGCACATCTACTACATGACGGGCGAGTCCCGGGCCAGCGTCGAGAGTTCGCCCCACCTGGAAGCGTTCCGCGCCAAGGGTTTCGAGGTGCTCGTGCTCACCGACCCGATCGACGAGATGTGGGTCCAGGCCGTTCCCGGTTTCGACGGCAAGCAATTCCAGTCGATCGCCAAGGGACAGGTCGACCTCGACACCGAGGAAGAGAAAAGCATCGCCGAGGCGCGGCAGAAGGACTTCGCCGACCTGCTGGCCTGGATGACTACGGCACTGAGCGATGACGTCAAGGAGGTGCGGCTTTCCTCACGGCTCACCACCTCACCCGCCTGTATCGTCGGCGACACGTATGACCTCAGCCCGACGCTGGAGAAGATGTACCGTGCGATGGGACAGGAACTGCCGCAGATCAAGCGCAGTCTCGAGCTCAATCCCACCCATCCGCTGGTGACCAGGCTGCACAACGCCTACGGCGAGCGTGCAGACCGCACCAGCCTGTCGGACACGGCCGAACTGCTCTACGGCATGGCTCTACTCGCCGAGGGTGGCGAACTGGCCGACCCGTCGCGCTTCATCTGCATCCTCTCCGAGCACCTGGAACGCACCCTGTAACCCAAGTATCTGGACGCTCGAGCCAGGGGCGGCCGGGTTGCCGGTCATGGTGTGGGAGAACCCCCTACATCAGCTTTGCCGGTGACGCACGGCAGGCCATGGAGTTCTATCAGGGCGTCTTCGGCGGTAGCTTGAGGCTGAACACTTTCGGTGAGTTCGGCGTGCAGGACTCGCCGGACGCCGACAAGATCATGCACGGCATGCTGGAGACCGACAGCGGATTCACGCTCATGGGCGCCGACACCCCGCCCGGGATGGAGTACAACCCGGGGACCAACATCGCGGTGAGCCTGAGCGGGGACGACGCCGACGAGCTGCGCGGCTATTGGGAGAAGCTGTCCGCAGGCGGCGCCGTGTCAGTCCCGCTGGAAAGCAGATGTGGGGCGATGAGTTCGGGATGTGCGTGGACCAGTTCGGCATCGGCTGGATGGTCAACATCGGTCGGCCACAGACCTGATCCGGGTCGTGACCGTCGAGCTCTCCGTACGGTCACGATGACCGCGCCGCTCACGTGCTGCTCAGGTGCGGCTCAGCCCCAGGCGCCGGCTACCTGCCTGGTGGTGACATTGAGGCGGTTGAAGAGGTTGGTCGTGGCGATCGAGAGGATCAGGGCCGCGAGGGCCTGCTCGTCGTAGTGCCGGGCCGCCTCGTCCCAGATCTCGTCCGGTACCGGGTCGGCCCGGTCGCTGAGCCGGGTCACGGCCTCGCTGAGTGCCAGCGCGGCGCGTTCGGCGTCGGTGAAGTACGGCGCGTCCCGCCAGGCCGCCACCGCGACGAGCCGCTCGTCGGTTTCGCCCGCCTTCTTGGCGTGCCGGGTGCCCGAGTCGACGCAGGAACTGCAGCCGTTGAGCTGGCTCGCGCGCAGGTGGACAAGGCCGAGCGTGGCCAACGGCACGCCCCCTCCTTCCGTGGCCGAGTTCAATGCCTGGATGGCCTTCATGGCGTCGGGAAGGATCATCGCGAATGACCGTATTGCACGATGGCGACGAAGCATGCCCCTCGCTCGTATCTTGATCGACTTCTCGATGAGCTGGACACCATCGCGGATGCCTACGTTGACATCGTCGAGCGCTCCGAGATAAATCTACAAATCAGATATAAATGATTCTGGCAGCGATGTTGACATCGTAACAGACGTCAGGCTACTTCCGTCGCATCCCGCCTTACAGAAGCTCAAAAGATGGGTAACGAAAAATTCTTGCGTACGCAGGAGGAGGGTTAATGTGTCAGTTTGTCTGCCCATTCACAACCCCCTCCGCCCGCTCCAAGAACGCCCGCACCGCCGGAACCTGGGCGTGCGGCTTCAACTGTCGGGTGAGGCTGCGGATACGGTTAGCATTGAGCGTCGAGGACAAGCTCTCAGCCAGCTGGATTGCTTCGATGCCCTTCCCAGCAGCGGCTTCCAGGTCGCGCTGTTTACCCGGCCGAGCCCGGGCCTCGGCCAGGTGGGTCAGGTAGTACTGCCGGTCACGGTCGAAGGGGGCGTCGAACATGGCAATGCCCTCATCGATCAAGGTCGCTGCTCGATCAGCCTGACCCAGCTGCAGCAGGCACTCACCGGCGCTGGATGTGATCTCTGCCGGTCTCACCCAATACAGGTAGGAGGGGTCATCGTCCATCGGGGACTGCTCGACGTGGGTGCGGGCCTGGGAGATCGCCGCGGTGCAGCCTGGGGTGTCGTTCATGGCCGCGAAGATATGAGCCCGTTGGATGTGCAGCTGGGCGAGGAGTCGTGGTGTCTGCTGCCCTCGCGGGCCAGCCAAGGCAGTATCGATGAACGTGATGGCCTCGGGAGGTTTCCCTTGGTGGGTGGTTTGGTAAGCCATTTCGCCCAGGATGTGGGCGCCGAGGGGTCGGTCATCAGCAGTATGGGCGGCCCGCAGGGCCGCGATGTTGTAGCGCTGCGCCAGCCCGAAGTCCCCGGCATCGTACGCCGACCAGCCGCACAGTTGTCCCAGCTCAGCAAGCGCACTATGGAGCTTGCGGCCTGTAGCGTCATCGTAGGAGGCCCGATCCAGGAGGCCAGCAACCCAGCCATAATGATATTGAGCCAGCGACAGCACATCATCACCGCCAGCCGCGTCACCCATTGCCCGCAGTTCGGCGATCATAGTTGGGAGCCGATCGACCACTCTGGCCGAGACCCGACCCCCGGCCAGCCCGGACACCACGGGCTCCGGCTCGTGCACCAGCCACTGATGCGCCGGAGCCGTCAACGCTGGCCCGGTCAGGGCCAAGAACACGCGGCGCTTCACCCGGCCTCTAACACCGCTCAGCAACATTGCCACCTCGACGGTACGCCGGTGATTCCAGGGGGCCACGAGTACAGGATCGTGCAGGGGATCATCCGCGTGCTCGCCGTTCGGACGCAGACAGCCTGCTCGCCGTTGGCCTGTGACTCAGCAGGCACGATGAGTCCGTTTGATCTGCCCACCGCGAGACTGCTGTCTGTCGGTTCCAGCGTGCGCAGCTGTCCCGTCTGCTCTGGTAGCCGGAACCACAGCAGCTCCGGCGGGATGCGCAGTACCCGTGCCCAGTGCTGCAGAGTGTCGAGCAGTTGCAGCGGCGGTCCGGTCTCGAACCGACTGACTTGCGGTTGGCGCAGGCCGAGCCACTGACCGAGCAGGGTCTGGGAGATGCCGTACGGGCCGTAGACCGTGTAGTGGTAAGGGTGCATGCGGGTATGCCCGGGAGACCCGCCCCATGTGCTGAGCGGCGAAGGCTTCCTCGAACTGCGCGGTCTGACAGAACTCAGGCGGTACCTCGGGTGGGGTGATGAGCTTATCCCGTGACTCACGCTGGCAGTGGGCGCACTGGCGCTCAGTGTTGTCTTTCGCGAGGCGTGTGCCGCAGCGGCAATAGTACTGCTGTGCCCGTTTCGATCCCATCGCGTTCCCTCCCCGTGCTGACCGATTTCGGGGAGTGTAACGGGCGTCTCAAGATCAGAAAGGCAGGGGGAGCGTTGCCTCGCCCCGTTATCCGGTGAATAGGCATATCCAGAGGGTGGATACGCTTATGCATTGTCTGGCATACCGGATGGCGAACATCCCTTTTTAGTGATCTTCAAGGCCCCAGAGTCGGGATGACCGGGTACTGGACGCAGTGAGGGCTGCCGGTCTGCATGATGTCGCCATTGGTGCTGCACCCGGCGCTGCGCAAGCTCGGCCGGGCCTGTATCGCATTGGCGCGCGGGCAACGCGAGCAACAGGCGACCGCCCCTGAGCAGGCAAGTATCCCGCCAACAGACAACCCGCCAGAGGTACTACCAGCGCCGCGCGCCGACACCACCGACCAGGAGACGCGCGATGCCTGAACTAACTGGTTCGACGTATTTCCCCCACCGGATGCCGAACTGGCCAACGTCACCCGGACGGTCCGGGTTCTGGCCGGCCGCTCTCGCCGGGGCTGGCAGCGGCTGACGCCGGTCATCTGTTTCGAGGTGTGGCTGACGCCGAAGCGGGTGGGCTGGCTGCTCAGCACCGATGTGCGGCTCAGCCGCAGTGTGCCGCGCGACTGCGCGTCCAGCTGCCCCGGCTCACGCTTGTCCGCTGCGGCTGGACACGGCCGCTGCCCTCACGTCTGCCGTACCGGCTCTGATCCGAGAGCTGCACGGCACGGAACGCGCTGTCTTGCAGTGGGTGATCGGGCCACCCGCGACCGTGCGATTGATCGCGGGTTCGAAAAGCAGGTTTGGTGCACCTATCTGACTCGCTTTCGAACCTCAGCACACCCCTGTTGCGGCTGATCACAGCCCTTGATCAGCACGGTGGGCTTGCAAAGATGCAGGTCAAGCCCAACGTGCAGGAGCCCAGCCTGGTACAAGCCAGCGCGGAGGACCCGAGCCTGGTCCGTCTGGCGGTCAAGGAGAACCGGCTCCTGTCGCCTGCTGAGGTCGGCAAGTTGGTGGAGGCGTACTGCGGCGGCGAGACGATGCGGGCACTGGCGCGGCAGTTCGGCCTCGATCGCAACACCGTTAGTCGCCACCTGGAACGAGCCAAGGTAGCGAAGCGGCCGACAGTCAAAATGACAGTCGCAGTGGTCGCTCACGCGCAGCAACTCTACGAGCAAGGCTGGAGTACGCAGCGGATCGGGCGAGAGCTAGGAGCCAGCCCGAGCACGGTGTATAAGGCGCTGAAGCGGGCTGGGGTGAGGATGAGGGCTCCGGTGGCGCGTAACCCCTCAGCTCGGTGAGACTTTTCGGCTGATTGAGCACAGGCTCGATGCCAAGCTCGCGAGCCTTCCGCGCCCATGTCTCAATTTTCTGTTTTAAGATGATGGAACCACTCTCCGTGATACTTGTAAGATCACTCTTGCTTCTATAGCCCAGCCATAAGCAATACCGTTCAAAGTTGGGCACCTGATTGACCCCGGCTCTATTGCGAAGTAGTTCGAGCACTGCCGTCGCCTGATCGCATACATATCCTAATTTTTGAGGAGTGCCAAATTTTACTGCATAGACGCAGTTTCCCCTCTTGAGATCCCAAGCTTCGATCGGAGTTGAGGCTCGAGTTCGAAATATAGAGAAGTCTTTGTCTGCGACAGTGTAGCCGGCATCGCGGATTTGCAGTGACTGGTTGAATTCTGGTTCCGTGTGATAGACATGCAGAAATTCTGACTCTGTTTGTTCGACGCGGATTGATTCTAGATACTCATCTAAGAACTCCAGATAGTCCTGATTGAAGCGCATCCAGTGACCGTTACTGAGTAGTACTCGTTCAGTGTCCACGATAAAGTCAAGCACCTGCTTGATCTTCTGTGTGTATTTCGGGCGCCCCTCGTGTTCATGGATAACTTTGATTCTCAGGGTGTCCTCTCGGGGAATATTATTTGACGCTATATAATCCTTCAAATCCTCAATACCCAACTCCTCGAAGGCGGCTTCGGTGTAACCCGGGCACCGCAACTTAAAGGAGCCATCATTCGAGAACACGAAGTCAATCCCGTACAAGTCGTAGCTGTTATGCATAAAATCAGTTGTACCAACTGGGGATGTCAGTTCAGTGATGAGCAGTTCATCATAGTGGCTGATCTCACTTGCATCCTGGATGATGGTTGTTCGAGGAAGTTTGAAACGGGAATCGCGCGCCAACTCTGCTTCGATCTGACTTAATAAGGATCCAATATCTGACGGTGTTATGTCCAGCGACAACAGGGCAGATGCACCGAATTTTCCAGTCTTGCCGAAAGTCTCACGGTGCGGTCCCGTCACTGCTGCTTGCAGGTAGTCAACCGATTCACCACTCTCCACATCTAATGTTGTATTTGTCGCAAAGCTCTTGATGTCTTTCTTCTTCTTTCCTTGGAACCTCTTCGATGCAGTCTGTTTGATGTCCCCCTCGTCTGCGATCCTCTTGGCTAGCTCGATCCCGAAATCGAAGTCGCAGTGAGGCCTTAAGTAAAAATGACTCTTGCCGTAACTTAGTGCGAAGCATTGGTCTCCCTGGGTAAACAAAAAGACTGCATAGTAACTTGTGTTAGTCGGCATTCCGATCTCAGTGAAGTAGTCTCTATACGCCTCGGCCCAAAGCGCATCTCCAGGGATGGGCTCGGTGGAGTAGTAGAATTCCCCATGCCACCCGTCCTGGCTAACCTCTCTGATCACTTCCATTTGGCTCGCGGCTAACTTCGTCTTTAGGGCGTCAGTTTCAGCAGATGGTATAGCGAATATATTCAGCCTCATGGCACCTCCACTTCTTTCATGTATTCTGACAAAGTCTTATCGTCAATCAAGATCATTATACAATACGAGAGAAGTCTATCTTTGTGGGACGTCGAGAATGTCCCGGAGTGCACAGTGTCGCAAGACGGAAGAGTTGGCGTCCTACCCGCAGCGTGGCGCCGACAGTTAAGGCTTACTGCGTCCCCAATCCTCCACCCACCCCCACACCGCATCCAGCGGCTGCTTCATTGCGACAGCGAAGGCACTATGCACGGTGCACGTCTTCCGACGCTTCAACCACCACCAGCGTGATCGTGAATAGCAGTGCTGACACCGGCCCCGCTTGTCGACTTGGTGTTGTGCGAGCAGTACACGGGCAGCGGCAGTAAGCCGAAGTACTTCCTCATCGAGCGAGTCGGCCTTTTCGGTGTAGAGCAGGCCATCAAGCTGCTCAGTGAACAGCCGGTGCCGGACCTGCCAGATACTCATCTGGCCCGTATCCACTTCTCGCCGATCAGCCTCACCTGGGCGAGATCAACCCAGCCACCTGGAGACACCGGAACCCTGCCCAGCAGTCCCTCCATCGTCCAGCTGCCGACCTGGTTTCCTCGGAGGACGTGGGCTTCACGGTCGCCACGTTGCCAGCGGATGGTGCAATCAGCTTTGAGGTAGACCCAGCCCGTCGGCCGGGTCATCGGCATGGCACCGCCGCGCTTCATGTGGCGGTGTCTTTCGTGGAACCTCGTGCGTCTCTGGCGGCGCGTGCCAGGAGATCACCCAAGCTCTCAGCCTGGCTAGGTTCCATGATGGCCTCCACGCTGAATGGCGGATCAGCAGAGACCAACCACACTTTGCCGCGATAGGTTTCAACAACAACGGTGACGTCAGTACCTTGCCGCCCTTTAACGGTCAATGTCCGGCGGGTGGTCATGGTGGATCACCGTTTGTACTCCGGAGCCTATGGTCGACGGTCGTTTTCTCAACTCGCGTGCGAACGCGGCCGGCCGCTGCGATGAGTTTGTGGCTAAAATCCAGCTGCTCTGCCACAGATAACGTGTTGGTGACGATGCCGCCGGAGAAGCGACCGAGCGCCTCGTCGATATAGCCAAGCATGTGGAGGAGCTGGTGATCGTCGGGGGTCATGGCACGCTTCCCACCCTCGACGTCGTCGAGAACGAGGAAGTAACTGCCACGATGTGGACACGTGTAGTGGAAGGCAGAACTGGCGACGGGCGCCGGATACCAGCGTCGCCAGTTCTGCCGGCCTGAGATGACACGTCACATCACCGCGAGACTCTGCTCTACCAGCACGGCGCGCTACATCGAGGTCCGCGTTGTAGGTTCAGCCAGCACGTGGGTGGCACGTACTCGCCAGCGGTTCGAGCATGACCAGTAGCAGGTCATGGGCAGCGTCGCCTTAGTCGTGTTTTGCCTGTTCATCGCCCCTACCTCCGTTGCTGCCGGGGGAGTTCGGTCGTAACCTGCGACCCAACTGGCCGTAGCGGGCCGGATACAGCGCGCTTTTCCGGTGGCAACCGGGCGAAAACCGCGCATCCAGGCCGCTGACCTGGAGAAATAGGGGTTATAGAAGATCAAGGAGGGGGCGGAAAGGGTGGCCAAGCGGCATCGCCTGGCGCAGCGACGGAAGACATGTGGCTTCACGCAGGAGGGGCTTGCCGAGCAGCTGGGCATCGATCCGACGACCGTTCGACGGTGGGAAAGCGAGGAGGCCAGCCCGCAACCGTGGCTCCGGCCCAAGCTTGCTCGCAGCTTGCAAGTATCGATTGAACGACTCGAGAAGCTGCTGCATGAGCCGCGTATTGATGACTTGTGTGCAGCTGTGCAAGAGGAAGACTGCGAGGCGGGCGGTCCTGATCGTGCTGTCGATGACTCCGTCGGTCGGCAGCAGGTCGAACAGCGTCGGCGAGGGTCACCCGGCGTGTTCACGGAGAGCACCGCAAGCAGCGTCGAGGCTCAGAGCCAGGAAGCAACGCTGAGCAACGCGTACGCTGACGCCCAGGCCCGCGCTCAGGAGCTAGGGGCCGACACAGGCTCTTTGCCGTCCCTGAACGGCAACGGGCTGGTGCTGCCGACCGGACAGGAGGTGCTCGGGAGCCTGATCTCCGCTGTGGGAGCGGAACTAGCCGATGGTCTCATCGGACCGCTCTTGTATTTGACGATTTTGGGTACGCCAACCCAGGCGGTATCCATCGAGTGGAGAACGCAGCTTCGTGAGCAGCTTCGAACGTTTCTCCGTGAATGGGCAAATACCATGGATCGTCGGGAATACTTGCGGCTGCTGGGATTGCTGTCCACTACGGTGGCTGCCGCACACATAATGAGCCTGGACGGCGATGAGCAGGAACGTGTGTCCAAGGTCATGGCTGCCCCCGGCCGGGTCGATGAGCAGACCATCGCTCACCTTGAAACGATGCTTCAAAACTGCAAGCGGCAAGAGGACCTTCTCGGGCCGCAGGCGGTACTGCACACCGCGATCGCCCAGCGCGACTTGGTGGATTCCCTCTTGGACGAATGTTCGGATGAGCTTCGCCCCCGACTGTTGTCGGTCTACAGCAGTATGTCCAGCTCTATTGGCACGTACTTCTTCGAACTCGAAGACCCAGCCAGCGCCATGCACTACTGCGATCAGGGCCGGGCGGCAGCCCAAGACGCGCGTAATACTGAAATGTCAATCTACTCGCTTTGCCTGATGAGTCACTTCGCGGCCAAGCAGGGCAAGGCACATGCCGCTATTGACTACGCTGCGGCTGCTCAGCACCTCGGCACGAAGACCGATGACCCCCTATTGCAGGCCTGCACCGCTGTCGAGTTTGGCATAGCGTATGCGGTTGACGGTCAGCATAAGTTATCCATGACAGAGCTTGACCGGGCACTGACTGGCGTCACGTTGCCAGCTGGCCGGCGGCCTCCTGAGTCGCCGGTCTACTGGTTCCATGAGGGGCTGGTCGTCAGCCACCAGAGCGACTGCTTTCTGCGCCAGGGCAAGCCAGCAGAAGCGGCAGCCGCAGCTGAACGGGGGCTCCAGCTGTTCGACCCCTCGCTCGTGCGTGCCCTGGCCTTCTGCACGCTTCGCCTGGGAACGGCCCGGCTGCTATCCGGGGACGTTGAGGAGGCAGCCCGGCTTATCGGGGAGGGCGCGCTGCTGGCCTCCAAGAACCGCTCGGCTCGGCTGATCAAGAAGGTGCAGAGCATCCGTGGCCGGCTGGAGCCGTGGCAGGATACGGCAGCCGTGAGGGAGCTGGATGAGCGATTGGTGGTGTTGGGGCTTCGTGGGTGAGGACAAGGGCAACGGGATGACCAGTTATTAAATATGCATGTTGCGCAAACTGGAGGAGTCTTTAGCTTAGCAGGAGGATTCAGTAGCTCTATACAGACTTGAACATTACGATACAATTAGGACAGCAATGTTCAAGGTCTCGTTATTCTCAGCCCGCCCCAGTTCGCGTATGTCGATACATCACTACTTGAAACTACGCATGCTTGAGCGGACGGATGTGACGATCCAGCCTGGGTGTACTGGGTTCGTCCGTGACCGCCATTGTCTCTAATCCTCTAGTCAGTATTCTCCGCGTTGGGCAATTGCTCTATAATTGTGGTAAGACGATGAAAAGAGATATCAATGTAGTGTGGCTTGATGGCTATCGCGGTTTGCCTCCTGGTGGCTCTAGACCTGCCCCGGAGTATTTGGCATGACTACTCGACGTAACAGGACTGTCCGTTTGGGCGATCTACGTAGCAGCAGGCCACCCGCTGTCAGCGTCCGAGAACCTTCAGTCGGCGTGGCGGGGCGTGGAGTGTCGGTGACCGGCGATATCGTCGGCGGATCCAGAGCACGTGTACCGCTCGGTGATGGCGGTACTGACTGGCAGATCAAGGACGGACTCGATCATATGGGCATATCGACTGCAGACCCCTCCGCGGGCTCGCGGGTGAGTGCCAACCTCGCTGCACGTGAGGGGGTGACGTGGTAGTGGCTCTCAAGAAGTCGGATCTCTACAGCTCGCTCTGGCGCAGCTGCGACGAGCTGCGTGGCGGCATGGACGCCAGTCAGTACAAGGACTACATCCTCACGCTGTTGTTCGTGAAGTACGTTACCGACAAGGCCAAGGCCCGGACCTCCTTGATCGACGTCCCCGCGGGTGGGTCCTTCGACGACATGGTCGCTCTCAAGGGTGATAAGGAGATCGGCGACAAGATCAACAAGATCATTGGCAGGCTCGCCGAAGCCAACGGGCTGGAGAAGGTCATCGACCTGGCCGACTTCAACGACGAGGAGAGGCTCGGCAAGGGCAAGGAGATGCAGGACCGGCTCTCCAAGCTGGTGACGATCTTCGCCGACCTGGACTTCCGGGGTAGCCGCGCTGAGGGCGACGACCTGCTCGGCGACGCCTACGAGTACCTGATGCGGCACTTCGCCACGGAGTCGGGCAAGTCGAAGGGGCAGTTCTACACCCCGGCGGAGGTCTCGCGCGTACTTGCCAAGGTCATCGGCATCGGACCGGGCACTCGGCAGGACCACACGGTCTACGACCCCACCTGCGGGTCGGGCTCGCTGCTCCTCAAGGTCGCCGATGAAGCGCCGCGGGGCATCACCATCTACGGCCAGGAGAAGGACAACGCCACCTGGGCGCTGGCCAAGATGAACATGATCCTCCACAGCAACGAGGACGCGGACATCCGCAAGGGTGACACGATCACCAGCCCGCAGTTGATCACGGGAAGCCAGCTGCGGACCTTCGACTTTGCCGTCGCCAATCCACCGTTCTCGATCAAGTCGTGGGGCAATGGATTGGAGAACGAATACGGTCGATTCGAGTTTGGCTGGCCGCCGGAGAAGAACGGCGACTACGCCTTCCTGCTGCACATTCTCAAGTCTCTCAAGAGCAGCGGCAAGGCCGCGGTCATCTTGCCGCACGGCGTCCTCTTCCGAGGTAACGCCGAGGCCAGCATTCGTAAGGAGCTGCTGCGCCGCGGCTACATCAAGGGCATCATCGGCCTGCCAGCTAACCTCTTCTACGGCACCGGCATCCCGGCTTGCATAGTCATCCTCGACAAAGAGAATGCCCAGGCACGCACCGGCGTGTTTATGATCGATGCCTCCAAGGGCTTCATCAGGGACGGCAACAAGAACCGCCTCCGCAGCCAGGACATTCACAAGATCGTCGATGTCTTCAACAAGCAGATCGAGATCGAGCGCTATTCGCGCATGGTGCCGCTCCACGAGATCGCCGATCCGAAAAACAACTACAACCTCAACATCCCGCGCTATGTCGATTCCTCCGAACCGGAAGATATCCAGGACCTTCATGCTCATCTGCACGGAGGGACCCCGGATCGCGATCTGGACGCGCTCAACCGGTACTGGGAAGCGTTCCCGAGCCTTCGTGCCGTGCTCTTTAAGCCAAACCGTCCCGGCTACAGCGACCTGGCGGTTGGCGTGACCGAGGTACAACAGACCATCCTGGACTCCGACGAGTTCCAGAAGTTCGCTACCGATGTGCGCGGTCAGGTGGACGATTGGTTCGCCGCGCGCCGGCCCATCTTGCAGGCGCTCGATGCCAACACTGTCCCGAAGGACCTGATCGCTCACATAAGCGACGACCTACTAGCCAGGTTCAAGGACACACCCCTGCTCGACGAGTACGACGTCTACGAGCAGCTCATGACCTACTGGCACGGAGTCATGCACGACGACGTCTTCCTCATCATGAACGACGGGTGGCTCGACGCGGCAAAGCCTCGCAAGACCATCGAAGACAAGGAGCGCAAGCTCTCCGAGACACCAGACCTTGTCGTCGGGTCGGGCCGCAGCGCCACCAAGTACAAGATGGACCTCATCCCACCTGCGCTCGTCGTCGCTCGTTACTTTGCGGACAAGCAGGCCGAGGTCGACATGCTGAATGCAGCCGCTGAGGAAGTCAGTCGTGCTGTCGAAGAGTACGTCGAGGAGCACGCGGTCGAGGACGGCCCGCTTGCCGAGGCGATGGACGACGGCAAGGTCACCAAGGCTCTTGCTTCCACCCGGCTCAAAGTAGCCAGGCACGAACGAGCTGACCCGAAAGAGATCGAGGCGCTGAAGCACCTGATCACGCTGTACAACGACGAGGCCATCGCCAAGAAAGCCGCCAAGGAAGCCCAGGCCGCACTCGACCTGGCGACCCTCCAGAAGTACAGCGATCTCACTTTGCCCGAGATCAAGGGACTTGTGCTCGACGACAAGTGGCAGGCAACGGTCACCAGCCGCGTGGCGTCTGAGGCTGAGTCGCTCACGCTCGCACTTGTACGCCGTATCAAGGAGCTGGGCGAGCGCTACGCAGACACAGTGGCGAATCTCGAAGCAAAGCTCGTAAAGCTGGAGACCGGTGTGGCTAAGCATCTCGCGGACATGGGGGTCGTGTAATGGAGCTCGCGACAGTTCCGTCTGGATGGAACACGTTCACGCTCGGCGAGCTCTTTGAATTCAGCAATGGCGTCAACGCCGACAAGTCGGCCTACGGCGAAGGAATCCCGTTCGTCAACGTTCTTGATGTAATCGAGAACGAGGCCCTGATGGAAGCGGCTATCCCCGGCCGCATCAAGCTTTCGTCGTCTCTGGCGGCAAGGTACCAGGTCCGATGTGGCGACGTGCTTCTTAATCGGACGTCGGAGACACAAGATGAGGTGGCGCTGGCATCGGTCTATCTCGGTGACTCTCCGGTCGTCTTCGGCGGCTTCGTCTTCCGAGCGCGGCCCAAGACAAACAACCTTGATAGGGGCTACTCGAAGTACGCGCTGAGAGCGAACCGGGTACGCGAGCAGATTGTTGCTCGCGGCCAGGGAGGGATCCGGGCAAATATCGGACAGCGAGATCTGAAGACTGTGCATGTCTCGCTGCCACCCGTCGATGAGCAACGAACGATTGCCGTGGCCCTTTCTGACGTCGACGCGCTGATTGCCATGCTGGAGCGGATGATCGCCAAGAAGCGGGCGAACAAGCAGGCCATGATGCAGCAGCTCCTGACTGGCAAGACCCGCCTTCCCGGCTTCGGTGACCCGTGGATTGACTTTCGTCTCGGAGAGATCGCGCGTATCAAGACTGGGTCACGCAATAACCAGGACAAGGAATCGTACGGCCAGTACCCGTTCTTCGTTCGGTCGGCAACAGTTGAGAGGATCGACTCGTACTCGTACGACTGCAAGGCGATTCTTGTGCCCGGCGAGGGTGGAATCGGCTCGATCTTCCACTACATCAACGGCAAGTTCGAAGTTCATCAGCGCGTCTACAAGATCAGCAACTTCGCTGAGCGAGTGAGTGGCCGGTTCGTCTATCACTACATGCGTCAGTTCTTCGGCGCACACGCGATGGAGAACAGTGTAAAGGCCACCGTCGACTCACTGCGACTTCCCACCTTCAGCGGCTTCAAGTTGCATCTACCTGCGAAGGTGGATGAGCAGCAGGCGATCGTAAGCGTCCTCGATGACGCTGAGAACGAGATCGAACTCCTGCAGCGTCGGCTTACCAAGGCACGGTCAACGAAGACGGGCATGATGCAGCAACTTCTGACTGGCCGTACCCGCCTCCCTGTCAAGGAGGGCGTGGCGTGAATACCGAGTGGGCGTTGAAAGAGCTGGACAACTTTATCGAGCAGACGGTAATGCGCAACGCAAGCGGGAATGGCCTCATTACCATGCACAACGTCACGGCTGCACCGAACGATGAGGTCGCCAAGCAAGCTCAGGTTGTCGAACAGATTCTCGATCGCATCATTCCCGGGTGGTCGTCAAGATACAACGACACTCACAACAATCGATGGACCGGCCATCGCGAAGCAGCGATACGCGCGCGTGAAGCCCTGCTCCGCAAGCAGGAGCTTGACGAGAATCTCGGCGAGAACGCGCCAGAGCTATCGGCCGCCGAACTGCACCCTTGGGTCTGGAGCGGCGCCTCTTCCCTGTGGCAATCCGGTCACTTCAGGGAAGCTGTCGAAGGTGCGATTAAGAAGCTGAACGCTGAGACTCAGAACAAGGTCGGTCGGCGTGATGCGAGCGAGACTGACTTGTTCAAGCAAGCCTTCACCACTGATGGCCCAGCCGCGGGTAAGGCACGTTTGCGGCGGATGGAACCAGATGGAAGCAAGACGTACGAGTCGGTCCAACGCGGCGCGATGAATCTTGCCGAAGGCATCTTCGCGGGAATACGAAATCCCCTGAGCCATGAAGCAGATCAGGAGCTGAGTCAGCAGGAAGCGCTGGAGTACCTCGCCGCATTGAGCGTGCTAGCTCGTTGGGTTGACACTGCGGCGGTGGCGCGGGCGGAGGGTGAGTCATGAGTAACGTGGGCCAACCCGAGCGCAAAGCTCAAGATCGCGTCATCGAGCTTTTCCGGGACTCGCTGGGTTATGAGTACCTGGGTAATTGGGGGTACCGCGACGGGAACTCGAACGTGGAGGTCGAGCTGCTGGCTCAGAATCTTCGTGTCCGCGGCTACACCGACAACCTGATCAACAAGGCGGTCGACAAGCTGAAGAGCGACGCTTCGCTCGGCGGGGGTCGTGACCTCTACGAGGCAAACCGCGACGTCTACGGCCTGCTGCGGTATGGAGTGAAGGTCAAGCCAGGCGTAGGCGAGCAGACGGAGACGGTGTGGCTTATAGACTGGGCACGCCCAGAGGCTAATCACTTCGCCCTGGCCGAGGAAGTGACGGTGCTCGGGCAGCACGGCAAGCGCCCGGACATCGTGTTGTATGTCAACGGTATCGCCCTCGGCACGATCGAGCTCAAGCGCTCGAAGGTCGCCGTCTCTGAAGGTATCCGGCAGAGCTACGGGAACCAGCGGCCCGAGTTCATTCGGTCGTTCTTCACGACGGTGCAGCTCGTGATGGCTGGTAACGACGTGGAAGGCCTGCGCTACAGCGTTATCGACACGCCGGAGAAGTACTGGCTGGCCTGGCGCGAGCCATCTGACATCGCCGACCCGCTCGATCGTTCCTTGACCCAGCTCTGCTCGAAGGAGCGCCTGCTTGAGCTGGTTCACGACTACATGGTCTTCGACGCGGGTCAGAAGAAGACGTGCCGGCATAACCAGTACTTCGGCGTCAAGGCCGCTCAAGAGCGGATCGCCAAGCGCGAGGGCGGCATCATCTGGCATACGCAAGGCTCTGGCAAGTCGCTGACGATGGTGTGGCTGGCCAAGTGGATCCGCGAGCACCAGCCGGATGGCCGCGTGCTGCTTATTACCGACCGCACCGAACTGGACGATCAGATCGAGAAGGTGTTCCGCGGGGTCAACGAGTCGATCTACCGCACCAAGAGCGGCGCCGACATGCTGGCCACCCTTAACGCCAGCGAGGAGTGGTTGATCTGTTCGCTGGTGCACAAGTTCCGCGGCTCGGAGGATGAGGCTGCGCGCGACCAGGCTGAGAGCGAGTTTTTCCGAGAGCTGAACACGACCGTCCCCAAGGACTTCCACGCCAAGGGCAACATCTTCGTCTTCGTCGATGAGGCTCACCGCACCCAGTCGGGCAAGATGCACGACGCCATGAAGGCGCTCATGCCGGGCGCCATGTTCATCGGCTTCACCGGCACGCCGCTGCTCAAGGCAGACACAGCCACTACCATCGAGCGCTTCGGCAGCTTCATCCACACCTACAAGTTCGACGAGGGTGTGGCCGACGGCGTCGTGCTCGACCTGCGCTACGAGGCACGCAACATCGACCAGGATTTGACGTCTCCCGAGAAGGTCGATAAGTGGTTCGAGGCCAAGACCCGAGGTATGACAGATCTGTCCCGCGCCGAGCTCAAGAAACGCTGGGGCACCATGCAGAAGATCGTCAGCTCGGAACCGCGCGCCCGGCAGATCGTCAACGACATCCTGCTCGATATGGAGACTAAGCCGCGCCTGTCGGATGGCCGTGGCAACGCGATACTGGTCAGTTCGAGCATCTACCAGGCGTGCAAGTTTTACGAGTTGTTTACTCAGGCCGGATTCAGAGGCAAGTGCGCCATCGTCACATCTTATGCGCCGCAGGCGGGCGACATCGCCAAGGAGGACTCCGGCCACGGCGCCACTGAGCGACTGCGCCAGTACGAGATCTACCGTCAGATGCTCGCGGACCACTTCAACGAGCCTGCCGATAAGGCGATGACCAAGGTCGAGCAGTTCGAGAAGGACGTCAAGGACCGCTTCGTCAACGATCCGGGTCGGATGCGACTGCTCATCGTCGTCGACAAGCTGCTGACCGGCTTTGATGCCCCGAGTGCGACCTACCTGTACATCGATAAGAAGATGCAGGATCACGGCCTATTCCAGGCGATCTGCCGGGTCAACCGTCTCGATGGCGAGGACAAGGACTACGGCTACATTGTCGACTACCGAGACCTGTTCAACTCTCTTGAATCCGCCATCACCAACTACACCGGCGGTGCCCTGGAGGGCTACGAGAAGAAGGACATCGAAGGTCTGCTGTCCGACCGGATTGAGAAGGCCCGCGAAGACCTCGACGAAGCTCTGGAGAAGATCCGTGCGCTGTGTGAGCCAGTCGAACCGCTAAAGAACACCCTACAGTATCAGCAGTACTTCTGTGCCCGCGAGCAGGGCAACGCCGATCAGCTCAAGGCTAACGAGCCCAAGCGAGTCGAGCTCTACAAGGCCGTCGCGGCTGTGACCCGCGCGTACGGCAACCTCGCCAATGAGATGAGCGCCGCTGGCTACAGCGATGCCGAAGCCGCTGCGATCAAGGACGAGATCGTCCACTACGCCAACGTGCGCGACGAGGTCAAGCTTGGGGCCGGCGAAGACGTCGACTTCAAGCAGTACGAGGCCGGCATGCGCCACCTGCTCGACACCTATATCAGCGCCAAGCCCTCCGAGGTCGTGTCCAACTTCGAGGAAGCCGGACTTATCCAGCTGATCGTCGAGATGGGGGCCGGTGCGCTTGACAAGCTTCCTGCGGGTATCAAGAAGGAACCCGAAGCGGTGGCGGAGACGATCACCAACAACATGCGCAAGCTCATCATCGACAAGCGCGCGATGAACCCCAAGTACTACGACAAGATGTCCGAGCTGCTCGACACCATCCTCGAAGAACGGCGCCAGGGCGCCCTGGGCTACAAGGAGTACCTCGCGAAGCTGCTGGAGTACGCGACCAAGCTCGGCAAGGGCGAATCAGATACCGAGTACCCGGAGTGGGCCAACAACGGTGCTCGCCGCGCCCTGATCGATTTCTTCTATCCGTCAACCGAGATCGCTGTCGAGATCGACACGACGATCCGGCACACCAAGCCAGACTCGTGGGTGGGAAATCCGATCAAGGAGAAGAAGGTCAAGCGCGCAATCGCTCGGACACTACCTGACGACTTCGATCGTCTCGATGAACTATTTGAACTGGTAAAGGCACGCCATGAGTACCGCTAGTGCCTACCTGACCATCCGAGGCATCGACGTTGATGTCATCTATAAGGACATCAAGAACCTGCACATCGGTGTCTATCCGCCGCTTGGACGCGTTCGGGTGGCTGCTCCGCACCGGCTTGACGACGAGCACGTCCGGCTAGCTGTGATCCAGCGGCTGCCGTGGATCAAACAACGGCGCGAGCAACTTCGCTCGGCGGCGCGCCAGTCCGAGCGAGAGATGGTCACAGGCGAGTCTCACTACGTGTGGGGAGTTCGCCGCCGACTGAAGGTCATCGAACGTCCTGGGCGGGCTCATTTCGAGGCGGATGGTGAGCGGTTGCTATTGTACGTTCCGGCGGGCACCACAGCCGACCGACGACGCGAACTGCTCGATCAGTGGTACCGCGAGCAACTGCGAGCAACAATCCCGAACCTAATCGCCAAGTGGGAACCGATTCTTAAAGTATCGGTACCCCGGTGGACCATCAGGCGCATGAAGACCAAGTGGGGCTCCTGCAACCGCGAGACCGGGCACATCTGGTTCAACGTCGAGCTCGCCAAGAAGCACCCGGAGTGCCTGGAGTACATCGTCGTCCACGAGATGACGCACCACCTCGAACGTAACCATGGCCCGCGGTTTACCAAGCTCATGGATAGGTTCATGCCGAACTGGCGGGGCCTTCGTGATCAGCTGAATAGCGCTCCTCTAGCCGATGAGAATTGGAAGTTGTGTGAAGGCTAGTTGCGGTTGACGGGGCGCCTCGAACCCGGTTGAGCTTGGCGCGGTACACATGTCTGTTCAATATCCATCCGCAGGTGCTGCAGTAGCTCTTACCCCGACCCAACACGTCACATCACCAAAATTCTGCACGTGATACACCAGCGTGTAGTGGTCACCTTGATCGAGCCGTGCGAGTGTGGCACTGATGACGTCTGGCATGTTGGGTGTCAATTCGAGAGTGAGCCTGGGCTCAAGCATGCCTTGTTCGTACATGCCGACATTGATTTTTTCCATGTGGCCGGGTCGTACCTCGGCTTGACCGAGTAGATCTTGGCTTTCTGCTTTTGTTTGTTTTGTATGTCGGGTTGGCTGTGACTTTGCCATAGGATGGAGATCTCCGCTTACGTTTCTTCCGTAGGGAATCCTCCCCCGTAAGCGCTCGTGTTCCGCACAGTGCATGACTGGTTGTTTAAACTCGGCCACGAGCAGTCTGTAGCCCCCTTCCGTAAATCTGCGGGGGGGGGGCAACTCCTAGGCTTCTTTCACCATGATGAGAGTGAGCTTGGAGACTGCCTAGTGTCCCTTGGCCCTACCGGAGTGGATTATGGGGCGATAACGGACAGGAGTCAAGTCATTCGCTATCTGCGTCGGGCTTCAAACTAATTCGCTTCGCGATACTGCTCTTGTCTCGGAGCGTCTTTCGTGCAGCGAAAAAGATCTGAATGTGTCCTTTGTTTAAGTCAAAATTGTAATGCTTTGCAGCGGCGTCGATGGCCACGCGAGGTAACATGAATGTTCCACTGCAGCCCGGTTGAATGAGCTTGGGTAGATCGTCGCCCAAGTGAACACCCTCGAGATGGCCATACTGTAACCGCACGAGCTCAGAATGAAGATGAGAGTCGTCAGGAAAGCTCAAGCTCCATCCTGTAACCTCGATGGGCACCCGGCCAGTCGCGCTGACCGTCATAGTGACAACCGGTTCATGCGTCTTACCGTTGGTGGGGTCAACTAGCTTGGCGGCCATTACGTGTAGTTTTGCCCTCTGGCCTGTGAGTAGATAGTTCACGATATTCCATCCGAGTGCAAGCCCGCTTACCAGAAGCGCTAAGCTCGAGATGATGAGGGTCAAGAGGTCGTTAAGGTGCATCGACTAAGGTTACATCCCCAGGTGATACGCGTGTTACGGGACTGGTTGTGGCTGACGGGAGGCATGAAGTGGTCAATCTCGAAATAGCTCGTTAAGCGGGATCCTGTTGTCGTCGCGGGTAGCTTCGTGGTCGTCGGCTCTGACGATGGCGACCATCTCGCGAAGCAGCCACAGCAGCCGAAGCGTGCCGTGGACGAGCAGCACGATGGCCAGTTCGAAGAGCCAGGGGGCGGCGGTCCGTCCCGATGTTGTCTGGGTGATAGCGGCCAGAATGCCCAGAAACGTAGCAGCGAAGGGTTCGGCCACAACCGTCGTCCAGGTCTTGCGTAGCGGCTCGCCAGCAGCGTCCCTGAACTGGCGCAGCCGCGGGCTTGGCGACCCGATGACGAACACCAGGATGACGCCGGCCAGCCCGGCCACAATGGCGGCGGCACCGGCCGTCCCAAGGTAGAGCGTCACAGCCACGCTGGTCGTGTCGACATCGTCGGCATGCAGCCCTTTGAACGGGTTGAGCCACGGATACGGCCGGGTCAGGAGCTTATGAGCCACCACAGCGACCACGAGGCCTGCTGACGCAACACCAGGTCGATCTTGTGCGAAGGCCTTGACCGTTCCCAGAATCCGGGCTGGCCATCGGCGCTGGACTGGACTGCTGGCGCGTTGGGCGGAGAGGCCGGACACTCGTCACCTCCGGCGTGATCAGCAGTGGACGAGGAGAGCGGTGTACTCACCGCATTTGTCGGTTGAACTCAGCGATCGCGTCCGTGATACCACCAAGGACTGACACTTCGGACGGGTGCTGATCGTCCGGTGTATCGAACCGTGCCTGCAGGGTGAAGCGGTGCTTGATCAGGTTGTAGCTCTCCCGGTGGAACCGGCCCTCGTCGTCCGGAACCTCCAGGCTCACCTGCGCCGACTTGGCCCAGGAGTCGTCGACCCACCGCGCGGCTGCCAGCAGATCCGACTTGGTGCTGTGTGTTCCCTTTCGGTTGCCGAGGCTCCACTTCAGGGTCAGGTCCGTTTCGATCGAGACTTGCCTGGCCGCACGGGCTGCGTTCCCGATCTGTCCACCACCGCTTGGCGGCGAACTCATGGGCTCCACTACGACCGTAAGGATCCTCGCGCCCTGCGCCTGGCTGAGCCGGTCCATCACGGACGGGTTCAGGATCGGGATGAGCGAGATCTGGCACTCCTCGAGCT
>JBOHGM010000016.1:48279-56175 GCA_050699435.1 Pseudonocardiaceae bacterium | reverse complement strand
CCCGGGCGGATCCTGGGCAACCACCTCGTGCTCGACCTCGGAGACGGCGTGTACGCGGCGATGGCGCATCTGCAGCGCGGTTCCGCGCGGGTGGGGGCCGGCGACGTGGTCCGGGCCGGGCAGCACATCGCCGACTGCGGCAACTCCGGCAACTCCACCGAGCCGCATCTGCACCTGCAGCTGATGGATCACCGGTGGGTCGTTGTCGCCGCCGGGTTGCCGGTGGAGTTCGACAGCTTCGAGGTCGCCGGGCAGCGCCGGTCCGGGGTGCCGCGCAACGGGGAACCCTTCGTGATACCCGAGGATGCCCGTCGGTGGTAGCTATCCTCACCGGCCCCGTTATCCACAGGTTGCCCGGTCAGGCGGCGGCGTGGCTGTGCGGCGCGGGGCCCAGGCTGCGGGCCCCGCCCCGCAGCGCCGCCCGCTGCTCCCTCGACGGCACGCCGTTGACGTCCTCGGTGCTGATCGCGTAGGTGGCGGTCACCCAGGCGACCGCATCGGAGTTGCGCTCCAGCGCGGTCCGGTCGACATTGCCGAGGGTGTCGCAGGCCTGGTGGTAGCAGGGGTCGTAGGCCACCCCCCCGGAACCGCCCCACTTCGCCGCCTGCTCCGGTGTCTTGATGCCCTCGGCGCCGGTGAACAGGCCCCCGGACGGGATGCCGACGGCGATGAACGGCCCGTAGTCCGAGCGCCCGCTGAAGTCGGTGCCCTCCACCGGCACATGTCGCCGGCCGGTGAGGTAGTCGACGAACGCCGCCTCGATCTGCGCGGACCCGAACGGTCCCGGGCCTGCGCCCTCAGCGTCGGAGTCGTCGCCGTCATAGACGAAGTACGCGGCGTTCGGCGAGCCCACCATGTCGAAGTTGAGGTACAGCGCGATGTCCTGCTGCTGCTCCGGTGCCAGCGCGGCCACGTAGGCCTTCGAGCCGAGCAGGCCGAGCTCCTCGGCGCCCCACCAGGCGAAGCGCACGGCGTTGTGCACCTTCGGGTTGCCGCCGAGCTGCCGCGCGGTCTCCAGCAGTGCCGCCGTGCCCGAGCCGTTGTCGTTGATGCCCGGGCCCTTCTCGACACTGTCCAGGTGTGCGCCGGCCATCACCACGTTGTCGGTGCGTCCAGTGCGGGTCTGCGCGATCACGTTGCGGGTGACACGGTCCACGTAGTGCACCCGCAGCTCGACCCTGGTCGAGACACCGCCGGAGCCGAGCAGCGCGTCGCCGTCGGCCTGGCTGATCCCGCCGGTGGGGATGCGCGCGGCAGCCCGGTCACCCAGGGTTCCATCCAGCGGCCCAGGCACGTTGTTGGCGATCACCGCGGCGATCGCGCCCACGTCGGCGGCCACCTGCTGTTTCTGGGTGAACGTGCAGGTGCCGCGCCGGATCAGCGCCACCGCACCGGTGGCGGTCAGCCCCGCGTAGTCGGCGGCCTCACATCCGTCGCCGGGCACCACCACCAGCGGGCCGGTGACGCCCCCGGGCGGAGTGCTCGGCGTGAACTCCATCGGGTCGATCTCCACCTGCCGCCCGCCCACGTCCAGCGTCGCTGCATCGACGACCGCGGCCTGGTAGCCGAACTCGGGCGTGCTCACGTCGAAGCCCGCGGTGCGCAGCTTGCCCGCGACGTAGTCCACGCTGGCGTCGTACCCGGGGGTGCCCGCGGCGCGGCTGCCCCCGTTGGCGTCGGCGATCCGCTGCAGGGCACGCAGGTGCCGGTGCACCCCGTCGACGTCGACGTCACGGGTCAGCTCGGTGGCCAGCGGGGGGTGCGGTCCGCCGCCCGGTGCGGCGTCTGCTCCGGTGCCCATTCCGGTCAGCACGACCACGATGCAGACGACTGCAGCCACGCCGATCCCGGACCGGCATCGCCCGGACGGCGCTGGGTTGCCTCCCTGACGGGAACACAGGTGCACGCAGAGCACTGTGTCGGTAACCCGATATGACGTCAAGCAACACGTTCGGCTAGGTCGTCGAGTAGCCACCGGGCGACCCGCTCTTCGGGTACGGCGACGCCGCGCACGGCCAGCGCGTCGGCGAGGTGCGGATCCCACGGCGCAGCGGTGAGCCGGCCCGGCGCGGGCCCCTGATCAGTGACGGCGGCGAGGTAGTCGGCGGTCGACATCCGCCAGGGTGTCGCACCGGTCCGGTCGATGACATAGGCAGCGATGCGCAGGCCATCGCCGTCGAAGTCCCCGTGGTAGGGCAACGTCGCCCCGGCCGCCCGCAGCCCGCGCAGCAGGGTGACGGCCGCGGTGTTCGGCCACCCCGCAGTGCACACCAGCGGCGGGCATGCCGGGCCGAAGCGCTGCACGGCCATGGCGAGCACCGACGGGTTCTCCACCACGTGCACCGGCGTCCCGCCGCACCACTGCGGTGTCTCGCGAAGCTGCGCGAGCGTCACGACGGCCGCCTGCCCGGCGGCCGCCCAGGCTCGAAGCGTCCTGGCGAGCGCACCCGGACCTGCCGGCGCGAACCCGGCGACGAGCACCGTGGTGGACAGCTCGTCGCCGGTGACGCCGTGCAGTGCCCAGAGGTCGCGGCGCCGCGCCGCGTCGACCGGAGGTGGCTCGTCGTGCAGTGCTGCCAGCCCCCGCAGGACCGTGCTCGACAGCCGGGTTCCCTCGTCGAGGGCGTGCGGGTCCCCGAGGACGCGCTCCGCGACCACCGGAAGCGGCGCACCGCCCGCGGGCAGCTCCGCCAGGACGGCCAGCGCAGCCCGAAGGTGCTCGCGGGTGGTCGCCACCGACCCACCGATCAGCCCGCCGCGACGCAGCCCGTCCACCCAGCCGTGCAGCGCAGGAAGCGCGGCCACCAGTGGGTGGCTCTCGAGTTCCGCCCACAGCCGGGACCGCTCGACGGATGCGGCCGCCCGCTCGGCCGGGCGATCGCGGAGCGGGCCGTGCAGGCGTTCGATCAGCTCCCGCACGCCGAGCCCGCATCCGCGGCGCACCGCCTCGTCAACCCGGGCGACGGCCACCGTGGCGCGCTCGGCCGGTAGCCGGGCGAGCCCGAGCAGGTCAGCGAGCGCAGCACGCTGCGCCGGGTCCAGCCGGGCCAGCCGGACAGTGCGCACCTCACCGTCCCCAGCGGCCTCGAAGCGGCGACGCAGCTCGGTCCAGAGTGGAGCGAGGTCCGGGCGGTCGAACGCGGCCGGATCAGCCATCGAACAGAGTCCATAGGGTCGTACCGGGGCGACACCGCCGCGCAACAGATCGCGGCGCCGCACCCTATCAACTGACCGTGTGATGTCCTGCGTCGTTCGCTCCAGCAGGTATCTCTGCGTCGCCGCACGGCTCCTTACTCTCCGATGACGGTCGCCACTGGGACTGACACAAGCTGGAGCGAAACATGAATAATCCCGACATTTCCACCGTGAAGCTCGTGGGCTTCCACCCGGGGGAGCACTGCCCGCCGGGCGTGGCCGCGACGGAGTTCGATAAGGGGGACTTCATCCTCGTCAAGGGGAAGGGCCTGGTGAGCCGGCTGATCAAATTAGGTCAGCAGTTGCGGATCCACGGGGACGACCGGCAGTACGTGGACTGGACGCACGCTGCACTGATCGTGGACCGGGACGGCACACTGGTCGAGGCGGTGGGTAAGGGCGTCCGGAAATGGTCCCTCGACGAGTACACGCCAGGCGATTACCAGATCTACCGCATCAAGGCCTCTGACGAGGACCGCAGGCAGGTAGTCGATTTCGCCAGCTGGGTGAAGGATCGTCACGGCAGGTACGGAAGGCTGACGTTCGTGAGCATCGCCCTGACCCTGCTCACCGGCAGCAAGCTGGCGTTCTTCATCGACGGTCAGTTCGTGTGCTCCGGGCTCGTCGCCAGCGCGCTGGAACGGGCCGGCTTCATGTTCGACCGCAGCGCGGCGCACATCGCTCCTGCTGATCTGGCGAAGTACTTCGATTCCGGGCAACCACATCACCGGGGGGCGTGAGGCTCGTCGTCGCGGACTTCGCTGCCGCCAAGCGGCGCCGAGGTACCGGCGAAGACGGTCCGGACGAGCTGAGCGCGCGACCGGATCCCTAGCTTGCGATAGACGTTCGACAGGTGGAACTCGATCGTCTTCGCGGAGAGGAAGAGATGCGCGGCGGCCTCCACGT
The DNA here is from genome assembly GCA_050699435.1 of Pseudonocardiaceae bacterium. Lineage (GTDB taxonomy): Bacteria > Actinomycetota > Actinomycetes > Mycobacteriales > Pseudonocardiaceae. Next base: position 52,074 of record JBOHGM010000016.1, on the reverse strand, counting down.
TGGTGGCTCCGTCCGCGACGACCATCGCAACCTGCAGCTCCTGCGGGGTGAGCCGGGTCGTCGACCGTTCGCGGCGAGGTCGCGACGCGATCCCTGTCGCGCGGAGCTCGGCCTCGGTCCGCTGGGCCCACAGTCTCGCGCCGAGCCGGGTGAAGGTGCCGAGCGCGTCGCTGAGCACCTGCCGGGCCTCCGTGGGGCGACGGTGGCGCCGCAGGAACTCGCCGAAGCACAGCTGGCTACGGGCCTGCTCGAACGGCTGCCGCGACCGCTCGTGCCACTGCAGGGCCTGGACGAAAGCGTCGTACCCCTGCTCGTCATCGGCATCAAGCAGGCCACGGCAGCGGGCGGCGACCGCGTGTTCGGCCGCCCGGCCGGTCCGCTCGGCCTCGTGGACGAGCGCGTCGTAGGCGCGCTGGGCGCGGTGTGGCTCGCCCGCGCGGAGGTGTGCCTCGACGAGGTCGCCCGCCCAGCTGAGCAGCACCGGGTTGCCCAGCCCGCGGGTGTAGGCGAACTCGGCGAAAACGCCGAGGTGCTCCGCAGCCAGGTCCGGACGACCCTCACCCAGCTCCAGCAGGCCCAGTGCCCGGGCTGCCCGAGCCTCGAAGATCTGAACCCCGGACGGCGCCGCCAGCTCGACGGCCCTGGCGGCGTGCTCCCGGCAGTCCGTCGCGTTGCCGAGGGTCGCTTCGAAGGTGGCCAGGACGATCAGGGCGTTCGGCAGTTCGGTCAACCAGCCGGTCTCCTCGGCGAGGCTCACTGCGGCGTGCGCGTGGGCCAGCCCCGCCGCCCAGTCGCCGTCCCGCCAACACGCGCTCGCCAGCCAGGACAGCTGGAAGGGCAGCAGACCGAGGGCGCCCGCGGACCGCGTCATCCGGACCGCGTATTCGAGCCACCGGCGCGCCGACGCCTGATCCCCCACTGACGCGTAGGCGTTGGCGGCGATGACGAGGAGCTGATCGATGGACAGCGGGTCGCAATCCGGCAGGATCTCCTCGCACCAGGCGAGCAGATCGCGCGCCGGTGCGCTCGCACCGTCGATGGCCAGGGTAAGCGCCTCGATCAGCACCACCGGCAGGCGGATCACAGCGGGCAGGTCTCGCACCAGACGAGCTGCTCGGCGCGCCATGTCGACGGCGAGGCGCTGATCGCCGAGCACGACGCTCATCAGAGCAGCCTGGCTGCGCATGACGGCCGACCACGCGGGTTCCGCGATCTCGGTGCGGTCGGCCAGGGCGAGGAGTTCCTCCCGTGCCTCGATTGGTTGACCGCACCACATCTGAATGCGGCACTGCAGGTGCTGCACCATGGTGATCGAGTGCTGGTCGTCGGTCTCGGCCAGCGCGAGTTCGAGCAGTGGCACGGCGGACCCGACCATCCCGGCGGCTTGGCTCGTCAATGCCGCTTCCAGCAGCCGCTGGGTGCGCGCCGGGCCGAGCGGGCTCAACCGCGCGGCACGTTCGAACAGGGCAAGGGCTGTGACATGGCTCTGCCGAGCGGCGGCCTGCTTGGCTGCGGCGGCCAGTTGCCCCGCGATCTCCTCGTCGGGGCTGGCGGTCGCGGCCGCCAGGTGGAAGGCGCGGCGCTCCACCGCTCTGGGGGTGCGCCGGTGCTCGTAGACGGCGGCCAGCGCCCGGTGTGCCTTGCGCTTTCGCCCTGGAGCCGCGGCGTGGTAGACCGCGCTGCGGACCAGCGGGTGCCGGAAGCGGACACCGCTGGTGTCTTGCACGAGCAGGCCGACGTCTTCGGCCGCCTCCAGGTCGCCTCGGCCGAGTCCCTGCTGGGCCAGCGCGTCGTCCACTTCGTCGTCCGCTGAGCCCGCGACCGCGAGCAGCAGGACGGCGCGGCGGGTGTTCTCGGACAGGCCTGCCATCCGTCGCTCGTAGGCGCGGACGAGGCGCGTGCCGAGGTGCACGGGCTCGACCGGCAACGTCGATGAGCTGGTGGCAGGCAGGTCCAGCAGCGCGAGCGGGTTGCCTGCTGTCGCTTCCCACATCGCACTACCCAGCGCGCCCCGACCAGCCAGCAGCTGCCTGGCCGCGGCGAAATCAAGGCCGTTCAGCGGCATCTCCGGTAAGTCAGCCAGCCACCGTTCCGCCGCTGGCGAGACGTCGACGGCGGGGCGAGCGGTGAGCACGACCGCGATGCGTTCTGCGCGCATCCGGCGGATCGAGAAGACCAGGGCCTCCAGCGACGGGAGATCGAGCAGGTGCGCGTCATCCACCGCGATGAACAACGGCCGCTCGTCGGCCGAGTTCGCCAGCAGGGTGAGCGTGGCGGCAGCCACGCCGAGCCGGTCCCCGTGCTCGGCCGGACCCAGGTCGAGAGCAGCCTGCAACGCCGACGCCTGGGCATCGGGAAGCCCTGGCAACCCGTGGATGAGCGGCCCGAGAAGCATCGAGAGGGCGGCGTAGGGGATGTCTGTCTCGGCTTCGTGCCCGTCGACACGGATGATCCGCAGATCGGTCGCATCGTCGCCGGCGGCGCGCAGCAGCCGGGTCTTGCCCATGCCCGGGTCGCCGCGGATGACCAGAGCGTCGGGAACGCCCCTAGCAGCATTCGCCAGCACGATCCGGAGCCGCTCACGCTCGTGATCGCGCCCCACCAGCATGGGTTGGAGCCTAACGCGGTTGGCGAGCGGAAAACGGAGCCCCTCTAACGACGAGCTGCTGTGCCGTACCCGCCGTGCACGCCCAGTGCCGCGAGCTCGCGGCGCAGTCTGGCGAAACACCTGGCCCGGGTGGGTCCGATGCTCCCGGTCGGCACCCCGAGGCGGCGCGAGATCTCGGCGTAGGGCAGTGGCGGCTCGGCCATGAGCAGTGCGAGCAGGTCCTGGTCGCGGCGGGAGAGCCGGCGTCGCGCCAGCTGCACCAGCATCCGCTGCTCAACCCGGAGCGCCTCTTCCTCGGGTGACCGCGGCTCGGTACGCATCATGACGGTCCTCGCGCCCCCGGTCAGGTCGGTCTCCTCGATGTGCGGACCCTCCCGGCGACGGAGGCGGAACGCCTTCAGGCACTCCCGGTGCAGGGTGGTGTGCAGCCAGCCACCAAGCGCCTGCGCTTCCCGCAGCGCGCCGATGTTCGCGACCGCCGCCAGCCAGGTCTGCTGCACGACGTCGGCGGCGGTGGGCCCGTCGAGGCCCCGGGCTCTGGCCACCCGCCGGAGCTGGTCGTCGAACCGGTCCACGATCTCGCGCCAGCTCGTCGCGCAGCCGGCCCTGGCTCCGGCGACAAGGTCCGCCAGGTTGGTCTCGTGGTCGGCCCAGGTGGTAGTCCGGGTGGTGAGTTCGGTCGTCGTCATTGTCGTGGACCTCCCAGCCGTTCCCGCTGTTAGCTGGACGGTAGGAACTCCCGACCCCTGGCCGGATCCGGAGAATCCCCAGGGTCTGCCGATCACACGCTGACAAGGGTGGTGCAAGGGAGTGACGGCGTCACCAACCACGACACGTTCCGACCCGGGAGCTACCGGTCATCGGTATCACCGGTCGCCGCCAGGTCGCGACGTAAGGAACTCTCGACGAACTCACCGAGCGTCTGGCCTCGACGTCGAGCACGCGGGCGGGCTGCCGCCAACAACTCCTCGTCGACCGACACAGTGCTGCGCAGAACTCCCGTGTCGTGCCGAGCGATCGGGCGGCCACCATAATGCTCCCACTCCGCGTCGGTGAGCGGCCGGGGAATCCGCTGCTCAACGGCGTCAAGAAGCAAGCCAGGGTCCACGGGTGACACCCGCGCCGTGCCATCGCCGCTGGCGGTGGCCACCCGCGACCCGTCCGGGCTGAACACCACCGCGCGCACC
>JBOHGM010000016.1:36745-48179 GCA_050699435.1 Pseudonocardiaceae bacterium | reverse complement strand
CGCTGGCGGTGGCCACCCGCGACCCGTCCGGGCTGAACACCACCGCGCGCACCAGGTCGTCGTGGGTTAGCCGGCTGACCGGGAGTGCCGCTATGCCCAGTGCCCGGCGGACCACCGCATCACCTTCGAAAGTGGGCGCAGCCCGCAATGACTCGGCCGCCAGCGCCAGCATCGCCGTCAGGCCAGCGGGGCGACGGCCGGCCAGCTCGGCCTGCGCGGCGAGGCGCAGCGCGTCGGCGTGTTTGGCCGCGGTCCGGGCGGCATCCCGGGCCTCTTCCAGCTCCCGTACCCGTCGGTGCTGCTCGGCTTCGCTGCGCTCGACGAGGTCGCGGATCGACTCGGTCTCCTCCGGTCGTTCGTCGCACCAGCGGCGTGCCTCCGCGATCATCGGGTCGGGTAGCAGGGCGGCCCGCAGGGCCTGCCATTGCTCCACCTCACCGCGCCACCGGACGAAGGCGGCGTCGTCTTCGGCCAGATCGGCCAGCAGCGGCCAGGCATGCAGGAGGAACTCGTGCGCCAGCTCGGCGACCTGCCGCCCGGCCCGGTCGGTGTCCGTGATGACCAGCCGGGCCCCGGCCAGCGAGTTGATCACCGCCTGCTGGTCGGTAGGCAGTTCCGCGACCGGGCAGGCGCGCCGGGTTACCGGCATGCGATCACCGGTGCGGTTGATCAGGGCCAGCAAAGCGCCTCGCAGGGTCGCCGCACTCGTGCCGTTATCGATCAGGGTCGTGACCGCGGCTTCGGCGTGCGCTCGGAGGCTGCCTTCCAGGCCGCCGATCTCCTCGTAAGCCTCGTGCGTGAGCACCCGCTGACGCTGGCGCGGCCACAGCTCGCTGAGGGTGAACTCAAGCAGCGGAAGCGCACCGGCTCCGCACGCGCATCGCGGACGATCCGGTCCACTAGACCCGAGGCGAACTCCACTCCCTGCAGTTCGGCGGGCTTGCGCACCACGCGGCGCACTGCGTCGGCGCCCAGCGGGGAGAGGGGCACGAAGCGGCCGTCGAGCCGGGGGGCGGCGTCCGGGTGGGCCAGCAGCCGATGGGAGAAGTCGGCGCGCACCGTCGCGACGACCGTCGCCCCTTGTTGGGCGGTGAGCAGGGACAGGATCGCCTCCAAGAAATCCTCGACGACCACTGCCTCGTGTCCCGGGGTGAACAGCTCTTCCAACTGGTCCACGACCACGAGCAGCCGCCGACCCCGCGCGATGTGGATGGTGGCCGCCAAGTCGGCCAACCCGCCGCCACGGATCTCGGCCGCCCGCTGCCGCACAGCATCGACGGAAGCTGTGTCGATGCCCTCGGCACGGAACAACGCAGCGGCCAGTTCATGGAAGGGCATCGAACCGGGGCGGCAACGGTCCACCGTCCACGCACCGGACTTCCGCAGCGCAGGCAGCAAACCGGCCTGCACCAGCGAGGACTTACCCACCCCGGACGGACCGACCACCAGCACGACCGGGCTGCGCTGCACCGCCTTTGCCAGCCGCGCGACATCCTCCTCGCGGCCGACGAAGACCTCGTGGTCCTCCTCATCGAACGCGACGAGCCGCTTGTACGGGCAAGGCGGCAGGACACCGAGCACCTCGTCCCACGCCTCGCGCAACCTCGCCGACCCGATCGCGTAGCTGTCCCGATCCCGCTCGTCCTCGCTGGCCGCCTTGAACATCGCCACCACGGCGTCTGTCCGGTCCAGCACCGGGGTACCGCTGTAGCCGGGCTGGGCCCGCCAGGCCGCCGCCGGGTCGGAATCGAGCTGTAGCAGCCCGTTACCCACCTGGTCGTGCAGCCGACAGCTCACCCAGCCCCCGCGGGCCGAGGCACCTCGACCGGGTAGCCGAATAACCTGACCTCGCCACCAGGTGGCGTCTCCTGGCTCAGCCGCGCCGGCTGCAGATCCGGGGGCAGCGGCTCGCTCTCTTCCCGGATGACAAGCCCCGCGATGTCGCCGCCGGCAATCCCACTGCGCGGTGGAGGCAGCCACCTATCGACGCGGGCTTCCCGAATGGCGTCACCACGCATCGGCAGGCGCAGCGTCACGATCTCGTCGGGCTCCGGCTTGTCCTGCCGGAGCAGGTCGTGCCCGAGCGCGGCGTTGACGACATGCGCACACGTCAGCACATGTTCGGCGTCGACCACAAAACCCACGCCCACTGTGCCTCGCACCGGCGGCGGAGCAGGGAAACGGACCAGGAAGCCCGGAGGCGTGCCGGACATCGGCTACGTCGTCCAGGTCAGCCGCACCACGAAGTTCACCTCGGCGGTGCCTTTCGCGATGATCACGCCTGTCTCGCCACCCAACTTCAGGCCGAACTCCACGCAGCACTCATCGGGCCCCGCCGACTTCGCCCACTGGCTCAGGGACTGCAGCGCCGGGCGCACCTTGTAGAGGACCTGTTCGAGTGTCTCGGTGGCACGCGCCGCCACCTCGTACGGCTTGGCGGCAGCCAAGACCAACTCGCCCGGCACCTCGCGCCGGTCCACCTCGACGACCACATTGTTGCCATCGGCCAGCGGCACTTCCATTATCAGGTCGGTCACGCCACGGTCCCCTTGTCCTCGAACCGGCGCGACGGTGGCAGCGCCGATCCCGAATGCTACTGGGCGGCAAGGGGTTCAATCTCCGGGCCAGCGCTCGCCAGGAGCAGCTGCTCAAGCAGGCCGCAGCGGCGACCGACCGCACCGTGACGGACGTCATCCTGGATCTACCGATGCTGCGGACGTGCGGGCAGGCGTCGACAGCGGAGCATCGGAACTCGAGGATGTGCCACTGCGGGCATGATCACCGTTTGGGAAGAATGAGCCGCGGTGACTGCGGCTCATTCTTCCCAGACGGTGATCTTGGGGCACGATGGGGGTGTTGTGGCGTGCTCGGGCGGGTCTCGGGGCGAGCCTTGGTACGGTGGGTCACTGTGTTACACGTTCAGTAATCATGGGGGGCTGCGCAGTTCATGGAGTTTCAGCAGATCGGTATCAGTCACCCCGCCGTCAAGGATGTCCTGGCGATCCAGAACAACACGGCACCGAACCGCTTCGGACTGTTCGTCGCCGAGGGGTTGTGGGCGGCCAGGGTCGTGCTCGATACGGGCTTGCGGGTTGACACCTTCTACTGGTGCCCGGAGCTGGTGCACTCCGACGAAGCCAAGATGCGTGCGGGTGCGTTGGCCGAGCGAGCACGGCGGGCGTTTCAGGTGTCCGAGAGGACCATGGCGCGCATGGCTGAGCGCGGCAACCCGGACGGCATCATGGCCACGGTAGAGATGCCGAAGTGGCATCCAGACGAGATCGAACTAGGGAACTCCGCGCTTGTTCTCGTGACCGACGGTGTCGAGATCCCCGGTAACCTGGGGACGCTGATCCGGACACTGGACGCGTGCAAAGCCGACCTGTTAATGATGACGAACCGGCGTACGCGCATGTCGCATCCGAAGGTGCTCAGGGGAAGCCAAGGCATGTCGGTTCGTGTTCCCCACGTTGAGTTCGAGGACACGAACGAGGCGATCGCGTGGCTGCAGAAGCGGCTCTTCACAGTCTATCTGGCCGACACCGACAAGAGCGTGAATTACCGTCGTCTGGACTACACGGGACGGACGGCGCTGGTCGTGGGCAGCGAGCGGTACGGCATCACGCAACCCTGGTATGAACACGGCTTTCTGCGTGTCGGGGTCCCGATGCTGGGTTACGCGGACAGCCTCAACGTCTCGGTCTCCGCGTCGGTCTTGCTGTACGAGGCTCGTGCCCACAAGGACGGGTGGGGAGAGCCTCAGCCGACCGGTGATGCCCGGTCCCACACTGGGGACCGCTGAACGGGCCCTGCTGTTGGCGCGCCACCGGCCAGAAGCTGCGTTCGGGCGGCTACGAGGTCACTGGCGACCGGCCATCCAGCTGCGGTGTCGCAGCAGCGATTTGCGGGCCGACTTCGCCACGTGCTTGTCGGGATAATGCTCGCCGATCGCTTCGAGCAGTTCCGCGACGCGGGGATGGTCAGCGCGCCAGAGCCGTTCGATCACCCCCAGCTGAGCGTCGCGGTCGGCGTTCCCGCTGGTCAGCGCGTCGATCAGATCGTCAGGCCCGCCGACGTCGTACGCGACGACCAGCAGATCGATCCCGGCGCGCAGCACGCGGTCCGGCTCCACCGTGGCGGGATCCAGCGCACCGGCACCCAGCAGCCAGTGCACCGCGAAGCTGTCGTGCGGCCCGCCGAGCAGCGTCTCGACGGCGGGGACGGCGTGTGCCCCGAGCAGCGCGTCGAGCTGGGTGAGCACGGCGAGGGCCACCGGCGCCGGCGGCGCGTCGTCGTTGAGCGCACCGGCGATCTCCTGTGCCGCCTGCTCGACACCGCGGTGCGTCACCCAGGCGCTGGCGTCGGCGAACCACGCCGCCGGCTCGACGCGCGCGATCAGGTCGACGAGATCGCGGGCCGTCGCGGTGGCCGGGTCGGGCCGGGTGAGCACGATGATGCCGAGTTCCTGGGCGAGCCGGACCGCGACCGGCACCCCGGCCGGGGTGAGCTCGGCGGTACCGCCTTGCGCCTGCGTGATGTCCCAGTCGTCGAGGACCTGACGCACGTCGCGCACGGTGACGATGCCGAGCGCCACCAGCCGGTCCAGCTGAGCACGCACCCAGCGGCGCACGAGGCCGAGGTCGGCGTCCTCCAGACCGCCGAACGCCCCGCTCACTCCCTGGATCATGAGCTCGCACAGCTCGTCGATGGGTAGCGGCTTTCCGGCCGCCCGCCAGTCGAGCAGCTCGGCGAGCAGCCGCCCGGCGCCCTCGTCGACGAAGTCCTGCACGTCCGCCAGCCAGGACAGGTAGGGCGGCAGCGGCCCGGAGAGGCCGGCCTCGACGGCCGCGTCGACCAGCCGGTCGATGGCCTGCACCGGGGACAGCTCGCGCCACCGCGCCACCGCCACCAGCTTGCCCTGGTACCGCCGCAGCACGCGGGCGTCGATCGCCAGCTCCACCAGCCAGCTCAGTACCGGCAGGTCCTCGATCGAGCGCAGGGTGCGCCGACGGTCACCGATCTCGACATCGAACCGGTCGCCGGTCTGCAGGACGTCCACCAGGTGCCGGACGTCGGCCAGCCGCAGATTGCCCTTCTGCGTCAGCGGGCGTCCCGGCGCGGCGCAGAACTGCCACAGCTGGGTCAGCTGGGCCAGCGCCGGGGCCGCTGCGGCGGACTCCGTTCGCTGCGCCGGATCCGGCGATTCGACCGGGCCGACGGTCAGGGTCGGCAGCGTCTCGCCGGCGATGGTGGGCAGCGCGGTGCTGCCGATGTCCCCGACTACGTCGGGGGGCAGCCGCTGCATCCGCTCCATCAGGGCGGCGACGGTGTCCTCGTCGTCGAGATCCACACCGGGTTGCAGGCCGCCCGCTCGGGCGAAGAGCCCCTTGGCGAGCCCGTAGTTCGCCGGATCGGCCATTTTCGTGACGAACCGCGAGGTGGTGCGCTCGCAGCAGCGTTGCAGCTGCGACAGCGTGCCGCTGCCGGGTGCGAGCAGTCCGCGGTCGGCCAGGAAGGTCAGGAAGGTCCGGATCGAGTGGGGGAAGCCGGCGCACTCCTCGGGCGGCACGGACAGCTTGCGGGGACACCACTCGAGCAGGAACTCTTCGAGGTCGCCGACCGTCCACCGGCCGAGCTCACCGTCCTGATAGCCCCACTTCCAGTCCAGCGCCACCGCCGCGTCACCGGCATCCGCCTCGGTGACGTTCGACGCGGCGAGCCAGGCTGCCAGATCCGCCACGAGCTCGTCCCGGCGAGCGTGGAAGGCGTCCTCGTCATTGACGGTAAAACTCATCCGCATCCGGCAGAGCATTCCACTTCGGGTCACCCCCCGGTGCGGGTCCCCTGTCGTCCGCCGACCGCTCCCGCGACAACGACCGGATGACTTCACACGGCCAGGGTCTTTGAGGTGTAACCATACTTCCAGGAAGTATGGTTACACCTTCATCGATGATCCTCGGCCCCGCACTTCGAGGAGTTGTGTCGCAACTGGGCAGCGAACTTCGCCTACGACGCCACGCTCGGCGGTACCGCCGCGGCAGTGAGCAGTGGGGTCGTGAACGACCACAGGCTGGAGGTCTCGCTCTCCAGGTAGGCCACCGGCTTGAACTCGGCGAACTCCATGAGTCGAAACGCCCCGGTCATGGCGGCGTGCGCGCCGAGCGAGATGGGCAGCACCCGCAGGGTGAGGTAGGGGCGGGCGGACATCCGCACCAGGTGGTGGAGCTGGTCGCCCATCACCGCGCGCCCGCCCACCGGGGTGCGCAGCACGGACTCGTGCAGGTAGAAGGTGAACCGGGGCGGTCGGTCCCGGCTGAACAGGTTCTGCCGGGCCAGCCGGGCGGCCACCCGGTCGTCCACCTCATCGGACGGCACGTTGACGTTGCCGCTGATCACCGCGCGGGCGTACTCGCCGGTCTGCAGCAGCCCGGGGACGAAGATCGCTTCGAAATCGCTGATCGCGACCGCCTTGTTCTCGTGGTCGATCAGTGTGACGAGCTGTGGGGGTAGCCGGGGGTGTGCTCCTGGCACAGCGCGATCAGCCGCTCCCGTTCCGGGCTCTTCACCCGGCACACCCCGAGGAACGCCGCGACGTCCAGCTCGGTGGCGCCGCGCTTGCCGGACAGCAGCCGCGACACCCAGCTCGGGGACCAGCCGAGCAGGCAGCGGCCCAACCCAATCGGTCAGCGCTACTGCTGCTGCGCCGTCATCGCCTGCGCTGTCCGTCTCGTTGCGGGACTCCGCCCATGTGTGTCACGATTAAGACCTAGTTCCCCACCGTCCTCCGGGACTGGTGGGGCTTTTTTGTCAGGGGAGCCATGACCAGTCTCCGTGCCGTCGTAGTCATCGACTACCAGAACATCCACCTCACCGGTCACGATCTGTTCGCGTGCAGCAGGCACAAGCCGAAGCATGAAGCGCTCGTGGACCCGTTGCACTTCGCCGATCAACTGATCAACGCGCGCAACCAAGCACAGAGGCCGGGCATGGCCCATGCGGTGTTGTCCCACGTCCTTGTTTACCGGGGGCAACCCTTGCCCGAGCACGACCCCAAGCCCTACGCACGCAACCAGGCGCAGAAGGCGCGCTGGGAGCGAGACCCGCGAGTCACCGTGCACCTGAGGCCTCTGAAGTATCGCTACGAACGTGACGATTCCGGTCAACCGCTGGTTGTCGACGGCAAGCGCGTCGTCAAGGGCAAGGAAGAGAAGGGGGTCGACGTTCTGTGTGCGCTGGCGGTCGTGCGCGAAGCCCGGAAGCCCGATGTCGATCTTGTCGTGCTGGCCTCCCACGACAGCGATTTGGAACCAGCCCTCGACGAGGCGCTCGCCCTGGACGCGGCAAAGATCGAGACGTTCTGCTGGTTTGATTCTGCCCAGCCGCACAGCACTCGCCAACTCCGGCCGGGCAGCGGCCGCAACGTGTGGAACACCAGGCTGGACGAGACTGCGTTTCGCAACTGCTGGGATCGCACTGACTACGCATAGTGGTAACGCCCGCCATGCAGCGATGCCGAGGATCCCCGGTTAGTCGCCGCAGCTCGGTCCGCAGGTCCACGATGCGCTGCGAGCAGACCGCGCCGACGCCACCCAGCGACCGCTTCGGCGGGGTCACCCTGGGCGAACAGCAGCGACACCAGCCGTAAGTGGAGCTGCTGGCTGCCGACCCGGCCCGGCTGGACACCTCCCCGGTGCCGGTACTGGTCGACGAGTGGCAGCGACACCCTCCGGTGTGGGATCTGGTGCGGCGAAGCGTCGACCGCGACGCGAGCCCCGGGCGATTCCTGCTGACCGGCAGCGCCAGTCCGACGAACCAGCTCACCCACTCCGACGCCGGCCAGATCGTCCAGCTGCGGATGCGCCCGATGTCACTGGCTGAGCGCGCGGTTGAGCGACCCACCGTGAGTCTGCGTTCACTGCTGACCGGCACCACTCCTGACGTCGGCGGTGACACGGCGGTCAGCCTGACCGACTATGCGGCGGAAATCGTCCGGTCCGGCTTCCCTGGGATTCGACGACTGCCCGCGCGTGCCTGCCGGGCTCAGCTGGACGGCTACCTCAGCCGCATCGTCGAGCGAGAGTTCCTGGAATTGCGTCACGTCGTCCGGCGACCGGCGACTCTGCGGGCCTGGCTTCGTGCCTACGCCGCGGCCACCTCCACCACCGCCGCCTACAACGCGATACTGGACGCCGCCACCACGGGCGAGACCGACAAGCCGGCGAAGACCACCACGATCGGGTACCGCGATGTGCTGAACCAGCTCTGGCTGCTCGAACCATTGTCGGGCTGGTTACCGACCCGCAGTGTCTTCACGCGGCTCGCCCAGGCCCACAAGCATCACCTGGCCGACCCTGCCCTGGCAGCCCGGCTGCTGGGCGCGAGTGCCGCTGCCCTGCTGGCTGGTCGCGATCCGGCCCGGGCAGCGCAATCCGAGGGCCCTTGCTGGGCGCACTGTTCGAGTCGCTCGTCACGCTCAGCGTCCGGGTGTACGCCCAGGCGGCTGAAGCCACTGTGCACCATCTGCACACCCGCAACGGCGACCACGAGGTCGACCTCATCGTGGAGCGGGACGATGGCCGGGTGGTGACGATGGAGGTCAAGCTCAGCCCGTCGGTGGGCGATGCCGATGTCAAGCACCTGCGCTGGCTGCGCGAACGGCTCGGAGATCAGCTACTGGATTCTGTCGTGATCACCACTGGGCGGCGCGCCTATCGTCGAGCCGACGGGATCGCGGTGGTTCCGGCCGCACTGCTCGGCGTGTGAAGCTCCACCCGCCTCCGCTGCTGCCGACAGTGGCTGCGATTGACCGACACCACCGCTAGACTGACCGACATGAGCCAAGAGGACTCCGATCTCGATGATCGACCTCGCCAGGTACCGGCAGCGCGACGACCGCAGCTCGAGGTCGGCATCCGGGAGCTGCGTAACGCCGGAAAGGTCGTCGCAGAGCTGGCCGGAGCGGGCGCGGTTGGCCGGGTGACCAGCGGTGGACGGCTGGTCGGCTGGCTGGTTCCGGCGACCCCGGCCGAGCAGCGGGCCGACGAACTCGAATCGCGGGGCAAGCTCCGGCGCGGCCGCTCCGGCGGTCTGGCCGGTAGACGCCCGCTGCCGCGCCGGGCCGACATACCTCCGTTGAGTGCCACGCTGGAGCAGCTGCGACGCGAAGAAGATCGATGATCTACCTCGACTCCTGCGCGCTGGTGAAGCTCGTTCGCGCCGAGGACGGGTCGAGTGCGCTTCAGGAGTGGCTCGACGAACGGGCCGACGAGTTGATCGTGACTTCCGAGCTCTCCCGCGCCGAGGTGCTGCGGACCGTCCGGCGCAACAACCACCGGGACACCGGCGAGCTGATCGACCCGGCCGCGGTCGCCGAGGAGCTGTCCGAGGCCGCCGAGGTGCTCACCGCGGTGGCGCAGATCGCCGTGGATTCCGACATTCTCGACCGCGCCGGTGCGGTCACCGCGCCGATGATCAGGACGTTGGACGCCATCCATCTGGTGTCCGCGGCGCACTGGGATCCGTCGGACGTGGAGCTGGTGACCTACGACCATCGGCTGGCCGCCGCAGCGGCCGACGCCGGCATGACGGTCGTCGCGCCGGGTGACCCGGCAGCGGCGTGAAAGCCGACAACGAGACCACATCAGCTGTCGCTGGGCTGACGAAGCCAGCGCGTGCGGCACCAGCGCACCGCCTCGCCGACCGGGACGACGGCCGCCCTCTCACGGGCTCACCAGGGGCGGTCAGCGGGTGAGGGTGCTCAGGAATACCCGCCAGGCGATGCTGGGGACGGCGAGCGCGGGGCCGTCGCGGTCCTTGGAGTCGCGCACCAGCACGACGTGCGGGGCGGGCGCCACCTCCACGCAGTTGCCGCTTCCGACGCTGTAGCTGCTCGTGTGCCAGACGATGCTGTCCGGCTCAGGCGCGGTCATCATGGTCCTCTCGATCCGCGTAGAGCTCGGTTGCCAGGGTGGCAATCAGCTCTCTGGATTGTCCCTCCCCCAGCGCGGTCTGGGCCAGCGCCCCCAGGATCTGCCGGTACGCGGCGGTCTCCTCCGGCTTCTCCAGGAACAGGCAGCAGGTCTCGCCCTCCAGGTAGGCCACCGGTTTGAGCTCGGCGAACTCCGTGAGTCGAAACGCCCCGGTCATGGCGGCGTGCGCGCCGAGGGAGACGGGCACCACCCGCAGGACGAGGTAGGGACGCACGGACATCCGCACCAGGTGGTGGAGCTGGTCGCGCATCACCGCGCGCCCGCCCACCGGGGTGCGCAGCACGGACTCGTGCAGGTAGAAGGTGAACCGGGGCGGTCGGTCCCGGCTGAACAGATTCTGCCGGGCCAGCCGGGCGGCCACCCGATCGTCCACTACCTCGGGCGGGCCGTTGACGACCCGGCTGATCACCGCGCGGGCGTACTCGCCGGTCTGCAGCAGCCCGGGCACGACCGTCGCCTCGAAGTCGCTGATCGCGACCGCCCTGTTCTCGTGGTCGATCAGCGTCACGAGCTGTTGGGGCAGCCGGGAGCCGTGCTGCTGGAACCAGCCGGGGGTGTGCTGCTCCTGGCAGAGCGCGATCAGCCGCTCGCGTTCCGGGCTCTTGACCCGGCACACTCCGAGGAACGCCGCGACGTCCAGCTCGGTGGCGCCGCGCTTGCCGGACAGCAGCCGCGACACCCAGCTCGGGGACCAGCCGAGCAGGTGCGCCGCCTCCTTGCCTTTCAGCCCGGCCTGCTGCATCGCCTGGCGCAGCCCGTCGCCGAGTTCGCGGCTGCGAATGGTGGGCTCGCGATCGCGCACAGTGACCTCCCGTGCGGAACCCTAAACCCACATGGCGGAACACGCAAACAACGTCATCGTCGAACACGCTCTTGTGTGCCCCTGGGGCAATTACTTGCGTGACCCTGGGTCACGCGGTTACCTCATGATCGGCGGGGCAGCGGACCTCGCCAGACCCGGGGAGGTAATCCGATGGGCCCGATCTGCACGCCGGGGGACACCGCATGAGTCGCGCCGCCCTCGTCCTGTCCGTTGTCGACACCTGCACCGGGGAATTGCACCTCGTCGCTGTCGAGACTGCCGCCCTGCATCGGCACTCTGGACGTTACCCCGCCCTCTGCGGCGCCGACGTGCCTGCGGCCAGCCTCACCACCGCGCCTGCACGTCACTGCCAGGACTGCGTCGACCATTTGGCTGCGTGCGTGCACGGGGTCGAGTTCGGCGGGGGGAGCTGGGAGACCACAGTCCGCTCCGGCCCACGAGCGGTCACCCGGGGTAGCAATCGCTCAACACTGAGTAACATGGGTCAGACCCGGACTCAACGAGCGCTGAGGCGACGCAAGATCTCATTCAGGAGGTCGGTGTGCTGGTTCAGGAGGTCGGTGTGCTGGTTCAGCTGCTGCGAGTGCTGGTTCAGCAGCTGCGAGTGCTGGTTCAGCAGCTG
>JBOHGM010000016.1:0-36645 GCA_050699435.1 Pseudonocardiaceae bacterium | reverse complement strand
GCTGCGAGTGCTGGTTCAGCAGCTGCGAGTGCTGGTTCAGCAGCTGTGAGTGCTGCTCCTGAGTGCGCTTGATGGCGACGAGTTCCCCGGTGTGCTGGTCCACCGTGTCCTTGATGTCCAGCACGGTGTCCGAGATCGCGGTGAGGTCTTGCTCGACGCGCTCGACGCGACGAGCCAGCTCCGGGCTGGTCACGCCAGGCAGATTACCGTCAGCCCGGCGGCGGTGGTTGTGGGGAATCGAAGAGTGGGGGGGTGCCGGCGAGGGCCGGGGCGGCGGCGGGTTCGGGGTCGGGGAGGTCGGCTTGTTCCAGGGCGGTGCCGGTCCAGACGAACCGGGCTGTGGTCACGGCCTTGTCCACCTCGTCGGTGAGCAGCTGGTGGATCGCGATGCCATCCAGCTCGGCGTAGGTGCACCACTCGTGATCGGAGGTCAGCACCGCGTCGAGGTCGAAGCCGCGGAGCAGGTCGAGCAGCTGGCCGCGGTTGGACGGGTCGATGCCGACGAACACCTCGTCGAGCAGCACCAGCCGGGGGGCAGCGGGAGCGGCCTCGTAATGCGCTGCGACGGCGGCGAACAGCGGCAGGTGCAGCACGATCGCCTTCTCCCCGCCGGAGAGCGTGCCGTGCAGCTTGCGGGTGACCTGCCGCGGCCCGGTGCCCTCGCCCAGGTCGACGGTGACGGTGAACCGGTGCCAGGCGGTGTAGTCGAAGACCTGGGTGAGCTGGGCCTCCCAGCTCGTCGCGGCCTGAGCGTCGCGGGCCTCGGCGATGCGTTCCCGGAAGAAGCGGTGCAGCGCGTCGCGCTCGTCGTCGGTCAGCGTGGCGGGGTCGCGCAGCAGCAGGTCGCGGGCCTGCCTGGTGCCCGGGGGCAGCTCGGGGTCGACCTGCCAGGCCAGCTGCACCCGCACCTTGGACACGGTGCGCACCTTGCCCAGGCGCCGGTTCATGCTGCGGACCAGCTCGTCGGCGGTGCGGATTCGCTCCGCGACGTGGCGGCGGGTGTCGCCGGTGAGCGTGCGGTCGAACAGGTCGCGCTCCTCGGCGGTGAGCGCCTCGGCGGCGGCGGCGTGCTCGTCGGCCAGCAGCCGGTGCAGCGCCGCGGCGCCCAGCGGACGGCCGTCGACGGTGGCTGTGAGGACCATGGCGTCGTCGCCTGCCTCGGTCTGCAGGTCGGCGCGGCCCGCCAGGCGTTCCCGCACCTCGTGCACGGCCTCGTCGAGCCGGCCCTGGGCGTCGCGCAGGTGCCGCTGCTCGAAGGGTTCGCTGACCCGCTGCGCCACCACCCGGGCAGCGGCCAGCGCGGACGTGACCCCCTCGGTGAGGTCGAGGTCGAGCTGCGCGTCGGCACCGAGCGTGCCGACGACCAGCCGCCGGAACGCGGCCGCGGCGGCGTCACGCTCGGCCACCGCGGTCGCGGAGTCGCGCTCGTCGGCGTCGCGCTGCTCGCGCAGAGCACCGATGCGCTCGCGCACGTCGAGTTCGCGGTCGCGCAGCGTGGCGCGCTCGGTGCCAATACCGTCGATCCGGTCGGTGATCTGCCGAAGCTGGGCGTCGAGCTCCCGGAACTCGACCCCGACGGAGGCTTCGACGGCGTCCAGCCGGGACTGCAGGCGGGCGGCGGTACCGGCCAGCTCGTGCGCCTGGGTCGCGGCTGCCTCAGCCTGGGCGGCGGAGCGCTGCGCCTGCTCGGCGAGCAGCGCCGCGCGCTCGTCCAGCGCGGCCGCGGTCGCCCGGTCGTCCAGCCAGCCGCGGGCGGCGGTGCCGAAGACGCCGAGCGCGTCGCGGTAGGTCGCCAGCGCCTCGGCGGTGGCGGGCAGGGACAGCTCGGCGGCACGCTGCCGCCGCGCCAGGTCGCGGGCCCGGACCTGCTCGCCGAGCCGTTCGGCCTCGGCGGCGGCCTTGGCAGCGACGTCAGCACTGGCCCCCTCACGGGCTTCGGCCTGGTCCCGGGCGCGGGCGGCGGCGCGGACCGGCTCGTGGCCGGGGCGGGCGGCGAGCTCGGCGGTGAGCTGCGCGCGGTGCTGCTCGACCTCGCCGAGCTCGTCGGCCAGTCCGCGGAGCTGCTCGTCGAGGACCCGCAACTGCTCATCGAGCTCGGCGAGCCGGCGGATCCGGGCGCGTTCCCTGGCCGCCGCGCCGATGTAGGCGGGCTCAGCCTTGGTCATCCGGCCGTATCCGACGCCGAGCCGCCAGCTGCCGTCGGCACCGACGGCCACCGGGTGGCCGGCCGCGCTGGGGCCGTGGGCGATCGCCGCGAGCAGCCGCTCGATCCGGCGCAATGCCACGGGGGCGTCCGGTTCGGCGATGAGCACATCGCGCAGCGAGGCCCCGGCTACCGGAGTGCCCAGCGCCCCGTCGGCGAAGGTGTCGGCAAGGTCGCCGTCCAGCGTCCCGTCCGGCCGCACCCAGGCGTCGAGCAGCCCGGACGCCTCGAGCGCGGCCTCGATCCCCGCCCGCTCACGTTCGGGCACATCGGGCGCGAAGGACACCAGCCGCCACAGCGGGCCCCCGGCCCGGCCGTCCCGAGGGGCCGCCCGGGTGTAGGGGGCAGGCGGCGGCAGGTCGCGCTGGGCGGCCACGGCGTCCCGGTCAGCCTGGACGCTGTCCCGCTCGGCCTGGACCGTGCTCCGCTGCGCCTGCAGCCGGGTGCGGCGGGCGGTGAGCTGCTCCCGGACGGCGGTGGCGGCGCCGTCGATCGCGGCGGTGACTGCGTGCTCGTCGGCGGCGAGCTCGGCCAGCGGCGGCAGGTGCAGCAGCGTGCACTGCGCGGCCCAGCCGGTCAGCTGCTCGGCCAGCTCGGCCACCGCGTCGGCGTAGGCATCGGCTGCCTGCCGGGCGGCGCGCTGAGCGGTGGCGTGCTCGTCCCGGGCGGTCTCCAGGCGCTGCTCGGCGCCCGCGTGGTCGCGAACCGCGTCGGCATGCGCGGCCAGCGCCCGCTGCACCGTCTCGACGTCATCGCGCCGGGCGGCGAGGCCCGCTTCGAGCAGCTGCCGGGCGCGGCGCAGGTCCTCGGTGCCAGCGAGCTGGGTGACCAGCACGCCGCGGCCGACCGATTCGGCGGCGTCGGCGGCGCGCTCGCCGGAACGAAGGGCTGTCTGGGTGGCCGTCGCGGCCTCGTCCCGGACTGCGTGGGCGGCAGCGGCATCGCGCCCGGCGGTGCCGGCAGCGCGGGCCGCAGCGGTGCCGGCACCGTCGGCGCGGCGGTGCGCCTCGGTGGAGTCGGCGCGCAGCGTGGGCAGCTGGGTGCCCTCCTGGTATGCCTCGGAAAGGCGGATGCCCTCGGCCCGGGCGGCCAGGTCGCGGTGCTCACCGGCCAGCTCACCGTCGGCGGCGCGGACCCCGGTGAGTTCGCCCTCGGCGTCGGCGAGCGCGGTGGCGCTGGTGCGGGCGCGGCGGGTGACGGCATCCATCGCGCTGGTGGACCTGGTCAGCCGGTCGGCGGCGGCACGCAGCACCCGGCGCGCGTAGCGGCGGGCGACGTCGGCCAGCCGCCGCGCCGCCGTCGCCTCCTCCTCCAAGGCGTGCAACTGCTCGGCGTGCCGGTCGAGGCGCTCGAAGCCCTCGGCGATCTCGGCGACGTCGTCGGCGTCGACCGGTGGCAGGGAGCGGGAGAGCAACCCGGACAGCTCTTCGGGGTTGAGATGTTCGGACAGTTTGGGGGTGCGCAGCTGCAGCAGCGCGACGATGAGCGCCTCATACTTCTCTCGCGCCACGCCGTTGAACAACGTGCTGCGCAGCGTCGCCCGGTACTCCTCGGTGGCCTGGTCGTACACCCGGCCCTGCGCGCCGAGCGCCGCGGTGAGGTCGGCCCGGGTGAGCGGGCGCCCGGCGCGCAGCAGCTGCAGTTCCTGGCCGACCCGCAGACTCGTGGTGAAGTAGGTGGCCGAGACGCTGTTCGTGGCGCTGGTGGCTTGCAACCGCGCCCCGCAGGTGAAGAACCGTTCGGCGCCGTCGGGGTCGGTGCGGGCGAACTCGAGCCACACGTACCCGACCCGGGTCGCGTTCGGGTAGCCGTCGCCCATCAGGTTCCAGTGCATGGACCGGTCGCTGCCGAAGGTGGAGAGCCGGTGCGCGCGCAGGTTGGCGTCGAACAGGTAGGGCAGCAGCAGCTCCAGCGCCTTGGACTTGCCGGTGCCGTTCGCGCCGCGCAGCAGCAGCCGGCCGCGATGGAAGCCGAACACCTCGTCCAGGTAGCGCCAGATGTTGACGATGCCCGCGCGGTGCGGGCGCCACCGTCCGGCGTGCACCTGGGGCAGATCGGTAATGGTCATCGCTGCCCTACTCTCCTCGTCGAGGTCCAAGACGCCGACAAACCCCCCGACACCACCAGGTACCGCTGACCGATCCGCCTACGGCGCCACCGGGGTCGCGACGGCGAAGCGGGCAGCGGCGGGCAGGGCGCGGACCGCAGCGTGGCCAGGCTGGCCCTCGCGGGCGACGAGCTTGAACGCGCACAGCACGTCGACCGCGTCGGCGGCGAGCCGGGCCGCGCCGTCCTCGGAGCGGTAGTTCTTGGCCCAGCTGGGGAACCGCTCCAGCAGGGTCGCCGCGCGGCCGGCGAGCTCGGTGTCGGGCACGGCGGTGCCGGCTGCCACGAGCTGATCGAGCAGGACCAGCGCGGCGATCTTCGGATGCGACGAGTCGTCGGGAAAACGCTGGTCGGTGGCCAGCCCGTCGGGATCAACGAGCAGGTAGCCCTCGGCGCGTTCCTCGAAGAGGAACCCGGCCTGCTCGGCGGCCTGGCGGACCAGCCTGCGACCGGTGGGGCTGGCCAGGTAGCCGAGCTGGGCGTCGGTGAGTTCGTCGCGGTAGACCACCGGGTCGTCGAGCAGCCGGCGGGTGACGCTGTGCCGCAGCCACAGGTTGCGCTGCGCATCGGCGACCTCGCCGCCTTCCGGCGCAGCCCCGTAGCGCGGCTCCCTGGTCAGCGCGGCCAGGCCACGGTCCCCATCGTCGAGGTCCCCAGGTTCGAAATCTACTGTGGAGGGCGCCCTCGGCGCGGCGAGCAGCCGCAGCAGCAGCGTGGTGTCCACCTGGAAGAGCACCTTGGCGGCGTCGGAGTCCAGGTAGGACTCTGCGGTGCCGTCGAGGGCGCGCAGCGCGCCTGCTCGCTCCAGCAGCTTCAGCGCGTCGACGAACGCGGCCCGCTCCGGGCGCCGGGAGGTCTGGAAGGACTCGATCGCCGGTTCGGCGGCGGTGGCGTGCGCGACCCGGTCGGCAAGCAGGCCGATAGTCGTGACCGGGGTGGCGAGCAGCTCGGCGCAGACGATCGCCAGCAGCGTGTAGCGGCGCCGGTCGAAGGGCGCGCGGGTGCTGCGGTCTCGGCGCAGCGGCCGGGTGGCGTCGATCTCCGGGCGGACCTTGAGCAGCCGGGCGTAGCCGTCGCGGGCCTCGACGACCAGCCGCCAGCCACAGTGCTCCTCGAACCAGCGGGTCAGCGCGTCGCGGCGGCGGCGGACCAGGTCGAACCCGGTCGGATCGCCGCTGGAGGTGAGCAGCGGGTGGGCGAGCAGCAGCCGGATCGCCCGGGAGGTCTCCTCGGCCTCGATGCGGTCGAGTTGGCTGCCCAGGGTGCTCATGACCCACCTGCCGCGGCCCGGGCGGGCGGGGCGCAGAGCGTGCCGCCGCATGGTTCCAGCAACCGCTCGTAGCGAGCGTGCAGGGTGCACATCCAGCGCACTATATGCAACAACCGGTCCGCGGTGTCCAGGCGCCGGATCGGTTCTTGCGGATCGCGCTGTCCCGGGTGAGGGGCCCGACAAGATGAGGGCCCCTCGCGGAAACGAGGGGGGAGGTGTTCCGCGAGGGGCGGCGGATCCGGCTGGGGGTCCCGAACCCGCACCCCCCATACTGCCACCTTCGTACTGCTCCGTGCGAGCACCCCCCCGCGTGACGTTTGCAACCTGTTCTCGACCCGCGTGTCGCCAGGCGTGTCGCGGACGTCCCTGGTACGCACCCACGGCAGAGTCGGCGATGCCCGATCGGTGTCCGAAGATCGACTATCAGTGCCGGAAGATGACGGTGCGCTGCACGACGAAGTTGATGCAGGTCGCAGTCCCTTGCGCCACCACGAAGGCGAGGGTGATCTCGCCGGTCATCGGCGGCAGCACCGCGAGCATCACCGCGTTCATCCCGACCTGGACCGCGAAAGTGATCCCATACAGCGTCATGACCGAGGCGAACTGCGCTCCGCCACCCCGGCCCTGGAAGGTCCACCGGCGGTTGATCAGATAAGCGGTGGTGGTGCCCGCGACGAAACCGAGCGCCTTGGCCAGGTGCACCCACATCCCGAACGCCAGCAGCAGCTGATAGCTGCCGTAGTCCACGACGGCGGCGACCCCGCCGACCAGCACGAAACGAGTGAGCTGGGTGGTGAGGCCGAGGCGGGATCGCTGGCCTTCCGCTACCTGAGATACGGCCAATCCGGGCTCCTCGCCAGTGTTGGTCTCCGTCGAGCTGATCAGGTCCGAGCAGGGTACCGACGAGCACGCCGGAGCCGTCCGACTACCCTGCCGCCGTGCCGGAACCCGACACATCGCCCGGCCCCTCCGGTCGTGCTCTCTGGTTACTCGCCGCTCTCGCCGCGCTCACCGCCGCACTCGCGGTCAGCGTGCCACTGGCCCCAGTGCACGCCGAGCAGCCCGTGGTGAGCTGGCCCACCGCCGGCCGAGCCGGCGATCAGACCACAGCAGATCAGCAGGCGCGCTCCACGGTGTTGCCGCTGGCGCCGTACCGGCCGCTGCACCTGGACGCGACGATCGGCTGCGCCACCCTGCACGAGCTGGACGGCCGGCGGGACGGCGACGCGCTGCGCACCGTGCCTGCCGACGCCGGACCCGCCGCCGAGCAGGGCCTGCAGGTAGCCGCCGAGCGCGGGCAGGTGGTGGTGCGGGTCTCCGGCAGCACTGTGCTGGCCGAACCACTCGCCTCGGACGACTGCCGCTATCAGGTGGTGGCCGACGCGGCCGGGGTGCGCGTGCTGCGCGACGGCGCGCTGGTCGCCGAGCGACCCGACCTGCTGCCACCGCAGGTCGCCCAGCTCGCCACCGACGCTAGCGACACCACGGACGGGCTCGCCGTGCAGTTGCGGCCCGACGACCGGTACGCCTCGTCGCCGACCGCGCTGAAGACGGGACTGCTGATCGCGCACCTGCTGGCACTGGCCGCGATGCTGGCGCTGGCCGTGCGGGTCTGGCCGGGACGGCGCCCGCCGAACCGCCCCGGGTTGGTGCTGCCCCGGCCGTCCGGAGCCGATGCGGTGGTGGTCGCGCTGTCCGCGGCGTGGACGGTGCTGGCGGGGGTGAACTGGGACGACGCCTGGTACCTGCTGATGGCTCGCAACGCGGGCGAGTCCGGGTACGTGGGCAACTACGTGTACATGTTCAACGCCGCCGAGAGCCCCTTCGTCGCCTCGCAGTACCTGATGGCCGGCTGGGGCGCGCTGGGACAGTTCCTGTTCGGCGGCGGCTGGGAGCTGCTATGGATGCGGCTGCTGCCCTTGAGCTACGGGCTGGCCACCTGGGCGCTGCTGCGGATCCTGCTGGCCACCGCGCTGGGCCGGGCCGGCGGGCTACCGCGAGTCGGGTGGCTGCTGATGGTCGCGCACCTGCTGTGGTGGCTGCCCTACGGCATGATGCTGCGCCCCGAACCGCTGATAGTGCTGTGCACCGCCGGGGTGCTGGTGCTGGCCGAACTGGCCCGGCGCCGGCGGTCGCTGGGCGTGCTGGTGGTGGCCACCGCGCTCGCCGCACTGGCGCTGACCGTGTCACCCACCGGCGCGCTCGCCTGGGCACCCCTGGTGCTGACGCTGCCCTGGCTGGTCCCGCTGCTGCGGCGAGCGGGTGCCGGGACGGCCGTCGCCGCGGTTGCCGTCGCCGCCATCGCGGTCAGCATCGTCGTCCCGGTGGGTTTCGCCGACGCCAGCCTGGGCGAGGTGCTCGACGCGGCGGTGACGCACAACTGGTACTACCTGACCTACTCCTGGCACCAGGAGATCCAGCACTACAGCGACCTGCTGGAACTGGGCGACACCGGGGTGTGGGGACGCCGGGCGCCGGTGGTGCTCACCCTGGCCGTGGTGGTGCTGGGCGCCATCGGCAGCGGGCGGCGCCGGGGACCCGGTGACCCGCTGCACCGGCTGCTGCTCGGCAGCACGATCACCACCGTCGTGGCGCTGGCCCTCATGGCGGTGACCCCGACCAAGTGGGTCAACCACTTCGGTGCCCTCGGCGCGATCGGCACGGTGGTGCTCGCCGCGGCGCTGCTGCGCTCCCCGCTGCCGCGTGGTTCTCGGCTGGCCGGTGCCGGGCCGGCCGCCACCAGTGCCGCCGTGCTGACCGTGGCCGCGGCCGCCGCGCTGGTCTACGCCGGGCCCAACCTGTGGCGGCCGTTCTCCGACTGGGGGCAGCCCTTCGGTGATCACCTGCTCGCCGGGGGCACCCCGTACGAGGTCAGCCTGATGGCGCCGCATGTCGGGTCGATCTACCTGGGCAATCCGCTGGTCTGGGTGGCGCTGGCGGCCGCGGCAGCCGCCGGGATCGGAGGGTGGCAGCGTCGCGGCAGGCGCACCCAGTTGACCACCGACCGGGCTCTGCTGCTGGTCGCCTCCGGGTCATCGGTCGCTGTGCTGCTGGCGGTGTTCGTGCTGGCGCCGATCCGGCAGTACCCGGGCTGGACGGTGGCGCTGGCGAACCTGCGGGCACTGTCCGGGCAACCCTGCGGGCTGGCAGGCGGGGTCGAGGTGCAGGCTCCGGTCGGACCCCAGCCGGTGGGGACCGGTCCTGCGCTGTCCTCCGGTGACTTCGCGCTGGCGGTCGCCGCCCCGGGCCCGGTGCGGCCCCCGGCCGAGGGCGTGCCGATCTGGCACGACGCGGTGCCTGCGGATCACCCGGTGCCTGCGGATCACGCCGAGCCGGCCAGCGAGCGGGGCGCGCTGACCACGCCGTGGTACTCGCTGCCAGCAGGTTCGCCGGCCACCCACGTGACCGTCCCGGTGGCGGCAGGCGCGATATCCGGGCAGCAGGTACAGGCGCAGTTCGGCCGGGCCGCCGGCCCTGGCGCCGTCCCGGTTCCGGTGCGGACCGTGACGCTGGATCTGGACTCCCGGGCCGACTCCGATACCTGGCAGGAGATCCCCGTCCCACGCGAGGGTGTGCGCGCGGACCTGGTGCGGGTGCTCGTCCGCGACGACGTCACCGGCGCGGGTAGCTGGGTTGCGGTGGCCGCACCGTCGCTCACCTCGTGGCAGCCGGTCCGGACGGTCACCGAGGGCAGCCCGGTGTTCGCCGACCAGCTCTCCGCGCTGCTGTGGCCGTGCGTGGACCAGGTCGCGATCCGGCACGGCATCGTCGAACCGCCCGCAGTACGGTTGCTCACCGACGACGGCATCGACGAGTACGTGCTGCGTAACCCGCTCGACCCGCAATGGGGGGGCTCCTTCGTGCAGGCCGGGCATACCTCGACCTACATCGCCATGGCCACCCGGATCCATCCCTCCGGGCCGCCGATCCGGCAATGGGGACATGTGCAGCGGGTGGTGTACGACCACCCGATCGCGCTGGTGGACATGCGCGTCGAGACCACCGTCGAGCCGGGCTGGCACCGCGAACCTCCGGTCACCGGCGAGGCCTACTCCGGCCGGAAGTACCTGGGATGACGTGGCTGCGCCCCGTGAGTGGTAATCGGGGCTATAGCACTCAACGCCACTCACGGCTCCTCGCCGGGCTGGCCGTCCTCGCGCTGGTCACCGCCGTCGGGGTACTGCTCGCCCCGGTGGTCGCCGACGATCCGGTGGTCAGCTGGCCCCGGGCGGGCGAGCAGCCCCGCTCCACCGTCCTGCCGCTGGCGCCGTACCGGCCGTTGAGCCTGGACGCCACCGTGCCGTGCGCGGCGCTGGCCATCCTGGACTCGCGGGCCGAAGGCGGCGACGCGCTGCGCACCCTGCCTGCGAAGGCCACCGGCCCGGGTCGCCCCGATCAGGGCCTGGTCGTCGCGGTGCGCCGCGGCACCGTGCAGATCACCGCGTCCGGTGCCACGCTGCTGCGCGAGGAGCTGCCCACCGGCGGATGCAGCTACCGGGTGGTAGCCGACGCCGGCGGGGTGCGGGTCCTTCGGGACGGCGCCGAGCTGGCCACCGCCGGCCGAGCGGGCAATCAGACCACCGCCGGCTCGCCAGTGCCCCAGGTCGCCGAGCTGGCCACCGACGTCGAGGGCTTGCCCGCAGCCGACGGTCTGGCGGTGACGCTGCACACCGACGCCCGGTACGAATCCACCCCCACCGCGCTGAAGACCGGGCTGCTGGTGCTGCACGGGGCGGCCCTCGTGGGACTGCTCGGGCTGGCCGTGCGGTGGTGGGGTGGCCGTCGGGTGCCGCTCCGGTGGCCCCGGCCCCGGGCCGCCGACGCCGTGCTGGTGGTGGTCTCGGCGGTCTGGGTGCTGCTCGCTCCGCTGAACTTCGACGATCCCTGGTACCTGCTGATGGCCCGCGGTGCCGCGGACTCCGGATCGGTCGGCAATGCGATCTACATGTTCAACGCCACCGAGAACCCCTTCGTGGCCAGCCAATACGTGCTGCAGCTCTGGGGCGCGGTGGGCGGGTGGGAACTGGTGTGGATGCGGCTGGTGCCGCTGATCTACGGGCTGGGAACCTGGGTGCTGCTGCGGCTGCTGCTGGCCGTCGGCTTCGGGCCGGAGCTGGATAGCGCCCGGGCCGGGTGGGCGCTGCTGGTGGCCTACCTGCTGTGGTGGCTGCCCTACGGAATGACGCTGCGCCCGGAACCACTGATCGTGCTGCTCGCCGCCGCTGTCCTGCTGCTGGCCGAGCTGGCCCGGCGACGCCGCTCGGTCGGCGTGCTGGCCACGGCGACGGCGGCCGCCGCACTGGCGGTGTCGGTCTCGCCTTCCGGGCTGGTGGCGGCGGCCCCGCTGGTGCTCGCGCTGCCGTGGCTGTGGGCCTGGCTGGGCGAGCAGAGTGCCTTGCCGCGGGTGGCCGCCGTGCTCGTGCTGAGCGCGGCGGGCACCACCCTGGTACTGGTTGGCTTCGCCGACGCGACCCTCGGCGACGTGCTGGAGTCCACCGCGGTGCACCAGTGGTACTACCAGACGTTCTCCTGGTTTGAGGAGATCATCCACTACCAGACGTTGCTCACCCTGCCGGACTCCAGCCAATGGGCGCGGCGGGCACCGGTGGTGCTCACCGTCGCGGTGCTGGTGGTCGTCGCCGTCGGCAGCGGCCGACCAACCGACACCGTCGGCAGCGGCCGACCAACCGACACCGTCGGCAGCGGTAGGTCGACCCGCCACGACCCGGTCCGCCAGCTGCTGCTGGCCAGCGCGGTCTGCTCGGCGGTCGCGCTGGGCCTGCTCGCGCTGACCCCGACCAAGTGGGTCAACCACTTCGGGGCGGCGGCCGCGGCAGCTACCGTGCTGCTCGCCGCGGCGCTGCTGCGCTCCCCGCTGCCGCGCGGAGTCGGCGGGATCGCGGCCACCTCGGCGGCAGCGCTGCTGGTCGGCGCGGTGTCACTGAGCTTCGCCGGTCCGAACCTGTGGCGCCCCTACTCCGACCGGGGGCAGCCTTTCGGCGATCACCTTGTCGTGGCGGAGAGCGGCGATCGCCTTGCCGCGGCGGAGGGCGCCGCCGACCTC
Organism: Pseudonocardiaceae bacterium; assembly: GCA_050699435.1. Classification (GTDB taxonomy): domain Bacteria; phylum Actinomycetota; class Actinomycetes; order Mycobacteriales; family Pseudonocardiaceae. The sequence goes on along the minus strand of JBOHGM010000016.1, from coordinate 25,002 downwards.
ACCGGCCTGCGTCTGGCGCTGGGACCGCTCTCGCTGGCCAGCCCGGTGCTGTGGACGGCGGTGGCGGTCGCCGCGGCCTGCTGGGTGTCGTGGCGGCGGCGCCGTGGCCGGGAGGCCGGACTGAGCCCCGACCGTGGGGTGCTGCTGGTCGGCTCGGTCGCCATCGTGGTGCTGACGCTGGGCGTGTTCGTGTGGGCACCGCTGCGCCAGTTCCCCGGGTGGTCGGTGCCGCTGTCCACCGCCAACGTGGTCCGGGGTCAGCCCTGCAAGCTCGCGACCTACGCTCAGGTACTCCTGGAGACCCCCGCTCAGCCGGTGCCCGCCGGACCGGCCCGAGCCGAGGGTGCGTTCGCTGCGGCGGCAGACCGGCCATCCCCGGTGCCACCAGCCACTCCGGGCACCCTAGTTTGGCACGACGCGGTCCCGGCAGGCCCGGAGACCGGGCAGCTGATGACGCCCTGGTTCGCCCTCCCCCCTGCTGGTGAGGCGACCGACCTGCTGGTCCCGCTGCTCGGCACGCGGGCAGGGCAGCAGTTGATCCTGGAGTTCGCCACCGCCCCCGGCTCGGACCCCCCGGTCGCGGGCAGCGTCGCGCTGCCGGTGGATCCCAGCGTGCTCAGCACGGACTGGCAGCAGGCCGCGGTGTCGCTGTCCGACGACCTCGGCGGGCGGTGGCCGTCGAGCGTGCGGCTGGTCGTGCAGGACCGGATCACCGGCCCGGACAGCTGGCTCGCGGTCGGGCAACCTCGGCTGGCCGCGCCGCGCCCGCTCGCCGCGCTGACGGCCGGCCGGTCGGTGTACGTCGACCAGGTCAGCGCGACCCTGCTGCCCTGTGTCGACCAGGTCGGGGTTGAGCATGGCATCGCGCGGGCTCCGGAGGTGCGGGTGCTGGCCGACCAGGGGTTCAGCCGGGAGTTCCTCGACCTGGCCTTCGAGAACGCCCGGGGTGGTACCCAGGTGCAGGCGGATCGCTCCGCCACCACCGTTCGGGTGCCTTCGTCGCTGGTGCCCGCCGGACCGCCCACCCTGCCCTGGGGCCGGGTCGAACGGGTCGTCTACGACCACCCCGTCGGGCTGGTCGACCTGCACGTCCATCAGGTGCGTCGGGCCGGCTGGACCCGCCTGCCCACCCTGGCCGGCCCCGACTACCACGGCTCGTGGCCTACCTAGCCCTGCCCTTCCCTGGTCCCGAGTGAGTTCGTCAGACGTGACCTCGGGTCGGCAGTTGAGATTCTTTACCTGTAGGATTATTCTTTCCTTGTGCTCAACATCAAAGACCCCGAAGCTGATCGGCTGGCCCGGCAACTTGCCAACGCCACCGGTGAGACGATCACGCGCGCGGTGACGATCGCGGTCCGAGAGCGTCTTGCCCGGGTGACAGGCAGTCGGACCAGGCGGTCGCTCGCCGACGAGCTCGATGAGATTGCGTTGCGCTGCGCCGCCCTGCCGGTGCTCGATGAGCGATCTGAAGACGAGATTCTTGGCTACGACGCGACCGGGCTGCCGCTCCAGGGCAACAGCGTCGGGCGCTGATGGTCCTCGATACCTCCGCCGTAGTGGCGATCTTGTTCGATGAGCCCGGCCGCCGCGCGCTCACCGAGGCCATCGAGGCCGATCCCGTCCGCCTGCTGTCGGCGGCGAACCTGCTGGAATGCGCCTTGGTCGTGGAGGCCCGCCGGGGTGAGTCTGCCGGGCGCGAGCTCGACCTGCTGCTGCACCGCGCGTACGTCGACACGGTCTCCGTCACCGCCGACCAGGTCGAGATCGCCCGGCAGGCTTGGCGCCGTTTCGGCAAGGGCCGGCATCCGGCTGGCCTCAATTTCGGTGACTGCTTCTCCTACGCACTCGCCCACTCGTCCGGAGAGGCACTGCTCTACAGGGGAGAGGACTTCGCACGTACCGACATCCCCCGGGCTGGCGTGGGCTCGTGTGGTCCTTCGAGTCCTGAATCTGGGGACTGAATCGACTCGGCTGAGAAGGGCCCCCGCTCACGGGGCCACATGCCCAAAAGCTTTGGTGCGCAGGGATCGCATGATCGGCGGAGAAAGAGTCCGCTGCTGGGGAGCACTCCGCGGTTCGTCGCGTAGATCACCACGTCGATAGCTGACCGGGGAGGATGAGCCGGTGGGGCCGAACGGCTGCATGTGCACCAGGAGTTCGATCATCGTGTGGTCGGTGATCCCCAGCCCGGCGAGCGTCGTGGTGGGCACGATAGGCTCGCCGGAGTAGTAGAGCTGGTAGCTGAAACGCAGGCCCACCTGCCCCTGGAACTCGGTCACCGATTCCGGCAGCGCGAGCGCTGTCCGTACCCGGCTGTCGAGCTCGGTCCCGTTCGACTTCTCGGATACCGCGAGGAGATGGGCAACGGACAGGTCGCGGTTTCGCACGTAGAGCTGGATCGTCGGCGGCCGGACGGCAGCGTCGTCGAATGCCGAACAGGGTGCAGGAAAGACCTGAGTTCCGCCGGTACGTATCTCCCAGTCTCGTTGCCAGAAACAGGCGAGCTCGTGCACGGCTCCCGCCCAATTGCCGTCGAAGGCGTCCAGGTGCCGGCGCGGAGCCAGCAGCGCGGGCACCGGAGTCGGGTCCAGGCGGACGGTGAAGAAGAACGCCCGGCGCTGTGTGATCTCATGGGCGAATGCCGCGGACCATTCCGCCTCGACCCAGGCGCGGCCGACGCAGGCCTGGGACCACAGGAGCACGTAATAGTCGGACTGTGTGAGGGCGTCGCTGATGGCGCGGACGATATTGTTACCCGGCGCGATGTGCAGCACATCACCGAACGTGTCGATCCCTTCGGTCTGGAGGTCCTGGCACAGCCGTTCGGCCATCGCGCGATCGCTCCCGGCGAAGGAGACGAAAACCCGCGGTCGATGCCAGTCAGCGAGGCGCGGCACGTGGTCTCCGTTCGTTGCTGATCCGCCGCAGTAACCGGCGAAGCGGACCGGCCACGGTCTGCCGCCCCGAATCCCCGTAGAGCGTCCAGCAGGCCCATCGCGCCGGATGGTCGGGTGCAGGCAGATCAGCCGGGGAGCCGAGCTCGCCCCGGCACAGGTCGAGGTGGGCTCGCTGCAGCGCGACGTCACGGGGTAGATAGCGGATGTACTGGTCGAAGCGATTGAGCACCAGCCCGGCCACGGCATCCGGTGCTATCCACCTGGCCGCGACCACCGACGCGGCGCCTGCGTGCAGCGCAGCCCGGACGAATCCGGTCCGTTCGTCCCTTCCGATGCGCCGAGCCATACCGGATTCGCACGCCCCGAGCACGACGGTCCCGCAAGCACGCAGATCCATCCGCTGCAGCGTGTCCGGGGTGAGCCGGCCCTCGCGTCCGGCGGGTGCCAGTTGCAACCACGACCCGGTCTGATCGTCAGGATCGTGCACACCGTGGGTGTCGATGCGCAGCTGGCGATGGCGGCGCAGCTCAAGGGTGGCCCGCAGCTGCGCCGCAGTGGCCTGCGCCGCGTCCAGTACCGTATGCGAACGCATGGGCCTCGCCGTGGTGATCCCGTGGGCGGGCGGACGGATCAGCAACCCCTTGTCCCCGCGTACCCGGTGTGATCGCTGCGCGAGGGGGAATCGGGCGGAGAGGCAGGGAAGGTCGGACAACGCGTACCGAAGACCGATCCGCTCCGTGCTGCCGGGAATCGTCAGGGCGGCGAACGGGATCTCCGCCAGTTCCCCGCCCGCCACGATGGCGATCCGGCGGACCCACGAGGGGAGAACCGGGATCACCGCGCCGAGACCGATCTGCCAGGCGATCTTGTCGAGGCATTGGTCGAACATTTCATCGGCTATGCTCTGTTCGAGAAAATCCTTGTCCCAGCAGCACGCCATGAGCTCGTCGATCGCATCCGTCACGTCTTTTCTCCGCGAGTGCACCGAAGCGTGGTGGAGAATCTTCGCGCCGATCACGGCGTGGTGTACCCGGTCCGGGGTCGCGTGCAGCAGCCAGGCCACCTGACCTCGCGGCAGGCTGTCGACCATCTTCTGCACCCACCGCCAGGAGTCCTGGTAATCGCTCCGTCCCGGCAGATTCCGCACCACAGATGCAGCGCCGGGCAGGATGCTGCGCATAATCGCCGCACCCCGAGCCGCTTCCATCGCGACGACGACCGCGGCCCTCGCCTCGTGGCCGCGGTCCCACGCCGTCTCCTCGGCGGCCCGGATGCGCTGATCGTACTCGTCGGGAACGGCCTGCAGCATACGAATCCGGGTATCGAGACTGACCTGGTGCGCCGCGATATGTTCTTCGAGACGATGTGATTCGGCCCAGCAGTCGGCAGCACGTTGCCCCTGACGGCGCGCCTCGGCTCGGCGGTTCTGGACCCCATGAACGGCGCCGAGCCGAATGTCCGCATCGCCGAGCAGGCGCAGTGCCTGAACGCGGATCTCGACGAGCGCGGTCGTCGAGGCTCGCTCGTCCGCCGCGGTGAACTGTTCGGCAGCACGCCCGAGGAGGGCTTGCCGCTCGGCCGGCGGGATTCGCAGGCGCCTGCTTCGGGTCAGGTCGAGTTCTCCCGCGGCGAGCTGCCAGCCGGCGACTTCATGATCACGCAGCGCCCGGGGGCGAAGCGCGGCCAGCAGTCGCTCGGCCTCGTCGAACCGTTCGTCGGTGATCAGCCTCCGGGCGTGCTGGAGCATCGGGTGGAACGCGGCGTCGACCTCGTGGTCGGCAGCACCCGGCCGGCTGAGCCGCTGTAGCGCCGCGGCGCTCGCCGCCGGGTCGGGTGAGAGCGCAACCGCCTTCTGCAATTCGGAGAGCAGACGTTGCGCCGCCTCGTGATACCGGGTGAGCCGAAGCAGTACGACGAGTTCGTGGATCACCGTGAAGCGCAATGCCGGGTCGAGGTCGATGTCGCCGTCGAGTGAGCCGTTCAGCAGCCCGTCCAACACCCATGCTGCCTCCTCGTAGCGCAACCGGGATCTGAGCACCTGGGCAAGGAGCAGATAATCCGGGACCGTCCGGGGAGCCTGACCGCCCAGCGCAGCGAACATCGCCGTGTCGTCGCCGTCCCGCACGAGGATCACGGCGATGTCCCGATCGACGTTCTGCACGCCGCTGCGGTCCTGGCTCTCGCGGAGCATGTCGTGCGCCGCGTGCAGGTACGTGGCGGCTTCATCGAGCCTGCCCTGCTCCGCGGCGGCCAGCCCGGTCAGCCGATTCAGCACCGCGTTCTCGTGCGGAGTCAGGGAGTGCCGCTGGTCCCGTACCGCCTCCTGGACCGCGGCGAGATCATGAACGGCGCCGCGGTGGTCGCCGACGGACGAGCGAACCTCCGCCCGCAGCACCCGCAGCGACACGTGCCCCTGCCCCGCCGTGTCCAGGTACTCGTCGCAGCGCTGCAGCGCACGAGTGGCCCGCCGCAGCCTGAGCAGCTGAACGACATGGTCGACGGCCAGCATCGGCCACAGCCCGGGTGCGGTGAGCGCGGCCAGGTGCACGGCCTCCTGATAAGCGGCGTCACCGGCCGCTTCGTCCCCCCGGGCGAAGGCTGCGATACCCCGGGCCACCGCAGCGGCCAGCGGGGTACCGGGCGGGAGCTCAATCGGGCCCTCCCCGGCTGAGGGCATCACTGCTCACAACCGTTGGTGTCGGAGCCGTTGGTGTCGGAGCCGTTGGTGTCGGTGTCCGAGTCGTCCTCCTCCGTGCAGACGAGCAGGATCTGCCCGGTCGCCGCCGCACCCCCGGCACCCCCGTTGGCCCCGGCGGCTCCATTGGCCCCGCCACCCCCTGGGGCGGCCGGGGGAACACGCCACCATTCCGCGCCCCGGTGCAGACGCACGTCCGGCGAGCTGGTCGCGCTATCGGTGCTCGTCCGGTCCGTGGGCCGGGCACGACGCACCACCACCTGAAGATCGCGCGGCAGGGCGTCCCGGACGATCGCGCCACCCTCGAAGATCAGCATTGTGCGGATCTGCTCATGGACGTAGACCTCCTCGCCGCGGTCCACGGCTGCACCGAGGCTCATTCGCTCCGCGCCGGGGGAGACCGTCAGTTCGGCGACGCTGAGATGGGAAGCCTGCCCGCCCTCGACGCGAATCAGCACCTCGCGGTCGGGATGGGCGGGGTCGACGGCCCGCTGCACCCGGTGCGCCCACTGATGGGTGCGGGGCACCAGGAGCACACCGTCGATACCGACCAGCGCCACGGCGTCGTCCCCGAGGCGGACCCCGCGCAACAGCCGGTCCTGGGTGATGGCGACGCTGCGCATCGCGGCCTCGACGCGGGGGAAGTCCCGCAGCAGGGCGGCCCCTTCGGCCGTGCCGTTGAATCCGAGGATCGGGTCGTCGTAGCGGACCCACAGCTGCTCGCCCACCTGCCTGATGGTGGCGGTCTTGCGGTCCGGGGTGAACACCGCAATGACCGTGGCCTCGCCGCGGGGAGCCTCGGCCGGGCGCATCGTCGCCGGGCCATCAGGGCCGGCGGGCGTGACCTGGATCCAGTCCGGCGTTCGGCCACCGAGCTGCAGCACCGGAGGTGGCGACAACCTCGCCGCCATGACGGTCGGTGGCCCGGATGGCAGGTTCGGGTCGACGAGCCGCAAGACCAGCTCCTGACCCGGTGGCGGCGGATCCCTGGTGAAGGACAACCACGGGTCATCAGGACCACCGATCCGGTGCGCGGTCCGGCCCGCGGCATCCTGATAGCTGGACAGCACCCCGTCGGCGGCTGTCGGCGCTGGCCCGCCGAACCCGGACGACCAGCGCTGCTGCAACGACCTGAGCACCCGGTACACGCGGTCGAGCAGGCCCGAGTTCCACTGGATCGTGACCGTGTCGGCGGTCTTGGTGACGACCAGTTGTCCCAGCTCCTGGCCCTGGATGTCGACCCGGTGCGATACCCGCCCCCCCTCAGCCGAGATCTGGGTGGTGAGCTGACGAGTGGCGGTCTCGGCACGCCAGATCTTCAGGTCCCCGAGCGAGGCGACGCCACGGCCGGGGCCCACCACATCGACGACGGCCTGGCCGTCCGGTGTGGTGGAGAGCGTGCGCTGCAGGCTCTCCGCGATCCCGCCGTCCGGGGCGAGGGAGACCTGCGTGATCCGCCCCGTCCCGGTCACCGGGTCGACGGCGGATGCCTCGTCGAACAGTCCGGCGCGACGGAGCGGCTCGGGGAGCTCGGCGCGATAGCTCCGGTCACCTTTGCGCAGGGTGAGGTCGCTGAGCGAGACGCCCCCGGTGATCTGCACGAGCCCGCATGAGCTGAAGGTGTCCGACGGTTTCGCCAGAATGGCTTCCTGATCCGCGGAGGGCGGCTGGACGAATCCCACCCGGGACCGTTCCCGCAGGTCGCCGTTGCCCGCGTACCAGTCCTGGAACCGCAGATCAGCTCGGATGTCGCCGTCGCCGAGCGAAGGGAGCGTCGCGGCGTTGCGGGAGACGAGCCATTCCAGCGCTCCGCTCCAGCGCATGATCTGGTCGAGCCGGTGGTACTGCGGCTCGTAGTCGGCGATGTCCTGGTAGTGCTGGTCCCACCAGCGCAGGCCGCGGCCGAAGCCGAAACTGGGTTCGACCTCGGCGCCGCCGGCGCCGTCCGACCGGGCGAACAGCCGCGTCGCCCGCGCCCCGATGCTGACGCGGTCCTCGTCGGCGGCGAAGCCCGACTCGTTCGGACCGAACCACAGCCGCCCGGACTCGATGCGCGGACCGTCGGATCCTTGGCAGTGACTCCACGGAATCACCGCCGCGGGATCGGGGACGAACCCCTTGACCGCATCGGCAGGCACCCCGCTGCCGACCCCCTTCGTCCAGTCCTTGGCCACGAAATCGGTGTAGAACAGGGTCATCCCGACCTTGGTGCCCGCGAGCCCGCCGTCGTAGCGCGCCTGGCTGTACGTCGGTCCACCGTGGAGCAGCCTGAAGAGTGCCCAGAGCTGAGTGCGGTCCGAGGGCAGACCCATCGCAGGCAACGCGGCCGGCTGTGGGTCGTTGTGGAGGAGCGCGCCGGTGACCACGTCGGTCAGTGCCTCGGCCGACGGGAAGGTCGAGCCGTTCCAGTCGCCGGTGCCGAGGCGGGAGGCCAGTTCCGGATTCAGGCCAGGGAGTACGGCGAGAAGGTCCTCGACGGTCTCCGGTGGCCCCGGATCCAGCGAAAAGCCGGGCAACGCCCACCATGGTGCCTGCTGGTATCCCCGCTGGATGACCGAGACGTCCGCAACGTCCAGCCGGGCTCCCGGCACGCCAGGCCAGTTCCATCCCCCAGCCCAGAGCTCGCTGCCGCGCACCTCTAACCAGGACAGATGCTGGGTCCGCGCCAGGAAATCGGTCAGCCCAACGATGTTATCGACGCGCATCGCGACATACCCGTGCGCCGAGCGGACCTCGGCGGTGGGAGCCGGGTCCTCGGCGGTCAGCTCGATCGCCTGGGTCTCGGGGTGGATCAGGTAGTGGTGCACCTGGACCCGGGGCGGGTCGATACCGGCGTCGGCGCGATGATCGTCGAGGAGCAGCCCGATGGTGCGCGCTTCGTGGGCATCGCCGTGCGGGACCAGGAGGTGCAGCACGCCGTGTCCGTCGTAGAGAGCCCGCCCCGGCCCGGTGGGCTGCTCCGCGAGGTCGGCGAACGCCGGATCCCGGACCGGCACGGTGTCGTAGACCGCGTCGCGCAGCTGTGCGGTGCCCAGCTCCAGCTCGGACGCCAGGCCGGTCCGTGCCCAGTCCCGCAGCTGCTCTTGCTGCTCGGCCGGATCCAGCCCGGTGAGCCGGTCGGCCGCTGCCGCATAGGAGATGACGGTGGTGTCCTCGGCCTCGTCGGGAGAGCTGCCGCACGCGGCCGACGGGAGCAGGCCTGCGGTGAGCGCCACGACCACCAGCCGCCGCCAGGTGATCCGACGACGCCGTGCCGACGTTCCCCCGTGGACATGAGCTGACGTGGTCATGTGGCTCCCCTCCCCGGGATTCACCGTCACACCATGATGATCATTGAAACAATGGCGATGGACACCAGGAGAAGCAGGATGAGAAGAATCCGCACCTGGCTGTTGCGGAACAACGCGACGAGCCGCTCGCCCCGGCCTGCAGTGACGGAACGGCTGTTCAACTTGTCCATCACCTCGGGCACCAGCGAGATGCTCGTCAGCCTGCCCAATCGTTCATGGAGCAGTTTAGTACAGTGCGGACCCATCCGCGAGTCTCTCACGAAGTAGTAGACCATGCAACCGAAGAGAGGGCTGACCTTCGGGTGTTTGATACGCTTCTCGACCAGCGCGAAGTAACTCTGCTCGTGCAGCGCTTTCGCGCTGGCGCCGAACGCGAACTCGAGCACGTGACCGTAGGCGACGATCAGGTCCCAAAGATAGAGATGCCTCGGCAACAACTCAAGGATTCCATAGCGACATATGAGACCCCAGCGGTCGGTCACGGGCGCATAGGTGCTGCGCTCGCACAGCGCAGCGAGCCAGTAATCGATTCCCTTCTCATCCTGCGCATTTGCAAGCTGTCGCACGATTTCTTCGTCATCGGGCACATTTCGCGAGGGGACAACGGGACGCGGCTCGGGTCTGGGTCTGAGGGCCGCCGGTGCCCCGACAGGTTGATGCCGGTACGGGCTATGCCCGCCGACCGCTTGCGTCCAGGGCGACTCCGCTTTCTGCGCACCACCGGGCTGAGGCGCGGGTGTTGGTTGCGCCGCGTATGCCGACTCGGGCACGTATTGTGGCGGAGCAAGGCCGCTACTCAGGAGATACCGGATCCGCGATTCGATATTCGGCATCGACCCGACTGCGCCACCCATCGCAACGGCGTATTCCTCGCACCCGAGCCGGAGATATTCCGCGATCAAATGCTGCGCCAGGTGCTGGTACTGACCTTCGACCTGCGTGGTCTCGTCGAAGAAAACGCGCTGATGACGGATCTCTGCCGCATGGTCCGGCAGCTTCGGCAAAAAAATAAGCTCGGGCCGACGGAGGTTGCCGTGATCGGCGTCGCTCACCTCGTAAGTGGAGAAACTCCAGCTCCGGATCCGCTTTTCGACGCTGAACAGGGGTTTGAGCACTCGCTCGAACAGGCGCAGTGTCGGAACGATCCGCTCCTGATCCATCGCAATGGAGCTGAGGCTCACACGAGGCTGACTCAACGCATAACCCATCAGCGGAACTGCGAACTCAGCGCAGTCGTTCGCCGCATCGTCAAGACTATCCGCAGCATTCGGCGCAACACGCAGATCCTGGTTGAACAAGGGTTGCAGCAGCGCCGTAGGCTCCCGATCCGACATCCATTTGTCCCAGCGCGTCAGATCCAGTGCGACGGCCCCAAGAAGATCAGCCGAGCCGATCAGGGCATGGGCGTTGTTCCTTCCGATCGAATCGCCCGCTCGCACCCTGCGCAGGATCGCCGCACTGCCGTTGTCGAAAGTGATGTACGTGAACGCGGAGGAGGGTGGATCGTCCCGCCCGAACGGATCCAGCCGGACATAGTGGATGAGCGTCTGTTCCCACCGCCTGTGCAGTTCAGGGTCCCCGAACGAACTCTCCAGAGCGCCCATTCCCGAGCTGCTGTATCCGGCGAAGAGCTGATCCACCCGGCCGGGAACCAGCTCATCGTTATCCATCAGATGCCCACCTTCCTGGCTTCCGCACCGTCCAGGACACCGACCATGGCAAGGACAGCCACCAGCGGCTGCAGCACCCGCGCGGGACGGATACCCCTCGGGTAGCTGCCACCGTCGGCCGCGACGCCCGTGGCGGATACGAAGTGCAGCGTGCATTTGGCGAACTTGTCGTACACGCCGAGTGTGCTGTCCGCCCCGTACTGCGCGAGAAACGCATAGACATCAGAGCTCTCGGCGAGGAAGTCCTCGGCACGCACCCCCTCGGCGGGGACCTCCCGTCGAAGCCAGGTATCAACGGGATGCTGGTAACGCAACTGGTCTGACTTGGTCAGCACGATGGTAGCGGGAAGCTCGCGCATACGCGGAAGAGCCTGAATCCGACGAAGTGCGGCGGTAAAGTACTGGTTGCCGACATCGACATCGGCTTTCGTTTCTCCGTTAGCGCGTAGAGCGGGGATGCGCTGAGCCGGATCCTCGATGAACATGAGCGCGGTCACGCCGAGCAGAAACCGCGCCCGGCGTCCGCCGTCATTCCTGGTGAAATCCTCACCGGCCACGTCGAAAAACACCAGAGGCCGACTTTCCCCGCGCGATCGAACCAGCAGCATCTCCGCGAACGTCGTGATTCCCTCCCCCGTGCCATGGAGTTCGAGACCACTGAGCAACCGTTCGATCTGTCCCGTCTGGAAAGCTTTGTGCCGAATCTCATCGGCCGGCTCGACGGTGATTCCGTAGCGGTCGAGTCCGCCACCGAGCGCTTCGTGAATCATCGTCGCCAGCAGGTGAGTCTTTCCCGCCTTGTGCGAACCGACCAGCCCCACGACGATGGGGTCACCATGGTCCCGGTAGGTGACCGGGAGGTAATGTTCCGAAGTGTCTTGTGCCGGGTTCGGACATTTGATATAGCAGGTACTCCGACGATCTGCGCGCTTGATCGGGTTGTTGATCCGGTCAAGCGACACCTCACGCCATTTGCCCTCGCGCACTATCCGCTCGTAGAGTGGTGCCTCCCGCCAGGTGATGTAGTCCAGGCAGACCGGGCACAGCACGTCGGCCTGCCGCCGGAGCACTGTCTTCTTTCCAGAGTTCTCAGTCATGACAGTCCGATGATCATGGCCAGTACCAGCAACACAACGAACACGGTGAGCAGCGCACCGACGATCGTGACCCGCGTCGTGCTGGTCCCGGTCCGGCGCACGGAGGGCATCGGCGGCCCAGGCGGCTCACCGGGCGTCGGTTCCACCGGCTCGGCGGGCGGAACCGGTGGGTGGCCCTCGTCCAGCAACGGGTGCTTGGTCCGCCGCACCTGGTCGAACCGGGTTCGACCGGCCTGCAGGCTCGCATCCACGTCCATCGGGACAGGCAGGTTGCCGTCCATGCTCAGCCTGCCGAGGAGTTCAGCGGCGGCCGGACGGTGCTGCGCCTCCGGCCGGAAGACACCGGCGAGCAGTTCGCTCAGCAGCGCTCCACGGCCGGTGACCTGCGGCGGGCGCACACCGGTCGGCCGGATGCCTGTGAACAGCTCGTAGATCACCAGACCTGCGGAGAAGACATCGTCACCGTGGTGGGCCCGCCCGGTACCCCGGATCTGATCCGGCGACGCCCAGGCGGAGTGATCGGCAAGCCGCCGGGGCTCCCCGACGGCGGCAGAACACTCGAAGTTCACCAGCTGGACCCGGGAGCCGTCCCACCACGTTGTCGACAGCCCGACCGCGCCGTGCACCAGCTCAACGGCCGCCAGCTGCGCCAGTGCTCGCAGCAGTCCCACCGCGAAGGCCATCCGCTGATCGCTGAGCAGATTTCGCACGCCTTGGTCCGCGCAGCTACCCCGGAACGGGAGGCACAGCACATACGGCTCGATGGTGTCGAAGTGGTAACCCGTCAGACGGGGCAGTTCAGGGGGATAATCACCCCGTCCATAACGGGTGGCGAGCCGGCTCATCGCGCGGATCTCGTTGTCGAGCAGCTGGTCCGCGAACCCGGCGCCAGCACCGGCCGCGGCCGGGAGACGACGACAGATCAGTCGACGTCCGTCCCGGCTTTCGACCTCCCAGGTGGACAGCCGCGAGCCCGGCAGCATCAGCTCGCGCTGGTCCCGCCACCACCATTCGGTGTCGCGGCCGGCGTCATCTCGCCCGGGATAGAGCTCCAGACCAGGTTGAGGAAGCGTCATGGTGGGCCCCCGATGGCTGTCTCGCCGGCATCCACAGCTGTTGACTCGGCGTACTCACTCTTGGCCGCGATCGGCGTGATCTCCACCACACCACGGCGGAGCGGAACGAGTCGCACGACACCGACCGCCGTGCCCGATACCCAGGTCACGTCGTCGGCGGCAAACACGTCTCGGGCATCCTGCGGAGCGAACCGGAAGACCTCGGCGTCAGCGGCGTTCAGCAGGCGCACCTCGCCCGCGGCGCAGAGCTGGACCAGCTCACTGCGGTGGTTGCTGCGCAGGATCTGCCTGCTGGCCGCCGACTGGTGCCACAGGGCGGCGCGCAACGCCTGCCGGGGAGCCTCGTCGCGGATCCCCGGCGGCAGCGCGTGTACTCCGTGCGTCTCGAGATGCCCGCTGTAATCGGTGAACAAGCGGCGCGTGTGGTCGGTGTACTGACCGGGCTGCGCCGACAGTGGCCCGGCCCGGCGAATTCCGGCCAGGCACGGCTCGAGCGCCAGGATCGTCAGCTCCGCCAGGTCTCGCCGGAGCACGGCGACCAGCTCCGGCCCACCACCGAGACCGACGGCGTCGGGTTCCTCGGCGGCGTCGCCTCCCCGGCGTTCGGCCTCTTCCAGCACCGTGCGCAGTTCGGTGGCCAGCTCCGCCACATCGTCGATCACCGACGCGACCGCGAGGGCGGCATCCGCCAGCTGGCGACGCTGCTGAGCGGGCCGCCACTCGGCGGCGATCATCTCGTCCAGCAGCCGGACCAGGTACTGGTCGGCGTCGAGCGCCTCCCGGATCCCGGCCTGTGTCGACCAGCTGTGAATCATCCAGTTCCAGCTCAACCCGCTGGTTGCGAGCATCACCAGCACGAGCAGCAGGATGGCGAGGACCTCGGCCACCACCGGTAGCCCGCCGGTGTCCACCGACTGGCTCAGCAGCACGCCACTGAGCACACCGGCGACGGCGGCGATCCCGACCGGGATGAGTCCCCAGTCCACCGCGAACACGATGGCCTTGACACCGGTCTGACCGGAACGCCGGGCCAGCAGCAGGCCGGTCAGGACTATCCAGCACAGGCTCAGTAACGGACCGGCTATCCCGCTCGCCTGCGGCAGCATCGTGCCGGCGAAACAGGTGAGGAACGCGATACCGGTGAGCAACGCCAGTGGCGTCGGCCAGCCGAAGGTGACCGTTGGGGGCTTGCGCAACGCGGTGGCCAACGACTCCACCCGCGACGACGACACGGTCCTTCCCGCCCCGATGGCACCCTGCGGCGCGACGCGAACCGCGAACCGGCGCAGCTGGTCGGAGATGTTCGGCAACGGGTGCCCGGCCCGCAGATCAGCCGAGACCGCCGCGCCCACCTCGGAGGACAGCGCGGCATGGTCCACGCCGGACGGCTGCGGCAGGCCGATCTCGACCAGTTCGTGCACCGGGGGATAACCGGACGCGAAATTGGCCCCGACCCGGTGCACTGTCTGCGTGGTCAGCTCCTGGTGCTCGTCGAGGGCACTGCCGGCGCCTGCGAGCAGAGACCTCGTGTGACGCACGCCCCCGTCGGCACCGAGTAGCCCGGCCGGACCGGCCAGCCGCTGCACTGCGCTGTGCGCACGCCGCAGCTGACTGTGCGCGCCGGTCCGGATCCGTTGCAGGAGCGCCTCGGCAGGTACCGGGTCCAGGCCCCGGTTGCGGGTGCCGGACAGCTGCGCGGCGACCCCGTCCAGGACCTCCAGGAGCCGGCTTCCGGCCTCCTGGCCGCGCGCGGCCAGCCCGGTGGCGACGACGCTGCGCAGCGCCACCGCCCGCCGATCCGTCAGCACCTGCTCGGGGACGTCGATGCGGTCCACGTCAAATCCGGGGCTCGCGGCCTGATGCGGAAAATCCCGGGTGCGCCGGTACACCTCGTCGAACACCTCGGGGATCCGCAGCACCCTGACCAGGTCGTCCAGGCTGGTGTCCTGCTCCTGGCCGCGCACCCGGGCCCGGTCGGCACCCCCCGACCAGTGCACTCCGTCCCGGTCTCCCACCCACAGGGTGGCGGCGACCGTGACCATCGCGGTCGGCATCCGGAATTGGGTCCGCGCCTCGTCCAGGCCGCCGACCGCGACGCAGATGACCTTCTCTACCTGCGGAAGCGCGGCCAGCCGCTCATAGCGCTGATGGTGCTCGATCAGCTTCGTCACGTCGTCGATCACGACGACCCGGCGCGGCAGCCCCAGCGATCCGGCGTTCCGGGCGTCGATCACCTCGAGGTAGGCATCGGCGGCGGTACTCTCGTCGGTCAGGTCGAGTGTCCGCACCGCATCGGCGACTGCTGCCGTCATGGCTGCGCCCGGAACGAAGCATAGAGATCCGCCAGGCTCTCCTCCACCGGCGCGTCGACGCCGTGGAACGGCATGCTCAGCGCCGCTGGAAACGTCTCGTTCCAGAACTCGAGAATCGACATGAGCCGTCGCCGACCGGCCTCGCTGGGGCGATCGAGCATCCGTTCGGCCTTCTCCGCCTCCTTGTCCCGGAGCTCGACGAGCTGCTGGAACAGCGGCTTCGGGGCATCCGGCCGTCCCGTGAGGTTGTTCGGCAGCGTCGTGATCAGTTGGGCACAGAAGTCACGGCGGACCTGCTCGTCGTCGGCGAGCACCCAGTCCTCATACGCCTTGAGCACATCCGCCCAGCCGGAAAGATCCCGGTAAGCGTCGAGTTTCAGCCGCATGCTCACCCCCGATCCATTCAGATGAACCTGCACGCTTTCCGGATCCGCCAGGTCCGGAGTCGCGCTGACCTGACCGTTCCAGACCGCGGACAGCAGGTGATGCAGGATCTTGACGCGATGCTCGGCCGTGGTCGCGAGGTAGCCGAACTGGTAACCGGAACGCTGCCGCCAGCGCAGAAAATCCTCGGCCCGCTCGTTGCGCAACGCGTCCGACCAGTGCCGCAGCACCTCCCGGACCTCGGGCACCTCGGTAAGACCCATCGACGACCGGAACATCACCACCGCAATCGATTCGGCGGCGATCGGACGGAAGTCGACGATCGTGTCCACCCCCTTGGGCAGATACACCTCTTGCCGGAGAAAGTTCTCGAGCTGCTCATCACGAGTCGACGACGGATAAGAGAACAGGATCTTCAAGCGCCCGGTGCCACCGGGTGCGAAACCGACCGGGACCAGCCCGGCGAGCTTCTCCCGGAACTGGACGACGTCATCCTCGTCCACCGATTCAGAGGCACGCCCGGCAGCGGTCTCCAGCAAGTCCCCCAATGCGGGCAACAGGGGACGCCGCTCGATGTCGCTGTGCGCGAAGATTCTCTTCACCTCGGCCTTGAGCTGGTCCCGAACATGGGCGACAGCGGACTCCGGGCCTCTCCGGTTGTCGATACTGGTCTCATAAGCATCCCGCCATCCATTGTCACGGAGTGCTTCGGTCACCACATCGCCGACCGTCGCCGTCGGCGCCAGCCCCTTCTCCACGACATAGACGTCGATGAACCTGCGGACCACCGAGCGGTAGAACCCGTCCAGCTCACCCTGACGCGGCAGCAGATAGGAGACCCCGACTCTGGCCTCGAACAGCTCTTTGGATCGCGTCGTGAACCGTGCGCCATCAGCTCGGGCGTGATCGAGAAACGCTCCGGTCAGCGCGTTGACTTGCCGTTCCAGGGCACGCAGCTTGATTTCCCACCGGCCGGACTGATCCCGCCACGCCTCGTGCCATTCCCGCTTGGCTCGCCAGTCGTACCACTTGTCCTGCCGCCCGAGTGACTCACGAACCTCCTTGTCCGCCCACTTCGCCTTGATGAAGATCCACCGATTCCGGATGTTCGCCGGGGCGGGAGCGGTGAGGGCGAGCCCTTCCGGCGGCGGCGGTTCACTCTGCCGGAGCTCGACGATCTTCTTGAAGCCCAGCTGGTTGACCTGTCCGGCCAGCTGTGGATGTCCGAGCACCACGCGGCGCAGCTGGAAGATGTCGGCGTTGGCGAGCAGCAGCCGGCACGCCTTCTCCGTATCGAACCTCTCGGCGAGCACCGGCACCTCTTGCACGAGCTGCTGACTCAGCGTGGTCAGCCGTGACTCCATCGTGCGGGCCCGGGTGTTGAGCGCACCGAGAATCGCAGGCGCCCCCCTGACCGGTCTGGGTTCCGTGATCGTCAGCGGCGCTCGCAACCGGAGCGGATCCAGATTGGCATCGGTGAAGAATCGGTCGATGAGGTCGACGTTGTTCTCCGCGCGGCCCGGCGGGGGCTCGCTCAGCTCCTTGACCGCCTCAGCCAGCATCCGAGAGCTGGCGATGTCCGCCAGATCGTCCACCGGAATGGTCATCGACGCGACCGAGCTGGTGGAGACGCCGCGGTTTCCGATTCCGGTGATCGCCGGAAGCTCCCGTTCGACGGCACTATTGATGAAACTGTCCGCGAATGACATGTAATTGGTCGACCGCGTCCCGTCGCTGCTCACCCCGAACTCGGTACCTATCATCGTGAGTACCAGGGACACCACAGAGCGGTGCAGGTCGTCGCGACGGACTCCGGCACCCCGGCTGAACAGGAACGCGGTCTGCACCGTCGATGCCCGCAGCCGGATCTCCTCCCGCCCCGGGTAGCTCACGGCCAGCGTGCCGTGAATCCCCTGGCGGTCCAGATCCGTACCCGCGGCCTGCGCATTCTGGTCGTCCACGAGGCGGAACAGATCCAGCAGCGCCCGGCCCGCGTTCAACCTGGCCGACCGGCCACCGCCGAGGCCGTCCTCGAAAGCCGACGGCATGAGCACCAGCGGAAAGATCCGGGCCCGACGATTTTCCCTGGCCAGCGCATCACCGATCAGGTGCAGGTAATCGTAGAACATGCCTCCACCGGTACCCCCGGCCACCGAGAAAGCCACGAAGACATCACACGAGTCACTCTGCTCGCCACCGAGCAGCCGCAGCTCGCCGCTGGAGTTGTTGATCTCCCCGATGGCTTTGAGGAGCGAATCCTGGACAGGAGCCAGCCCACCGCGAAACGTTTCGAACAGCGCCGCCCGGCCGACCGTCGGCAACTGTCCCGCCCCGCGGGCGAGCGGGCCGATTCTCGGCTCGCCCTGAGCCGGGGGCAGCCAGCCGTCCACGTAGGTCTTCGCACTCATCCGCAGGCTGCGGGCAACCTCGGGATAGGTGTCCAGCTGGGGAATCAGGTCGGTGACGCGGTGCATCGTGCGTTCGGCGGCAGGCAGGTACATCGGATCGGGCACCACGCGCTGCTCCAACCGCCCGAATTCGTCCTCGCTGAGGTCCGCATAGACGAACTGCACGCACTGCGGAAGCTGGTAGGGGAGGAAGTTCTTGCCCTGCATGAGCCCCAGCAACCGCATACCATCCGGTCCACACAGCTCCTCACGAAGCCGGCGCTCCAGCTCCCCTCCCACCCGGCATCCGGTGCCACCAAGACCGACGAACAGCATCGGCTGGTAGATCTTCATCCTCTACTACCTCCCCTGCCCGCCTTACAGCAGGCCACGGTCGTCAGGATCACGGGCTTCCTTCTCGCTGCTCCAGCTGCCGTTCTGCTCCGAGGCAGCCTTGGCCAGCTCGTTCTCGTCGAGCAGTTCGAGCGACAGTTCGTGGGTAACCGGGAGACGCGTGCCCAGTGGCAATGACTGACTCTGGCCAAAGGGCGTACGTACCAACGGCACACCACCCGGGCGGCTGACGCGGTATGCGTCGGAATCGGCACTCCCCGCGTGCATCAGCTCCGGAACGTGCTCGTCGAGCCGAAGCACGAACCCGAAGGATGTCGCCGGTTCATCCGGTGCCGCGAGATCACCCAGTTCGTCACCACCGCGATACAGCTTCACCACCAGGCCGCGGACCTCGCCCGCGCGTCTGCGCAGCCACAGCACGATCGCCGCCGCAACGACCGCGACCACCAGCGCCACCACCCCGAGCACCGGCAGCCAAGGGAACGGATAACCGGCTACCAGCGTGATCGGCCCGGAGTAGAAAACGACCCCAGGATCGGCGTCGTCCACCACCTGAAGCGTCGCGGAGTTCGTGCCCAGCACGGTGCCCGGGTCGACCACCACGGTGAAATCGATGGTGCGGTTCCCGGTGGACGGGAGTTCGTGCACGGCGTCCGGAATGCTGATCTGGGTGCCCGGGCTCGGGTCGACGAGCAGCAATCGGATATTGCGTGGCCGGCCGGATTCGTTCGTCACCTCCGCGGATGCCTGGAGCGATCCGCCGGGTTCCACCTCGGTGTCCGGGCTGGGCAGCTGCGCTACCGCCCGGACCGCCGAGGCACCACTCACGACACGGGTGTTCACCTCGCGGGAATCACCACTGATACCCACCCCCGCGACCTGGCCGACGAACCGAAGCGCGCCCGTCGCGGCGGCCGGAATCGTGACCTGGCCGGTGAAGACGCCGTCGCCCGCGGCCACGTCAGGACCGACGCCGTTGTCGAGGAATTCCCCTACCTGCAGCGGCGCGAAACCGTCACCACTGAGTTCGGCGCTGAAGCTGAAACCCCGCAGGATATCGGCGTCGACGATCGCCCGGTTTCTGGTCGCCAGCCGAAGCGACACCGCCACCGGTTGGCCGGCCTGCGGGGACGGGGGATCGGTGGTCATGGAGACCCGCACCGCGCCCTGATAGGTCACGGTCGTGCCGACGTCCAGCGGTGGCACCCCGGCAGGCGAGGAGATCCGAACCGTCCACTCACCCGGTATCGGGTTCACGATGCGCAACGCCTCGACTTGCCCGTTCTCGCCGCTGACCTGGAACGTCGAGTCCTTCGCCGTACCGGATTTGGGCGCCAGCGTGCCCTCCGGGTCCAGGTACTGCACACCGATTCGAGGATGGCGTTTGAATACGATGATCGATCCGTCGGTGGCGATGAGCGGGATGGTCACGGTCACGTCGATGGTCTCGCCGGGCCGTACCTGATTACTGTCGAGCGGCCCGATCCCCGCGCACCGGGCGGCACTGAAGGCATTCAGGATTTGCTGGGTCACCTCCACCGAGCTGCCGACGACAACCGCCTGCGGGCTGGGAGAGTTCGACCCGCATGAGCCTTGGAACCCACCGTCGGCGAAACGATCGAGCTGCGCCTTGTCCACATTACCGAAACCAAGCGGCCAAATCTGCACATTATGCTGGCGGGCCACACCCAGTTGGGTCTCGATCTCCGCCCGGGCGGCGACGTTGCGTCGGTCGTTGATGTTGTCGGCGCCGTATCGGGGACTCCTGCTGACATCCAGGACGCCATCGGTCAGCAAGAAGACGATCTTCGGCCGGCCTGCGGAGTCGGGACCGGTCAGATAGTTCAGCGCCTGCCCCAGCGCGGCGGCGTGATCGGTACCGTTGCCTTCGTTCTCAGCCCGCCGTTCCAGTCTGCCGACACAATCGCTGAGGAACTGCCTGTCCTGCGCAGTCCCCACTTCGGTCGGCGGGCAGACGACGTCGACCGGCGACTGACCCGGCCCGTCCTCACTGGCGAACCCGACGATGCTGATCACCGAGTCCGGCGCGAACTCTCCCTGCGCAATCAGGGATGCCGCTTCGCGCTCCCGCTCGAGATCGGCCAGCGAGATACTTCCGGACTTGTCGACAAGAACGACGATGTCTACCGGCTTGACCACCGGCGGATCCTGGAGCGGCGATGGCTGGCTCGCCGCGGAGGAACTATGCCCCAGCAGGCTCGGGGGAGACGCCGCAGCCGGGAGGTCCGCAGCGAAGATCGCGAGCATGGCACCGACCACGGCCACGGTCCACCCGCGCATGGTCCACACTCGACTATGTGCGGATCGCCGGTGGTGATGCGTGGATCCGGCATATGCCGTTCTCAGCACTGTCCCCCTCCAGAAGGCAGCAAGCACCTGAAAGCCCCAGCAGACCGTGTCAATCTAACTTGTCGCACACGGGGAGGTGGATGTTACGCCGGAGGTTGACCAGGCCCGAGGCGCCCCCAAGCTAGCCCATACCGCCAGGTACCCCGGCTCGACCAGGGCCGGGCCGACCGGGCAGGAATTCCATCCCGTCCGGTACCTCGCGGATGCCTGCTCAGGCAAGAGCCGGACCAGCACCTGCGGCACTGATATCTTGGACGGTCTGCCCCGACTCCAGGGCACCCGCCCCAGAAGTGCCACCCCTGCCGTTAGTCCATCGAGAGGGCTGGACCGCTTTGCCGAATCCCGCAGCCGATGCACGAACCGATGCACGAACCGCCGATGCACGAACCGCCGATGCACGAACCGACGGTCTTGACGAGCTCGCGGCAGAGCAGGACTACGTGTCCATGCTCTACCGGCAGCTTGATGAGCGCCGCCGCTACACCGCAGCGCGCCTCGCGGAGGTGCTTCGAGGCGCCACCACCGGCACCCCGCAGGGACGCAGCGAGCGGGATGTCGCCGCAGCGATGTACAGCGATCAGCTCGCCGCGCTGGACGGCGTCGAACAGGGCCTGTGCTTCGGCCGCCTGGACCTCAACGGCGATGCGGACCGCAACGGCGGCGAGGAGCGGCGCTACGTGGGGCGGCTAGGGCTGCTTGACGAGGAGCGCGACTACGAGCCGCTGCTCATCGACTGGCGGGCACCCGCGGCACGTCCGTTCTACACCGCGACGGCCGCCTCTCCCGAGGGCGTGCGCCGCCGCAGGCACATCCGGACCCGCAGCCGTACCGTGCTCGCCGTCGACGACGAGGTCCTGGATCTCGACGCCGCCCAACTGGATTCGGCACGGCCCAGCGCGGGTGTCGCATTGACCAGCGAGGCGGCGCTGATGGCCGCGATGTCCGCGAGCCGCACCGGCCGGATGTCCGACATCGTCGCGACCATCCAGGTCGAGCAGGACCGGATCATCCGGGCCAAACCTCAGGGCGTGCTGGTGGTGCAGGGCGGGCCGGGCACCGGCAAGACCGCGGTCGCCCTGCACCGCGCGGCGTACCTGCTCTACACGCACCGCAAGCAGCTGGCGAAGCGGGGCGTGCTGGTCGTCGGCCCCAACCCGACGTTCCTGCGCTACATCGGACAGGTGCTGCCCTCGCTCGGCGAGACCAGCGTGCTGCTGTCCACCGTCGCCGAGCTGCACCCTGGGCTGCACGCCCGCGGCGTGGAGCCCGTCGAGACCGCCGCGGTCAAGGGTCGCGCGGACATGGTGAAGATGCTGGCCGCAGCCGTGCGGGACCGCCAGCAGGTCCCCCCGGCGCCGATCGAGCTCATCGTCGACGGGCAGCTGATCCGGCTGGACCGCGACGTCGTGATCCCGGCCCGCACCCGGGCTCGGCGTGCCCGCCGCCCGCATAACGAGGCGAAACGGATCTTCTACCGGGAGGTGGTCTCCGCGCTGGCCGAGCAGGCCGCCGACGGGCTGGGCCGCGAGCTGCTGGACTCCGGCGACCTGGCCGACATCCGCAGCGAGCTGCGGAACAGCCCCGAGCTCACCGCGACACTGGACGAGCTGTGGCCGACGCTCTCACCCGAGCAGCTGCTCACCGAGCTCTACGCCTCCCCGCACCGGCTGGCCACCGCTACCCGGCAGATCCTCGACGCGCCGCAGCGCGCCCTGCTGACCCGCCCGGCCCCCGCCGCGGACGCCGACCTGGCACAGGTGTGGACCCCGGCTGACGTGCCGCTGCTGGACGAGGCCGCCGAGCTGCTCGGCTCCGACGGCAGCGCGGAGGCCGCCCGGGAGGCCGCCGCGCTGCGCGCGGAGCTGCAGTACGCACAGGGCGTGCTGGACATCCTCGATCTGGAGGAGGACCTGGACCCGGAGCTGCTGCGCGCCACCGATCTCCTCGATGCCGACCGGCTGGCCGACCGCCAGCGGAGGCGGCACCACGACAGCACCGCAGAGCGGGCCGCCGCCGACCGGACCTGGACCTACGGTCACGTCATCGTCGATGAGGCGCAGGAGCTGTCCCCGATGGCCTGGCGGGTGCTCATGCGGCGCTGCCCCAGCCGGTCGATGACGCTCGTGGGGGACATCGCGCAGACCGGGGACCGGACGGGCGCGAACTCCTGGCACGAGGTGCTCGGCCGCTACGTCGCCGACCGATGGCGGCTGGAGCAGCTGACGATCAACTACCGGAACCCGGCCGAGATCGCGGAGCTGGCCGACCGGGTGCTCGCCGCCCTCGATGTCGGCATCACCCCACCGCAGTCGGTGCGCCGGACCGGGGTGACACCGCGCTTTGTGCAGGTCACGACATTGCCGGCCGAGCTGCCCGCGGTGGTCGCCGCCGAGCTGGCCGCGGGGGGTGACGGCCGGGTCGCGGTGCTCGCGCCCGCCGCCCAGGTGGACGAGCTGGGCAAGGTAGTCGAGGCCGGGATGCCCGAGGCCGTCGGTGACCTGGACGCTCCGGTGACGGTGCTGAGCGTCGCTGGGGCCAAGGGGCTGGAGTTCGATGCGGTCGTGCTGGCCGATCCGGCGGCGATGCTGGCGGAGTCACCGCGGGGGCTCAACGACCTCTACGTCGCCCTGACCCGCGCCACCCACCGCCTCACCATCGTCCACCCCGGCACCCTCCCCGACGTCCTCCTGAGCGGTTCAGCGGCCGACCTGGGAGATCTCGGCGGGTTCGCCCCCGCTGCGCAGCGGCCCCGGTGACCACCAGCCGCTGCGCACCGCGGTACCGGACGCCACGATCGGCGGCTCGGGGGCAGGCACCCGGGGTTCGATGACGGTGAGCTTGCCCCAGTCGGTGTCCCAGTTCTCCTCGAGGTAGGTCGGCACTTCCTGCTCGGTGGCGAGGATCTCCAGCCAACCGATCGGTCCGCCGGCATCCTGTGCGGACCAGTTCTCGCTGTAGCTTGCCAGCATCTCGTCGGGCAGCAACCGGTACTGGGGCACCTGGGCGATGCCGTCGTGGATCGCGACCGGGTGCACGCACGGGTGCACGAACCCCACCGGCCAGTCCAGGAACACCGGGACGGTCGGGGTCACCAGATCGGTCATCGGGCTCAACTGGGGCACCCGGGGGGCGGAGAACGCCAGCCAGCCCTCGTCGGTGACGTCGGCGTCGGTGGCGATCAGCCGCACGGTATCCGCCCCGGCGGCGGGCCGGCCGGCCAGCCCGAGACGGTAGTCGCGCCAGCCGGGCTCGTCGGCGGTCGCCGTCCCGCTGATCGGGAACTGATCGACGATCTGGAACTTCCCTTCGCCCGTCCGGCGGGCGAACTCGGCGAGCATCGGCGTGGTGGGAGCGAGCGTGCCTGCCACCGAGACCACCACTGGAGCACGTCCGGTGCGGGCGCTTTCGGGTAGCGCATACCAGGTGGTGCGCATGTCGCCGGTACCAGGGCCGTCGCTGGTGAAGCTGCTCCAGATCGGGATCTCCGGACCGCCGAGGCCGGACGGCGGTGGCCCGATCGGGTTCTGCTCCGAGCTGTCCGAGCTGTCCGATTGCGGAGCGCGGTCACCCTGGACGTCGACCTCTTCATCCTGCTGCGCCTCGGCAGGGGGTGCGGCAGGCAGGCGGTTGGGCTCGAACCCCTGTCGCAGCGGGATGTCCGCGAGCAGGGTGCCCCGCACCGGGGTCAGTGCTCCGGCGCGCCGGTTCGCTTCCACGGCCACCGCGTCGGTGAGGTTGCAACTGGATCCGGTGAGGTGCGCGACGTTGGCGCCGCCCATGCTGTAGCCGTCGCGCTGCTTGTGCATCGCCTTGATCATGAAGCTGACCTCGGCGAGCACCAGCAACCCGCAGATCACCGCCAACGGCGCCGAGCCGATGAGCAACGCCCGGCGCCGGCCGTTGCCGCGGTCCGGCCGGGGTGGCGGCGGCGCGCCCGGCTCGTGCCGGAGCCCCTCGATCATCGCGATCAGCGCGGCCAGCGCGGCCAGCGCGATCAGCAGGGTGCTCGCATGGAAGCCCTGTATCGAGGGGGGCTTGTCGAACCAGGGCACCCCGAACTGGGAGACGTACCAGGGGGCGTTGGGGCCGGTCGAGGCCAGCGCCAGGATCATCAGCAGGCCGGCCAGGAACCACCAGCGGTTGCGCGCGGAGCGCAGCACGCTCGCACTGGTCGCCAGCGCGGTGAGCGCGGCCAGCGCCGCGCCGATCGAGGCGAACGCGCCGAAGTGGTGCGTCCACTTGGTCGGGGTCAGCGTGAGCAGCGCCAGCGCCACGCCCGCGGTGCCGATCAGCCGCCGGCTGGGGCCGAGGCCTGCGCCGGGGATACCGCCCCTGCGCAGCAGCACCACCAGGCAGGTGCCCAGGCACAGCAGGAGCAGCAGGACCGGGAAGCGGCGGGCCAGTGCGCCGTCCGGGACGTCACTGAACAGCGACTGGTAGCGGGCGGGCTCCTGGAACCAGGACAGGCTG
>JBOHGM010000015.1:31665-59225 GCA_050699435.1 Pseudonocardiaceae bacterium | reverse complement strand
GCGATGGTCGCGCTCACCATGGGCGCGGTTGGACTGATCTTCGCAGCGTGAGTGGCACGATGCTGGTCCGCAATCCGGCGCTGCCAGAACCCGCACTCACGAGCCCTATGATCCGGGGCGTGGAACGAGTACTGATCGAGCCGTGAGCACCGAGTCCAGCGGCGACGAGGCGCTGCGGGCCGCCGCCGAGCGCGCGCAGCGCACCCGGGCGCGCAACCTCCCCGACTTCACCGACCTGCCGATCCCCCCGGACACCGCGAACCTGCGGGAGGGGCCCGAACTGCACCCGGACTGCCTGGTGCTGCTGCCGCTGGTCGGAGTGTGGCGAGGCGAGGGCGAGGTCGTCTACCCGACCATCGACGGGCCGTACCGGTTCGGCCAGCAGCTGGTGGTCTGCCACGACGGGCGGCCGTTCTTGCGCTACGAGTCACGGGCCTGGCTGCTGCACGCGGACGGCACGGTGATCCGCCCGGCCGCCCGGGAGACCGGATTCTGGCGACCCCAGCCTAACGACACCCTCGAACTGCTCGCCACGCACGCCACCGGCATCGTCGAGATCTACTACGGCGAGCCACGCAACCAGACCTCCTGGGAACTGGCCACTGACGCGGTGGTGCGCACCTCGACGGCCAAGGAGGTCACCGGCGCGCACCGGCTCTACGGCATCGTCGAGGGCGACCTGGCCTACGTCGAGGAGCGCGCCATGGTCGGCCAGCCCCTGCAACCACACGTCTCCGCCCGCCTGACCCGTGTAGTGGGCTGACCCGTTTCTGCAGTCTGGATGCACACCGCAGTAATTCGGCCCCGGATAAGTGCAGTGTGCATCCAGATTGTAGATAGGGGGCTGCCCCCGGGTTCCCCGAAGGGCCCGAGCGGGACGAGTGCTCGGGAAAGCCCGGAGGCAGGGTGACTGCCTTGGATTCGCCGGCCGCCTCTCGCAGTCCGTCGTCCTCGCCAGACCTGGGACAACGCGATCCTGGTGGAGGTGGCCCTTCCACGGCCGTCGGCGGCTCTAGCGGACAGCCACCTCACGAGTCCAATAGCCGTTCAACTCTGGACCACCTCCCTTCTCGTGTACCTGCACGCTAGCCGCGTCGCGGCTGGACCGGCAACGTAAAAAGCCGGTCTGGGCGTGACCTCAGCTACCGGTCATGGCGGGCAGCGGCAGCAGGCCCCGCAACGTGGCGGTGAGGCCGGTGTCCGGCAGCGGATGGCCGTCGAGGGTGTGCACCCGGGTGATCAGCCGAACGCTCGAGCATAGCCACACCCCGCGCGCCGTCAGCAGATCCGCCACCTGCAGCTGCTCGGTCCGGGTACGCCAGCCGGCCGCCTCGGCGGCTCGGAACAGCGCGGTCTGGGTGGTGCCGGGCAGAATGCCCAGCTCAGCGGGTGGGGTGCAGAGGGTCTCCCCCTGCGCGGTGACGATCGTCGACGTCGGCCCCTCCAGCACGGACCCGTCGGCGGCGGTGAAGATGACGTCGTGAGCGCCGAGCCGCTCGGCCTGCCGCAGGGCGGCCATATTCATCGCGTAGGACACCGTCTTCGCGCCGAGCAGCAGCCAGGGGGCCTGGCCGGCGAGGTCGGGCGCGGTGCCGCGGGTCAGCGTCACGGCGGCGACGCCGTCCCGGCGCTGCGCCAGCAGGGTGGGACTGACCGGCGCACCCATCGCGTATCCGGTCGCCCCGGCGCGGCCTTCGGGGCCGATGCCTCGACCCTGCACGCAGGTCTCGGGACCGCGGGTGAGGATCAGCCTGAGCATCATCTCGCGCTCGCCGTCCCAGGCGTCGATCACAGTCTGGGCGCACGACCGCCAGGCCGCCGGATCGGGGGCCGGTAGCTCCAGCATCGCGGCGGAGCGGGCCAGCCGAGCCAGGTGCGCCTCGAGCTCCAGCGCCATCCCGTCGACCACCAAGACGGTCTCGAAGACCCCGTCACCGCGCAGCACGCCGAGGTCGTCGGCGCGCAGTAACGGAGCGTCCGGATCCACGAGACCTTCACCCACCAGGGCTACTACCCGCTCGGTCACAGCGCCCACCCTACGCCCGGGCCTACCATGACCAACGTGGATGCCACCCTGCGCCGAACACTGCACGACCGGGGGATGCGGATGACCCCGCAACGGCAGCTCGTGCTGGAGGCTGTGCGCGACCTGCAACATGCCACCCCGGAGCGGATCTGCGAGCATGTGCAACGTAGCGCCCCCGCGGTCAACATCACCACGATCTACCGCACTCTCGACCTGCTCGAGGGCCTCGACCTGGTGCGGCACACCCATCTCGGGCACGGGGCGCCGAGCTACTCCACCAAGCCCCATGAACACGTGCACCTGGTGTGCCACCGCTGCGGGGAGGTAGCCGAGATACCCACCGACGCACTCGACGAGCTCACCGCACGGCTGCGGGAGCGATTCGGTTTCGTGCTCGATCCCAGCCATCTGGCGATGTCCGGGCGCTGTAAGGACTGCACTGCTGAGGAGCACACCACTGCGGAGCACACCACTGAGGAGCACACCGCTATGGAGCAGGAGGACGCCTCGTGACCTCACCCCTGTTGGAGCTGCCCGGTGCGGTGCCGCCCCCGCAGGGATCAGCCGACCCCGGGGTGGCCTGGCACCACGGCGACCCGTTGCGCGAGCAGCTGGTCGCCGAGCGCGACGTCGTCGTGGTGGACCGCTCGCATCGCGGGGTGCTCGCCGTACCTGGCGAGGACCGGCTGAGCTGGCTGCACACCCTCACCTCCCAGCACCTGCTCAGCCTGGGCGAAGGGGCGCATACTGAAGCGCTGGTACTCGACCTGCAGGGTCGCGTCGAGCATCACGCTGTGGTGTCCCACGTGGACGAAACGGTATGGCTGGACACCGAGCCCGAGCGGGTCGGCGGGCTGCTGACCTACCTGCAGCAGATGGTGTTCTGGTCCAAGGTCGAGCCACGGGACGCGACGGACGAACTCGCCGTGCTCTCGCTGCTCGGCCCCGCGACCGGACGGGTGCTCACGCAGGTCGGTGAGCTGGGCGGGTTCGTGCGGGCCGGTGCGGGCAAAGCCGATCTGCTGGTGCCGCGCGATGAGCTGACCGCCGCCTGGCAGCGCCTGGTCGACGCGGGCGCCACGCCGGCCGGGACCTGGGCCTACGAGGCACTGCGGGTCGCCGGGCTGCGCCCCCGGCTGGGGATGGACACCGACGAGCGCACCATCCCGCACGAGGTGGGCTGGGTGGGCCCTGCGGTGCACCTGGACAAGGGCTGCTACCGCGGTCAGGAAACCGTGGCGCGGGTGACGAACCTGGGCCGTCCGCCGCGCCGGATGGTGCTGCTGCACCTGGAGTCAGCTGAGACGCTGCCCAGCACGGGGGACCCGCTTCGGGCCGGCGAGCGGGTGGTCGGTCGGGTCGGCACGGTGGCCACCCACCATGAACTGGGCCCGATCGCGCTGGCCCTGCTCAAGCGCTCGGTGGAGCCGGACACGCCCCTGCTGGCCGGGGAGGCCGCAGCCGCGGTGGACCCGGCATCGGTACCCCCGGACACCGGGGAGCCACCCGGCCGCGCGGCACTACGCCGACTCAGGGCGTAACGCGGACCCGGGCTGGCTGGGCCGGTGTGCTGGCCAGGGCAGGCAGACTGGAACCATGAACGCCGCAGTCGTCGCGATCTGCGTGGTACACGACGTCAAGCCCGACAATGGCGACGTCGGACGCACCGCCATCGACAAGCGCCCGGTGGAGGGGCCAGTGCAGATCGGGCCGCTGGGGGTGGCAGGCGACATCCAGTGCAGCAGCGGCCATGGCGGGCCCGATCAGGCGGTCTACGCCTACGACGAAGCCGAGGCGCAGCGCTGGGCCGCCGAACTCGACCGCCCGGTGCCGCCCGGGTGGTTCGGGGAGAACCTCACGCTGCGCGGGCTCGCGGTGACCGATGCGGTCGTCGGCGAGCGCTGGCAACTGGGTGCCCAGGTGCAGGTCGAAGTCACGTCGCCACGCACCCCCTGCGCCACCTTCGCCCGGCACGTCGAGCAGCCGCGCTGGGTACGGCGCTTCGCCGAGCGCGGGGACGTCGGCGCCTACCTACGGGTGCTGGTACCCGGACGGGTCACTGCGGGGGATGCCGTACACCGGTTCCAGATCCCCACGCACGGGGTGACGGTGCGCGAGGTGTTGGCCGCCCTGATGAACGGCCCCACCGACCCCGACCGCCTGGCCCTGCTGCTGACCCAGCACTCCCTAGCCGCCAAGCTACGCACCAAACTTGAGCGCAGCCTGTCTCGCATGCACGGCGCTCAGCTGGGTTAACGCACTCCGGATCGCTC
This sequence comes from Pseudonocardiaceae bacterium, assembly GCA_050699435.1. Taxonomy (GTDB): domain Bacteria; phylum Actinomycetota; class Actinomycetes; order Mycobacteriales; family Pseudonocardiaceae. The sequence goes on along the minus strand of JBOHGM010000015.1, from coordinate 54,926 downwards.
CCGCCCAGCCCCCCTGAATGCGGGAGGATGGCGGGTATGAGCAGAGCCGGGACGCTGATCACTGTTGCGCCGACGGGGGCGGAGCACGCCAAGAGCGACGTGCCTGAACTGCCCGTCACCCTCGACGAGCTGGTGGAGACCGCCCGGGAGTGCGAGCGGCTCGGCGCGGCGATGGTGCACGTGCACGTCCGCGACGAGGCGGCCCGGCCGACGCTCGACCCGGTTCGGCTGCGCGAGACGGTGGACGCGCTGCGCACCGAGACCCGCCTGGTGGTGCAGCTGTCCACCGGGGGCGCGGTCACCGATTCGGAGGCCGACCGGCTCCGGGTGCTCGATGCGCTGCCCGACTCGGCGAGCTGCACGATGGGCACCGTCAACTTCGGCGACGAGGTTTTCCTCAACCGGTGGCCGTTCATCGTCGCGCTGCATCGCGGCATGCAAGAACGCGGGATCGTGCCCGAGTACGAGATCTTCGACCTGGGCCAGCTGGCCAGCCTGCGCAGGCTGCTCGCCGAGCACGGCGGCCCGGCTGGCGGGCACGTGCAGGTGGATCTGGTGCTGGGGGTGCCAGGCGGAATGCCGGGAGACGCCGCCACCCTCGTCGCCGCGGTGGCCGCGCTCCCGCCCGGGGCCGGCTTCTCCGCGACCGGCATCGGCCGCACCCATCTGCCGGTGGCGCTCGCGGCGCTGAGCGCGGGCGGGCACCTTCGGGTCGGTATGGAGGACACCCTGAGCTTCGCCCGCGGTCACCGGGTCACCGGCAACGCCCAACTGGTGGCCAGAGCGGCCGAACTCGCCCGGATCGCCCAGCGACCACCACTATCGACCGACGAGGGTCGTGCCCTGCTCGGCGCTACCCAGACCCGGGTACGTCCGATCGTGTCCTGAAGTAGCCCAAACAGGACCAATCCTTCAGTATGACCCAATGATCGAGGTGCGGCCTGGCGGTCGCCGACGCATCGACCGAGTGCTGGCCCCCAGCTATGCCGAGGGTCTCTGCCGGCTTGCGCTGGCGGAGGTCCGCACCCGGCGCGACGAGGCAGCTCAGGAGGAGACCGACCTGTCGTACCTACGCCGGATACTGCACGCCAGGATCGACATCGTGCGGGCCGAGCAGCGTCGCAGGCGCGACGGTGGCACCACGTCCGTGGTGGCCGAGCTGGTGGGCATCCTCTCCGGCAATGCGCTGGGACCGGCAACCGGCTCGGGCCGCTTCCAGACCATGCAGCCGTCCCGGGCCGAGGCACACCGCCGCCATATCGAGGCACTGGTCTCCGACGTCGACCTCTCCGACGTCGGGTCGCGGACCGACGAGCAACTCGACAGCGTGCTCGCGGCCTACACCGCAGAGGAGTCCTCGGTCTCGCAACGCCGCCGCGAGGTGCAGCAGGTGATGGACGCCCTCAACGCCGAGATCGGCGCCCGCTACGCGCGGGGAGACGCCTCAGTGGACGATCTGCTCGCCGAGCACGGCCGACCCGCCGAACCCGGGTCGCCGTGACCACGCTCAGTTCGGTCCGCCCCGTGAGCGCCAGGACGAGTCAGCCGTGCCGCTCGATGGCCGCCAGTTCGGCCCAGAATTCGAGCAACCGTTCGTAGGCGAGCGCCACCCCTTCGGTGTCCCCGGCTTCCAGGGCATCCAGCGCGGCGTGCACGTCGGCCGCCGAGGTGTCCGCGGCGAGCAGTTCGTCGTCCATCAGCTGCACCAGGCCCCCGTAGTCGAGTTCGAGTACCGATCCGGAGTCGAAGTGCCCCAGCCAGTGCCCAATCTCGCGGAGCATCCCGGCCGGGCCGTCCTCGCCGAGGGTGCGCCGGGTGACCGCGTAGGCGTGCTCGGCGCGATCCCGGGCCTGGGGTAACGGCACCTGCCAGAACACCCGGCGGGCCGGATCTGGCCGGGGTAGCGCCGAGACCTGCCTGGTGTCCTGGTCGACCAGGGTGAACCAGGGCAGCGGCACGGTCCAGGTCGAGGAGACCACGTGCACCGATGTCGAACCGAGCGAAGCCAGCACCGACTCAGCTCGCGCCCACGCCGCGGACGGCTCGACGGCCAGCGCGGCCGCCTGCAGCACCGCTGCACCCGAAGTCAGGAAGCCGAGCAGCATCGCCGCGCAGCGCGGCCGCACGTCCAGTGGGCACACCAGGGGGGTGGGTCCGGCCCCGGCGGGCGCCGTGGTGAGCGCGAGCACATCGGCCGGACCCTCAGCCACCGGCGAGCCGTCGGCGCGTTCACCGGGCAACAAGCGGGGCGGCGTGGCCAGCTGCGAGCGCAACCAGAGCTCGCGCTCCCGCCGCCCGGCCAGCGTCGGGTCCAGCGGCCCGGCGGCGATGGCGCGCAGTAACCGGACCCGGCGCTGCGGGGAGAAGGCTCCCAGCGGTTCGTACACCCGAAGGTAGGCGACGAACGGCGGCTGCACACCCGGCATCGTGCCATCCATCCCAGCGCCATCCATCCCAGCGCCATCCATCCCAGCGCCGTCGGTGCGGCACGACCGCCTAGCGCCCACCGGGAGCCTCGTGCCGCCGCGTCGCATCCTGACCGCCGAACCCTGTACGGTGGTCCCAAGAGAAACTTGTCGAGAAGAACGGGGCCGCCGAATCCCCCGGCCGCCCCGTCCCTGCGCGAGGGGGTCGAGCCATGGGGCGCGGCCGAGCCAAGGCCAAGCAGACGAAGGTGGCCAGGGAGCTCAAATACAGCTCCCCCGCCACAGATCTCGAGGCTCTGCAACGAGAGCTCTCGGGTGACCATGGCGGTCGAGTCGACGACGATCGCGTCCCAGACTCCTACGTCCCAGATTCCTACGTCCCAGACTCCTACGACGAGGAGTACGACGAGTACCGCCGCTGACGGCGCGCTCGGCCCGCGGAGAAACCCCCGCAGACAACCGCGAGCCGCTCAGAATCGCGGATGGTCCCCGTGGAGCACGGTGCGCTCGGCGTCGGCATCTACTCCCACATCGCACGCCTTGCGCACCTCGCCGAGCACCCAGGCCGGTACGTGCCGGGCGGTGAGTACCGCCATCGCACGGTCCACCTCGTCCGGATGGACCACGGCGACCATACCGACGCCCATGTTGAAGGTGCCCTCCATCTCGGCGCGCGGCACGCGTCCGCGTCGGGCGATCAGGGCGAACTCGGCGGCCGGTGTCCAGGTACCGCGGTCCAGCATGGCGACCAGCCCGCGGGGCATCACCCGGGCCAGATTCGCCGCCAGGCCACCGCCGGTGACGTGCGCGAAGGTCCGGACCTCGGTCTCCGCGACCAGCGCCAGGCAGTCCTTGGCGTAGATCCGGGTGGGTTCGAGCAACTGCTCCCCGAGGGTCCGGCCGAACTCCTCCACATGCCCATCCAGCGGCATCCGGGCGCTGTCCAGCAGTACGTGGCGGGCCAGCGAGTAGCCGTTGGAGTGCAGCCCGGAAGATCCCATCGCGACCATCACATCGCCGGGGCGGACCCGGTCCGGGCCGAGTAGCGCTTCGGCCTCGACGACGCCGACACCGGTGGCGCAAAGATCGTAATCACCGACCGCCATCAGCCCAGGGTGCTCAGCGGTCTCCCCGCCCAGCAGGGCGCAGCCGGCCTGCACGCAGCCCTGCGCGATGCCGGCCACCAGGTCAGCGATCTGCTCCGGCACCACCTTGCCGATCGCGATGTAGTCCTGCAGGAACAGGGGTTCAGCGCCGCACACCACGAGGTCGTCGACGACCATCGCCACCAGGTCGATCCCGATGGTGTGATGGACGTCCATCTGCTGCGCGACGGCGATCTTGGTGCCCACCCCGTCGGTCGAGGACGCCAGCACCGGCTCCCGCCAGCGGTCGAGTCTGAGCTTGAAGAGGCCGGCGAACCCGCCGATCCCACCGAGTACCTCGGGGCGGCTGGCGCGCTCGGCGTGTGGCCGCAACTGTGCGACGGCCTTCTCGGCAGCGGCGATGTCCACGCCGGCGACGGCATAGGTCGGATGCGGGCTGTCGGTCTCGGTCATGGCGGGCGAACTCCAGGACACGGGGTCTGGTTTGGCGTGCGGGGTGCCTGCGAGCGGTGCCAGATCACGCTACCGGGTTTACCGACGGCGCAGCGCGTCCTTGCGCGCGGTACCCTCCAACGGGCTCGGCGTCACCAGCGACGCCCCGTTCCACCGCTGCGAGATCCTCGAGCAGGTGCTTGCCGATCGATTCGCTGGGTGGCAGCGGGATGGGGTAGTCGCCGTCGAAGCAGGCCGCACACAGCCGGGATCGGGGTTGCTCGGATGCGGCGACCAGGCCGTCCAGGCTGATGTACCCGAGGCTGTCGGCGCCGATCGAGCGGCGCACCCCGTCGATATCGGCGCCGCCCCCGACGAGCTCAGCGCGGGACGCGAAGTCGATGCCGTAGAAGCAGGGCCAGCGCACTGGCGGGCTGGCGATCCGCACGTGCACCTCGATCGCACCGGACTCGCGCAACATGCGGATCAGGGCCCGCTGGGTATTGCCGCGCACGATGGAGTCGTCCACCACCACGAGGCGCTTGCCCCGGATGACGTCGCGCAGCGGGTTGAGCTTGAGCCGGATGCCGAGCTGGCGGATCGTCTGGCTGGGCTGGATGAAGGTGCGTCCCACGTAGGAGTTCTTCACCAGACCCGAACCGTAGGGGATGCCCGAGCCCTGGGCGTAGCCGATGGCTGCCGGGGTGCCCGACTCGGGCACCGGGATGACCAGATCGGCCTGCGCGGGATGCTCCTGCGCCAGCCGATGGCCGATCTCCACCCTGGTGGCATGCACTCCGCGCCCGGCGATGGTGGTATCTGGGCGGGCCAGGTAGACGTACTCGAACAGGCAGCCCTTGGGATCGGGGTTGGCGAAGCGCGAGCTGCGCAGCCCGTCGATGTCGATGGCCAGCAGCTCACCGGGCTCGACCTCCCGGACGAAGCTGGCGCCGACGATGTCCAGCGCCGCGGTCTCGCTGGCCACCACCCAGCCGCGCTCCAACCTGCCCAGCACCAACGGGCGCACGCCGTGCGGGTCCCGCGCGGCGAACAGCGTGCTTTCGTCACAGAAGATCAGCGAGAACGCCCCGCGCAGCTGGGGCAGCAGGCGCTGGGCGGCCTCCTCGATGCCGGTGTCCGCGGCAGCCGCCGCGAGCAGCCCGGTGACCAGGTCGGAGTCGGTGGTGGCGGCTTCGAGGCCGGCCCGCCGGTCGCCCGCATCGCGGGCCGGCACGCCGGTGGCACGCGCCTGCTGCAGGAGCTCCGCGGTGTTCACCAGGTTGCCGTTGTGACCCAGCGCCAGACCCGACCCGGTGGCCGTTGTGCGGAAGGTGGGCTGGGCGTTCTCCCAGGTAGTGGAGCCGGTGGTGGAGTAGCGGCAGTGCCCGACGGCGATATGCCCGGGCAGGCTGGACAGCACCTGCTCATCGAACACCTGGCTGACCAGCCCGAGGTCCTTGAACACCAGCACCTGCGAACCGTCGGAGACCGCGATACCCGCTGCTTCCTGGCCCCGGTGCTGCAGGGCGTACAGGCCGTAGTAGGTGAGCTTGGCGACCTCCTCACCGGGGGCCCAGACGCCGAAAACACCGCACTCCTCGCGCGGCCCCGGGTAGTGATCGTCGCGGTGGTCGGCTAGGTCCAGGTCGAGGTCTTGTCGGGGCATTTCGTTGCCCACCTGCGACTTCCTGTCGACGAGACTCGGACTCCCCTATTTTACTGGACTCTCCCACGGTACCGGTCAGCTCGGCTTGGCCGCTACGTGTGTGCGGGGATCAGAGCCTGATAGGTGCTGCGGATACCGTCGCGCAGGGCAGTGGTTGCTTTCCAGTCCAGCAGGTCGGCCGCACGGGTAGGGTCGAGCGCGCCTCGACGCACCTCACCAGTCCGTGGCAGGGCCAAGCGCGGCTCGAGGTGGCGGCCGGCGGCTGCGCTGACCACTTCGAGGAGGTCGAGCACGCTGGTCTCGATCCCGGTCCCGACGTTGAACACACCACCAGAACCGTAGTGGACTGCGGCGAGGAACGCTTCGACGGCGTCGCCCACGAAGACGTAATCGCGGGTCTGTTTGCCGTCGCCATAGATGGTCGGTTGGTTGTCGTGCGCAGCCTGGCCGCAGAAGATTGCCACCACGCCCGCCTCGCCGTGCGGATCCTGACGTGGCCCATACACGTTGCCGAGCCGCAGTGCGACGTGGGTGCTGCCGTGAACTCTGTTGAACAGCGCGAGATACTGCTCCGCGCAGTACTTCGACACCCCATAGGGTGCCTCGGTCCCAGGCAGTAGATCTTCCGGAGTCGGCAAGGCAATGCCATCGCCATACATTGCGCCGCCAGTGCTGGCGAAGATGACCCTGGCGTTGACCTTGGCGGCTGCGGTCAGCACGTTGATGGTACCAATGACGTTAGTCTCGGCGTCAGCGGCCGGATCGGCGACAGAGTGCCGCACGCTGATCTGTGCCGCGAGGTGGCAGATCACCTCGGGGGTGAATGTGATGATCAGGTCGGCAACAGCCTGGGCGTCAGCGACGCTGACCTGATGCAGCGCCACCTTGTCCAGGTCGAGACGCTCGACCCGCCCGCTGGACAGGTCGTCGATCACCGCCACCTCGTCGCCACGGGCAAGGAATGCATCCACCAGGTGGGATCCGATGAAACCGGCACCACCGGTCACAACAACTCGCATGTCGGCGCACTCTACCCCGCCGCGTCCGCTGCACAGCGGAAGCCCAACTCGACGTTGCCGGCAGGCAGGTCTCCGGGTGCCCACCCGGGAGCGTCTGGCCCCCGGGTGCGGAGCCTGTCTACTCCGCCACGGTGACCTGCGCCGGGAGCGCTGCGCTCGGGGCGAGATCACTCATCTTCACCTCACCCGGGCGTGGGGCCCCCGCGATGTCGGTGGCAGGGGCTAGGGTCCTGTGCTGCGACCGGTAGCTGCCCTGCCGTCTCGGCTGGCTCTGTGGCAAGGAGGCGTCGTCGTTGTCTGATGACTCGTTCGTGCACCTGCACGTCCACACCGAGTACTCGATGCTCGACGGTGCGGCAAAGATATCCGCACTGTTCGCCGAGGCAGCAAGGCTGGACATGCCAGCCGTGTCCATGACCGACCACGGAAACATGTTCGGCGCGTGCTTCTTCCATCAGCAAGCTACCAAGGCCGGGATCAAGCCGATCATCGGCATCGAAGCATACGTAGCACCCGTCTCGCGGTACATCAAGCAACAACTGCGCTGGGGAACACCGGATCAGCGTTCCGACGACGTATCCAACGGTGCCTACACGCACCTGACGTTGCTGGCGGAGAACGCAACCGGGCTGCGTAATCTCTTCCGCCTGTCGAGCCTGGCCAGCCTGGACGGATACTACTTCAAACCGCGAATGGACCGTGAGCTGCTCGCGCAGCACGCGGCGGGCATCATCGCCACCACCAGCTGCCCATCAGGTGAAGTGCAGACCAGACTGCGGCTCGGCCATGATCGAGAGGCGCTGCAGGCGGCATCGGATTATCGCGACATCTTCGGTCCGGATAATTATTTTCTCGAATTGATGGACCACAACCTGGACATTGAGCGTCGCGTCCGCGACGGATTGCACGGCATCAGGGAGAATCTGGGCCTGGCTCCGCTGGCCACCAACGACAGCCACTACGTGACGCAGAACCAGGCAACGGCGCACGAGGCGCTGCTGTGTGTCCAGTCCGGCAAGACACTGCACGACCCGAACCGATTCAAGTTCGACGGTGACGGCTACTATTTGAAGTCCGCCGACGAGATGCGCGCGCTCTTCGATGAGCAGGTTCCGGGGGCGTGCGACAACACCTTGCTGATCGCCGAGCGGGTGCAGTCCTATGACGAGGTCTTCCAGTTCGTCGACCGCATGCCGCGCTTCCCACTGCCCGAAGGTGAGACCGAGAACTCCTGGCTGGCGAAAGAGGTCCAGCGGGGTCTGGCGCGGCGGTACCCGGACGGCATCCCCCCAGACCGGCAAGCCCGTGCAGAGTACGAATTGCAGGTCATCGGGGCGACCGGCTTTTCAGCGTACTTCCTGGTCGTCGCGGACCTCTGCCAGTACGCCCGGCGCAACAACATCAGGGTCGGGCCAGGACGGGGCTCCGCAACGGGATCGATCGTGGCCTACGCACTGGAGATCACCGATCTCGACCCGATCGAGCACTCCCTGCTTTTCGAGCGTTTCCTCAATCCCGATCGCGTGAGCCCGCCGGATATCGATCTGGACTTCGATGAGCGTCGGCGAGGCGAAATGATCCGTTATGTCACCGAGCGGTGGGGGGAAGAGCAGGTCGCCCAGATCATCACATTCGGGACGATCAAATCGAAAGCGGCACTCAAGGATGCCTCGCGTGTGCTCGGCTACCCGTACTCAATGGGCGAGCGGCTGACCAAGGCCATGCCGCCCGCCGTGATGGCGAAAGACATACCGCTATCTGGCATCGTCGACCCCGCGCACGCGCGCTTCAGCGAGGCGGCCGAGTTCCGGGCATTGCTGGAGTCCGATGCGGATGCAAAGAAGGTTTTCGACACTGCGCAAGGGCTGGAGGGTCTGACCCGGCAGGCCGGAGTGCACGCGGCCGGGGTGATCCTCTCGGCCGAGCCACTGCTCGACGTGCTGCCGATCTGGCGGCGTGAGCAGGACGGCGCGATCATCACCGGCTTCGACTACCCCAGTTGCGAGGACATGGGGTTGTTGAAAATGGACTTCCTCGGGCTGCGTAACCTCTCCATCCTCGATGAGGCGATCGAGAACGTCCGAGCGAATCGGGACATCGAGATTGACCTGGACATCCTGACACTGGATGACCCCACCACTTACCAACTGCTGGCCAGAGGTGACACGCTCGGCGTGTTCCAGCTCGATGGTGGCCCGATGCGCCAGCTCCTGAAGCTGATGGCACCGACCAAGTTCGGCGACATCGCTGCCGTGCTGGCACTTTATCGCCCGGGGCCGATGGCGGCGAATGCGCACATCGACTACGCGGATGTCAAGAACAATCGCAAGCCGATGAAGCCGATCCATCCGGAGCTGGCGGAGGCGCTGGAGCCGATCCTCGGTGAGACCTATCACCTGCTGGTCTATCAGGAGCAGGTGATGGCCATCGCCCAGCAGCTCGCCGGATACACGCTCGGCAAGGCGGACCTGCTCCGGCGGGCGATGGGCAAGAAGAAGGCTGAGATCCTCGAGAAGGAGTACGAGGCGTTTTTCGCAGGCATGCGTGCCAACAGTTACTCGGAGGAGGCGACTAAAACCCTCTGGGAAGTCATGCTGCCGTTCTCCGGGTATGCATTCAACAAGTGCCACACCGCAGCGTACGGAATTATCTCGTACTGGACTGCGTATCTGAAGGCGAACTATCCGGCCGAGTATATGGCAGCGCTGCTGACCAGCGTGCGGGACGACAAGGACAAGATGGCCAGCTACCTCGCCGAGGCCCGGAAGATGGGCGTCAAAGTCCTGCCTCCGGATATCAACGAGTCCGGCCATCGGTTCACTGCGATCGGCACCGACATACGCTTCGGACTGGAGGCGGTGCGCAATGTCGGCAGCAATGTCGTAGCCTCGATCATCCGAACCCGGGAGACGAAGGGCCGCTACACCAGCTTCTCCAATTTTCTCGACAAGTCGGAGATGACGGCGTGCAACAAGCGCACGATCGAGTCGTTGATCAAGGCTGGTGCTTTCGATGAGCTCGGCAACACCCGTATGAGCCTGTGCGCCCACCATGAGGAGGCCATCGACGCGGTGATGGGGGTAAAGCGCCAGCAGGAGATCGGCCAGTTCGATCTGTTCGGTGGTGAGTTGTCCTCCGGCGAGGACGCGCCGTCCGTCGGTCTCGATATCACCTACAGCCCCGAGGAATGGCCCCGAAAGCAGCTGCTGGGATATGAGCGGGAGATGCTGGGACTGTACGTTTCGTCGCACCCGCTTTCAGGTGCTGAGCAGATCCTTCGTAAGTATCGAGACGTGTCCATCGCCGAACTGATTGGCGAGGATCTGCAAAGCCGGGACGAGCGGCAGAGTGTGAAGATCGCCGGAATGATCTCGGCGGTACAGCGCAGGGTTAACAAGAGCGGCGAGCCCTGGGCGATCGTCACCGTGGAGGACCTGGAGGCAGCTGTGGAGGTGCTGGTCTTCCCGCGCAGCTACGAGGTACTCGCCGCTAACCTGGTTGAGGACTCGGCGGTGGCTGTGCAGGGCAGGATTAACCGCCGAGAGGGAACGGTGAGTATCTTCGCTGCCGACATCGTGCCGCTCAACATCACAGACGCCGACCTGTTGAGCGCTGATCAGAAATCTCCGGTGACGCTGGTGACCCAAACCCGGAAAGTCACCCCTGAACTGGTCGACAATCTCAAACGAGTGCTCGATTCTCACCCGGGAAACCGGCCAGTGCGGCTGCAACTGCAAGGAACGCAGAACCTCACCCTGACGCTCGGGAACTACAGCGTCGAGGTGTCTGCCGAGTTCTACGGTGACGTCAAGGCACTACTCGGCGCTGAAGGGGTCGTGGGCTGAGTCACTCGGCGAGCACACTCAGAAGGGGACGTCGTGTGGTAGGTGCCGGACGTCGGGCAGGTACTCATCCAGCTCGCCGATCTCGAACCGGCACATGCCGATGACGTGCCAGAACTGCCCACCGACGTCCTTCTCGCGCTTGTAGCGACCATCCGGTGCCAGCGCCGCCCACCCTTCGGGCAGCCCGAGCAAAGTCAGCCGTGCCACGGGTCCCTGGCCGGTGATGGACCACAGCCGGGCGGTCCCGTCGTCGCCGCCGGTAGCCAGCAGCTCCCCTGACGGGCTGAATGTCACCGACCATACGCCGCGGGTGTGCCCCCCCAGGGTGTGCAGGTGCTCACCGGACGACGGGTCCCACAGGCGGACCACGAGGTCGTCACCTGCGGTGGCCAGCAGGTCACCAGAGGGACTGAACGCAGCCGTCCACAGCCGCCCGGTATGCAGTCCCAGCTCGTGCAGGGTCTCTCCGGACTCGACGTCCCATACCCTGGCGGTCCCGTCCCATGATGCGCTCGCGAGTATGCCGTTGGCGAAGTCGACGGCGTAGACCCGGTCGCTGTGCCCCTGCAGCGTCCGAACCAGCGTCCCCGACGCCGCATCCCACAGCCGGACCATGCGATCGTCACACCCCGTGGCGATCAAGGAGCCATCTGCGCTGAACGCGATCGACCGCACTCGGCCGCGATGCGGGGCCAGGGTGTGGACGAGCCGCCCAGTTGTGCGGTACCACAATCGGACCGTGTCGTCGTCATTCGCCGTGGCCAGCTCGTCCCCGGACGGGCTGAAGGCCACCGCCCAGATAGGGGCGGACTCGATGTCCATGTACCGTTCGTAGCGGCCGTTGTCCAGGTTCAGCAGGTTGAGCCGCCGGTCATTACCGACCGTCACCAGACGGTTCGCGGTCGGACTGAAAATCGCAGCTTCCAGCTTGATCAGACGGTTCTCGGCGCCGATGGGCGCCCTCAGCTGCCGGCCGGTCACCGGGTCCCAGAGCCGGACCAGACCGTCATTGCCGCTGGTGGCCAACATTGCACTGTCCGCGCTGAACCGCACCAAAGTGACTTGACGCCCATGACCGGTCAGGGTCTTTCTGCACTCCCCCGTCGAAGGGTCCCACAAGCGGGTGGTGAACTGATCGTCGCTGATAGCGAGCTGCGCGCTGTCCGGGCGAAAGACGAACGGCCAGACTGAGCCGGTGTGCCCACTCAGCACGAGACGCAGCCGGCCCGTCGACGGATCCCACAGGCGTACGACTCCCGCGCTGTCCCCGGTCGCCAGCAGATCCCCGGACGGACTGAAGACGACCCAGTAGATCGCGGCTTCATGGCCGCTCAGCAGCTGGCGGAGCTGACCGGTCTCGGTGTCCCAGAGCCGCACCCCACCGTCGGTGTCGCCGCTGGCGAGCAGGGGCTCATGCGGGTGGAAGGCCACCGTGTAGACCCGCCCGGTGTGTCCCCGCAGCGCCGAGAACTGGCGGCCGGTCAAGGGGTCCCACAGGCGCACCGCTCCGGCAGACCCGCCGGTAGCCAGCAGGTCGTCGCGGCCGGGACTGAAGGCGACGCGGTAAACCGAGCCGGTCGCACCAGTGAGTTCACCTCGCGACTCGCCGGTCACGGTGTCCCAGAGCAGGACGTTGCCATCTCGGTAGGCGGCCGCGATCAGCGGGGCGCTGAAGGCCAGGCTGAAAATGAGGCCACGCCCGGCGGGCAGCTCACGCCGCAGCGAGCCGCTCTTGAGGTCCCACAGCCGCAATACGCCGTCCGCGTCCCCGGTGGCCAGCTCCTCCCCGGCAGGGCTGATCAGCACCGGCCACGACCACTGCTCGTGCCCCTCCAGGACATGCCTGCACTGGCCGGTGGCCGCGTCCCAGATGCGCACGGTGCCGTCGTCCGATCCGGTGACCAGGATGTCCTCGCCGTAGGCCACCGAGAAGACGCGGCCGCGATGTCCCTGCAGGGTCCGCAGCGGTAGGCCGGTCGAGGTATCGCAGATCAGCACACCGCCGTCGTCGCTGCCGATCGCCAGCATGTCTCCGTCCGGGCTGTAGTCGAGGACCTGGGGCAGCCGGCCCATCTCGGCATGGAAGCCGTGCCGTACCCCGATCGAGGCTGGGGCGAACTCCGTCCCGACCGGATCACCGGGCGCCACGGCCGCCCCGCGCAGCTCCGGCGCGTCCGCAACGCCGGTCGCATCGATGAGCGCCGCCCGGCTCCACCGGCTCTCGGTCATGGTCACGCCGGTGAGGTCAGCCCGAAACAGCCGGGCGTGCCGGACGTCGGCTCCAGCGAGGTCAGCACCAGTGAGCTGGGCGTCGTTCAGCCGGGCCCGCACCAGACAAGCGTCGCGCAGGATCGCCCTTCCCAGGTTCGCTCCCACCAGACTGGCTCCGGTGAGATCGGCTCCGGTGAGATCCACTGCTTGCAGATCACGGTAGGACAGGTCCTCGCCCTTCAAAGGGGCGCCCCGCATGTCAGCGGTGGGCTGGATGCGCAGCCGGGCACTCACTTTGTAGGCGTTGGTGCGCGCCGCTTCGGAGGCGTCGACGTTGGTGGACACCGAGTCCGCCCAAGCCTGGCAGGCCCGGGTATCGGCAAGGTCGCACAGGAAGGCGACGGTCAGCTGGGACAATGGGCGCTGATGCAGTTGCGGGGGCGCGAGCACACCGGAGTTGAGCTGTTCGGCGATCGCGTCGGCGACCAGCCACTCGACCACCGAGCTGTGGATGAAACCGAACTGCTCCTCCTCGGTGCGCACCAGCAGGCTGTTCCGGCCCATCGTAAAGGCTGCCTGGTCCGCCGACAGCTCGCCGCCCGCGAGGCCGGAGAGTGTCTTGGCCACCTCGGTGAGCTCGGGGATCCGCAGGTGCGACTCGCCGGCCTCCCACAGCCACAGCGCGAGCGTGGTCACGGCTTTTCGCAGGTCCTGGACCCGGAGCGCGGCCGTGGCGCCGGGGCTCGCAGCCCGGTCCGCCTCGTAGGACAGCCAGGAGATGAGGATCTGCCGGTACAGTCCGGCCGCGCTGATCTTGTGCCGCGCATCGGCCGCGGCGCGCAGCCGCTCCTCCTCCAAGTCGGCGATGAAGCTGAGCATGCGCGGGTTCTGGGCCAGGTCGAGCAGGTTCTGGATGCCATTGATCAGGTTCAAGCGGGTATCGGCCATCCGTTGGTCTCCGACGAAGCGGTTCACCAGATACCTGCGGATCTGCGTGAGGGTGAAGCCCTCGACGGTGAGGATCCGCCGGTGGGGCAACAGGTCGACCCGCTGGCCCAGGGTGGTCAGCACCTGGGCGTTCGACTTGAAGTGCTGTGTCCGACTGGCCACCACGATCTTCGCCTGGTCCTCGACAGCCGCCAGCAGCGTGTGCAGGTGCTCGGCGGCGCGATCGTAGGTGAGCCGGGTCACCAGCTCGTCGAAACCGTCGAACAACAGCACGATCCTGCCCTCGCGGAGCATGTAGTCGAATGCTTTCAGGTTGGGCAGTCCCTCGCCGTGGTTGGCCAGGTGCGCGGCCACCAGGCCACGGACCGTGTGCGCCTTGTCCAGCCCGCGCAACTCGATCAGAATCGGGATCAGGTGGGGTACGGTCTCGGCGATCCGCCGGGCCACCTCATGCAGCACAAACGTCTTGCCACCGCCGAAGTCACCGAGCAGCAGCACGAACCGTGCGTAGTCGGCGGTAACCAGGCCGATGAGTTCGTCCGCGAGGTCGTCGCGAATCCCCGGATCACTGCCGTCCAGCTCCCGGAAGCGCTGCGGCACGTACATGCCTGGTGGGTAGTGGGGGTCGCCGCGCAGCCGGGCCGTCTGCTTGTCGAGGTAGCCCCCTAGATCGAGCAGGCCCTGGAACTCGATGAAGCTACGTACCCGCACCCCCTTGCGCAGCGCCTCCTCCCGGAGTTCACGCGCGAGCGGGGGGCCCTCGTAGACCAGTTCCGAGCCGGTACCGGGCTCGTAGTGCAGGAAGCTCTCAACGGTGTCCCGGCTCAGTTCTCCCACGTGGGCGCCGATCCGCCACTGCGGGTTGAAGTCCTCCTCCTGCCGGGTGATCAGCAGGTGGGGTGGATCTGTCTCGACCCGGCGGATCTTGACCCGCTCGTAGCGGGTCTTGCAGACCTCTTCGATGCGGTCCAAGAGCAGGCTGTGCGGGTCGGCGATGGGTGTCGGCTCGGGTTGCTCCGGCGCGGAAGCGAGTGCACCTTCGCCCGCGGTGAGTCCCTCGGCCGTAGTCGTGGTGAAGGTGCCGCCGACTGCGTGCCACCCGCGCTCAACGAGTGCCGGCTTCGCTGCGGCCGCGTTGCCGTAAGCCGAGAAGCGCCGCAGCCCGTGAGGGGTCACCTGGATGATCTCTTCCTGGCCTGGACCGGTTGCGGGCACCACGACCAGGCCGGAGGCGAGGAAGCCGGTGCTCGTGCCCCCCGGGCCGGGGCCGTGCAGCAGCAGACTGAGGCGGGATCCCAGGAGCCGGTCGAGCGTGCCCGCGTCCCGCAGCAGCGCGGGATCGGAGCCGGCCGCTCCGCCGCCGGGATCGGGGTCGTGGCAGACAATCCCGATCCGCAGCCATCCGGAGTCCTCCAACGGCCGCAGCCACTTGGCAAACCAGGCGGCCTGTCCCTCGCCGATCCAGCCGTAATCGTCCTCCGGCCGATGAGTGACGGTCATCGCGGAATTCAGGCCCGCAATAGCCACCCGCAGCTCGGGCACGGCAAACAGCGTCCACGGCTGCGCGATGTCGAAGAGTGGCCCGTCAAGGCCATGGTAAAGCTCTCTGAACAGCTGGGCGTAGTGCTCCAGCTTGGGAAAATACGGCGGCTGTGGCTTCTCGTCCCTGGACTCGCTGTGCAGGAAGTATGCCTGGCATGCGGTCTTGGACACATCGTGACTGCCGGGGACGATGAGCAACCGGTCGGGTTCCACCCCGAGCAACGTCCGCAGCCCGGTCAGGAACGTCAGTGCCTCATCCCGCTCGCGCGGCCGGCCGGACTCCATGAGGTCACCAGTGACGAGGATCAGGTCGGGCTGGGGTGCGTTGGCATCGGTCAGCTGGGTCACATTGGCCCAGATCCGTGCCTGCAGGTCGCCCGCGGTGACGGGCTCGCCTGCGGCGGTCACCCCTCGCCCGAAGCGGGGTCCCGGGACGTGCAGCAGCGTGATCGCCTCGCGCGGGCCCACCTGCCTGGGGCTCGTCGGGGGGTAGGGGGGTGGCACGGCGGGCGCGCGACGGTTGTGCATCGGCTCGCGCGTTCGGGTTGGCTCAACTGCGGGACGGGAGGCTGGCTCGCGGGCAGGCGTGCTGTCCCCGTCGGGGTGCAGCCCCTCGACGGACGCCAGGTGTCCGGGGAACACCGGCTCCCGCCCGGGTTTGGCCCGCCCGGCCAGCATGGTGCGCAAGCCGCTCAGCAGCGTTTCCTGGGCAACGGTGGGTTCGGTGACCGCCGCCAGATCCAAGTAAGTGATCGTAGCCAGCAGACCGTCCAGCCGGCAGTCGTCGATGCGGACCGTGACGAGCTTACCGGGGTCCGTGCGCAGCGCAGCCCGCCACTCCATGCTCCCGTAGCGTGACTGGAGATAGTTGCGGGACAGCACAGCCACGACCGCGGCGGCATCCCGCACGCCGCGGTCCATGAAGTCGATGAAGTCCGTGCCCGGGACGAAGTCCCACGCCTGGATAAGCGTACGGTGCCCCTCGATCTCCAACTGCCAGGCGATCCAGGTGGCCCAGTGCTCGTCGAGCGGCGAGTAGCTGACAAAGAAGTCGATCGAGGTGTCCGCACCTAGGGAGGACCGCATCCGCGCTGCGCTGTCCGGGGGGTTGTCTCGCCGCCTCATGCCCTCAGTATGCCGCGAGATCGGCACGCTGCGGCCTGCGAAAGCTTCTGACGATCATCGACACTCGCTGGGTGAGGCGGGTCGTCGAAGTGCTACAGACGGTACGGTTCTGGTACTGGATACAAGCTCTGCGGTTTTACGGTGGTATATGTTACGCCTATGAAACTGGTCGATCTTGACGTTGCCTTTGTCCTGCCGGAGACCTTGCGCAGGCTGGCCGTCGTGTGCAGCGAGTTTCTATCCGCACGAACTTCAGTAACAGGATCATCGTCACGTTCTCAGCTTGGTAAACCGTTTCCGGGTGCGCGTGGCGAACACTGCGAGCCCCGCGGTTACGGTACCTGAGCCGCGATGGGAAGGTGACCGAAGATCATGCCGCGTGAGCCCGGTCATCTTTCTTCCTCCGGGGACGAGACGCTACCGCAGCCACGGCGCCCGCCCGCGACCCTGCGCCGGATCAGCAGGCTCGACTGGATCAGGATCGGGTTGTTAGTCGCCGGTGTCGCGTGTGTGGTGACCGGTCTGTTGCCTGCGACGCAGGCCGAGGCCAACATCCTGCGGATCATGCCCTTGCTGCTGTTCCTCGGCAGCGTGATCGTGCTGGCCAAGCTTGCCCGAGAGGCGCAGGTCTTCGACGTCATTGCGGTCCGAATGGCTATCGTGGGGCGGGGGAACTACGTTGCATTGTTCTTCTTCTGCGTAGTCTTCGCCTCCCTCACGACAATCTTTCTCAACCTGGATACGACCGCGGTGCTGCTGACACCCGTGATGCTAGCCCTCGCAGCAAGGGCGGGAATCGCCGCACTCCCCCTCGCGATAACCACGATCTGGCTGGCCAATACCGCGAGCCTGCTGCTGCCGGTCTCGAACCTCACCAATCTGCTCGCCGCCGATCGCGTGGCGCTCGAGGCACCGGCGTTCGCCGCCCGGATGTGGCTCCCGCAACTTGCAGCGATCGCAGCGACCATGCTTTTTCTCTGGCTCTTCTACTGGTGCCGCGCGCAGCGGGACAACGATCGATACCTTCCACCGCCGCCCCTGAAGCTGGCAGAGCCAAGGAAACGCATCCTGTTCGTGGTGGCCAGTGCTGCTTGCCTGCTGTTCATCCTGGCCATCCCGTTCATTCGCGAGGAGATCGGGTATGCAGCATTCGCCGCAGCGTTGATCGTCGTGGTCGCCTTCGCCCTTTTCGACCGCGCTAAGCTGCGGCTGAGCCTCATCCCGTGGCAGCTGCTGATCTTCGTGACCGGACTATTCCTCGTGGTCCCGACACTCAGCCTGTACGGCCTCGCCGAGGTCATGACCGTGCTCATCGGCACTGATCACGATGGGGCCGGGATGTACCGGGCCGCGATGACCGGAGCCGGGCTGTCCAATCTGCTCAACAATCTTCCCGCCTACGCTGCGGGAGAGGCGGTCATCCCCGACGCGAACGACGATCAGTTACTGGCACTGCTCATTGGCACCAACGTGGGACCGATCGTCACACCGTGGGCGTCACTGGCCACGTTGCTGTGCCTGGAGGCATGCCGCGAGCACAACCTCCGGATCCCGCTCCGCATGTTCGTGCTGACCAGCCTCGGCCTGGCGGTCGTCGCGGTGACGTTGAGTGTCGGGGCGCTGCTGCTCACGGGGTGATCTGGTGTGGCTGGCTCACCGCGTTACGAACCAGGGCGAGCAAATCGGGGATGGCCTCCGGGCGGCCGGCCACGAAGCTCCGGTCCTCCTCAGGAATATCGACGTGCTCATCGAAGGGCGAACCGTCGAGGGCGCACATCGTGATGCCGGCCTCCTGCGCGATCAAACTCCCGGCGGGAAGATCAATCGCCTCGGGTCGGTAGCCCACGAACCCATCGATGTCTCCGCGGGCGAGCATCACCCAAGACAGCAGCGGTGCCCAGAGCTGCAGTACCCTCTTCACGCCCAACTCCAGGGCGGCCCGTAGCGCCCTCGCCGTACCGTTGGCTCGGTCCACGCTGTGCCCCTGCGTCCAGGCCAGTACCGGGCCACCGATGGCCGACCGGCGCGGGGGGCGCATCAGCATACCCGCCGGACCGTGAACTCCCCGGCCGCGAACCGCCGACCAGGTCTGGCCGGCAACCGGATCGTGGACCACGCCGAGCATCGGCACTTTGTCCTGGCACAGGGCGATGCCCACGACGTAGGCGTTCAGGCCGATGACCACGTTGTTGGTGCCGTCCAGCGGGTCCACGAGCCACGTCCAGGAGTCGTCGTCGGCGTCGAGCAGGCCTGACTCCTCTGCGATGATCCGATGACCGGGAAAGGCGTCGCGGATACGCTGCACGATCAGGCGCTCCGCAGCGAGGTCGAGATCGGTCACTACATCGCCGTTCGAACCCTTGGCGCGGGTGGCCAGGTCTGTGGTGGTGTGCTCGTGTAGCAACGCTCCCGCTGCCTCGACCGCAGCGACCGCAACTTTTCGCGCGTGCTCGATGTCTACCGGTACAGCGGTCTCCACGGGTCCCATCGGTCCTCCTTGTTGTAGGCCCGATTCCTCGCGAGCCGTTCGGTGACCACGCGAGCCGCGTAGTTGGTCTCGTCGTGGTTACAGCATTGCCGCACCACTCGGTGGGTCTCAGTATCGATCCCACCGAGCGAGAGGTCCATGGTTGGGGGTCGACCGGTGCCCAGTGCGACGGTGGCCGCCTCACCTTCGACCGTCGTGACGTGGAAGTCGCCCGCGCGCAGGGAGTAGGTGTCCCCCTGCCGGTTCAGCTCCGCTGCGGTGGTCTCACAACGGACCAGCCTCGGGGTCCGGTGTATCTCATCCACGTCCCCGCAGCTCCGTACCTCGAAGACGCGATACGTGGGGTTATCCGGCGCGTCGGTCACCTCAATGAGTTCGTTGCGCACGCTACCGTACAGAACGTGGCTGACCAGGTCCCAGCTGTGCGCGTGAATCATCGATGTAGTTGGCTTCGCGCTCGGCAGGCCATCGCTCCACACGTGCACGCAGACCCCCTGGTCGCCGGTGCGTTCGACGGGAATGCACACGAACCCTAGGGGATGCCGCATGGCGGTGACGTCCCGGCGCTCCTCGGCGATCTCCCAGAGAGCAGAGAAGACCCAGGTGGGTGCGGCCTGGTCGGCGGTGCAGCCCAGCATGGCCCGGCGGAAGCCGTCGTAGTCCATCATCGATCACGGATAGGGGTTCTTGGCCCGGAGGGCCTTGCGGACGATGTCGGTGATGTCACGTTCGCTGAACGAGGCAGGGAGTTCCAGCTCCAGCTGGGTGAAGAGCCTGCGGGTCTCCTCGATGGTCGGTTCGTCGCTGAGCTGCAGTTCGCCGACATTGTCGAGGTGTACCCGCTTTGCCTGCCTGAAGGAGGAAACCAGCTCCCGGTTGTAGGCGTCATAGTAAGGCCTGCCCTTCTCGAACATCAGTGCCTGGGCGGCGGGGTCTTCCTGGGTCATGATCACGTAGCGCGAGGAGACGTCCCACCGGAACGTCGTCATGGTCCTGGACAGACCCACGTCGATCGTGAGGAAAGAAGCGCAGCGCTGGCGATGCCAGCAGGCGGCCAGTATCGTGGCGAACGATTCCTTGCGAGTACGCACCAGGGTCCACTCTTCCCCGGTGCCGTCGGGGCCGGGCGCGAGTGACGAGCGAAACTGGGCATATGCCTTGCACAGTGCCTCGTCAGTCGGGTCGATAACCTCCAGCTGCACGCGCAGCAGGCGCTTCTCCCGTCGGGCGATCTCAATGCACTCCTTGAGCGTCACCGCGCGGAGGTAGGTACCCGTGCCCCCCTTGAAGATCCACAGTTCGGTGGCGTGCCGCGCCTCGGCGTGCGCCTGGCTCACCTCGAGGCCGCTCAGCAGACGTACCGCAGATGCGCTTTCCAGCGCCTGCGCAGCCGACCTACGGTCCCGCAGGAGGGTCGCGGCGAGGAGCGCCAGCACGATCAGGATTGCGGCATTGATCTGGTCCTCTTCGGTGCCGAGCACGTCGGCCAACGCGAGAATGCCGACCACTACCGAGATCAACAGCGCCAGGACCGCGTCGATGTTCCGCCTGAGCCACCTCGTGAACCGCGCCATAACCCCCATCCCCGTTGCCGACCGCACAGTTATCGTAACGGAGGGTATGCCGCGAGAGACTGGTTTCTGTATGGCTGCCGTGAGGAAGCCGATTGGGTCATGGCCGACGCACGCGTTCAGCCGCGTCGGCCGAGCAGTGCGAGTAACCTGGTCTGCGCGTCGGCGTCGGCAGCCACCTCGACCGGCGGGGCGAACATCCCGGTATCGGCGAGCTGGTCGGCCTGCGGCTCGACGAAGCCCAGCACCTCGCGCACCAGCCCCTCGTCGAGGCGGGCGTCGGCGCCGATCCCCCGGGCGAGATCCCAGGCGTGCGCGGTCAGGTCCAGGGTCATCTCCTGGCAGTAGTCGTCCGCCGACCTGCGCCCGTAGGACAGCTCCACGGGTCGGCGCAGCGCACCCGGGGCCGCGAACGCCTCCCGCGCGGCGGCTGCGGCGCTCGTCCAGGCCGCCACCGGGTCGTCGCCGAGATGGTCGCCGTCGAAGCGATTCCCGACGTCGTCGATGGTGGCACCATCGAGCAGCAGCGGCACCCACAGTTGCTCGGTGACCAGGTGGTTGACCAGGGTCCGCACATCCCATTCTGGGCACGGGGTCGGGTTGTGCCACTGATCGGGCTGGATGGCCTGTACCCGACGATCGAACTCAGCGAGCGCGGTGGCGTGCTGGGACAGCGTCATTGCTCCCATAGGTGATGCTCCCATGGGTCATGCTCCCCATGGTGCGGGGGCCCGGACCGGCCGCAACCGCTGGCTCTCATCGCATCGTCCTCACCCGGTCACCGGGGTGGTGCGTGATCCACTGCCGGGGTGACGTACCAGCGGCAACCACCCCGAGACGTCGGCCCGGGTGCCGGATGCCACCAGCCGCCCTGCGGTCAGTGCGGTCGCCCAGCCCAGCCGGCCGGTGGCGAGTTCGAGCCAGCTCCGCGGGTCGGTTTCCACCACATTGGGCGGGGTGCCCCGGGTGTGTCGAGGCCCAGCGACGCATTGCACGGCCGCAAACGGCGGCACCCGCACCTCCACCGTAGTGCCGGGGGCCACCTGCGCGAGGGTCCGCAGGCTCAGCCGGACAGCCTGCGCCAGTTCGCTCCGCGCGGGTTGCGCCGCGGCCCCCGCGAGCCAAGGCTCGACCGCAGCGAGCGCGGCACGCAACTCGCGGGGGTCGACCTGGCGACGCTGGGCCACTTCGCGCAGCCTACGGCCTCGATGTAGAGCAGTCTGGATGCAGACTGCAGAAATCCCGAGGCTGTTTGGTGCAGTCTGCATCCAGAACGCGAGAACGGGGGTCAGGTGCCGAAGAGGGTGGGCAATGTGCCCTCCCATGCGGGGCGCAGCTCGTCTAGGGGGAGGGTGGCTACGTCGGCGATCTCCAGCACGGGCGAGGCGATGACCTCGCCGAGCCGGGTCACTGGCACCCCCTGCGCTGCGCACAGTGCGGCGAGGCGGGCGGCGTGGGCGGTGGGCACGGTGAGCAGCACCCGTCCGGCGGACTCGGCGAACAGCGCCACGAACGGGTCCAGCTCCGCGGGCAATCGCACGCGGGCGCCCCGGCCGGCGGCTAGCGCGGCCTCCACCAGCGCCTGCGCGAGACCGCCTTCGGAGAGGTCGTGGGTCCCGCTCACCAGCCCTTCGCGGGACCCGGCCGCGAGCACCTCGGCGGTCGCCTGCTCGCGGGCCAGGTCCACCGCGGGCGGCCGGCCGCCGAGGTGCCCGTGCACCTCATGCGCCCATTCGCTGCCGCCGAACTCGTCGCGCGTCTCGCCGAGCAGCCAGACCGCGTCGCCGGGCGCGCCCAGCCCGGTGGGAATCCGGCGGCGCACATCGTCGATCACGCCGAGCACCCCGACGACCGGGGTGGGCAGGATCGCGGTGTCCCCGGTCTGGTTGTAGAAGCTCACGTTCCCCCCGGTGACCGGGATGCCCAGGGTGGCGCAGCCGTCGGCCAGCCCGCGGACGGCCTGCTCGAACTGCCACATCACGCCGGGGTCGGTGGGCGCGCCGAAATTGAGGCAGTTCGTCACGGCCAGCGGGGTGGCACCGGACACCGCGACGTTGCGGTATGCCTCGGCCAGCGCCAGCTGGGCGCCGGCGTAGGGATTCAGTGCGCAGTACCGGCCGTTGCAGTCGGTGGCCACCGCCACCCCGCGGTGGGTGGTCTCGTCGATCCGCACCAGGCCTGCGTCGGCAGGCTGCGCGAGCACCGTGCCGCCGCGTACGTAACGGTCGTACTGGTCGGTCACCCAGGCCCGCGAGCACAGCCCGGGACTGGCCACCATGCGCAGTAGCGTGTCGCGCAGCTCGTCCGGGGTGGACGGTCTGGTCAGGACATCCGGAGTGGACGCTTGCAGGGTGTCCTGAGCCGATGGCCGCTGCACGGGGCGGTGGTAGACCGGACCCTCATGAGCGACGGTGCGCGGCGGGACGTCCACCACGGTCTCACCCTGCCAGGTGATCACCAACCGGTCACCCTCGGTCACCACACCGATCACCGTGGCGGTGACGTCCCATTTTCCGCACACCGCCATGAAGGCGTCCACATCGCCCGGACGCACCACCGCGCACATCCGCTCCTGGGACTCGCTGGACAGGATCTCGGCGGGCGTCATGTGCCGCGCCCGCAACGGCACCGCGTCGAGCTCAACCCGCATGCCGCCGTCGCCAGCGCTGGCCAGTTCGCTCGTCGCGCAGGACAACCCGGCCCCGCCGAGGTCCTGGATACCGGTCACCAGCCCGGCATGGAATAGTTCCAGGCAGCATTCGATGAGCACCTTCTCGGTGAACGGGTCACCAACCTGCACGCTGGGTAGCTTCTTGCGGGCCACCGAAGACCTGCTTGCAGGGTCGAGCATCGGCACCGAAGACCTGCTTGCAGGGTCGAGC
>JBOHGM010000015.1:0-31565 GCA_050699435.1 Pseudonocardiaceae bacterium | reverse complement strand
GCATTCGATGAGCACCTTCTCGGTGAACGGGTCACCAACCTGCACGCTGGGTAGCTTCTTGCGGGCCACCGAAGACCTGCTTGCAGGGTCGAGCATCGGCACCGAAGACCTGCTTGCAGGGTCGAGCGCCGGCACCGCGGTCTCGTCCCCGGAGAAGGTGTCGCTGGCCAGCACCGAAACCCCGCCGATACCGTCCAACCCGGTGCGGGCGCCGAACAGGACGATCTTGTTGCCGGTCCCGGATGCGTGTGCCAGGTGCAGGTCCTCGGTCCGCATCACACCGACGCACAGCGCGTTGACCAGCGGATTGCCCGCATAGCTGGGGTCGAAGCCGACCTCGCCGCCGATGGTGGGCAGGCCAAGGCAGTTGCCGTAGCCGCCGATTCCGGCGACCACTCCGGGGAGCACCCGGGCCGTGTCCGGCGCATCGGCCGGGCCGAAGCGCAGTGGATCGGCCACCGCGATCGGCCGGGCACCCATCGCCATGATGTCGCGTACGATCCCGCCCACCCCGGTGGCCGCGCCCTGGTAGGGCTCCACATAGGACGGGTGGTTGTGCGACTCGACCTTGAAGGTCACCACCCAGCCGTCCCCGGCATCGACCACGCCTGCGTTCTCCCCGATCCCGGCGAGCATCCGCGCCCGCATCGCCTCGGTGGTGGTCTCGCCGAAGTAGCGCAGGTGCACCTTGGAGGACTTGTAGGAGCAGTGCTCGCTCCACATCACCGAGTACATCGCCAGTTCGGCCTCGGTGGGCCTGCGGCCAAGGATCTCCCGAATCCGGGCATACTCGTCATCGGCCAGCCCCAGCTCCCGGTAAGGCTGCGGGAGATCGGGGGTGGCAACCGCACGCTCCACAGAGTCAACGGTCACAGAGTCAACGGAATCGGGCACCCTTGGAGGGTACGGGCCGCGCGGGAAGCGCCATTCGGAGCCGGATCGCGCTTCTGGACACCTCGTGGACTGCCATTCGGAGGCGAATCGCAGTCCAGGGCGTGGCGCTAGACTCCCGTACCTGAGAGGAGGCGACGATGACCGATGCGCTGCTCGTGATCCCGTCCGGTGGCTGGACCGTCGATGACCTCGATGCGCTGCCGGAGAGCCACCACCGGTACGAGTTGACGGACGGAGCGCTCACCGTGTCACCCTCACCGTCGAGCCTGCATCAGGCCGTCGCCGCCCGCCTGCTGGTCCGCCTGGAGGCCGCCACGCCTGAGCCGCTGGCCGTGACCCAGGCCGTGGAGATCCGGTTCGGGCGGCAGCTGACCCGGATCCCGGACATCCTGGTGGTGCGCAGCGAGCAGCCGGGACGACACTGGTTCGCTCCGTCCGAGGTGCTGGTGACGGTCGAGATCGAGTCGCCGGGGAGCCATCTGGAGGACCGCACCACCAAGCCCGCGCTCTATGCCCGCTTCGGTATTCCACACTACTGGCGGATCGAGCTCGACCCACCTTTGGTCACCACCTATGGAGTCGGCCATGGCGACCGGTACCGGGTGACCGGAGTCGGCGACCATCTCAAGGTCACCGAACCGTTCGATGTCGACATCCCGCTCGCTGATCTGCTCCCCCGCTGGACGGGCCGCGGCGAAGGCCCCGCCGTACCCGAACAGGGCTGACCAGACTGGTCGGTGACGCCCGAAGCACCGGGACGCTTGCGCACGCTGGAAGACGCAAGCGTGACCCGTCTGCGACCCTCAGCACTTCATGCTGAGCCGTGCTGCGGTATCCCTGCTGGGCAGGGGCACGTAGATGATCAGCTGCAGGCCCGGGTGGTCGGCGGGGGTCAGCTGGTGGTGCTCGAAGCGCAGCTCACCGGCCACGGGGTGGCGGAAGATTCGCTCCCGCGAGGCGAAGCCGCCGACGGCGTGGCTGTCCCAGCCGACGCGGAAAGCGTCGCTGGCCGAGGTGAGTCTCTGAATGAGGTCGCAGAGGGGGGGTTCGCCGAGGCGAGGTCCGGCCTCGGCGCGGAACTCGGCCAGGAAACGGCGGCTCGTCATCTCCCAGTCCGGCAGCAGTTCGCGCACGTAGGGGTCGGTGAAGACCAGCCACAGCAGGTTCCGGTCCTCGACGGGGACGCTCGCGACGTTCGGATACAGCCTCTCGTAGGCGGCGTTCCACCCGGCGATCGACCAGTCGGCGGTGATCGCGTAGGCGGGGAACCCGGCCAGCGCGTTCAGCAGTCGCTGCACATGAGCCGGCATCGACGGCGCGCTCGACCCCGGGGTGGCCTGCTGGGGCGAGTACCCGGCCAGCGACAGCAGGTAGCTGTGCTCGGGCGAGGACAGCCGCATCGTGCGCGCCACCGCGTCCAGTACCTGCCGGGACGGATTGATGTCGCGCCCCTGCTCGAGCCACGTGTACCAGGTGACGCTGACCCCCGAGAGGTAGGAGATCTCCTCCCGCCGCAGCCCCGAGGCGCGCGCCCGGTTCAGCGGCGGCAGCCCGAAGTCCGACCGCACGAGCTGCGCGCGACGGCTCCGCAGGAAATCACTCATCTCGCTACGGCGCTTGGCCTCGCTGTCCACGGCGGCAATCCTAGTGGTGCCGCTACTAGTAGCAGCTGTGTCTTCCTCGTCGTCGCGCCGCGTGCGGCACTGACTACATGCCCGAACTGAGATCCCGAACAGTCACCCACGGCCGCCACATGGCCGGCGCCCGGGCGCTGCTACGCGCGGCCGGCGTCGCCAGCGAGGACTTCGGCAAGCCGATCATCGCCGTCGCCAACAGCTTCACCGAGTTCGTCCCCGGCCACACGCACCTGCAACCGGTCGGGCGCATCGTCTCCGCGGCGATCGCAGCCGCGGGCGGGATCCCGCGGGAGTTCAACACCATCGCCGTCGACGACGGCATCGCGATGGGGCACGCCGGGATGCTCTACTCGCTGCCCTCTCGCGAACTGATCGCCGACTCGATCGAATACATGGTCCAGGCACACTGCGCCGACGCGCTGGTCTGCATCTCCAACTGCGACAAGATCACCCCCGGCATGCTGATGGCGGCGCTGCGCCTGAACATCCCCACCGTCTTCGTCTCCGGCGGCCCGATGGAGGGCGGCACGGCCGTCCTGGTCGACGGCACCGTGCGCGCCCGATTGCACCTGATCTCTGCCGTCACCGACGCCGTTTCCGACCTGGTCTCCGACGAGGACATCGCCCGCATCGCGGAAGCGGCCTGCCCGACCTGCGGCTCCTGCTCGGGGATGTTCACCGCGAACTCGATGAACTGTCTCACCGAAGCGCTCGGCCTGGCGCTACCGGGCAACGGGACGACCCTGGCCACCCACACCGCCCGGCGCGCCCTGTACCAGAACGCAGGCCGCACCGTCGTGACGCTCACCCGCCGCTACTACAACCAGGACGACACCAGCGTCCTGCCGCGCGCGATCGCCTCCCGAGCCGCGTTCGACAACGCGATGGCACTCGACCTCGCCATGGGCGGCTCCAGCAACACCGTGCTGCACCTGCTCGCCGCCGCCCACGAAGCCGAGCTGGACTACACCCTGCTCGACATCGACGCACGGTCTGCGACCGTGCCCTGCATCTGCAAGGTCGCACCCAACGGCACCTACCTGATCGAGGACGTGCACCGGGCCGGCGGCATCCCCGCCATCCTCGGCGAGCTACACCGCGCCGGCCTGCTCGATCGCCCACGCCTACTCCGCCGACGGCGGCCTCGCGGTGCTGCGCGGCAACCTCGCCGAGGACGGCGCCGTGGTGAAGACCGCCGGCGTCGAGGACGCCAGCCGCACCTTCCGGGGCCCGGCCGTCGTCGTCGAATCCCAGGACGACGCGGTTGACGCCATCCTCGGCGGACGAGTCACACCCGGCGACGTCGTCGTCGTCCGCTACGAAGGCCCACGCGGCGGACCCGGCATGCAAGAAATGCTCTACCCCACCGCCTACCTCAACGGCCGCGGCCTCGGCACCAGCTGCGCCCTCATCACCGACGGCCGCTTCTCCGGCGGCACCTCCGGGCTCGCCATCGGACACATCTCTCCCGAAGCCGCAGCCGGTGGCACCATCGCCCTCATCCACGACGGCGACCTCATCGAGATCGACATCCCGAACCGGACGATCCATCTCGACATCTCCGCCAGCACCCTCACCGCACGGCGCACCACGCTCGAAGCCACCCACGGATACCAGCCCGTCAACCGCACCCGAGCCGTATCGACCGTACTTCGTGCCTACGCAGCCCTGGCCCTCTCCGCCGACAAGGGAGCCCGGCGCACGGTGATCGACTCCCAGAACCGCAGTGCCCGAAAGTCACGCCCATCCATCTGATCGAGTGTCCGAGCGCTAGGGCGGGACGGGAACTGCACCGAGCACGGCGTCGAGGGCGGAGCCGAACACGTCCAGCCCGTCGGCGCTCGGGCCGGTGAGCGGGTCGATGGCGTGCTCGGGATGCGGCATGAGCCCGACCACCCGGCCATCGGCCGAGGCGATCCCGGCGATGTCGTGCACCGCGCCGTTCGGGGCACCCCCGAGGTAGCGGAACACCACGCGCCCCGCGTCCTCCAGCTCGGCCAGCGTCGCCGCATCCGCCACATAGCGGCCCTCACCGGACTTCAGTGGCACCACGATCTCGGTGCCCGCGGCGTACCGGCTGGTCCAGGCCGTTGCAGTGCTCTCCACCCGCAGCCGCTGGTCCCGGCAGACGAAGTGCAGCCCGACGTTGCGCACCAGCGCGCCGGGCAGCAGCCCGGCCTCGCACAGGATCTGGAAGCCGTTGCAGATGCCCAGCACCGGGGTGCCCCGGCGGGCGGCGGCCACCACGGCCCGCAGCACCGGCTGGTGCGAAGCGATCGCGCCGGCCCGCAGGTAATCGCCGTAGGAGAACCCGCCCGGCACGACGACCGCGTCCACCCCGCGCAGGTCGTCGTCGGCGTGCCAGAGCGCCACCGGCTCCGCCCCGGCGTGGCGCACCGCACGGGCCGCGTCCACGTCGTCGAGGGTGCCGGGAAAGGTGATGACGCCGATGCGGCCAGCCGAGGTGCTCACAGCCTGCGCACCGTCCACTCCTCGATCACCGGGTTGGCGAGCAGTTCGCCCGCCATCCGGTGCAGTTCGGCGTCGTCGACGGTCTCGGCTACGTCGAGCTCGAAGTGCTTGCCCTGCCGCACCTCGTGCACCCCGGCGAAGCCCAGCCGGGGCAGCGCCCGCGCGATCGCCTGACCCTGCGGGTCGAGGATCTCGGGTTTGAGGACGACGTCGACGACAACTCGGGCCACGAGCAGAGGCTACCGGCTGCTCCGTGGCAACCTGGTAGGAGCTGATCCCCCACCGGGAGGTGACCACCGTGCAGATCATCCACTTCGGACAGTCCTGTGTGCTGGCCGAGGCCGGACCGGCCCGGCTGCTGTTCGACCCGGGGGTCTACTCCTTCGGCTTCGAGGAGCTCACCGGGCTCGACGCGATCCTGGTGACTCACCTGCATCCCGACCACCTCGACATCGACCGGCTGCCCGCGCTTATGGCCGCCAACCCCGCGGCGGAGCTGGTGGTCGACACCGGTTCCGCCGAGCTGCTGGCCGGTACGGGCATCGCGCACCGGGTGGTGCGCCCGGGCGATCGGCTGGAGGTGGTAGGCACCACGGTCGAGGTGATCGGCGGGGACCACGGCGTGATCCACCCGGACATTCCGGTGGTCCCGAACAACGGCTATCTCATCGACAGCGGGGCGATCCTGCACCCCGGGGACTCGTTCACCCTGCCCGACTGCGACGTCGACGTGCTGCTACTGCCCACCGCGGCGCCCTGGCTCAAGCTCTCCGAGGCGGTGGACTACCTCCGGGCGGTCGACCCCGGGCTGGCAGTGCCGATCCACCAGGCCCTGCTGGCCCGGCCGGAGAAGTTCTACGGGCTGTTCCGCGAGCTCGCCCCGGTCGGGACCGAGGTGCACGTCGTGCCGCACGGCGACGCGCTCAAGCTCTAAGCCGGGCAGCGCTGAATAGGTGCTGGGCCGGGCTCGGTGGTGCAGGGCGACGTCCACGGCGTCCAGCAGCGCCGAACGTCGCCCGCTGCGGGCCAGGTCCGTCGCGTCCACCGCGATCCGCACCAGACCGCCGCGCCGCGCCGCGCGGGCCGTGCCGAGCACCATTGCCCGGCACCACCACGGTTCAGCCCGCGCACCCTGCGCCACGCCCAGCCCACCGAACCCCAGCCCACCGAACCCCAGCACCCGACCGCGGTAGACCTGGTTCGAGCCCAGTTCGCGCACCGCGGTCACGTCCGCGCACAGCCGGTAGCCGCGGCGGCGCAGCGCCCGCAGGGTGCCCGGCGAGGCCAGCCAGCGTGGCGGGACGAAAGCATCGGTGCGCAGGTCCAGCCGCTCCAGCAGGATAGTCGCGGCGTGCAGTCGTAGCACCGCCTCATGGGCAGGCAGGGTGGCGAACTCCGCGCGGCGCCCCACCCTGGCAACGGTGTACGAGCCCCACGAGCCGAGGGGGTCGGCGGTGTGGTCGTAGCCGTGCATCAGCACGTCGTCACCCTGGTCGCGGCGGTCCCGGACCCAGCGCACCGCGGCGCTGCCGCCGGGAGCACGGGGAACTACCAGCAACGAGGCGGGCACCCCGCGGGCGTCCAGATCGGCACTCAACGCGGCGCAGTCGTCCAGCGTCGCGGGACGGATACCGGACAGCGAAACAAGCAGCCGAGCAGACACAACTCCATGACGCCGCGCGCGGATGACAACCGCCTGACCACAGGGTTTCAGCTGAGCACCAATCCCCTGAATGGTTACGCTGAGCACGTGCACGCGACGGTGACGCTGCGACTGAAGGCGGGCGCGTGACAGGAGGCTATCTGATGACGCTGCGGTGCGCGGGCCTCAGCGATCGCGGCCGGGTGCGCGAGCGCAACGAGGACCGCTGGAGTGCCGACGTCGAGCTCGGGTTGTTCGTCGTCTCCGACGGCATGGGTGGCCTGCCCGCAGGTGACGTGGCCGCCGAGATCGTCGTCACGACCTTGCCCACCCTGCTTGCCACCCACTTCGGCGCCGCGCCGGACCTCAGCACGTCGGACGCACCGCAGCGGCTGTGCAGGGTGCTCACCGAACTCAGCGCTGACCTGCGCGATGCCGGCCTGAACATGCCGCGGCTAGGGGGGATGGGCGCCACCGCTGTCGTCGCGCTGGTGCGCCAGGCCACCGCACTGATCGCGCATCTCGGCGACAGCCGCGCCTATCTGTGGCGCGAGCACAGCCTGCGACGGCTGACCCGCGACCACTCGCTGGCGCAGGCGCTCGTCGACACAGAAATGATCACCGAGCGCGAGGCCACCGAGCACCCGGCACGTCACCAGCTCACCCACCACATGGGAATGGCCAGCGAAGTGCAGCCCGACGCGTGCCGTATCACGCTGCACCCCGCCGACCGGTTGGTGTTGTGTAGCGACGGTGTCACCAGCATGCTCGACGATGCCCGGATCCAGGTGATCCTCGACGAGCAGGCAGATCCAGAGCACGCCTGCCGCGCCCTCATCGAGGCGGCCAACGAGGCCGGCGGCACCGACAACAGCACCGCGCTGGTGGTTGTTCACCTGCCTGAGTGACCTTCACAAGATCGCGGCGGGGTGGTAGGTGGCCGCTTGCGGGTGCCGGGCGAGCACTGCTTCGACCGCGGAGACGACCGACGCCACCTGCGCGGCCGCTACGCCGGTGAAGGACAGCCGGTCAGCGAGCAGCGCGTCCAGGGCGGCCCGGTCCAGGGGCAGCCGAGCGTCGTCGGCCAGCCGGTCCAGCACGTCGTTGTCCGCGCCCTTCTCCCGCATGGCCAGCGCGACCGCGACCGCGTGCTCGGAGATCACCTTGTGTGCCCTCTCCCGGCCCACCCCGGCGCGTACCGCGGCAACCAGCACTTTGGTGGTGGCCAGGAACGGCAGGTAGCGCTCCAGCTCCCGGTCGATCATCGCGGGATAGGCGCCGAACTCGTCGAGCACGGTGAGGAAGGTCTCGACCAGCCCGTCGAAGGCGAAGAAGGCGTCCGGCAGGGCCACCCGGCGCACCACCGAATCCGACACGTCGCCCTCGTTCCACTGCGCCCCGGCCAGCTCCCCGACCATCGAGGCGTAGCCACGCAACACCACGGCCAAGCCGCTCACCCGTTCACAGGACCGGGTGTTCACCTTGTGCGGCATGGCGCTGGAGCCGACCTGCCCAGCCGCGAACCCCTCGGTGACCAGCTCGTGCCCGGCCATCAGCCGGATCGTGGTGGCCAGCGACGACGGCGCGGCCGCCAGTTGGACCAGAGCGCTGAGCACCTCGTAGTCCAGCGAGCGCGGGTAGACCTGCCCGACGCTGGTGAGGACCCGGCCGAACCCCAGCTGCTCGGCCACCCGCCGCTCCAGCTCGGCCAGCTTGGCCGGATCACCGCCGAGCAGGTCCAGCGCGTCCTGCGCGGTGCCCATCGGGCCCTTGATCCCGCGCAGCGGGTAGCGCGCCAGCAGCTCCTCGAGCCGGGCGAAGGCCACCAGCAGCTCATCGGCCGCGCTGGCGAACCGCTTGCCCAGGGTGCTGGCCTGGGCCGCGACATTATGGCTACGCCCGGCCAGCACCAGCTCAGCGTGCTCCGCAGCGCGAGCGGCGAGCCGGGCCAGCAGCGCGACACAGCGGTCCCGCACGTGCGCCAGCGAACACCACACCTGCAACTGCTCGACGTTCTCGGTGAGATCCCTCGACGTCAGCCCCTGGTGGATCACCTCGTGACCGGCCAGCGAGTTGAACTCCTCGATCCGTGCCTTGACATCGTGGCGGGTCACCCGTTCCCGCGCCGCGATCGATTCGAGATCGACCGTGGACACGAAGCGCTGGTAATCGTCGATCACCCGCGGCTCGACCGGCACGCCGAGGTCGGCCTGGGCGCGCAGCACCGCAAGCCACAACTGCCGCTCCAGCACCACCTTGTGCTCCGGTGACCACAGCCGGACCAGCTCGCTGGAGGCGTACCGGTGCGCCAACACATCGTCCATGCGGTCAAGCGTGGCATGCAGTGGCGGCCCATGCGGTCAAGCGTGGCATGCGGTCAGAGCCGGGCGGCGAGATGGCCGGCCAGCTCGGTAAGCTCGTGGCACAGCGGGGGTGTCTGGCCCTGCACCGCAGGCATCAAGATCACCATCAGCCCGCGCCCGTCGTCGAGAATCCGGGCGTGCTCGTGCCGCCCGTCCGGTTGTAGGACGTCCATCGGCTCGAGCGCTCCGGCCTGCGGGATCACCACGATGGAGAGGACGCCGTCGACAATCGGCAGCGCAGCAGCCCGGGATCCGTCCGGGCACGGCTCGGCTACCTCGTCCGCCGGGCCGGCCACCGCGGTGCCGCGGTCCGCCAGCACCGCTGTCACGTCGGCCGCCAGGGTGTTGTCGAGGGGGCCACAACCGGCCTGCTCGCTCGCGGCGCTGGTGCGCGGGACCGGCGTCTCGGCCCCCGGTGGTGCGCCGAGAACGTGCGGCGCGGCCGGATCCGCCACCTCGGCGTCGGCCTCCGGTGCGGGCTGCCCCGCGGCGGTCGAGGTCTGCCCTTGCAGCACCTGACCACCGGCGACCAGACCGCCGACCAGCACCGCGACGCCGAACAAGGTGCCGCCGGCGAGCGCGCTACGCCGGCGGGCGGTGCTGCGCCGGGATGCGGCCACCACCTCGTCCCGGCCAAAGAACGCGGGTGGCAGTTCACCCACTGCGTCCCGGAACAATGCAGCCAGCCGCTGCTCGTTCACCCGTGCCACCTCCTAGCGTGGTCACCCTGCGGGTCGCAGGTCGTCCAACGCGTCGCCCAACACGGCTCGCAGGGTGTCCAGCCCTCGGGCCGTCTGGCTCTTCACGGTGCCCTCGGAGCAGTTGAGGATGGTGGCTACGTCGGTCACCGACTGCCCCTCGAGGAACCGCAATACCAGCACTGCCCGCTGTCTGGGCGGTACCTGCTGCAGCCCATCGACCAGCGCCGACCGGGTGGCCACCGCGTCGCCCACGGTGTCGCGGGCCGCCGCGGCGCCCACCGGCTCCGGCAGCATCTCGACGGGATGCTCGCGACGCCACGGACGGCGGGACTCGTCGATCGCGGCGCGGACCAGCGTGCGCCGGACGTAGGCGTCCAGGGCCGCGCGGTCCCGGATCTTGCGCCAGCGCCGGTGCAGCGCCACGAACGCGGTCTGCGCCAGGTCGTCGGCGCGATGCCAGTCGCCGCAGATCAGGTATGCGGTTCGCCGTACGGCATCGCGCCGCGCGGCGAAATAGTCCGTGAACTCCTGCTCCTGGCGCTGGTCCACCCGGACCTCTCGTCGGTTGTACCTGCACGTGCATCGACGGAGCGCGGGCCGAGGATGGTTGCACGGCGCCGCCTGAGCCGGTAGCACCGCTGACCCTACGCCCGGCGGGTCGAATGGGGTCAGTCGGTGGCCGGGGCCGGGGCGGTGCGCTCGGCTTGGGCCAGCGCGTCGAGCACCAGCTCCAGCCAGCGCAGGCTGCGGCGGTAGTGCTCGGCGTCGGCAGCGCAGGGGCGCGGCGGGAGCGCACGTTCCGGATGACCTGGTGTGCTCACCCGGCCGGAGACGTCCAGCACCACGTGCAAGGTCTCCAGCATCCAGCCCCACTCGGCGGCGGCCGGCTGCCCGCGACCGGGTAGCTGCACCACGCCACCGTGGCGGGGCAGCGTGGCGAGGACCCGGGAGAGGGCGCGCTCAAGATCGTGCAGCACCCAGCCCTCCCAGACCAGGCGGACCGGGCCGCCCTCCTCAGTGCCGCACCAGTAATCCACGACGTAGGCCAGCCGCCCGTCGATCTGGTCGGTGGGCACCGGCAGGCCGGTCAGCTCGGCCAGCGGGTCCTCGGTACAGGCACCGAGCTGCCAGCGCACCAGATCGCGCAACCACGACCACTGCTCACGCAGGAAGCGAACACCTTCCGGGGACAGCGATAGCAGCAGATCCTCGCCCCGCCGGTCCCACATGATCATCGTCTTGATCAGCCTCCAGTCCCGCCCAATCGCGCGGGGAGGCTATCGCGTTACTGCCCGGCGGGCAGCGCGACCTCGCCGCGAGTCGCGCGCAATCCGATGTCATTTCGGTGATGCGCGCCGGGCAGGTGCACCTGGTCGATCCGCCGGTACGCCTGCTCGCGCGCGGCGGCGATGTCGGGGCCGGTCCCGACCACCGAGAGCACCCGCCCGCCTGCGGAGACCACGGCACCGTCATCCCGGCGGCGGGTGCCTGCATGCAAGACCCCCACGCGGTCCGCGCCGGTGATGACATCGCCGGTGCGTGGGTGGCCGGGGTACCCGTCGGCGGCCAGCACGACGGCCACCGCAGCACCCGGATCCCACTGCAGCGGCGGCTGCTGGGCCAGCGTGCCGGTGGCGGTGGCGTAGAGCAGCCCGGCCAGCGGGGTGCGCAGCAGCGCGAGCACGGCCTGCGTCTCCGGGTCACCGAAACGGCAGTTGAACTCGATCACCTGCGGGCCCTGCGCGGTGAGCGCCAGGCCGGCGTAGAGCAGCCCGGAGAACGGGACGCCGCGCTTGGCCATGTCGTCCACCACGGGCTGCACGATCCGCGCGACGACGTCGGCGGCCAGCCACTCCGGAGCCCACGGCAGCGGGGCGTAGGCACCCATCCCGCCGGTGTTCGGGCCGACGTCCCCTTCGCCCACCCGCTTGAAATCCTGAGCAGGCATCAGCGGCACCACACTGCGCTCGTCGACCAGGCAGAACAGCGACGCCTCCGGACCGTCCAGGTAGGACTCCAACAGCACCGGGTGGCCGTCGTCGAGCAGGGCTAGCGCATGCGCTCTGGCCACCTCGAGGTCCTCGGTGACCACCACCCCCTTGCCTGCGGCCAGCCGGTCGTCCTTGACCACCCACGGCACCCCGAAATGGCTCAGCGCCGCGTCCAGCCGGGCCGGATTGTCCACCAGCTCGCTGCGTGCGGTCGGCACACCCGCGGCGGCCATCACGTCCTTGGCGAACGCCTTGGAGCCCTCGATCTGAGCCGCTTGGGCGGACGGGCCGAAACACGCGATACCCGCCGCCCGCACCGCATCGGCCGCCCCTGCCACCAGCGGCAGCTCGGGACCGATCACCACCAGGTCGGCCGACCAGACCCTCGCCAGCCCGGCGATCGAGTCCGGATCGGTGACGTCCACGCCGTGCTGCTCGGCCGCCGTCGCGGTGCCTGCATTGCCCGGTGCGCAGGCCAGCGCGGTGACCGCGGGGTCGCTGGACAGGGCCAGCACCATGGCGTGCTCGCGGGCACCGGATCCGATGACGAGGACTCTCACGAGTGCGCAGGGTACGGACGCAGCCGGGACCCAGCCGCGCCGGTCGGCGGGAAAGCCACCGATTCAGCGGGCCGGGACTGTTACAGTCCGCTGCGCAAGAGCCGGGTGGCCATCCCCCGGTAGGATGATCTTCGAAAGGCCGGTCCGACCAACCCTAGGGGGGTGAGCGGTGACTGACAAACCCAGCTGGGTTCCCGAAGGCGTCGCTGACACTGTGCCAAGCGCCGCGCGGATGTACGACTACCTGCTCGGCGGGGGTCACAACTTCGCCGTGGACCGGGAGATGATCGACAAGATCAACGCAGTCGAGCCCCTGGTCGGCCAGATGGCCCTGCGCAACCGGGCGTTCCTGCGCCGTGCGGTGCTGACGCTCGTCGAGTGCGGTATACGGCAGTTCCTCGACATCGGCTCGGGCATCCCCACCGTCGGCAATGTGCACGAGATAGCCCAGCAGGCCGATCCGCAGGCACGAGTGGTGTATGTCGACAACGAGCCAGTGGCCATCTCGCACAGCGAACTGATCCTGGAGGACAACGATCGGGCCACCGCGATCCTGGCCGATATGCGTGACCCGGCCGGCATCCTGGAGCACCCGAAGACGCGCCAGGTGCTCGACTTCGACGCCCCGATCGGCCTGCTCATGATCACGGTGTTCCACTACGTATCGGACTCCGACGACCCGATGGAGCTGCTGGCTCGCTACCGAGAGGCGCTCGTCCCCGGCAGCTACCTCGCGTTGTCGCACCTGCGCGCCGACGTCGATTCGGCCGACGTGGACGGCGTCGTCAAGTTGATGAAGAACAGTCCGAACCCCATCTACCCCCGTACTCGGGCGGCGATCGCCGACCTGTTCACCGGCTTCGAGCTGCTCGAGCCAGGCCTCGTGCCCACCCCGCAGTGGCGCCCTGGTGCAACGCGCGAAGCCGAGGGTGTCCCCTCAGACGACCCGCTTCTTGCGGGTGTCGGTATCAAGCTGTAGCCAGGTGGGTGTTCCTGAGCCTGTCTCGCGGGAGGAACTGACCCGCGCCTGGTCGGACGCGCTGAACATGACGGCCTATGTGCCGCTCTCCCAGGACCAGATCGCCCACTTCCTCCGCGGCCTCCTCGACGGCCTGATCGATGCGCTCACGCAGGCCACGTTCTCCCCGCGCGCTGCGGCGGATGTCGGAGCCAGGCTTGTGCGGCGCGGCTTCGCCGGTGAGCGGAGCCTGGGCGTTACCGTGGAGATCCTCGCTCAGGCCCTGCCCGCGCAGGACGAGTTGGGTACCGTCGCAGGACTGCCCGACAAGGTTGCGTCGCTGCTCGGCGAGCTGGCCTCGGGATACGCCACCGCCCTGCGCCGGTGGACCCTCGACCAGCAGGAGGAGGTCAAAAGCGCCCTGGTCAGGGCCATCCGGGAGAGTGAGGCCCGGTTCCGGGAGGTGTTCACCTCCACACCAGTGGGCATCGCGATCAGCCAGCTGAACGGGCCCATGACACAGACCAACGATGCGCTGTCCGACATTCTCGGCTACCCACCCACGGAACTCGTCGGTCGCGAGGTCGGCAGCCTCTTCCACCCCGACGACGCGGCGGCGCTGGCTGCCGCCTACCAGGGCCTGGTCGACGGGCCGCGATCGCGTTTCCGGACCAGAGCCAAGCTGCTCGCCGCGAACGGCGACACCACCTGGGCCTACCTCGCCGTTTCGCTGCTGCACGACGCCGCAGGCACCCCGACGCACCACGTCACGATGGTGGAGGACGTCACCGATGTGCACCTGCTGGAGGTGCGGCTGCGCCACCAGACGCTGCACGACCTGCTGACCGGGCTGCCCAATCAGGAGTACTTCTGGATCCATCTCACGACCGTGCTGGAGCGGGCCAAACCGGGGGCGACCGTCACCCTGTGCAAGATCGACCTGGACGGTTTCGCGGTGGTCAACGACGGCCACGGGCACGAGGCGGGCAACCTGGTGCTGCGATCGGTCGCCGGGCGGCTGCAGCGGCTGGTCGCAGGGCAGACCGTGCTGGTCGCCCGGTTCGGCGCCGACGAGTTCGCCGTCGTTATCGAGGACTCACCGAGCCCGCCTGACCTTGCCACCCTGGCCAAGGACATCAACGCCGAGCTGTCTGAACCGGTCTACCTCGGCGAGCACGGCTTGTCGGTCTCCGCAGGTATCGGCCTGGTGCGCAGCCCAGCTCGCGGTATCGCGGCGGTTGAGCTGGTCCGCGCCGCCGACGCGACGCTGCACCGGGCCAAGCGGATCGGGCGCGGGCAGTGGGGGCTGCACGACCCGCCCGCAGACGCCGCCGAGCGGGCCCGCTACGCGCTGGCCACCGCGATGCCCGCAGCCTGGGAGAACGGTCAGGTCGCGCTGTGCTATCAGCCACTGGTCCGGCTTGACCCGACTGCGGACGACGCCGGCCGGATCGTGGCGGTGCAGGCGCTGCTGCACTGGCAGCACCCGGAACGCGGCCTGCTCGCCCCCGAGGAGTGTGCCGCGCTCGCCGAGCAGACCGGGCTGGTCCTCTCGATCGGACCATGGATGCTGCAGCAAGCCTGTGCGGCGCTGCGCGGCTGGCGTGACCAGCTCGGCGCTGCGACGCCACCGGTGCGGGTCGACCTGACCACGCATCTCGCCCAAGACCCTGATCTGGTGGCCGTGCTGCACGGCGTCCTGAACCAGACCCGGCTGCGGCCGCAGGACGTGCAGCTCGGAATCCCGGTGGAGCTGGTCGTCGACGACCGCGGCGCCGCCGAGGACAACCTGCGCACCCTGGCCGAGGTAGGCGTCTGGACCGTGCTCACCAGGTACGGCCAGGCGGTCGGGAACCTGGCCACGCTGGAGTGCCTGCCGGTGCGGGCGGTGGACGTCACCGACCAGTTGGTGCGCTTGACAGATGAGCAGTCCGCCTCGGCCGTGCGCGAAGCGCTGACCACCCTGGTGCCGCTGATCCGCCGCACCGGGACCGCTGTGGTCGTAGCCGGTATCGACAGTGCCGAGCAGGCCGACTGGTGGCGGCACGCCGGAGCCGACTCCGCCCGCGGCACCGCTTTCGCGGGGCCCTGCCCACCGGAAGACATTCCTGCGCGGCTCGCCCGGTGATCTCGTTCAGCGTGCGAGGTCGGGTCAGCCCGCCTCGATCAACGGGTAAGCCCCGTTCTCGTCGTGTACTTCCTGGCCGGTCAGCGGCGGGTTGAACACACAGATCATGCGCATCCGGGTGATCGGCCGAAGCTGGTGGTGCTCGTGCTTGTCGAGCAGGTACATCGTCCCCGGGGTGAGCTGGTAGGTACGGCCGGTCTCCTTGTCCAGCAGCTCGCCCTCGCCCTCGACGCAGACCACGGCCTCGATGTGGTTGGCGTACCAGAAGTCGTTCACCGTGCCAGGGTCGAGCACCGTCTCGTGCAGCGAAAATCCGACGCCTTCCGTTGCCAGCACGATGCGCTTGCTGTGCCAGTTCGGCGTCTTCACGTGACGATCGGTGTCGGTCAGCTCGTCGAAGGAACGGACTATCACGCTTTCTCCTCGGGTGACGGGGGCAGGTTCAGTCGTGCACCTCCGCGACCGCCTCGCCGAGAATGTCCAGTCCCTGGTCGAGTTCGTCATAGGAGATGGTCAGCGCAGGCAGCATCTTGGCCACCTCGTCGGACGGCCCGGCGGTCTCCATGAGCAACCCGCGGTCGAATGCCGCGGTGCAGACTTTGGCTGCCTGCTCGGCCTGCTCGAATGCCAGGCCCTTGGCCATTCCGCGACCCCGGACGCTGATGCCCTCGCGACCATCGGCGATCCCGTCCAGCGCCCGGTTGATCCGCTCACCCTTGTCCAGGGTGGACCGCTGCAGCGTGTCATCGGTCCAGAACTTCTCCAGGGCATGCGCCGCGGTGACGAATGCCGCGTTATTGCCCCGGAAAGTGCCGTTGTGCTCCCCCGGAGCCCAGACATCCAGCTCCGGGCGGATCAGCGTGAGCGCCATCGGCAGGCCATACCCGCTGATCGACTTCGAGAGGGTGACGATGTCCGGGGTGATCCCGGCCGGTTCGAAGCTGAAGAACGGCCCGGTGCGCCCGCAGCCCATCTGTACGTCGTCGACGATGAGCAGCATGTGGTGCTTGCGGCAGAGCTGTTCGAGGGCCTTGAGCCACTCGAAGCGCGCGACGTTGAGCCCGCCCTCACCCTGCACCGTCTCGACGATGACCGCGGCCGGTTCGTTCAGCCCGCTGCCGGAGTCCTCCAGCAGGCGCTCGAACCAGAGGAAGTCCGGTGTCTGGCCGTCGAGGTAGTTGTCGAAGGGCATCGGCGTGGCGTGCACCAGCGGGATGCCGGCCCCGCCGCGTTTCATCGAGTTACCGGTCACCGACAGCGCGCCGAGCGTCATGCCGTGGAAAGCGTTGGTGAAGTTGATGATCGACTCCCGCCCGGTGACCTTGCGGACCAGCTTCAGGGCGGACTCCACGCTGTTCGTCCCGGTCGGCCCGGGGAACTGCACCTTGTAGTCCAGGCTGCGGGGTTCGAGGATCAGCTGCTGGAAGCGCTCCAGGAACCCACGCTTGGCCACCGTGGTCATGTCCAGACCGTGCGTGACGCCGTCACGCGCCAGGTACTCGATGAGAACCCGTTTCAGCTCCGGGTCGTTGTGTCCGTAGTTCAGCGCCCCGGCCCCGGCGAAGAAGTCGAGATACGGCTTGCCGTCCTCGTCATACATCCAGGACCCGGCCGCACGGTCGAACACAACCGGCCAACCCCGGCAGTAGCTGCGGACCTGCGATTCGAGCGTATCGAAAATACTCACTGGTGTGCTCCGATGGCTTCTCTGGCCGTCATCCCGGCAGGCGAGAACGGACCGATCACGTAGAGATCCTCAGCCTCGTGGTCGCCCGGCTCTTCGGTCGGGAAATCCTCGGGCGCGAACAGTTCACGCCGTTCGATGTCGGTGCCACGATCCCTGGCCAGCGCGGTGAACAACCGGATCGACGCCTCGTTACTGGGGCTGACCGTGGTGTGTAACCAGCGCACGCCCTGGGGGGCCAGGCGGTCAACTAGGGCGTGCAGCATCCGGCCTGCCAGGTTGCGGCCACGCTGCCCGGCGTCTACCGCGACCTGCCATACCATCACCGTGTCCGGTGCTTCCGGGCGCACAAAGCCGGTGACGAAACCGACCACGGCTCCTTCGACCTTCGCCACCGCCGAGGTACCGGCGAAATCGCGGCACCACAACAGGTAGGCGTAGCACGAGTTCACGTCCAGCGCCCCGGAGTCCCGGGCCAGCCGCCACAGGTCGGGGCCGTCGGCGCAATCCGGCTCAGTGATCGTCACATCGGTCGTGATGGTCACATCGACACTCCCACCGATGCGATGCTCCGGGTCGTCTGGTTGGGCCATGACCAACCGAACGTAACATCGTTGAGGCCCGGCGGCACGCGCTACCGCCCGCAGCATGAGGAATACCACAGTGCGCCCGTCCACTGGTAACTATCCATAGGTGTGCCGGGCCCACACCCACCCGGCAGACGATCAGAGCGGGTCGACTCCGGGGTCAGCTTTCACTCGGCGCAACCGCCCGGGTCGCTGCTGGGTGCTTCTCACCCGGGCGGCAGGATTGCTACCGGGGTCTAACTCAATGGTCTGGTCACGGCCGGGGCCGACGCCGATCGCCGAGATGCGCGCGCCGCAGAGTTCCTCGACCCGCTGCACGTAGGCCCGGGCGTTGGCGGGCAGGTCGTCGAAGCTGCGGCACTCGGACACGTCCTCCCACCAGCCGGGCAGCTCCTCGTACACCGGCACGGCGTGGTGCAGGTCGGTCTGGGTCATCGGCATCTCCTCGGTACGCCTGCCACCGACCTCGTAGGCCACGCAGACCGGCACCGTGTCCAGCCCGGTGAGCACGTCGAGCTTGGTGAGGAAGAAGTCGGTGATCCCGTTCACCCTGGCCGCGTAGCGCCCGATCACCGCGTCGAACCAGCCGACCCGGCGGGCCCGGCCGGTGGTGACCCCGATCTCCCCGCCGGTCTTGCGCAACCGCTCACCCATCGCGTCGTGCAGTTCGGTGGGGAATGGACCCGAACCGACCCGGGTGGTGTATGCCTTGAGGATCCCGACCACGGCGGTGATCTTCGTGGGGCCGATGCCCGACCCGGCGCAGGCGCCGCCCGCCGTAGGGTTCGAGGACGTGACGAACGGGTAGGTGCCGTGGTCGACGTCGAGCAGGGTGCCCTGGCTGCCCTCCAACAACACCGTCTCGCCGTGCTGCAGCGCCTGATCGAGCAGCAGCCGGGTGTCGGCGATCCGGTGCGCGAAGTGCGCGCCCTGCCCGAGCACGGTGTCCACCACCTGATCGAGCTCCAGGGCCCGCCGGTTGTAGACCTTCACCAGGACCTGGTTCTTGTACGCCAGCGCGGCCTCGACCTTCTGGCGCAGGATCTTCTCGTCCAGCAGGTCCTGAGCCCGCACCCCGACCCGGGCCACCTTGTCCTGGTAGGCCGGCCCGATACCGCGCCCGGTGGTGCCGATCTTGGACTTGCCCAGGTAGCGCTCGGTGACCCGATCCATCGCGACGTGGTACGGCATGATCAGGTGAGCATCGGCGGAGATCAGCAGCCGCTCGGTGGCCACGCCGCGGGCCTGCAGCGCGGCCAGCTCCTCGAGCAGCACGCCGGGGTCCACCACCACGCCGTTGCCGATCACGTTGGTCACCCCAGGGGTGAGGATCCCGGACGGGATGAGATGCAGCGCGAAGTCCTGCCCGTCCGGCAGCACCACGGTGTGTCCGGCGTTGTTGCCGCCCTGGTAACGCACTACCCACTGAACGCGCTCGCCCAGCAGGTCGGTGGCCTTGCCCTTGCCCTCGTCACCCCACTGGGCGCCGATCAGCACGATCGCAGGCATGTGGTACTCCAAGAGAACGGTGCAGAGCACCCCGCGGGTCGTTCCGGGCACGCTGTGCAGCGTGGCGCGGCGGTCGGCGCCGCGCGGGTGCGCTGACTGAGCGTAGACCCAGGAGGTCGGCACGGGCGTGGCTATGGCGCCAGGACGGGCAGCCGGGCGCATCCCTCGATGGCCGTGATGAAGTGGTACTTCACCGCCGCAAGCCGGGTAGGATCATCGAGCAGGTCCCCCGCGGCGGCTCGGTACCCGTCCAGGATCTTCATGTCGGACGCGACGCGGTCAAGCAACCGGTCGAGCCGCTCCTGATCAATCACCCGACACCCTGCCAGCCAGCTGGATCCGACGCTGGCGATAGCGCCAGTCGCCCGCAGCGCGTCGGCCACTTGGCGCTCTTCAGCAATCACGCCATCCATTGTGACAGCCCTGGTGGTGAGGGCGAAACAGTGTACGAGCGTGCCTCCTGACCACGTGTCCGCCGAGGCGCGCCGGTGGTTGGAACAGGCCGCCGAAGACCTCATGGTCGCACAGCGGCTTGCTGATGACCCTGAGATGCCCCCCTCGACTCGCCGCTTTTCTAGCGCATCTCACCGCCGAAAAGGCACTCAAGGGTGCACTCATTGCACGCGGAATTGCGGTTCGCAAGATTCACGATCTCGTCGAGCTGCAGTCGGCGTTGATTCCGGCCGATGCGGCGGCCATCTCGTCGCAGGATAGGCTAGCGCCGAGCGCCATTCGGAGCCGAATCGCAGTCTGGGGCGAGGCCGGACAGCCATTCGGAGCCGAATCGCAGTCTGGGGACACCCGGAGACAGCCATTCGGAGCCGAATCGCGGTGCGCGTGGCCACCGCACGGGCAGAGCGACGATCACCCGGCGGGCCGAACCGAACAACTGACCGATGGGCGTCGCTGGGCAACCGGGCCTGGTCAACAGTCAGTCGACCTTAATCCACAATGACGCCGACGCGACGCTGGAGTTCGTGCTCGGTCTCGTCCTACTGCTCCTCGGGACCACCACGCGCAGATCGGGATGGCGAGCAACGCCCGACCTCGTCGGCGGAGCAGTAGTTCGCGGATGTCGTGCAGCAGCGTGAAGCCGGCCCTGACCCTGGCCTGAGCACCGGCGGCACGACGTTCGGGCAACCCGGCGCGGTCACTGTCTGGGTTCGCACGTTTCGCGAACCGTCCACGGACGCACACGCATTGGCAGATCTCCTGCCACCTCCAGCGGCAACGGTTGAGGTGAGTTGAGTGTTCAACCACCGGAGGCTTCGCTGTGCACAGCCCATGTGCCCCACCGCGCCGGGTGACCGCCGCGCTCGCCCTCGTCCTCACCCTCGGGACCACCCTGGCCCTCGCCGGACCCGCAGGCGCCACCCCGCCGAGCATCCCGAGCCCGGCGGAGGCGAAGTCGCTGCTCGCCGGGCTCACCATCGCCTCCGAAGGCACCGGCTCCGGGTACTCCCGCGAGAAGTTCCCGCACTGGACCACCGTCTCGGGCACCTGCAACACCCGCGAGTGGGTGCTGCGCCGGGATGGCGTGGGGGTGCAGACCGGATCGGACTGCTATCCGACGTCGGGCCGCTGGCCCAGCCCGTACGACGGGGCCACCTGGTACCAGCCGTCCGATGTGGACATCGATCACGTGGTGCCGCTGGCGGAGGCGTGGCGTTCGGGTGCCTCGGGTTGGACCACCTCGCGGCGTACGTCGTTCGCCAACGACCTGAGCAACCCGCAGCTGATCGCCGTCACCGACAACGTGAACCAGGCCAAGGGCGACCAGTCGCCGGACCAGTGGAAGCCACCGCTGACCTCCTACTGGTGCACCTACGCCTCAATGTGGATCGACGCCAAGTACACCTGGAACCTCACCGCAACCGGAGCCGAGGTTGCCACGCTGGACGACATGCTCCAGACCTGCTGATAGGTCGGCCTCCGAGCGCGTCAGCTCAGACCCAGGGCCTGGGCCGAGGGATGGTCGCCGCACAGCACTCCGGCGGCGCGCGGCGTCGCCGGTCTCCCATGTCGACGGTTCCAACCCGGTCGGTGGCCTTGAAGACCAGTGACATCGGCTAGCGGTCTGCGGAGTGTTC
This sequence comes from Pseudonocardiaceae bacterium, assembly GCA_050699435.1. Lineage (GTDB taxonomy): Bacteria > Actinomycetota > Actinomycetes > Mycobacteriales > Pseudonocardiaceae. The sequence continues at coordinate 10,349 of JBOHGM010000015.1, read as the reverse complement.
AGCGGGTGACGGTGCGCAGGAAGGCCCGCCAGGTGGGGGTGGGGACGGCGAGGGCGGAGCCGTCGCGGTCCTTGGAGTCGCGCACCAGCACGACCTCGGGCGCGGGCACCACCTCCACGCAGTCACCGCCGTTGGGGCTGTAGCTGCTAGTGCGCCAGCCGACCTCGACGCAGTCGCTGCCGCTACCGCTGTAGCTGCTCGTGCGCCAGACAGTGCGGTCCGGCTCAGGCGCGGTCATCATGGTCCTTTCGATTCCCGTAGAACTCGGTTGCCAGGGTGGCAATCATTTCCCTCGATTGTCCCTCCCCCAGCGCGGTCTGGGCCAGTGCCCCCAGGATGTTCCGGTACGCCGCGATCTCCTCCGGCTTCTCCAGGAACACGCTGGTGGTCTCGTTCTCCAGGTACACGACCGGCTTGAACTCGGCGAACTCCATGAAGATGAACGGTCCGGCCGTCGCCGCGTGCGCGCCGAGCGCGGTGGGTACCACCCGGACGGTCAGAGCGGAGCGGGTGGACATCCGCACCAGGTGGTGGAGCTGGTCGCGCATCACCGTGCGCCCGCCCACCGGGCTGCGCAGCACCGACTCGTGCAGGTAGAAGGTGAACCGGGCCGGGCGGTCCCGGCTGAACAGGTTCTGCCGGGCCAGCCGGGCGGCCACCCGATCGTCCACCTCCTCGGGTGGCACGTTGACCACCCGGCTGATCACCGCGCGGGCGTACTCGCCGGTCTGCAGCAGGCCGGGCACGAGCATCGGCTGAATGTGGCTGTAGGTCGCTGCGCGGTTCTCGTGGTCGATCAGGGTCACGAGCTGTTGGGGCAGCCGGGAGCCGTGCTGCTGAAACCAGCCTGGCGTATGCTGCTCCTGGCAGAGCGCGAGCAACCGGTCCCGCTCCGGGCCCCTCACCCGGCACACCCCGAGGAACGCCGCGACGTCCAGCTCGGTGGCCCCGCGCTTGCCGGACAGCAACCGGGACACCCAGCTCGGGGACCAGCCGAGCAGGTGTGCGGCCTGCTTGCCGGTCAGCCCCGCCTGCTGCATCACCCGGCGCAGCCCGTCGCCGAGTTCACGGCTGCGGACAGTGGGCTCTCGATTGCTCATGGTGGCCTCCCGACGGAAACCTAAACCCACATGGTGCAAACAGCAATCAACCTGTCATCCGACGACGCTCTTGATTGACCAGTGGGCAATTACTTGCGTGACCCCAGATCAACGGGTTGTCTCCTGATCGGCGGGGCGGCTGGCCTCGTCGGTGAAATCGACCACCCGGCGCCCGCGTGTGTGGAACTGGCGGCGCCGACGCATGTTCTTCGGGTCGCGGCGGTGGTGGCCGCTGAGGTGGTCCGCACGGCGAGTCTGGTCTTCGGCTACGACCTCACGCCCGAGCGGCGGGCGCTGGATCTGGACCGGGTGGCGGCGTTCACGGCCGGCTACCGCGATCTCGTCACCTTGTCCGCTGCATCGCTGGCTGAGGCCGCCCACCGGTTGTGGTGGGAACGGGTATGTGATTTCTGGCAGTTGGCGTGGCACTAGGAGAAGGCCGATAGGTCCTGCGATCATCTGTTCATCTCGGCCTCGGCCTTGCTTGCCTGGTGGAGTGAGCATCGCGAGTCGGTCTCCTCAGCGTTCCACGGCCTGACCGGTGGCTGCCCCACGGCCTCACCGATCCGGACGACCAAGTTGAGCACCTCCTCCCGAGGACGGCCGGGGCGCAGCGCCTTCGGTGAGGAACCTGAACCGGCTGCTTGGCTACAGGTGCGCGGTGGCGGGCAGGCGGCCGAGGATCGGCACGGGTGAGAAGGCTTCGGCGTAAGGCACGCCGATGCGGCCGCCGTGCAGCCGCCCCAGGGTCTCAGCCATCGGCGCGAAGTGGCTGGCGATGGGTTGGGAGACGTGGGCGGCTAGTGCCTGCATCTTGGTCTCCCAGGTGCTGGTGACGTCCAGGATGATCGGTAGGTGCAGCGGACGGCCGTTGCGGTCGAGGTTGTTGTACCCATCGCAGGTGTAGACCCGTTGCGGGTGGCCGGTGGCGATTACCACTTTGGGGAGAGCGGCCAGGACGGTTCCTGCGGTGCGCTGGTGGTCGGGGTGGATGTCGTCGGGGTTGTGGGTGATCACGACCTCGGGGCGCAGCTCGGTGAGCAGGTCTCGGATGGTGCTGACGGTGAGCTCATCGAGAAGGCGTAGTAGTCCGCCGAGGGCCTTGGCGCCGACGGCGGCCTCTCGGGCGCGACCCTCGTCCGCTCCGGGTACCACGACGGTGACCTGCGCGCCTCCCGCCGCGTAGCGAGTCAGCGCACCGCCGGCCCAGAGCTCCGCGTCGTGGGGATGGCCCATGACCGTCAGCACCGACCGCGGCGAGCTCACCACAGGAGGAGTTCCTCGACGATATCGGCCGGACGGGGCAGCTGCGGGCTGATTTCGCCGATGGGCCAGCGCGGTAGATCCAGGCCCGCGTCCAGACGGATCATGTCGCGCCATTTGAGGGCGAGTTCGAACTGCTCAGCCACCGCCCGGGCGCGGCCGGTAGCTAGGCGACCGGAGGAGGGCAGGTCATCGAGGGTGAGACCACCAGCCAGCAGCGTCGCTGCGGTCTTGGCGCCGATACCGCTCACTCCGGGGATCTCATCGGCCGGGTCGCCGGTCAGCGCCCGGAAATCGACCCATTGGGCGGGGGTGACCTGATGTCGGGCGTAAACCTCAGCCGGGGTGACCAACTTGCGGCCAGCGCGGAATCGGGTGTTGAGAATCTCCACGCGGTCGGTGACAAGTTGGTAGTAGTCCCGATCGCGGGACAGGATGATCACCGGGCGGGGCTCGCGGGTAGCGTGCGCCAGGGTGGCGATCACGTCGTCGGCTTCGGCGTACTCGAGTTCGATCCAGGCGATGCCGCAGTGGTGCAGGCCCCGTTTGACGTCGGGCAGGAACAGCAGTGGTAGTAGCGCTTGGTCGTCTGTGGGGCGGCTGGTCTTGTAGCCATCGTGGGTTTGTTGGCGGCTTGCTGCGCCGTGCTCACCGTCGAAGACCACGAGGACCTCGGGGGCAGTGCCGGGTACGTCGTCGCGGATCGCGACCCGCAGCAGCGCGAAGAAGGCGAACAGGCCGGTGAGCAGCCTGGTCTTGTCGCGGGAATAGATCGGCGCGGGGAATCCGAAGGTTGCCCCCCACAGCAGGTTGTGCCCGTCAACGAGCAGCAACGGGACTTGCCCGCCAGTGGGGTCGAGGGTCGGCATCGGGAGCGTCGGCTGGGGGGAAAGTCGACTCATCAGCTCACCATCTTCACGAGCAGGCCAGCGATGTGGGCGGGCCGATAGTCCCGCGCTCGGGTGGATCCGGCCCGTGAGGTTTGCTCGTAGCCTATGGGGTCGGCCAGCAGTTCCCCGGCGGCGCGCCACAGTCCGAGGTGCCCGTGTTCCCGGGGCACGAGAAGCCCGCCGTCGCCGATGAGCGCGGGGAGGTTGTCGATGTCGAAGGCCACCACGGGTGCCCCGCGGGACATCGCCTCCAGCGCGACAAGGCCGAACGTCTCGGCCAGCGACGGCACAATGACTACCGCGGACCCGGCGAGCCAAGCGGGGACCTGATCCCAGGGCAGACCTGGCAAGATGGTCGCCCCGATGGGGGTGGCGAGGTCTCGGCAGGCGTCGAGAAGCCGCTGCTGGCTTCGCGGTGCCGCCTCGAACCCGGCCGCGCACAGGGCCACCTGCACCGGGTGGGTGAGCCGGTTGTCAGCGGCGGTGAGCAATTCCTCGACGCCCTTCTCTGGGCCGAGGCGGGACAGAATCCGGATCGGTCCGTGCTCACGGAGCCAGCGGCGGTGGATCGTGGAGGGCGGGCGACCGTCGATGAGCAGCGCGTTGGGAACCACCCGCCACCCGGTGGTGTCATAACCCCGGGCGCGAGCGCGTCGCAGCACCACTGCGGAGGGTGCGATGACCAGTTCGGCGCGGTCCAGGGCTGCGGTCATGTCGATGTCGTGTCCGACCACATGCATGGCGAGCACCCGGCGGACCGGGCCGGTGGTCGGCATCACTCGGCCCAGTCCCCACAGGCCGTCGACGTAGACCGCGGTGTCGACGCGGTGGGTGGCGTTGTCGTCTGGTCACGCTCTGGCTCAGGGCCGGCCGTACGCGAATCGCTACGCCAACCGTTGATTCCCGGCGTGGGCGGGTGTCCCGGTTTCGGCGAGTCCGGTCAGGGCCTGCGGCAATGGGCCCTGGTGCAGGACGCCGAGGCGTTGGGTGGCGCGGGTGAGCGCGACGTAGAGCTCGGCCGCGCCGCGTGGGCCGTCGGCGAGGATCCGTTGTGGTTCCACGACCAGGACGGCGTCGAACTCCAGGCCCTTGGTCTCCGACGCCGCCACCGCGCCCGGCACACCCGGTGGCCCGATCACGACGCTGGTGCCCTCGCGGTCCGCTTCGTCCCGGACGAATTCCTCGATGGCAGCGGGCAGTTCGTCCTCGGCGACCCGCCTGGACCATGGCGCGACGCCGCACGCGCGGACCGACTCCGGTGGCTGGGCCCCGGGTGCGAACTCGGCGAGCAGCGCGGCGGCGACGGTCATGATCTCCGCCGGGGTGCGGTAGTTCACCGTCAGCGACCGGTAGACCCAGCGGCCGGGCACGTACGGCTCCAGCATCGTGTCCCACGAGGTCGCTCCGGCCACCGACCGGCGCTGGGCGAGATCGCCGACCACCGTGAAGGATCGGGCCGGGCAGCGCCGCATCAGCACCCGCCAGTCCATTTCGGACAGTTCTTGGGCCTCGTCGACCACGACGTGCCGGTAGGTCCAGTCCCGGTCCGCGGCGGCGCGTTCGACGAGTTCGCGGGTGTCGCGCTCAACGAAGCGGTCCGCCAGGTCCTCGGCGTAGAGCAGGTCCGTGGCGAACAGGTGGTCCTCGTCGTCCATTGAGTCCTGGCGGTCGACGAGGAGGTCCAGCACGCCGGCGGCGTACTCGGCCTCGGCCTTCCGCTCCCGCTCGGCGGCCTGCTCGGCGGACTTGTCGGCCGCCTTGTCGCGGCCCAGCACGTCGACCAGTTCGTCGAGCAGCGGCACGTCCGACACCGTCCAGGCATCGCCATCGGCGCGCAACAGCGCCTGGTCGGCGCCTGCCGCTCGCAGCCGTTCGGGGGACATGTACAGCGGTGCCAACAGGGTTTCCGGCGTCAGTATCGGCCAGAGTTCGTCGAGCGCGGCGGTGAACTTGTCGTCGTCCGCGAGCTTCTTGAGCAGGTCCGCCCGCAGGTCCTCCCATGCTTCGCGGTCCGCCCGGGTCAGCCAGCCCCGCCCGATCCGGGCTATCGCCCGTTCAGTGAGCACCCACGTGAGGATCTCACGGAACACCGCGCGGGCCTCGTTGTGCGGCAGCCCGCTCGCGCGCGCCTCCTCCCTGGCCCACTCCGCGGTCTCGGCGTCGATCCGCACCGTGACGTCCGCCAGTTCGATCGGCAGCGGATCATCCGGCAGCCGCTGCCGATCCGCGACCGCCGCCGCGAGCACGTCCAGGACCTTCAGCGAGCCCTTGACCCGCGCGGCTTCCGGGGTGTCCTCGGCGGTGACGTGTAGGCCGGGCACGAGGTCGCCGGTGGTCATGAACACCACGTCGGACTCGCCCAGCGACGGCAGAACGCTGCCGATGTGGTTCAGGAACGCCGGGTTGGGTCCGACCACGAGCACACCATGGCGTTGCATCCGCTCCCGCTGGGTGTAGAGCAGGTACGCGACGCGGTGCAGCGCCACCACGGTCTTCCCGGTGCCCGGGCCACCCTCGATCACCAACACCCCTGGGTGATCGAGCCGGATGATCTCGTCCTGCTCGGCCTGGATCGTCGCCACGATGTCGCGCATCCCCTCACCGCGCGGCGCGTCGACCGCCGCGAGCAGGGCCGCGTCCCCCCGCTCGCCACCGCCGGGGCGGCCGAGCACCTCGTCGGTGAAATCGACCACCCGGCGCCCGCGGGTGTGGAACTGGCGGCGCCGACGCATGTTCTCCGGGGTCGCGGCGGTGGCGACGTAGAACGCGCGCGACGCCGGCGCCCGCCAATCGAGCAACACCGGTTCGTACTCGTTCTCCTCGTCGAAAAGGCCGATCCGGCCGATGTAGGAATGTTCGCCCGAAAGGGTGTCCAACCGACCGAAACACAGCCCGTCGTCCGCGACGTCCAGCCGCTTCACCTCTTTGGCCAGCGCGCGCACCTCGACATCCCGTTCCATGGGTGTCCCGCCGTTTCCCCGCAACGCCGCGTTGTACTCACCCTTCACTCGCGCGCGCTCGGCGTCGAGCCGCGTGTAGAGCCCGGCCACGTAGCTCCGCTCGGACCGCAATTCCTCTTCGTACCCCTGAGTTGACATATGCCCCTCACAGCGGCTAACTGATGTTAGGTTCGGCGGGTTCTCCATTGGGTTATGGAGGGCACGCCATTTGCGGCACTTTCCCTGGCTCGACGATCCCGCGTGGTTCACGCGAACGCTGGCGGCCTTTCCCGGCTGATCGTGTCGAGCAGCAGCGCCGCGGCCACCGTTGCTCCGTCGGTGCGGATCGTGCCGGCCACGGCGGTTGCTCGTGCGCGGGTCTCGGGGGTCAGGGTCGTCCTGAGCGCGGCGGACAGGGACTCGGTGGTCGGAGTCGGACCGTCGTGCGCCGTGCCGATGCCCAGGTCGGCCACCCGGCCGGCCCAGTACGGCTGGTCCACCGCCTGGGGTACCACCACCTGAGGCGCGCCGGCCCGGGTGGCCGTCGTCGTGGTGCCCGCGCCGCCGTGGTGCACGACGGTGCCCACCCGGGCGAACAGGGACTGCTGGTTGACCTCGCCGACGCCGAAGCAGTCGTCCCGGTCGTCGATCAGGGCCAGGTCGGCCCAGCCGCGGGCGACGAGTGCGCGGCGGCCCTGCGCGCGGATCGCCTCGATGGCCACCCGGGCGACGTCCGTCGATGCGCGCATGGGCATGCTGCCGAAGCCCACGTACACCGGTGGTGTGCCGGCGTTCAGGAACGCCACCAGCTCGTCCGGAAGTGGGCGAACGTCGGGCAGGATCCACGCGCCGGTGTGCACGACGTCGAGGTCCGCCGGCTCCTGCCACGGGTCCAGGGTCGGGTCCGTCGCCAGCCACGGCTGGTCACCGATGACGTAGTCGCGGACGTTGTCCACCGGTGGCAGGCCGATCGCCGCCCGGGGGGTGTTGAGCGCCGCACCGAACAGCGCGTTGATGCTCTGAGCGTCCAGGTCCCACAGCACCCGGTTGTCGGTCACCTCCGGCGGCAACGGCCGGCCCGGATACGCCAGCGGCCGGTGGTGCGGCGACGGCAGGGTGAGCTGCTGGAAGGTCGCGTACACGGAGCGGATGCCCAGTTTCTCGGCCACCGACCGCGCGCCGGCCGCGGCAGGCAGCACGCCGGTCGCCACCAGCGCGTCACATCCCTCGGCCGCCGCGGTGACCGCGTCGAACTGGCTGGCGATCAACTCGGCCGCGTGCCGGGGCAGGTTCGCCGACGACGGCGGCGGCGCCCCGGTCGTCAGCGCGCGCCGACTGGCCGACCGGCACCATCGGCACGCCGGCACCGGCCAGCCGCTGCGCGAAGTCCTCGTCCGGTGGCGCGCACATCCGCACCTCCGCGCCGAGTGCCCGCAACCGCACCGCGAGTCCCACCAGCGGTTCGACGTCCCCGCGCGACCCATACGTCGACAACAACACACGCATTTCGCGACTCCCATTTCCGCAGGTTCTGGCTTCGGCCGGTGATTCTGCGGCACTACCCGGGTCTTGCCGCAAGCCCCCCGGTGCGCTATATGTTGAGAGTGGCAGGGAGTAGGCACTCTCCTTTCCGGCGTCGCGGGCGACCACGGCCAGGCTTCCAGCCATCCGAAGATCTGCTGTGGCGACCACCGCCGTTCCAGCTTCTCCTCCACCATCGCGGCCAACCCTGGTAGCCGCGAGAGCTTGGTCGGCTTCGGACGCTGTGCTCGCGACCAACGACAACCGCAACTCCCACCGCCGCCGCGGCGCCGGCCGCACACCACACACCGTTTCAGCAGTGTTGCGATGATCCGTTGAGACCGCCCCGCGTAGCGGCCGCTTCACCGGCCCTGCCAGCCGGATCGCTTCCGACGTGCTCCAGTCGTGGGAAGCGATCCGGCTGGCACGGTTATCGGGCTGAGCCGATGGCAGGCATCCCGAGGTGGACCTGGCGGGTGAGGCGGGTCAGCCGCAGGGCGTCGGCGCGCTTGTCGCGCAGGCACTGGAGTGTCCGGTCGATTCCCTCGATCTCGCCTAGCCATGCTTCGGCTGCCGCGCGGTTGCGGCGGTCGGTCAGGTCGCTTTCCAGTTCGTCGAGTCGGGGCAGCATCTTTGGGTTGACGTGTAGCTGTGCGCAACACAGGCAGGCGTGTTCGGCCTCGCCCGTGGCACTCGGGGAACCGCAGCTCGCCAAGGTGGGGACCACCAGATTGTCGAGCCAGTGCCGGTAGGTGTCGAGGGTGGAGTCCTCACGCAGCTCAGCGATCTTCGCTACCCACACCACCGCGGCGTCGTGGAACCGGGCAGGCGGTCGGATACCGGACACAATTTCCCCGAGGTCATCGCCGAGCAATTCGGTGTGCTCGCCCGGTGCTGGCGCAGCTCGTCCTGCAAGGGGTGCTGTGTCGCTACCCGTCTGCGGGTCTTGCTGCCCTCCAGCCGCACCGGCCCGAGGTCCACATTGCTTTGCTGGCGCAGCCGCTGCCACACCCGTTGCGACGTCTCGGCGAACGGTGTCAGGCGCTGGTCGCGCAGCTTGGCGGCGGCGCCCGCCAGCCACTTCTCGGCGTCCTGTAGTTCGCCAAGCAGCGGCGCCTGCTTGGCGACACGGGTGGCGTCGTCATGCCACGCCGCGAGGCGGCCGGCCAGGGGGCGCCAGGTTTCGTCGCGGTGGGACAGCTCCTGCACGGCGCGCTGCTGCAATTCCGTCAGTGCCCGCAGCGCGGCCGGGTGGGTGCTGGTCAGGGCGTCCGCCATCTGGTCCGGCTGCGCGCTGCGCACGGCGTCCGACCAGTGCTGCCACGCCTCACGAGCGGTGTTGGTGTTGACCGGCGCGGTGTGGGTCAGGGAAGTGGGGACCGGACGGACCAGGTCGCGGGCCTGGGCCAGGACGGTCTCCAGCGAGGCGGTTGCGTCACGGAGTTCGGCCGCGGCGCGCTCCATCTCATCGGCGCGTTGCTGTGCCTGGTCTCGCCAGCCGGCGTCGAGTGTGCCCTCGCCGCAGACCGGGCATGGACCGTCGCCCCGCGTGTCGTGGTGGTGCAGCGCCGCGCGGACCAACGCGGCCACGTCGTGTGCGGCGCGGTTCTCGACGGTGGTCAGTGCAGTGTGACGCTCGCTCGCCCGGCGTACTGCGGTGACGGCAGCGTCAACAGTCGTCGTCTCAGGGAGCTCAAGGGCCGTGATCCTGCGCAGGACTGCGGTCTCCATGGCATCGTCGTCGGTCCCTAGTGCGAGTGTCGCGACCGCATCGAGGTCGGGCGAGGTGGGCTTGAGCAGTGCGGCGGCCCGCTGGGCGCGTTCGTCATCAACCCCGAGGCACGCGTCGCGGAGCGCCCGTCTGTCAGCACCGACGGACTTGACCTCGTCGGAGAGCTGCTTGGCCTTGGTACGCAGCCGGTCCTGCGCGGTGCTGAGCGGGCCGAGCCCGAGCAGACGGTGCAGCGCGTCGTGCAGATCGCTCGGGCGCCCGTCAATCAATGCACCGAGCTCGCCGTAGGACAGGAACGGCCGGTACGTGCGCATGTCCTCGCCCCAGTCCGACCCGTCGAATACCTCGATCTGCGGCGGCCTCGCGGCGCGGCAGCGTCATCGGGAGTGGCCGGGTCACCGGGGGTCGTGAGCTCGGCAGGTTGTCCTGGCGCTCTGGCCGGGGAGCGGATCGCCCCGCCGGTGACAGACTCAGCGTGCGGCGCCGCCGGGAGCACGAAGCGCACCTCAGTGCCCGCGCTGTCGCGGGTGATCTCAACGGTTGCGCAAGAGCGTGGATGATGCTCAAACCGTGCCCCCGGTACCCACTAACCGCCGGCTCGGGCACCAGGTCCCGAAGTCCTGCACGCGGACCTCGATCCGGCCACAACCGCTACCACCTCACCGACGACGGCCTCGCATTCGCGATCTTCTACACCAAAATCCACAACCGGGTGCTCCGACCACTACTGGCCACCACCGCACCACACACCCCACCACCCCTGCGTGCCGCGTTACGCACCATCGACCAGCACATCAACGCCCGCTTCACCAACGCACGACAACCCACGGCGGCTGCCTGACACTCTGACCAAGTGCCAAGTTCTCAGAGCAATCAAGGAGGTCGTCGCTGTGTCAGTGACGAG
>JBOHGM010000014.1:0-60493 GCA_050699435.1 Pseudonocardiaceae bacterium | reverse complement strand
CGTGGCCCTACTCTATTTCGACTGGGCACTCACCGATTTCGGCGGCACGCAGGTGAGTGCGGAGGGCACGGCGGTGGCTGTGCTGAGCCGCCAGGACGACGGCAAGTGGCTGGTAGCCATCAAGGATCCGTTCAGCCTCCTGGCGCGGTAGGCGATTGCGGAGAACACCATCAGTGGGGAACTCACCGGGGACGGCACCGTGGGAGGCACCTGTGGAATGCCCGCTGGAGGCAGCAAACCAGGACATGGCCGCCTTCAACGCCCGCGACGTCGATGCGCAGTTGAGTATCTTCCGCCCCGATGTCGTGTTCACGGCTCCTGGCGTGTGCGGGTACGGCAGCCAGGACGTGGCCGGCTTCTCGCACGCATGGTGGGAGGCCTTCCCCGATGCCCAGATTACGTGCGAACGGGTGGTGGTGTCCGGGTCGTGTGGCCTCGCTGAGGGAACCTTCACCGGGACGCACGTGGCCACTCTCCGCGTGCCCGGCGGCGAACTCCCCGCGACGGGCCGGCGGGTGGCTAACCGGTTCGCAGCCGTGTATGAGGTGAGAGACGGCCTGATCGTCTCCAAGCACGTCTATTTCGACCACCTGCCGCTCCTGGGACAACATGGTGCCGCTAGCGACGATGACCAAGCGCTGAGCAAGGAGAGACCGATGACGCAGGTGCGGGCCCCCGGCGCGGAACAGCCGCAGCCCCTCCCTCAGCTCGTCGGCGAACTCGCCATGGCTGCCTGGGCGCTTGCCGCACTCAGCTGCGCGGACGAGGCCGGCCTGCTCGACGAGCTGGGTGAGCCACGCTCCGCCGAAGTTCTGGCGAACCGGACCGGGGTACCAGCCGCGCTCGTTGAGGCAGTCCTGGACGTGCTGCTCGCCCTCGGGCTGGCACGGCGGGACGGCGAGGCGTTCGTCGCCGAGCCCGCCCTGGCCGCGTCACTGGCCGGACCCGCGCGGGCGCTGCTGCGCGCCGAGCTGCGCTCGCACCTGCTACAGAGCGCGCATCTACACGACAGCGCCAGCCGGGGGGTCCTGTCGACCGGGTGGCGCTACACCGACCCGCGAATCCTGCAGGCGCAGGGCACCCGCTCGAGCGCGGTCGCGGCCGCCTGGGCAGATCACGTCTTCCCCTGCCTGGACGGGCTTCGCTTGGATTCGCCCGGCACCACGTTCCTCGACGTGGGCACGGGGGTGGCGGCGATCGCGATCGAGGTGTGCCGACGTTTTCCCGGCCTGCGAGCGGTCGGGCTCGATCCCTGGGCGCCCGCGCTCGCCGAGGCCCGCAGCAACGTCGAAGCGGCCCAGCTCGGCCACCGTATCTCGCTGCGCGACGGCAGGATCGAGGAGTTGGCCGACGACGCTGCCTTCGACCTCGTCCACGTCCCGGTGGTGTTCCTCTCCGCCGAGCACGCCGAGCACGGGCTGCGGCGGGTGCGGACCGCACTCAAGCCGGGGGGCTGGGTGCTGCTCCAGGTGCTGGGAGTGCCCGGCCCCGGGCTGTCCCCGGCCGTTCTTCGGCTGTGGTGCGTGCTGTGGGGAGGCGAGGGGAGCCTGACCCCCACGCTGGCCGAACGGATCCTGGCGGACACGGGCTACCAGGACATCCGCACCTTCCCCGCGCTGCCCGGGCCCCCCGTCCAGTACGTCGTGGGGCGCCGCCCCCCATGGCACGACGACCGGGAAGCACGACAATGAGTACTGTGTTCGAGGCCGACCGGCGGACGTCACTGGTGATCCGGAATGCCCGCGCCGAGGAACTCGACGATGTCGTCCGGGTGCTGCATCGCGCCTACCAGGAACACATACCTTCCCCCCTGCCGGAGGCCCACGCGCAGGCATGGCGCGCGTACTGGCAGGACATCGGAGACGTACGGGGACGCCTGCCCTGCACCGAGCTCATCGTGGCGGAACTCGCTGATCGCATCGTCGGAACGGTGACGTTCTACCCGGACGGAACCAGAGCCGAGGACGCCGGCTGGCCCGCTGGATGGGCGGGCATCCGGCTGCTGGGGGTCGTCCCCGAGGCCCGGGGGCAGGGCATCGGACGGGCGCTGACCGAGGAGTGCCTGATCCGGGCGCGCCGGCACAGTGCCGCAGTGATCGGCCTGCACACCAACGACTGGATGCGGGTCGCCCGGGGCATGTACGAACGAATGGGATTCCAGCGGGCACCCGAGTACGACTTCCGCCCGGTCCCGGATCTGACCGTGCTGGCCTACCGGCTCCCTGTCGATCGGTAAGCGTCGCAGCCAAATAAAACATCGTAGCATCACTGTCTATGATGCTACGATGCGGACCGTGCGTACTACGGTCACACTCGATCCCGACACCGCCGCACTCATCAGGCGGCGGATGCGCGAGCGTGGCATCTCCTTCAAGCAGGCGCTGAACGACGCGATCCGGGCCGGAGCCAGCGAAGATCGCAGGGATCCGTTCCGCACGGCGACCGCACCGCTGGGCGTACCGGTGGTCAACCTCGACCGGGCGCTGCAGCTTGCCGCGGAACTCGAGGACGAGGAACTGGTGCGTAGGACCCGGGTGGGCAAGTGAAGGTCGTTGACGCCAACGTCCTGCTCTACGCGGTAAACGAGTCTGCCGAGCATCACGACGAAGCCGTCACGTGGCTTGACACAGCGCTCAATGGACGCTCCACCGTCGGATTCAGCTGGATCAGCCTGCTGGCCTTCCTCCGGCTGTCCACCAAGATCGGCCTTTTTCCCTCGCCGCTCACGGTGGACCAGGCGCTGGAGCGCGTGCGGGCCTGGCTCGCCCAGCCGACGAGCGTCCTGCTGGAGCCCACAGCCCAGCATCTCGAGGTACTCAGCGGCCTGCTGACACCGCTCGGGACTGGAGGGAACCTCGCGAACGACGCTCACCTCGCAGCGCTCGCGATCGAGCACCGGGGCGAGATCGTCACCTATGACGGGGACTTCGGCCGCTTCCCGGGCGTCACCTGGTCCACACCTGACGCACTCGAAGTTCCCCGCCAGGAGAGACCCGGTTAAGTGGATCTCGACCGCTGAGCAACCGGGCGGGCCACATTGCGAGCCACTACAGACGGGCAGCGGGCCGGGACGGTGCGCGGGGCCCGGAAGGGAGCCGAACTCGACCCCGTTCACCCACGCCGCGAAGTGGAACCTTTAGCGGTTCCCGCACTCCGCGAGGTGATTCCTCACCCTGATGGGCACAGTGGCCTGTGCGCCCCCCGCACGAGTGGCTGATCGCCCACCCCGAGGCCGACACCGCCCTCGCCCACCCCGGATCCGGCTCGTTCCTGCCGGTAACGGGCGGCCGACCTGGCGCTCAGCCTGGACACGCTGACCACCCACCACTGAGTGGATCCACCGCCGCCTGGCGGGATCGGGGAGTATGTACCCGTGACATCGCTGCCTGACGTGCCACTTGGTGCCCCTCGGCGTGCGTAGACCTGCACCTGCACACCCTCGGAGTACCCGGTTTTGAGCTACGGATAAATACGGTCTGCGTGATTGCGGCGAGGCGGTCTGGATGACACCGGACGAGCTTCGCGACCGTATCCGTCGCTGGGAGGATCCACATACAGATTTCAAGGAAACCATCAACGACAACACCGAACTTGCCAAGGACCTCGTGTGTTTCGCCAACAGCGATGGCGGTCAACTTGTGATCGGGGTCGCTAAGGACCGCAACGTGGTGGGCGTCCCTGATACCTATCAATTACTCCTGCGTGTGGACGATGTCGCATTCCAGAGCTGCTCGCCTCCGTTGACGATAGTGCCCGAGATCGTCGTGCTGGATGGCAACGACGTGGTCGTGCTCAACATCCCCAAGGGCGACCAGCGACCGTATTCTACCCGCGACGGCCGTTACTACGTCCGATCCGGAACACGATGCCGCCGCGCGAGCCGGGAGGAGCTACTCAGGCTCTTCCAGGCCGCGCATTCACTCTTCTACGACGAGCAACCGCTCCCGCGACTCTATCTCACCGACCTGGACCTTGATACGGTCACCCAGTACCTCGATGACACTGGACAGCCGGATCTCGACGATGATCTGGTGCGTCTATTGCGGGCCTGGCGTATGTACGACGGTTCCCACCCCACGGTCGGTGGGCTCGTGCTCTTCGGCCGGTGCCCGCAGGCCGAACTTGAGTCGTCCCGTGTCGTCGTCGGTGCACTGGCGGGCGACGACATCGGGGATGACTTCGTGGATCGTAAGGACCTGTCTGGGCCACTGTTCAGTGTCATAGCCCAGATCGAGACGTTCTTGCAGCTTCATCTCAGGACTGCGCATCAGATCGTAGGATTCGAGAAAGAGAGGCACGAGGAGATCCCGATGGCGGCCCTGCGTGAGGCGGTGGTGAACGCGCTGGTACACCGTGATTACACCATCGCCGGCCCGACTAGGGTGTTCGTGCTGTCCGACCGGGTTGAGGTGAGGTCACCGGGGTGTCCGCCGAACAGCGTCGATACCGAGGCAATGCGCGCTGGCGTGCACGTCACCCGCAACCCGCACATCTACAGCAGGGTGGCTACGACGGGTCTGGCCACCCGTGCGGGTACCGGGATACGACGCATCGCCCGACTGCTCAAAGAAGCGGGCGGCACCAGTCTCGGCATTTCCATCAGCGAGGCGGAGGTCGCCCTGACACTGCCGCGAAGACCGAACACGGGACCTGGGAAACGCTAGCGCTCACCGTAGGTCGAGCACGGTGCGCGCTCGAGGTCGGCGCCACCAACCAGGTCACCAGCCAACCACTCCCCGCCATTACTTGACTACTCCAGAGCGGCCAGGATGTCCGCTGGCTCCAGGTCGGGGAAATCCTCCAGGATCTCCCGCGCATCACGCCCGGCCGCCAACTGGCCCAGGACGGTACCGACCGGGATGCGCAGGTGACGGATACACGGGAGTCCGCCCATCTTCTCGTGGTCGATGGTGATCCGCTCAAACGCCATGGCTTGACCTCCCAGTGATCATGGTAGTGCTGGCTTGTCCGGCCTGTCTGCTCGTCTCGGTCGGTCCTGTGCAGTCCGCTGCGTCAGGCGACTTTACGGTCATGGTGTCACCGCCGCTGAGGATGACGACGTAAGACTGGTTGCGCTAGCGGCACAACCCTCGTGGATCTCGTCTATGGGACTGCCGGATCGCGGCCGACACGCTGCGGTGGAGATCGTGGAGATCGTGGCCCTGGCGAACGCGCTGCAGGTGTAGCCCTCCGGGGATGTTCCCCCGTGAAACACCATTGGCCGGAACGGCCCCATCCGGGTGAGTACTCGGGAGATGTTTCAGCTGGGGAAAGCCCACCGTGCTCGTCACCCCACGCTCTGCCCCACGGTCGGGGTGACCGCTACGGGCGAGAGGAAGGGGCGCGACCAGGGGTCTCACCAAGATCACAGCCGATGTTTCCGCTGGTCAGGCCCAAGTTTCCGTTAATCACCGGCAGTGGCAAACAGACAACCACCACACGGGTTGTCGGGCAGGTGGCGTCCGCTGGGCAGAGCCGGGCAAACCAGGCAAAACACCCTTGAAGGGTGCCGAGTGCTCGACCAGGCGACCTCGTAGCCTATAAGGGTGGATGCTGAGGAAGCGCGCATGATCGGTCGGCAGCTGAGCCGCATCCGGGCCGAGCGCGGCAAGACGCAGGACGTGATCGCGGGACTGGCCGGGATCACCCCGGGCTATCTGTCGATGCTGGAAAACGGCCAGCGCGCGCTGAACACTATGCGGACCGTCAAGGCTCTGGCCAACGCTCTACAGATCGCCCCGAGCGAGCTGATGAAGCTCCCCGTGCCTGCCCCCGGCAACGGGCACACCGACGCCGCCACCGATGCGGTGCGGCTGGCCCTGATGGCGGTAGGCCGCCACCGGCCCGGCGGGCAGGTGGTCCCCGTGGACGAGCTGCGGGCCAGGGTGTACGCGGCGCAGGACGCACTGCATCAGTGCCGCAAGGCCGAGCTGAGCGCGATGCTGCCCGCGTTAATTCGTGACGTGCATACCAGCCTGGCTGCGGGTCGCCAAGTCGCTGAGCTGCTCGACCTCGCGGTGTTGCTGCACGTGCAGGGTGTCAGCCATTGGCTACGAGAGGTGGGCGCCCCGCTGGACCTGCGCCGGGAAAACGACATCACGCTGACCTACCAGCTCGCCGAGGAGCGGGATACCCCGGTCGCGCTGGGCTTGGCCGCCTACGGCGCCACGAGGGTGACGCTGGCCGCGGGAGCGTTCGAGCTGGCCCAGGCGGAGCTGGATGCGGTGACGGTGCCGACGAACAGCCCGGAGTCGATGCAACTCGCGGGGATGCTCGCGCTGTCTCATTCGCTGGTCGCGGCGACCGATTCCCGCCCGGCCGATGCGGCGGTGGCCGTGGAGCACGCGGCGGAGCTGGCGCAGCGCACCGGGGAGGGCACCGCCTACGGGCTCGGTTTCGGTCCCACGAACGTCGGGTGCTGGCGCATGGAGGCAGTGCTGGAGATCGGGGACCACGAGCAGGTGACGGCGCTCGCGGAGAGCCTGAATCCTGACGTGCATCCCTATCGGTCACGCCAGTCCGCCTACTGGCGCGACTATGGTCGGGGACTGGTTCAGGTGCGGGCACGGCAGGATGATGCGGTGCTGGCGCTTCGCCGCGCCGAGCAACTCCACCCCCACCGCGTACAGCGCGACCCGATGGTCCGCGAGGTACTCGCTGAGCTGCTCACGCGGGTGCGCAGCGACTCCTCGGCCGGGCAGGAGCTGCGGGGTCTAGCCTACCGAGCCGGTCTGGCCGTGTAGCCCATCCGAGTGATCGAGGGCTGGACTTTACCGCAAGTGAAAACACCCCGTCTCCCGTCCGCCACTCTCGGCGACCGTGAGCGCTAACACCCCAGAGCCCCGGGCCTCGCAGCGAGATCACGAGCGAAGCCGCCTTGTTGTCAACGGCAAACGAACCGATGACGGCACCCTGTGCACAATCGTCGCGGTCCACGAGGTGGGCGGGATGCGAGCGTTCTACCCCCACGGCTGGGACCGGTTCGGGTTCCGACTCGCCGCCATCGAGGCCCGCCAACTGGCGCAGTGGATCATGGACGGCGGCAAGTTGAACTGGTACGTCGCCTCCTGCGGGCACCCGGTGCCGATCCACTGCAGCCAGTGCGACCCTCCGCCCACTAACGGTGTCACCGACACCCAACTCGCCGTGCTGTTCCGCCAAACCCAGTGGGCGCTAGACGATGCCGCCTACGAATTCCCGGCCGGGCAGGTGACCCCCCGGCGACGCGAAGAATTGGCCGGAATCCTGGAGTCGCTAGCGACCATCGTGCGGGACTCGCTGCCCGATGGCGAGCCGCCCGCTATCGAGCCACCGAGGTAAGACCCTGACCGGCGGAACAGGGTGGCGGCCAGACGGATGGTGTGGCCAGGCCAGCCATGGGCAGCAGTGTAGGCGCAGGTGCCGATGAGGGTGGCTCGTTCGGCATCCAGCCAGGCCCGGGCGGTAGTGGGGTCGGTCATCGGCGGGCTGGGCGTGGCCGGTGGGGGAATGCGGGGCCGTCGGTGCTGTTCGGCGGAAATGAACGTGTCCATCGCTACTGCGGCGGCACCCAGGTAATGATCGAAAAGGCGGGTCAGCGCAGCCCGTCGATCCCGCTCGCCGTCCTCGATGGTGCTGAGGTGGGCGGCGTAGGCCCGCAGCAGATCATGCATGCCATACCGGCCGGGGTTGGCGGGCTGGACCAGGTGTGCCCGGGCCAGGAGATCGAGGAGGTGTTGGGCCTGGTCTCGGCTGGTGTTGGTGAGGGCGGCGGCAGCATATGGGTCCAGGCCCGGGCCGGGATGTAGCCCGATCAGTCGAAACACCCGCGCCGCCGCCGCCGGGAGGTGCTGGTAAGACCACGAGAATACGGCGCGGACCGCGGTGCGCGGGTCGCCGCCGGCGTCCATCAGCTCCAGCCGTCGCTGCTGATCAGCCAGTTCACCGACCAGCTCAGCGAGGCTGCTGGCCGGGCGTGAGACGGCGAGTTCGGCGGCCACCCCCAACGCCAGCGGCAGCCGCGCACACTGCGCAGCCAGCACCGTGGCCGCCGGGGGCTCGGCATCGACTCGTCCCCCGATCATTGCCCGCAACAGGGCAACCGCGTCCTCGGATGGGAGCAGGTCCAGATCCAGGCGTCGGGCGCCGTGCCGGGCCACCAGCCCCGCTAGAGAGTCCCGGCTGGTTACGATCACCAGAGACGACGGCGAGCCGGGCAGCAGCGGGCGGACCTGCTCGACGGTGGCGGTGTTTTCCAGCATCACCAGCATCCGCCGTCCATCCAGCAGACTCCGGTAGGCGGCAGCGCGTTCGTCCACTTCCAAGAGGATATCCGGGCCGGGCATACCCAGGGCGCGCAGGAACCCGGCCAGCGCATCGGCCGCCGCCAACGGCTGATCGGGATCGTAGCCGCGCAAATTCACATACAACTGCCCATCAGGGAACCTATCTCGGTTCAGGTACCCATCGCACAGCGAGCGCGGTCTTGCCCACCCCGGCGGTACCGCAGACGACGGAGATCCCCACCGCCGTCGATCTCTTGCCTACCGCGCCTGCCTTATCGAGCGTGCCGGCCAGTAGGCGGTCAAGCTCGGCCAGCTCCTGCTCCCGCCCGGTGAACAGGTCCACGTCGGCCGGAAGCTGTGCCGGAACCACCCGCGCTCCCCCGGACTGGGCGGAGGACATGTGCACCAACGCGTGGTGCAGCTTCTCGCTCAACCCCTCCGGGGTGGTCACCGTCGTCGTAGGTCACCCCGCTGCTGCGTAGCCGGGCTCAGCCGAGGCTTCCCGGCCTCCCCCGCTGTCTCGAACTCCGCCTCGGTGTAGGACAGCTCCGGGTGGTCGCGCACCGGCGAGCCGTAGCGGAACCCCACCACGGCGACGTAGACATCCGCAGCGAACACCGCCCTGCTGGCAGCACCCGCAACTCCGAGGTGTGGCTGAGGAACACCCGCCGCGGTCCCCTCATGCGCTATAGCATCGCGCATCATCATGCACAACAACAGCAGCACGACGTGACGAGAAATAATGAGTTCACCAGGGACAGTGTCCATTCACGGACCCAATTGAGCTGGGCCGGCCCAGGATAGTTGATCTTTGGTATGTTGCGGCAGCTGCGGCCCCGGCGGAGCACCGAAGGGCCCTCACACCTTCTCCAGGTACTGCGCGCGCTGCTCGTCCAGTAGGTCAGCCACCCACCGGGCCAGCCCGGGATGCCCGGTGAGCTCGGGGTCGGCCTCGACCAGCCGCTGGGCGGCCTCCCGAGCTTGGCCGATCAGGTCCTCGTCGCGCAGCAGGGAGAGCAGCTTGAGCCCGGAGCGACGGCCGGACTGCATGGCGCCGAGCACGTCGCCCTCGCGGCGCAGCTCCAGATCGAGCCGGGCCAGCTCGAACCCGTCCGTGGTCTGCGCTACGGCGGCCAGCCGCTCCCGGGCGGCGGTGCCGTCCGGGGAGTCGGTCACCAGCAGGCACAGCCCCGGATGTGACCCCCGGCCCACCCGGCCGCGCAGCTGGTGCAGCTGGCTGACCCCGAACCGGTGCGCATCCATGATCACCATGACGGTGGCGTTCGGCACGTCCACCCCGACCTCGACGACGGTGGTGGCCACCAGCACGTCGATCTCGGCCGCGGTGAAGGAGCGCATCACGGCGTCCTTCTCCTCGCCGGGGAGCCTGCCGTGCAGCACGCCGAGCCGCAGCCCGGCCAGCGGGCCCTCCGCAAGCTGGGGTACCAGGTCGAGCACCGCGAGCGGTGGGCGGCCGCCGGCACCGTTGTCACCGTCACCGTCCGGATCAGCGGCGTCCTCACCGGCGGCAGCGTCCTCACCGGCGCCGCCGATCCGCGGGCACACCACGTAGGCCTGCCTGCCTGCGCCGACCTCCTCGGTGATCCGCTGCCAGACCCGGTCCAGCCAGCTGGGCTTCTCTCCCACCGGCACCACCGTGGTGGCGATCGGTGATCGGCCCCGCGGCAGCTCGCGTAGTGCGGAGACCTCCAGGTCGCCGTAGACGGTCATCGCGACGGTGCGCGGGATCGGGGTCGCGGTCATCACCAGCACATGCGGGCTGGTACCGTCGGCCGCTCTGCCGCGCAGTGCGTCGCGTTGCTCGACGCCGAAGCGGTGCTGCTCGTCGACCACCACCAGGCCCAGGTCGGCGAAGGACACCCGGTCCTGGATCAGCGCGTGGGTGCCGACCACGATCCCGGCTGCACCGCTGGCCCCGTCGAGCAGGGCCTGCTTGCGGGCTCGGGCCGGCAGCGATCCGGTGAGCAGGGCGATCCGGGTGGCCTGCTCGGCAGATCCCAGTTCCCCGGCTCGGCCGAGCTCGCCCAGCATGTCCCGCAGCGACCGGGCGTGCTGGGCGGCGAGCACCTCGGTGGGTGCCAGCAGCGCCGCCTGCCGACCCGCGTCGACGACCTGCAGCATCGCCCGCAGCGCCACTACGGTCTTGCCGGAGCCGACCTCACCCTGCAGCAGCCGGTTCATCGGGTGCTCGCCGGCCAGCTCCTCAGCCAGCAGCTCACCCACCTCCCACTGCCCCGCGGTCAGCGTGAAGGGCAGGACCGCGTCGAAGGCGGCGGCCAGCCCGCCGTCGCGACGCGGACAGGCAGGCGCGGGCCGGTGCGCCGCTTCCTGCCGGCGCAAGGCCAGGGTGAGCTGCACCGCCATCGCCTCGTCCCACTTCAGCCTGCGGTGAGCGGCGGCGATCTCAGCCCGGTCGACCGAGCGGTGCACGGCTCGCAACGCGGCACCCAGACCCGGCAGCCGGTGCTGCGCGCGCAGCGACGGCGGCAGCGGGTCCTCCGGGTCGTCGAGGACGTCGAAGACCTGCCGCACGCAGAGCTGGATGGTCCAGGACGGCAGGTCCTTCGTCGCGGGGTACACCGGGATCAGCGGGCGGGCGAACTCGGCCAGCTTGTCCGCGTCACCGTCGAGCAGCTGGTATCTCGGGTGGGTGAGCTGCAGGATGCGGTTCTTGCCGTAGGTCGTCACGCGGCCCGCGAACAACGCCTTCCGGCCTGGGGTAAGCGTGCTGGGCAGGTGCTTCTGGTTGAAGAACGTGAGGTTGAGCTCGCGGGTGCCGTCCCAGATCACCGCCTGCTGGATGGTGCCCTTCTTGCGCTGCATCTGCCGAGAGGTGCACGTGCGGACCTCAGCGACCACCGTGACGTCGTCGCCCGCAGTCAGGCCCGCGATCGGCGTGAGCTGGCCCTGGTCGGCGTACCGACGCGGGTAGTGCCGCAGCAGGTCGCCGACGGTGTGCAGGTCCAGCTGCTCGGCAAGCAATGTCGCGGACTTGGCTCCGATCATCCGGTCCAGCCGGTCATCCATCCCCGCCATGGCTCACTCCACCCCGACCAGCAGCACGCTGTCCGGCTGGCCACCCTGGTAGACCACCGCCTCGACCTCGGGATAGCTGCCGCGCAGGTGCTCGGCCAGCAGCTTCCCCAGGTCGTCGGGAGCGTGCTGGCCGAGCAACACGGTGACCAGCTCCCCGCCCGCTGAAAGCATCCGGTCCAGCAACTTACAAGCCGCGGCGAGCGGGTCCCGCTCGATCAGCACGACCTCGTCGTCGACCATGCCGAGCAGCTCACCCGGCTGGCAACGGCCGAGCTTGGTGAGCGCCTCCTGCGTCGCTGTGGACAGCTCGCCACGCCGGGTCGCGGCGGCAGCCTCGGTCATGGCCACCAGGTCGTCGGCGGTCCGGCGGTCGGCGCCGTGCACAGCCATCGCGGCGAGCGCCTGCACCGGGGACGACATCGGCACCACCACCACGTCCTGACCGGTGTCCCGGGCCTGCGCGGCCGCAGCCTCGGCCACCCGGGCGGCGGACCCGGCGCCCGCCAGCACGGTGACGTGCCGGGCGCGGGTGCCGGTGAGGACCGCGAGTAGCTCGGTCACGCTGGAGTTGGGTGGAATGACAACCGCTCCTTCCCTGCGGAGCAGCTCGGCCACTCCGGACCCGGAGACCATGACGAGTACCGCGTGACCGGTACCGAACCGGTCCGGTCCCCCGGTCCCGGCCTGATCGGTCCCGGCCTGATCGGTCCCGGCCTGATCGGCAAAGCGCAGCACGGTGACGCGGTGCGGCCGCCCGGCCCGCACCCCTGCCTCGATCACGGCGCCGACATCGGAACAATGCACATGCACGTTCCACAGCGCTGCAGCCCCCCCGCCCAGGGCCTCGCCCGTGCTGACGACCGCCACGCAATCGCCCAGCTCACCGAGCTCGGCGCGTAACGTAGCGACACTGGCCTCGTCCGCGGCGTCGAGCAGGTACATCACCTCAGACTCGTACTCCGCGGACCCGCTCTCCCGCTGCGCCTGCAACGCCCTTGTCGGGGTCGCTGCAACAGCGACGACCGGCCACCGGCCGGAACGCTCGGTGACGACCGTCAGCAGGGCTTCGAGGAGCAGGACTAACCCCTGACCGCCCGCGTCCACCACCCCGGCCCTGGCCAATACGGCGAGCTGGCGAGGCGTGTCGGCCAGCGCGCAGGCGGCGGCTGCGGCGGCGGCGGACGCGACATCGCAGAGGTCGTCGGAGGGAACTATCGCCGCCGCCTGCGCCGCCGCGTGCAGCACGGTCAGCACGGTCCCGGGCACCGGCTCGGACACCGCGGCGGTGGCCAGCTCCTCAGCCCGACGCAGACCCTCCCGTAACGCCGCGCCACCACGTGCTGGGCCGTCTCCTGCTGGGCCGTCCAGCTCCGTCCCGTCGGCGAGGCTCTCCGCCAGACCGCGCAGCACCTGGGACACGATCACTCCGGAATTTCCCCGCGCCCCTAGCAGTGCGCCGCGGGCCAGCGCGGCGGCCGGGCCCGCGGCGGCGTCGTCCCCGCTGTCCTCCCTGAGCACCGCAGCCAGCCCGGCGCGCATGGTGGCCAGCAGGTTGGAGCCGGTGTCCTGGTCGGCGACCGGGAACACGTTGAGGTCGTCGATCTCCTCGTAATGCGCCGCGAGTTCGTCGCAGCAGGTGGCCGCCCAGCGCCGCACCGCCGCTGCGTCCAGCGACTTCAACACCGCGGCCACCTCCTTACCGACCTGTGTCGAAGGCTACCGAGCCGACCGGACATCCCCGGCGAGCCGACCGGACATCCCCGGTTTGGAGCGTCGCGCCCCCCCGGTTACCCTTGCTGGACCGCCCATGATCGGGCGTGCACCCTTCGCGACCAAACCAGCGCGACCAACCAGCGCGACCAACCCAAGGGAGTGTGTGACGTGGCTGCCGTGTGCGATGTCTGCGGCAAGGGGCCGGGCTTCGGCATGTCGGTCTCGCACTCGCATCGGCGGACCCACCGCCGGTGGAACCCGAACATCCAGACCGTCCGGGCGAAGGTTGGGTTGAGCCAGCGCCGCCGCCTCAACGTGTGCACCTCCTGCCTCAAAGCAGGCAAGGTCACCCGCGGCTGACCCGCGGACGTGACCTACGGCAGGGTCCAGTCGATCGGGTCGCCGCCCAGCTCCTCCAGGGCTGTGTTGGCTCGGCTGAAGGGGCGGGAACCGAAGAAGCCGCGATCGGCCGACATCGGTGACGGATGCGCCGACTCGATGCACGGCACGTCGGAGAGCATCGGGCGCAGTGTCCGGGCGTCGCGCCCCCACAGGATGGCCACCAGCGGTTCGGCCTCCCGCGCCACCAGCGCATGGATTGCCTGCTCAGTGACCTCCTCCCAGCCTTTCCCCCGGTGCGACCCCGGCTGACCGGGTTGGACGGTGAGCACTCGGTTGAGCAGCAGCACGCCGCGTTCGGCCCAGGGGCTGAGGTCCCCGGTGGATGGGGTGGGCAGGCTGAGGTCGTCGCTGTACTCCCGGAAGATGTTGGCCAGGCTGCGCGGCAGCGGCCGGACGCCGGGCTCCACGGAGAAGGACAGCCCGACCGCGTGGCCCGGCGTCGGGTAGGGGTCCTGGCCGACGATGAGCACTCGCACCTGGTCGAAGGGCTGGGTGAAGGCACGCAGGATGTTGGGCCCGGCCGGTAGGTAGCGCCGCCCGGCGGCGATCTCGGCTCGCAGGAACCTGCCGGCGGCGGTGACCTGCTCGGCCACCGGTTCCAGCGCGCGGGCCCAGCCGGCCTCCATGATCTCGTTCACAGCTGTGGTCACGGCTCGCGACCCTAGCGAGGGCTCAGCGACTGACCCCCACCCGCCCAGCCCCAGCCGCCACCGGCAACAGCTTGGCGAAGCAGCGGCTCGCCGGCGCGCACCGGTGCTTCCCGAACCGGGGGATCGCGGTGTAGCCCGACGAGACGTAGAGCCCGATCGCCTCGGGCTGCCTGGTCCCGGTCTCGAGCACCAGCCGCCGCCGTCCCGCTGCGACCGCACGGCGCTCCAACTCGGCCAGCAGCACCCGGGACAGGCCCCGGCCACGCTGCGCCGGGACCACATACATCCGCTTGATCTCGGCATCGCCAGCGGCGAACTCCGGACCGGCTTCGCGGCATCGCCAGCCTCCACAGGCCACCGCCACCCCGTGGCGGTAGCCCACCACGAAGGTCCCGCGCGGCGCGGCGAACTCGCTCACGTCGATCGGCGTGTCGTCCTCGCCCCCGTATCGGTGGACATACTCCTGCTGCACCCCGGCGATCAGGCACTGTGCGTCGGGATGGTCGAGGGTGACGGTCTGCAGCTCCACAAGAAGGCAGCCTACGTTCGTTCGGGCGTGGTCCTGCTGGTGATGCAGTCAGCAGAAGTGGGCCCAGCCCGCTGGGCCCGCATAGGGGCTGCCGTCGACGGTCACCCCGCGGCCCTCCCGAACAGCACCGATCGCGGTCCAGCCGGCAGGCAAC
Organism: Pseudonocardiaceae bacterium; assembly: GCA_050699435.1. Classification (GTDB taxonomy): domain Bacteria; phylum Actinomycetota; class Actinomycetes; order Mycobacteriales; family Pseudonocardiaceae. The sequence continues at coordinate 45,724 of JBOHGM010000014.1, read as the reverse complement.
ACGACCCCGACGGGGAAGCTCGCCAGCAAAGCGTGATCTTCACCCCCGGTGAGCACCCAGTGTCGCGGGTCCGCCCCCAGCGCGGCGGCCACCTCGACCAGCTTGCGGGGCACCGGCAAGGCCGCCGAGTCGATGTCGATGCCGACACCGGAGGCATCCGCGACGTGCCCCGCGTCGGCGAGCAGGCCGTCCGAGACATCGATCATCGCCGTGGCGCCCCCCGTAGCGGCCTGCGGACCGGCATCGTAGGGCGGTTCCGGCACGCGATGGGCACCGACCACCGTCAGCGGGGACCGGAATCCCCGGCCGAGCACGGCGAGGCCGGCAGCCGCCCAGCCCAACCGGCCACACAGCCCGAGCACGTCCCCCGGACCGGCACCCGATCTGCGGACCGGAGCGCGGCCCTGCAGGTCGCCCAGCGCGGTCACCGAGACGACCAGCTTCGATGCGCTCACCACATCACCGCCGACCACACCGGCGCCGACCCGCCCGGCCTCCTCCCACATCCCGTCCACCAGGCTATCCACAGTGGACACCGGGGTGTGCTCGGGACAGGCCAGGCCGACGAGCAGCCCGGTGGGCACAGCGCCCATCGCCGCCAGATCAGCCAGGTTGGCGGCCGCGGCCTTGCGTCCGACCTGGTGGGGCGTGGACCAGTCGAGCCGGAAATGCACCCCCTCGACGAGCACGTCGGTGCACACCACTACCCGGCCGTCCGGTGCAGCCAGCACCGCGGCGTCGTCTCCCGGGCCCAGCAGGGTGGCCGGTGGCAGCACGCGTCCCGCGGTGACCCGGGCGATAACCCCGAATTCGCCCAGATCGGTCACCGAAGCACCCTCGGGCGGCAGCGGTTCCGGTGCCACACCACTGGCAGCAGGCACATCCCCGATGGCACACCCCCGATCCGGGCCCACATGTCAGGTAGGTTCGTTCTTACCCCGCTCGAGGTGTCGACACGAAGGGGCACGCCGTGGTTCAGGCATACATCCTCATCCAGACCGAGGTCGGCAAGGCGGCTGCGGTCGCCACGGCGGTAGCGAGCCTGCCGGGCGTGACCAGCGCGGAGGACGTCACCGGCCCCTACGACGTGATCGTGCGCGCCGAGGCCGCCGACGTGGACCAGTTGGGTCAGCTCGTGGTGGCCAGCGTGCAGAACGTCGAGGGCATCACCCGCACGCTGACCTGCCCGGTCGTGCACCTGAGCTGAGCGCGATGGACGTTTCCCCGGCTGCGGGTACCCCGCGCTGGATCCTCGGGATCGCACTGGCCCTGCCGGTCGTACTGATCCTCGGAGTGCTCGTCGCCGCTGCCGTCGTGCGGGGCCAGCGCCCTGGTCCACTGCTGCTGGTGGCCACCGTCCCGGCTCCCGAGGCCGACTCCGACGAATGCGCCCGTCTGCTGGCCGCCCTGCCGCCCCGGCTGGAGGGGGCCGGAGACCGCCGCGAGCTAGCCGCCCCCGCTCCTTCGGGCATGGCCGCCTGGGGTGCGCCGCCGGTGGTGCTGCACTGCGGGATCGGCCGGCCAGCGGATCTGACCGCGACCTCGCGCCTGCTGGACGTCTCTGGCGTGCGGTTCCTCGGGCCGCCTGGGCTGAGCATCCCGTACACCGGCACTGATACCGGATCGAGCAGCTGGGTCGCGGTGGACCGCCCCGTCTACCTGGTTGTGACGCTTCCGCCGCAGGCGGGCAGCGGGCCGCTGCAGCAGGCCGCCGAGGTGATCGCGCAGACGCTGGCGCGCCGCTAGAGCCGGTGCAGCCCGGACAGCACCCGCTCCATCAGCCCCAGTTCCGGTTGGCTTCCTGGCTCCGGTGCGCCGCCGTGCATCCGGACCAAGCCCATGTCGATCATGTCGGCGAGCAGCACCCGGGCGATCCCCAGCGGCAAGGTGAGCAGGGCGGCCACCTCGGCCACCGAGCGAGCTTCCTCGCACAGCCCGACCACGGCCTGGTGCTCGCTGGAGGTGACCCTGGTAGGGTCCCGGCCCTGGCGGCTGGTGGACACCAGTGTCTCCAGAGCGAGGTCCTGCACCGGCCGGGTACGCCCCTTGGTCCAGGAGTACGGGCGGACGATGGACGTGAAGTCCGCGGGCTCACCCCACTCGTCAGCAAGCTTCGCGCCCTCGTCCGGGGCGCCCTCGTACGGGACGCCGTCGTCGTCAGGTGCCGGTGACGGGAGCACTCGCGATCCCTCCACGCAGACGCCGGGGCCTACCGGTTCACCGCCATGCTGCGGTTGACCGGCTCCGCCCGTGCGGGCACTCGACGACACCGCACGGGCAGACCCGAACAGTTAACTAGCTGTTCACCAGACTTGATACCGAAAACCACTCGAAAGAAGGAACAGGTCAGCGGAGTCCGGTGCCCCGGGCCAGCGCGGTGTCGACCAGCGTCGACAACAGCGTGGGGTAGTCGACGCCGGTCACCGTCCACATCCGCGGATACATCGAGATCGGCGTGAAGCCGGGCATCGTGTTGATCTCATTGACGGTCAACGACCCGTCCGCCCCGACGAAGAAGTCGACCCGTGCGAGCCCCTGGCAGTCCAGGGCCCGGAACGCCGAGATAGCCATCGCCCGCACCCGGGCGCTGACATCGTCGTCGAGCTTGGCGGGGATGTCGAACTCGCAGGCGTCGTCGAGGTACTTGGCTTCGAAGTCGTACCAGCCCGCGGTGTGCTCCGCGACCACCCGGATCTCGGCGGGCAGCGATGCCTCGACTCGCCCGTCAGGGAACTCCAGCACCCCACATTCGATCTCGCGACCGGTCACCGCGGCCTCGACGAGCACCTTGGGATCGGTGCCGCGGGCGGTGGCGACCGCCGCGGGCAACTCGGCCCAGTCCGCCACCCTGGTGATGCCCACCGACGAGCCCGCTCTGGCCGGCTTGACGAAGACCGGCAGGCCGAGCCGCTGCCGCTGCGCCGCCGTCAGGCCGGCGACATCGCGACGCAGCACCACGGCGTCGGTCACCGGCAGGCCCTCGGCACGCAGCAGTTTGCGGGTGAACTCCTTGTCCATCCCCGCCGCGCTGGCCAGCACGCCTGGTCCGACATAGGGCAGGTCGGCCAGCTCCAGCAGCCCCTGAATCGTGCCATCCTCGCCGAATGCCCCGTGCAGCACAGGGAACACCACGTCCACTCCGGACAGTGCCTCGCCGATCCGGTCACCGCGCAGGAACACCAGTTCCCGCCGGGTCGGGTCGGCGGGCAGCACGAGCGTCGCAGCGTCGTCGTGCACCGCGGGGAGCTGCCGGTCTCGGATCGCCAACTCGGCAGGCTCGCCGGTGCCCAGCACCCACGCGCCTGCCCGGCTGATCCCGACCGGATGCACCTCGAACCGGTCGCGATCCAGGTGGGTCAGCACGCTGCCCGCTGAGACGCAGGAGATCGCGTGTTCGCTGCTGCGGCCGCCGAAGACGACGGCGACGCGCACCCTGCGCTCCGTCACAGCGGCTGACCCTACCCCCGGCCGCCCGGGCGGGCCGGTGTGTGCGGAAGGCCTTCGGCGGCCCAGGACTGGAATCCGCCGATCACGTCGGTAGCCCGGTGCAGGCCGAGACCGCGCAGCGAGTCCGCAGCCAGGCTGGAGGTGTAGCCTTCCGAGCAGAGCACGATCACCTGCACGTCGTAACCAGTGGCCTGCGGCAGCCGAGCATCGCACGCCGGATCGAAACGCCACTCCAGGTGGTTGCGCTCGACCAGCAATGCCCCCGGCACCTCGCCCTCCTCGGCGCGTTGCCAACCCGGGCGGATGTCCACCAGCAGCGCGCCTGCCGCGACCGCATCGTGCGCCTGCCGGGGGCGCAGGCGCCGCAGGCGCGCCCGGGCCTGCGCCAGCATCTGGTCGATGCTGCGGGCGCCAGGAGGGCGGCTCACCAGTCCACCCCGGCCTGTTCCACCGTGACGTGGCACAGCTTCTGCAGCTCGAGCCGGTAGCGGTTCATCACGCTCAGACCTGGGGTATAGACATGCACGCTCACCGCAGGGACAGCGCCGGTGTTGGTCACCTGGTGCACGTAGTGCGGGCCGAAGACCCGGGAACGCCCGGCTTCGAGCGTGCGGGTGATCTCCACCGGCGCCCTGCCCGGCTTGACGGCCACCACCAGCTCGCTCAGCGTGCCGGCAGCGACCGCGAAGGCACCGGACGCCGGACCGTGGTCGTGCAGGTCGGTGCCCTGACCGGGCAGCCAGGACAGCAGCCACACCTCGTGGCGCCCGGTGCGCTCGAGCAGCCGGTACCAGCGGGTGTCGGCGCGGTAGCCCACCAGCGGACGCCATCGCTCGGGCCGCGCGGCCAGCGCCATCGCGAGACTTGCGGGGCCACCGGGAAGGACGGGCTCGGCAGCAGGGACGGTGAGGTATGGAACGGCGTGCACGGGAATCCTCCGCAGGATCGGCGAATCGACCGCGCGAAAGCCAGTACCCGGACAGCGGGTGGGGCCGTCGAAGCAGGCGCGCGATCAGTGGGCGTGGTGATTCACCGCGCGGGACAGAGCGCGCTCGCCACCCGTCGCAGATCCACAGGGGACCGCCGGACGAGGACGCGGGTGCCAGTCACGAGGGGTGATCAAACCAGCAAGTCCCCAGCCGGTCAAGTTGTGCGCAGTGCGACGTGCGGCAGGCCACCTCATTCCGGTTTCGGGTCGCGGCCAAGCAGGTCCCCGGCCATCTCGCGGGGGGATTGGCCGTCGTGGCAGACCCGGCGCACCGCGTCGGTGATGGGCACCTCGACGCCGCAGCGGGTGGCCAGTTCCTGGATCGCCGAACAGGACTTGACGCCTTCGGCCACCTGGCCGTGGGTCGCCTGCTGGGCCTGTTCCACGGTCTCGCCCAAGCCGAGCCGGTAACCGAACGAACGGTTACGGGACAACGGCGAGGCACAGGTCGCCACCAGGTCCCCAATGCCGGCCAAACCAGCGAAGGTCATCGGGTCGGCGCCCAGTGCCGCACCCAGCCGCCCGATTTCGGCCAATCCCCGGGTGATCAGCGTCGCCAGGGTGTTGTCCCCGTAGCCAAGGCCGGCAGCCATCCCGCAGGCCAGCGCGATGACGTTCTTGCACGCGCCACCGAGTTCGCAGCCGATCACATCGATGTTGGTGTAGGGCCGGAAGTAGCCCGTCACGCAGGCCAGTTGGACCGCGACGGCGCGGTCGTGGTCGGTGCAGGCGACCACGCTCGCGGTGGGTTGCTCAGCTGCGATCTCGCGGGCCAGGTTCGGACCCGACACCACCACCACCCGGTCGGGCGGGACGGCTGTGATGTCGACGACGACCTCGCTCATTCGCTTGAGACTGCCCAGTTCGACACCCTTGGCCAGACTGACCAGGGTGGCCTGTGGCGGGAGCAGCGGGCACCAGGTGCCGAGGTTGCCGCGCAGCGTCTGACTGGGCACAGCGAAGACCACCGCGTCAGCCCGGGCCAGGGCCTCATCCGCGTGCACGGTGGCGCGCAGCGACGCAGGCAGGCGCACGCCCGGCAGGTAGTCCGGGTTGGCATGCTGTCGGCAGACCGCGTCAGCGACCTCGGATCGGCGGGCCCAGAGCATGACGTCGCGGCCGGCGTCGGCCAGCACCTTGGCGAATGTGGTGCCCCAGGAGCCCGCCCCCATCACCGCGATGCGCTGCACCGGCGACGTTCGCCGCCCTGGTGTGGATTGCTCAGCGTGATCCGTCACCACTCCTGCCCCTTGTCGTGTCCCGGTCCAGATCGCCAGGTCCAGCATCCCCTGCCGGTTCTGTGCGGCAGGATGGGGGCGTGCAGGTTGACCTGCTGGTGCCGGTGAAGCCGCTGGCCCAGGCCAAGACGCGGCTGCGAGGTGCCGCTGGCGGCGCGGCGCAGGCGCATGCCCGGCTTGCTCTCGCGCTGGCACGGGACACGATCGCGGCGGCCGCCGGTGCGGCCACGGTGCGGCGGGTGGTGGTGATCTGCTCGGACGAGCTGGTGCGCGCCGCTCTGGCCGAGGACGGGGTGGAAGCGATCCCGGATGAGCCGGCCGCAGGCCTGAACCCGGCACTGCGTCACGGCGAAGCCCTGCTGCGGGCGGCGGACCCCACCGCAGCCGTCGGAGCTCTGCAGGCCGACCTGCCTGCGCTGCGTCCGGAGGAATTGGATTGCGCGCTCCGCGATGGTCTCGTGACCGGTGTCCGGGTGTTCTGCGCCGATAGATCGGGCATCGGGACGACCTTGCTTCTTGCCCCACCCCAGCGGCACCTCGATCCGCGGTTCGGGCCCGGCTCCGCGGCGGCGCATCGGGCGGCCGGCGCCCATGAGCTGCCCGGGTGCTGGCCGGGACTGCGCTGCGACGTCGACACCGTCGCCGATCTCGCGGTGGCTCGGAAACTCGGGCTCGGCCGATGCACGCGCGCTGCGGAACAATGGGGGGGTGAGCACGGACGATGATTACACCGGCCCACGGCGCGCGGCCAGCGGCCGCTCCCCTGACGCGGCGCGGACCGAGGCCGCGGGCCGCCGTGCCCCGCGGCCTGCCATCCGCAACTTCCCCCAGGGCGCTCCGGTGCCGCCGCATGGGGGGGCAGTCGCGGGAGACGGCCTGTCAACCGCGGTGCCTCCGGCGCCGCCTGCGGCCACCCCAGTCCCGTCGCGCACCGACCTCCCGGACGACCGTTATCTCAACCGGGAACTGTCCTGGCTGGATTTCAACGCCCGGGTGCTCGCACTCGCTGAGGACGTGAGCCAGCCGCTGCTGGAGCGGGCCAAGTTCCTGGCGATCTTCGCCTCCAACCTGGACGAGTTCTACATGGTCCGGGTCGCTGGGCTGAAGCGCCGCGACGAGACCGGGCTGTCGGTGCGCAGCGCGGACGGATTGGCCCCCCGCGAGCAGCTCGCCCGGATCGCGGTGCGCAACCAGGAACTCGCCGAGCGGCACGCCCGGGTGTTTATCGACTCGGTCTGCCCGGAGCTCGAGAAACCCGGCATCAAGTTCGTCACCTGGTCCGATCTCGACGACCAGCAGCGGCTGCAGCTGTCGGAATACTTCTCCGACCAGATCTTCCCGGTGCTCACCCCGCTCGCGGTGGACCCGGCGCACCCGTTTCCCTACATCTCCGGTTTATCCCTCAACCTGGCCGTGACGGTGCGGGACCCGCAGAACCGCGTCGAGCGCTTCGCCCGGGTCAAGGTGCCCAACAACGTGCCACGACTAGTGCGGGTGGACAGCGGCGTGGACAGCGGCATAGCCGCCCGCAGTTCCCCGCACGCCACTTTCCTGCCGCTGGAGGAGCTGATCGGGGCGCACCTCGGTGAGCTGTTCGCCGGGATGGATGTGGTGGACTGGCACATTTTCCGGATCACTCGCAACGCCGACTTCGAGGTCGAGGAAGATCGCGACGAGGACCTGCTGCAGGCCCTGGAGCGGGAATTGGCGCGGCGGCGCTTCGGTCCGCCGGTACGCCTCGAAGTGGCCGACACGATGAGCGAGCACGTGCTGGACCTGCTGCTTCGCGAGCTCGAGGTCGACCAGCGCGACGTGGTGCAGGTGCCCGGCCTGCTGGATCTGTCCTGCCTGTGGCAGGTATACGCGCTGCCCACCCCGGAGCTGAAGGACGAGCCGTTCGTCCCGGCTACCCACCCCGCCTTCGGCGAGGGTGAGACGCCCAAGAGCGTGTTCGCCACGCTGCGCGAGGGTGACGTGCTGGTGCACCACCCCTACAACTCGTTCTCCACCAGCGTGCAGCGCTTCATCGAACAGGCCGCCGAGGATCCCAAGGTGCTGGCGATCAAACAGACGCTGTACCGCACCTCCGGGGACTCCCCCATCGTCGACGCACTGATCGCTGCCGCCGAGGCGGGCAAGCAGGTCGTCGCGCTGGTGGAGATCAAGGCGCGGTTCGACGAGCAGGCCAATATCAAGTGGGCGAGGGCACTGGAGCGCGCCGGGGTGCACGTGGTCTACGGCCTGATGGGGCTCAAGACGCACTGCAAGACCTCGCTGGTGGTCCGCCAGGAGGGCTCGATGATCCGCCGTTACTGCCACATCGGCACCGGCAACTACAACCCGAAAACCGCCCGGCTCTACGAGGACATCGGATTGTTCACCGCCGAACCCGCGATCGGCGCCGACCTCACCGACCTGTTCAACTCGCTGACCGGCTACGCCCGGCAGACCTCCTACCGCAGCCTGCTGGTGGCGCCCTATGGCATCCGGCGCGGAATCGTGGAGGGGATCGAGGGCGAGATCGCCCATGCCAGGGCGGGCCGCCCGGCGGGCATCCGGATCAAGGTCAACTCGCTGGTGGACGAGCAGGTGATCGATGCGCTGTACCGGGCGTCGCTGGCCGGTGTCCCGATCGACCTGGTGGTGCGCAGCATCTGCGCGCTCACCCCCGGGCGGCCGGGACTCTCGGAGAACATCCGGGTGCGCTCCATCCTGGGCCGCTTCCTTGAGCACTCCAGGGTCTTCCACTTCGTCGGTGCGGACGAGCACTGGATCGGCAGCGCGGACATGATGCACCGCAACCTGGACCGCCGGGTAGAGGTGCTGGTTCGGGTGGCCGACCCGAAGCTGACCGCCGAGCTGGATGTCATGTTCGACTCCGCGCTGGACCCGGCCACCCGGTGCTGGGTACTGCAACCGGACGGCTCATGGAGCGCCTCCCCCGCCGACGGGTCCACCGTCCGCGACCATCAGGTGCAGGAGATCCACCGACACCGCCGGGGTGAGTGAACCGTGCCGGAGCTGGTTGCGGCCGGTGCCGTCCTCTGGCGCCGGAGATCCCCCGACGCTGTCGTCGAGGTGGCGGTGGTGCACCGGCCCCGCTACGACGACTGGTCCTGGCCCAAAGGCAAACCGCACAACGAGGAGTCCCAGCCGGCTACCGCAGTCCGCGAGCTGACCGAGGAGACCGGGCACACTGCCGTGCTGGGCCCGCGGATGGGCAGCACCCGCTACCCGGTGGCCGCGGGTGAGAAGGTGGCGCACTACTGGTCGGCACGCGCCACGGGCGGGCGCTTCACGCCCAGCGAGGAGGTGGACGAGCTGCGCTGGATGCCCCCGGCCGAGACGGCTGACCTGCTCAGCTATCCGCACGACCGGACGCTGCTAGCGGGTCTCGACCTCGCGACGGCCGTCACGGGTACCGTGCTGCTGGTCCGGCACGCCAAGGCGGGCAAGCGCGAGCAGTGGCACGGCGACGACGCCCTGCGCCCGCTGACCACAGCAGGCTGGCGGCAGGCCGAAGCACTCCGGGCGCTGCTGCCGCTGTTCGGTCCACAGCGGGTCTACTCCGCACCACCGGTTCGGTGTCGCCAGACCGTCGAGGGTCTCGCCGCGGATCTCGGAGTGCCGGTGATCGACGAACCACTGCTGTCCGAGGAGGCCTATCCGGCGGATCCGGACACCGCCCTACACAAGCTGATGGAGGTCGCGGTCGGGCCAGGCCCGGCCGTGGCGGGTAGCCAGGGTGGCGTGGTTCCCGATGTGGTCAGGCGGCTCGCCGCCAAAGCGGGACTCGAGATGCTCGAAGAACCACCCAGCCGCAAGGGCAGTTTCTGGGCGCTGTTCTTCAGCGGTGATCTGCCCGCACCGCTGACCCTGCTGGCCGCCGACTACTACGACCCGCTGAGCTGATCTCCACCGACCGGTGTGGTGGTCGGCAGCCAGGACAATCGCCGCGCCTCGAAGGCATCGATCTCCGCGGCATGCCGCAGGCTCAGTGCGATGTCGTCCAGCCCCTCCAACAACCGCCAGCGCGTGTAGTCGTCGATGGAGAAGGACACCGTGAGGTCCTTGGCTTGCACGATCCGCTCCGGCAGATCGACGGTCACCTCAGTACCAGGCTCGTTCTCCAGCAGCTTCCACAACAGTTCAACGTCGGCGCGTTCGCATTGCGCCGCGAGCAGGCCCTGCTTGCCCGCGTTACCGCGAAAGATGTCGCCGAATCGGGGGGAGATCACCACGCGGAACCCGTAGTTCAGCAATGCCCAGACCGCGTGTTCCCGGGACGACCCGGTGCCGAAGTCAGGACCAGCGACGAGCACGCTACCGGCGCGGTAGGCGTCGTGATTGAGCACGAATTCCTCATCCGCGCGCCAGGCGGCGAACAGCCCGTCCTCGAAACCCGTGCGGCTGACCCGTTTGAGATAGACCGCGGGAATGATCTGATCAGTGTCCACATCGGAGCGACGCAGCGGAACGCCGATGCCGGTGTGTCTGGTGAACGGTTCCATCGTGACTCCTTACCGTGAGTGGCGCAGGGTGCCGGAACACTGTTACGCACTCACGACTCAGTCCAGGTCGGCGGGGGCCGACAGGGTGCCCCGCACCGCGGTCGCAGCCGCCACCAAGGGAGAGACCAGATGAGTGCGCCCGCCCTTGCCCTGACGGCCCTCGAAGTTGCGATTGGAGGTCGACGCACTGCGCTCGCCCGAGGCGAGTTGGTCCGGGTTCATCCCCAGGCACATCGAGCAGCCCGCCGAACGCCACTGTGCCCCGGCCGCGGTGAACACCTCGTGCAGCCCCTCGGCCTCGGCCTGCGCGCGCACCCGCATCGAACCGGGCACGACCAGCATCCGCACGCCCGCACGCACCCGCCGTCCGGCCAGCACTCCCGCCGCGGCCCGCAGATCCTCGATCCGGCCGTTGGTGCAGGACCCGAGGAACACCGTGTCCACGGTGATCTCCCGCAGTGGCGTGCCGGGTTCGAGGTCCATGTAGGACAGTGCCTGCTGCACCGCGAGCCGCTCCCCCTGATCGGAGATCTGCTCGGGATCGGGCACCCGGCCGGACAGTGGCAGGCCCTGGCCGGGGTTGGTGCCCCAGGTCACGAACGGCGTCAGGGCATCGGCGTCGATGTGCACCTCGGCGTCGAAAGTGGCGTCGTCATCGGTGTGCAGCGAGCGCCAGTACGCCACCGCCGCATCCCACTGCTGCTCCGCAGGTGCGTGCGGCCGTCCGGCGAGGTAGTCGAACGTGGTGGTGTCCGGCGCGATCATGCCTGCCCGGGCGCCCGCCTCGATCGACATGTTGCAGACCGTCATGCGGGATTCCATCGACAGCTGCTCGATCACGTTGCCGCGATACTCCAGCACATACCCCTGACCGCCGCCGGTGCCGAGCTGGGCGATCACCGCCAGGATGATGTCCTTGCTGGTGACGCCGGACGGCAGCCTCCCCTCGCTGCTCTGCACGGACACCGACATGGTCTTGAAGGGGCGCAGTGGCAGCGTCTGGGTGGCCAGCACGTGCTCCACCTCGGAGGTGCCGATGCCGAAAGCCAGCGCGCCGAAGGCGCCATGGGTGGAGGTGTGCGAGTCACCGCAGACCACGGTCATGCCCGGTTGGGTGAGACCCAGTTGCGGCCCCACTACATGCACGATGCCCTGGTCGACGTCGCCCATCGGGTGCAGTCGCACACCAAACTCCGTGCAGTTGCGCCGCAACGTCTCCACCTGCGTCCGGGACACCTCGTCGGCGATCGGCAACTCGATGTCCGTGGTGGGGACGTTGTGGTCCTCGGTGGCGATCGTCAAGTCCGGTCGCCGGACCGGCCGGGCGGCCAGCCGCAGGCCGTCGAAAGCCTGGGGGCTGGTGACCTCGTGCACCAGGTGCAGGTCGATATACAGCAGGTCCGGCGCGCTTCCCTCGCCCCGGCGCACGATGTGCGCGTCCCAGACCTTCGCTGCGAGCGTGTGGCCCATCGCAGTAGTTCCTTGTCGTCGTGGCGGTGTCGTCGTGACTGGTGTCGTCATGGCTGTGTCGTCGTGCCTGGTGTCGTCGTGACTGGTGTCGTCATGGCTGTGTCGTCGTGCCTGGTGTCGTCGTGACTGGTGTCGTCATGGCTGTGTCGTCGTGCCGGGGGACCGCTGCGCAGCAACGCTGTCCCCATGATGCTGGACTTCTCACATTGCGGGAAGTTAGTATCGGCTCGTGGGACAGCATAGCGGAATCGGAGTGCTGGACAAGGCCGTGACGGTGCTGCGGGCGGTGGCTGACAGCCCGTGTGGCCTCGCGGAGCTGTGCACCCGAACGGGGTTGCCCCGGGCCACCGCACATCGGCTGGCGGTGGGACTTGAGACGCACCGGTTGCTGCGCCGCGGCAATGATGGACGATGGCGCCCCGGACCGGCCCTGCACGAACTGGGCAACGGCGCGCTCGACCCCTTGCTCGACGCCGCCGCGACCGTGCTGCCCAGGCTGCGCGATATCACCGGGGAGAGCGTGCAGCTTTACCGCCGGGACGGGTTGATCCGGGTCTGTGTCGCGGCGGCGGAACCGCTCAGTGGTCTGCGTGACACCGTACCGGTGGGCGCCAGGTTGCCGATGACCGCCGGATCGGGGGCGAAGATCCTCGCGGCGTGGGCGGATCCGGCCACCCAGCGGGCCGTGCTCGGCGAGGCGGTGTTCGGCGAGCGAGTCCTCATCGAGGTGCGCAGGCGGGGCTGGGCGCAGAGCATCGCCGAACGTGAGTCGGGGGTGGCCAGCGTCTCTGCCCCGGTGCGGGATGCGTTGGGGAGCGTGGTGGCGGCGGTGTCGGTCTCCGGCCCGGTGGAACGGATTGGCCGGCGACCGGGTGCCCGCTGGGCCGCCGACCTGCTCGCCGCCGCAGAGGCGCTGCACAGCCGACTCTGATCCGCGCGCCCTCGTAGGACCGGCACAACTCGTGGAGCTGGCACACAACGCACCCCGCGGCTCGCGGGGAACCTAACGGAAACGCAACCGCATGGGGAAACGCAACCAGCGGCTCGTGGGGGCTTGGGGGAAACGCAACCAGCGGCTCGTGGGGGCTTGGGGGAAACGGCCCCCCAACATCATGCGAAAGAGAGGCATGTCCGCGCAATCCACGGACACACCTCTCCCACTCTCTGTAGCCCCGACGGGATTTGAACCCGCGCTACCGCCTTGAGAGGGCGGCGTCCTGGGCCGCTAGACGACGGGGCCGCGAGAACACGATGATCGCGTTCGCTGGGGTACCAGGACTCGAACCTAGACTAACTGAACCAGAATCAGTCGTGCTGCCGATTACACCATACCCCACAGGCTGTCCGATTCCGGCCGGTACCCGGCCAGCGAACCAGCACCGGGAACGGATGGTAGCTGACGGTCCGTGCCGGGTTCCACTCGCCTGCCTGCGGCTCACGTAGCCAGCCTGCTGACGAGCGTCGGAAGCTCGGAGAGCCGGCAGATCACCGAGATCCCGGTGCCCTGCGGCAACGCACCACGACAGGACCGGTCCAGCCACACCCCGTGCAGGCCGGCGTCGCGCGCGCCTTCGGCGTCCATATCCAGCCGGTCGCCGACGTGCACGGTCTGGACCGGATGCACTCCGAGGGCGGCACACGCGGTCCGGAAGATCGCCCGGTGCGGCTTGGCCACGCCGAGCTCTCCGGAGATCAGCACCGCATCGAAGGCAGACGCCAGCCCCAGCGCCCCCAACTTCGCGCGCTGATAGGCGCCTGCCGCGTTCGTGACCGCGGCCAGCCGAAGACCGGCGGCCCGCAGCGCACGCAGGCACGGCAGGGCGTCGTCGTAGAGCTGCCAGGCTCGCCGCATGGCCGCCGCCCTGCGCTCCTCGCGCTGGACCACCTCGCCGTCGCCGATGACCTCCCCCCGGGAAACGAAGAACTCCTTGGTGCGCTGCCAGCGCATGGTGTCGAAGTCAACCTCTCCGGCCAGGTAGCGCCGGTAGTGCCGGTCTGTGAGGACGCACCAGTCAGCCCAGGCATCGTCGGTGCCGAGCAGCTCACGCAGTCCGGCCCGGGTCGAGGCTTCGTGGTCGACCAGGGTCGCATCGACGTCGAAGCAGACGGCCGCGATCATGGGCGGAAGTGACTGGAAGAGACGCTGAGGAGCAGGGACAAACTCAGGCGCGATGGTCACTCGGTGGAGGCTAGATCGTGCCTAGCCCCTCGGACTCTGCTGACCCGGTGAAAGCACGAGATTCTACACCGTTGAGAACAGCATGCTCACTCTTCGCGACCGAATCTCAGCGCGGCGGGTGGCCGTTGCAGTTCCCCTTGACTGTCGGGCCGATCCAGAGCACCATGAAGATGTATTCAACGACTGTTGAAAGAGTGACAGGCATGGAGCGCACGACGTGCTGTGTAGTCGGCGGGGGCCCGGCCGGGATGATGCTCAGCCTGCTGCTGGCCAGGGCGGGAGTGGCGGTCACCGTGCTGGAGAAGCACGGCGACTTCCTGCGCGATTTCCGCGGTGACACGGTGCACCCGTCCACCCTGACGCTGCTCGACGAACTGGGCCTCGGCGCGCAGTTCGCGCAGATCCCGCACCGGCTGGTCGATCGGGTCCAGGTCCAGCTCGACAGCGGCCTGGTCCCGGTCGGCGACTTCCGATGGATCCCCGGGCCGCATAAGCACCTCGCCTTCGTCCCGCAGTGGGACTTCCTCGACCTGCTCGCCGATGCCGGCCGCGCCGAGCCGACCTTCACCCTGCGGATGCGCACCGAGGCGACCGGGCTGCTCGTCGAGGACGGCCGGGTGACCGGCGTGCGCTACCGGTCGCCCGAGGGCAGCGGGGAGCTGCTGGCGGACCTCACAGTGGCCTGCGATGGGCGGCGCTCGCTGCTGCGCGATGCCGCCGGGCTGCGCGTCCGGTCCTTCGGCGTACCGATGGACGTGTGGTGGTTCCGACTGCCCCGCTTTGCCGGGGACCCCGTGGGCGGAGTCGGCCGCTTCGGGTCCGGGCAGGGCATGGTCCTCATCGACCGTGGGGACTACTTCCAGTGCGCCTACCTGATCCGGAAGGGCTCGGATGCCCAGCTACGCGCTGAGGGTATCGACGCGTTCCGGCGCAGGGTGGCGGCGATGATCCCGTGGCTCGGCGACCGGATGCAGGCCGTGCGGGACTGGTCCGACGTGGCGCTGCTCGACGTCCGGCTGGACCGGCTGCGCCGCTGGTCGACCGACGGGCTGCTCTGCATCGGGGATGCCGCGCACGCGATGTCGCCGGTCGGCGGAGTCGGCATCAACCTCGCCATCCAGGACGCGGTGGCGGCCGCCCGGCTGCTCGCCGATCCGTTGCGCAGGCGCGCGTCCACCCGCCGCCGCCTCGACCGGCTTCAGCTGCGGCGGTGGGCCCCTGCCGCGCTGACCCAGACCGTGCAGCGCGTCATTCACGCCCGGGTGCTGGGTCCCGCGCTCACCGGCGACATCGAGCTGATCGGAGCCGGTTCTGGCCGGCCACCGCTACCGATCCGGCTGCTGCAACGCTTCCCTGCGCTGCAGGCCGTGCCAGCAACGGCGATAGGCATAGGCCTGCTCCCCGAGCACGCCCCAGCCTTCGCCGTTGGTGGCTCTTCAAGAGCTACCAACCCCCGCGTGGCGGGTCGCTAACTGCCACCAACTCTCAGCGCGGAGTAACCGGGTTGGTGAGTGTGCCTATGCCCTCCACGGTGACCGAAACACTCTGGCTCGCCCGCAGAGGTCCCACGCCGGCCGGCGTACCGGTGAGGATCACGTCACCAGGCAACAGGGTCATCACCCGAGACACCCACTCGACCAGCGCCGGCACACCGTGGCGCAGCAACGAGGTCCGGGAGTCCTGCACCACTGCACCGTCGAGTTCCGTGCGCAGGGCCAGGTCGGCGGGGTCGGCGGTGGTCTCGATCCACGGGCCGAGGGGGCAGAAGGTGTCGTGGCCCTTACTCCGCGTCCACTGTCCATCGCTGCGCTGGTGATCGCGAGCGGTGACGTCGTTGGCCGCCGTGCAGCCGAGCACGACGTCGGCTGCCTGGGCAGCGGGAACGTCCTTGCACGGCAGGCCGATCACCACCGCAAGCTCACCCTCGTAGTCCACCCGCTCCGCATCGGCGGGCAGCTTGATCGGCACGTCCGGCCCCACCACCGTCGTGTTCGGTTTCAAGAACATGATCGGGTGCCCGGGTGGCTGGTCACCTATCTCCTCGGCATGCTCAGTGTAATTCCGGCCGATCCCGATGATCTTAGTGGGCAGGATGGGGGCGAGCAGCCGGACCTCGGGCACCGGCCAGTGGCGCCCGGTGAAGCTCGGCGGCCCGAACGGGTGCTCGGCGATCTCCCTCGCCACCTCCGCGCCGTCCGGCGCTGTCTCCAGCGCCGCGAACGCGACCCCCTCGGGATGGGCAATCCTCGCAATACGCACAACCTGCGACGCTACCCCGCACCGCTCTCGCGTTCAGCGGGCACAGCGGGTGAATCAGCGCCCGGTAACCCCGTTGCGCCCGCTCGATGCGGGGATCGCAGCGGCGCTGTGTCGCAGGGCGGCGTAGGTCATCGCGTCCACCAGCGCCAGCCAGGATGCCTCCACGACGTTGCCGTGCACGCCGACAGTGGTCCAGGATCCGGCCCCGTCGCTGGTATCGACCAGCACCCGCGTCACCGCGTCGGTGCCGTACGTGCCAGGGAGGATCCGGACCTTGTAATCGGACAACTCCACGGCGTCCAGCCAGGGCACATGCCCGCCTAGGGCGTGGCGCAACGCGGCGTCCAGAGCGTTGACCGGACCGTTGCCCTCCGCCGTGGCGATCACCCGTTCCCCTGCTACCAGCATCTTGACCGTCGCCTGCGCGACCACGTCGCCGTCGGCCTGGTGGTCCACCACGACCCGGTAGGACTCCAGCTGGAACGGCGGGGCGGGCGGGACCTCATCGACCTCGTGGCGCACCAGTAGCTCGAAGGAGGCGTCCGCCGCTTCGAAGGACCAGCCCTGGGACTCGAGCTCCTTGATCCGCTTGGCAACTGCGCTGAGCTCGGCCGATCGGCCGGCCAGGTCCAGTCCGAGCTCGGCTCCCTTGAGCTCGATACTGGCCCGGCCGGCCATCTCGGTCACCAGCACGCGCTGCGAGTTGCCGACCACCGCAGGGTCCAGGTGGTTGTACAGCTCCGGATCTATCTTGATCGCACTCGCGTGCAGCCCCGCCTTGTGGGCGAAGGCCGACCTCCCGACATAGGCCTGGTGGGTGTCGGGCGCGAGGTTGGCGATCTCGGCCAGCGCGTGCGCGGTGTGGGTCAGCTCGGCCATCCCCGGCTCGGGAAGGACCGCCATGCCCAGCTTGGTGGCGAGGTTGCCGATAACGGCGAACAGATCCGCATTGCCGGTCCGCTCGCCGTAGCCGTTGGCGGTGCACTGGACGTGGCTGGCCCCGGCCTGCACTGCGGCGATCGAATTGGCGACGGCGCAGGCGGTGTCGTCCTGGCAGTGGATACCCACCCGGAAACCCGTGCGGGCCACCACCTCGGTGACGGTCTCCGCCAGCCCCAGCGGCAGCTGCCCGCCGTTGGTATCGCAGAGCACAGCCAGGTCGGCGCCCGCGGTGATACCCGCATCCAGGACCCGCAGCGCACAGTCCGCGTCGAAGGCGTACCCGTCGAAGAAGTGCTCGGCGTCGAGGAATACCCGCCGGCCCTCGGCCACCAGCAGCGCGACGGTGTCGCGCACCATCGCGCACGCCTCGGCCACATCGACCCGCAGGGCTCGCTGCATGTGCCGGCGATCGGACTTGGCCACCAGTGTGATCACCGGCGCCTGCGCCGCGAGCAGCGCCTGCACCTGCGGGTCCGCAGCCGCAGTGAGCCCCGCCCGGCGGGTGGAACCGAACGCGACCAGGGCGGCGTGGGCCAGCTCGAGCTCGCCGGCCGCGGCCCGCGCGAAGAACTCGGTGTCCTTGGGCAGCGCACCGGGCCAGCCCCCCTCGATGAAGCCCACTCCGAGGGTGTCCAGCAGCCGCGCGACCGCGAGCTTGTCGGCCACCGAGTAGGAGATGCCCTCCCGCTGGGCGCCGTCGCGCAGCGTGGTGTCGTAGAGGTGGAAGGAGTCGCCGAGCGGGGTGCCGGTCGGACTGGTGCGGGACATGATGGAAGCTCCAGAGGGAGGGGGTCGGGCCAACAAAAAAGACCCCTCGCGGATGCGAGAGGTCTGCGCGCCGGATGTGCTGCTCCTGCTATCCGGCGCGCCCGCCGATAATGATCACGGCCTGCTGCACGGTCCGGAGTGTTGCACACCCGACGCCGCCGAGGCCAGTCCGCCATCGCCCAGCTACGGTGACTCACCATGAGCAAGCCGGTCGACGACAAGCAGCACATCCGTGGCCAGCTCGACCTGTCCAACGCGGTCTGGCAACGCGCAGCGGGCTCGGCCGAGCTCGACGGCCCGCACCTGGAGATCGCGTTCTTGCCGGACGGCATCGTGGCGATGCGCAGCTCCGAGCACCCCGAGGACTCCCAGACGCTGATCTTCACCCCGTCCGAGTGGGAGGCGTTCGTGCTGGGCGCCAAGGACGGCGAGTTCGACGTGTGACGCCTTTGATCTTCCATGTCCGCCGGGCACCGAGTAGTTTGCCCACTAGGTGCTCTTGAGCCCGAGGTGGGTCATGTCGTGCCTACAGCCCGGCGGGTTCGATCCCCTGGCGGGTGGAGACCAGGGCGGCCAGCCGATCACCGATGGCGTGCGTGCCGCCCGGGTTGGCGTGGTCCCGGGTCGCCAGGTCGAAGGCCGCCGCGGCCTCGACCCGGCGGGACGCCTCCTCCATTCCGAGGTGGGCGAGCAGCAGCCCGACCGACAGCACCGCGGCGGTGGGATCGGCGAGCCCCTGTCCGGCGATGTCCGGCGCGGAGCCGTGCACCGGTTCGAACATGCTGGGGTTACGACGAGTGACGTCGAGATTGCCGCTCGCCGCCAGGCCGATACCGCCGGTGACCGCCGCCGCGAGGTCGGTGAGGATGTCGCCGAACAGGTTGTCAGTGACGATCACATCGAACCGGCTGGGGTTGGTGACCAGGTGGATGGTCGCGGCATCGACGTGCTGGTAGGCGACGGTGACCTCGGGGTGCTGCAGTGACACCTCCTCCACGATCCGCGACCACAGCGAGCCCGCGTGGGCGAGCACGTTCGTCTTGTGCACCAGGGTCAGATGCCGGCGGGGTCGCGCCGAGGCACGGGCGAACGCGTCCCGCACGACCCGCTCCACCCCGAAGGCGGTGTTCAGGCTGACCTCGGTGGCGATCTCGTGCGGGGTGTCCTTGCGTAGCAGGCCACCGTTGCCCGCATAGGGGCCCTCGGTGCCCTCCCGGACCACCACCATGTCGATGGTCCCCGGATCCGTGAGGGGGCTGCGCACTCCCGGGTAAAGCCGGGCGGGCCGCAGGTTCACGTGGTGGTCGAGTTCGAATCGCAGCCGTAGCAGCAACCCACGCTCGAGAATCCCACTCGGCACTGAGGGGTCCCCCACCGCGCCGAGCAGGATGGCGTCGTGCTGCCGGAGTTCGGTCAGCACCGATTCGGGCAGCAGTTCCCCGGTGGAATGCCACCGCGCGGCGCCCAGGTTGTACCGCATGCTCTCGACGTCAGGAGCGACCTCATCCAACACCTTGAGCGCCTCGCCAATCACCTCGGGGCCGATCCCGTCACCGGGGATCACAGCGAGCCGCATGAGCCACCTCCGATGCTCGGGCCCCGGCTGTGGGGCCCCTCCGTCGCGGGAAGGCTACCGGCAGCCATGGGGAGCACCACGTGATGGACACGCGAACGGGCGACCCTAGAACGGGTCACGAGGTACGCCGGGTTCGATGATCGGCAGCACCCCAGGTGCCCGTACCCGGACCAGTTGTACCCGGTCACCGGCCGCGTTGTGCGGGTGCAGCACCAGCAGTGCCGAGCCCCCCTGAGTCAGCAATGGGATGGCCGCGGCCTCTCGGTGGATCACCAGCGCGGACTCCGGCTGGGCCAGGTAGCTCAGCGCGGGGCTCCCGGCACCCTCGGCCCACAGGCCTGGCCGCACGGCGTCGAAGCGCTGCGCAGCGGTGGTGTCGATCACGGTGTCGAGGTCTGCCGGACCTGTGTAGTACCCGGCGATCCCCACGGTGTAGCTGATCGGCGCCGTCGTCGCTGCGGGATCGATTCCCAGCGCGTTCAGCGACACCGGCAACAGGACGACGTTGGTGTCGAACACACCGGTGTCCACGTCCCCGAACTGGCCGTTCACCGGAAGCATCTCCACCGTGGGCATCTCCGGCGCCCGGAGATCGACCGTCGCCGCGACGAGCACGTCGGTCGCATCCGGCTTCATGACGAACACCTCGAAATCGGGGATTCCATCACCGGTGGTGTCGATATCGACGAACGGGATGGTGTTCCCGCCGAGGTTGTACCAGTCGCCCCAGGTGGTGATGCCGAAGGCGAGCATCGCGTCCTCGGGTCTGCCCTGCTGGATCGCCAGCGGCGCGGTGCTGCTCACCCCGACGTACTGGATGTCGCCACCCCGGGCGGTCCGGTTCGGCGCGCAGTCCGTCATGAGCAGCCTGTTGCATTCCGGCAGTTCCCCGCTCTCAGCCTGCAGTTGCAGCACACTGATCAGCGACCGGTAGGCGGCGTCACCGCTGCCCTGGTCCAACCCGCGACCGGACAGGGTGAGCAGCGCCTGCTGGTCGTCGCCCTGGAAACGCACCTGGTCCGGCACCGCGATGTCCGCCACCGGTTTCGGCGCGGCGTAGACCGGCACCCGCAACGGTGCTTGATCCTCCGGGACACCCGCACCCGGGCCACCCGGGTCGGCAGGGGTCAGCACGACCCGGCCGGAGGCGTCCGCGAGGAACTGCCTGGCCGCACCACCCTGGATCTTCTCGATCGTCGGATCAGCGGTCTTGCGCAGCGCGGACGGGTCGTCGATGGACAACGTCACGGTCAGCTGGGCGACCTCTCCCGGGGCGATGTCCAGCGACGCGGCCGATAGCTCGTAGCGCAGCCCGGGCATGGTGGTGATCGCCTGGTACGCGACGTCGTATCGGGCGGCGCCATTGCCCTTGTTCACCACCGTGATCGTCTTGCTGAGCGTGAGCGGGTCGGCTGCCTGCACCACCCCGAAGTTGACGCTGACCTGGCCCGGGTCGTCCTGGACCATCGCCAGCACCTGGTTGTGCACGGCGGCGGCGGCATTCACCCGCCCGGCACCGACCCGGTTCGGCCCGTGGATCGGGCCCTGGTGCCCCTCTTGCGAGGAGACGTCGGAACTGGCGGTGTTCATCATCGCGGCCTTGACCTCCGCGACGGTCCACTCCGGGTGCGCCTGACGGACCAGCGCGCCGATTCCCGCGGCGTGTGGGGAGGCCATCGACGTCCCGCTGTTCACCAGCCGGCCCGACCCGCTGCCGGTCAGCGCCGAGGTGACAGTGTCCCCCGGCGCGGCTATATCGGGCTTCACGGCCGGAGCGCGCACGTCGCGCGAGGTGAACACACTCGCGGTGTCGGTGAGGTCCGGATGATCTGTGGGCACCGACGTGCGCAGCGAGCCGGCCAGCCGGACCTGCAGCGTCCCGGCCTCCAGCGCCGGGCGCAGCGCGGCGGTGTGGGAACCGGTGAGCTGGAACATCGGAACACCCTCGTTGCCCGCGATACCCGCGACGAAGTGCTCCAGCGATGAGGTGAGCAGCACCCCAGCAGCCCCGGCGGCCAGCGCGTTGTCCGCCCGGCCCGCTGAACCACAGCGCCGGGTGGCGTCGTCGTCGTCCCACTCCAGCCAGACGTGCTTGCCTGCCACTGCGGCGACGTCGGCGGCGGAGTAGGGCTGGCAGCCGTCCTCGTTGGCCGGGTCGGAAAGCGGTACCACCGTAGCGGTGCGGTCCAGGTTGTCGTACCCGCTGAATTCCTGGCTGTACTGGCCACCCTTGATCCCGGCAACGTCGGCCGGAGCGGTGACCTCGGCGCCGTCGCGCAGCACCGCGGAATCCCGGGTACTGGCCACGGTGAGCGCCTCGGGAGTGTTGCCCGGCGAGCCGCCGATGTCGTAGAGGTCGCCGCCGTTGCCCGCTGAGATCACCGACAGCACGCCGTGCTGGGCGAGCTTGCGGACGAACAGGTTGTCCGGGTCGTCGGGGGCGCCGTAATCCGATCCCAGGGACAGGTTCACCACGTCGAGCCGGTCGGAGAAGTCACCGTCTCCGTCCGGGTCCAGCGCCCAGTCCAGCGCCTGGGCGACCAGGTTGGTCGAGCCGGCGCAGCCGAACACCTTCAGCGCGTAGAGCGCAGCCCGCGGTGCGGTGCCGGGGCCGATCCGCATGGCGTTCAGTGCGGCGGGGTTCAGCTGCTGGTAGTCACCCTGGAAGGTGCCGCCGTCCGGGTTGACGCCGAACCCGGCCGCCGTCCCCGCGACATGGGTGCCGTGGTTGCCGCAGGCCAGCGGGTTAGGGTCCGGTCGCGGGAGGAGCGCATCGGGACCGGCCGCCCCGCTGGCGTCGTAGTCATCGCCGGCGAAGTCGAAGCCGCCGACCACCTTGGCCGTCGGGAAGTAGCTCGGCTCGACCTTGGTGCGGTCGATCGTGGCGTAGGCCGCCATGGTGCCGGGGCCGCCGAAGTCCGCGTGGGTGTAGTCGATGCCGTCGTCGATGATCCCCATCCGGATGCCGTCGCCGAACTGCCCGGTCTGCTGCCAGGCCCGCAAGGTGCGGGTGAGCTGCACAGTGTTCGAGTTCGTGGTGCTCTTCGGCATGACCTTGCGCACCGCGCGGACATCGGGCGAGGCAGCAACGTCGCGGATGCGGGCGACGTCGGCGGTCACCACCAGTCCCGGCACCGCGTTGACGGTGCGGAACAGCTCGTCGGTGCCGTCGTCGCGGCTGCGCAGCGCTGCGAGCACCCGGTCGGCCGCCTGCTCGACCCGGTTCCTGGCGGCGATGGCCGCCTCGGCGGCAGCAGGCGCGGGCTGCCCAGCGCGACGCTCGGCGCGGTAGACATCCGCCGCCGGGGTCTGGGCGAGCTCGACGAAGACAGTCACCGGCCCCTGCCCGGCAGCCAGCCGGGGGCTGACCTTGCCCTGCAGCGGCCCCGCAGGTACGTCGGCTGCCAGCGGCAGGCCGGGCGCGAGGTCAGGCTGACCGGGCTGGCCGCTGGCCGAAGCCGCTGCCACGGCGGTCGTCACCACAGTGATCGCGAGTACCGCGACCGCCCACCGACTCCAGGCAGGGGAAACCCAGTCCCGGGTAGGGATGCGACCCACCGCTGTACGCCCTCACCCGAGGCGGTCCGTGACAGTGCTGGGGCCGGGCGCCCGCGCGGGGATTCACCCGGCAACCCGATGATGGGGTTCCCCAGCAGGGCGCCGTACCTTACAGCGCCGATCAGAGCCTCGCCCGACGCAACGTACTCAGTTGACCGCTTCTTGTGATCACGCTAAAGGGTGAATCTCGCGAGCGAAGCGTCAGCCGAAAGTCACCGAGCGGACGGTGCGTGCCCGGACAGATGGGCCGATCGCCTGCAGCACCTCATCGGGAACCGGCCGGTCCACCCGGAGCATCATGATCGCGTCGGTGCCCGCGGTCGTCTGGCTGATCTGGGCGGCCTCGATGTTGATGCCTGCCCGGCCGAGCAGCGTGCCGACGGTGCCCATCACGCCTGGTTTGTCCGGGTACTCGATGAAGACTGCCTTGCCTTCGGCCCGCAGGTCGAAATGCCTGCCGTTGACCTCGACCAGCTTCTCCACCTGCGCTGGGCCGGAGAGTGCCCCGGAGACCGAGTAGGCAGTGCCGTCGGCGAAGCCGCCCCGCACGCTCACCATGCTGCGGTGGTTCGGACTCTCCGGTGCGGTGACCACGGCGACGCTCACTCCGCGCTCCTCGGCCAGCCGAGGCGCGTTGACGAAGGTCACCTGATCCTCGACCACCCCGGCGAACACCCCGCGCAGCGCGGCGAGCTGCAAGATCGAGACGTCCTCGGCGGCCAGTTCGCCGCGCACGTCGATGGTCACCGACGCCGGTGGGCGCCCGGTGAACGCGGCCAGCACCGTGCCCAGCTTCTGGGTCAGCGGCAGCCAGGGCCGCACCTCCTCGCCGACTACCCCCCCGCTGATCACGTTCACCGCATCGGGCACGAACTCGCCACGCAGCGCCAGCTGCACGCTGCGGGCGACGTCGGTGCCCGCCCGGTCCTGCGCCTCGGCAGTGGAGGCGCCCAGGTGCGGGGTGACGACCACCTGCGCAAGCTCGAACAGCGGGCTGGCTGTGCACGGTTCGGTGGCGAAGACGTCCAGCCCGGCGCCGCCGACCTGACCGTCCCGGATCGCGTCGGCCAGCGCCTGCTCGTCCACGAGACCGCCCCGGGCGGCGTTGACGATCAGCGCCCCCGGCTTGGTCTTGGCGAGCTGGTCGGCCCCGATCAGCCCCAGCGTCTCCGGGGTCTTGGGCAGGTGCACGGAGATGGCGTCGGAGCGGGACAGCAGCTCGTCGAGGTCGACCAGCTCGATGCCCAGCTGAGCGGCCCGGGCGGGCGACACGTACGGGTCGTAGGCGATCAGCTCGGTACCGAAGGCCGCTAACCGCTGGGCGACCAGCTGGCCGATCTTGCCCAGGCCCACCACCCCGACGGTCTTGCCGGCCAGCTCGACACCGGAGAACGCGCTGCGCTTCCATGCCCCGCCGCGCAGGCTGGCGTCGGCAGCCGGGATCCGCCGGGCCACCGCGAGCAGCAGCGCGACGGCGTGCTCGGCGGCCGAGACGATATTGGAGGTGGGCGCGTTGACCACCATCACGCCGCGTTCGGTGGCGGCCGCAACATCCACGTTGTCCAGTCCGACGCCGGCTCTGGCGACGACCTTGAGCACCGGGGCATGCCGCAGCGTCTCGGCGTCCACCCGGGTGGCCGAGCGCACCAGCAGTGCGTCGGCGCCGGCCAGCGCATCGAACAGGGCCGGGCGGTCGGTACCGTCGACATGGCGGACGTCGAACTCGTCGCCGAGGACTTCCAGCACCGAGGGTGCGAGCTTCTCGGCGATCAAGACTAGTGGTCGGCTTGCGTTAGTCACGGCCGCTGAGTCTAGTGAGCGGGCGGTCCACCCAGGACATCAGCCCGCGTAGCCGCGCGCCGACCTGCTCGATGGGGTGCTGCTCGCCCTCGGTGCGCAGCTTGGTGAAGTTCGGACGGCCGTTGTCGTCCTCGGCGACCCACTCCCGGGCGAAGCTGCCGTCCTGGATCTCGGCGAGGATCCGGCGCATCTCGTCCTTGACCGCAGGGCTGATCACCCGCGGCCCGCGGGTGAGGTCGCCGTACTCGGCCGTGTCGGAGATCGAGTAGCGCATCCGGGAGATACCGCCCTCGTACATCAGGTCCACGATGAGCTTGACCTCGTGCAGGCACTCGAAGTACGCGACCTCGGGGGCGTACCCGGCCTCGGTGAGTACCTCGAAGCCGGCCTGGACCAGTGCGGTCACCCCGCCGCAGAGCACGGTCTGCTCGCCGAACAGGTCGGTCTCGGTCTCCTCGGTGAAGGTGGTCTTGATCACCCCGGCCCGGGTGCCCCCGATCGCCTTGGCGTAGGACAGCGCCAGCGGCTGGGCGCCACCGGTGGCGTCCTGCTCGACCGCGATCAGGCAGGGCACCCCCTTGCCGTCCACGAACTGCCTGCGCACCAGGTGGCCGGGCCCCTTGGGGGCCACCATCGCGACGTCGACGTCGGAAGGCGGCTGGATGAGGTCGTAGCGGATGTTGAACCCGTGCCCGAACAGCAGCGCATCGCCGGAGTTGAGGTTCGGCGCGATGTCCTGCGCGTAGATGCTCCGCTGCTTGGTGTCCGGGGCGAGGATCATGATGACGTCCGCCTCGGCCGCGACCTGCGCAGGCGTGGCCACCCGCAGGCCCTCCTCGGACGCGTTGGCCCGCGACTTCGAGGTCTCCGGCAGGCCGACGCGGACGTCGACCCCGGAGTCGCGCAGGCTCAGGGCATGGGCGTGCCCCTGGCTGCCGTAGCCGATCACGGCGACCTTGCGGTCCGCGATGATCGACAGATCGGCGTCGTCGTCATAGTAGATCTCTGCACTCATGGTCGGATCCCTCTTGCTCGTCGTTTTGGCGCGTTCTGGATGCAGAACGCGCTTATCCAGGGTCGAATAACTGCAGTCTGCATCCAGACTGCGGGTAGGGCGGGGACTAGCGGATCGGGCTGGCGGTGATCGCGCGGGGGCCTCGGCCGATCGCGACCAGGCCGGACTGCACCATCTCGCGGACACCGTACGGCTCAAGCATCCGCAGCAAGGCGTCGAGCTTGTCCCCGGTCCCGGTGGCCTCGATGGTGAGTGCCTCCGGGGAGACGTCGATCACCTTGGCCCGGAACAACTGGACGGTCTCGAGCACCTGCGATCGCACCGTAGCGTCGGCCCGGACCTTCACCAGCAGCAGCTCGCGCTGCACCGCCACCGATGGGTCGAGCTCGACGATCTTGATGACGTTGACCAACTTGTTCAGCTGCTTGGTGACCTGCTCCAGGGGCAGCTCGTCCACCGCGACCACGATGGTCATCCGCGAGATGTCGGGGCACTCGGTGGGACCGACCGCCAGCGAGTGGATGTTGAACCCCCGCCTGCTGAACAGCCCGGCCACCCGGGCCAGCACCCCGGGTTTGTTCTCCACCAGCACCGACAGGGTGTGCGTGGACATCAGGACCCGTCCTCCTCGAACAACGGACGAATGTTGTACGCCGCCATGATCTGATCATTGCCGGTACCTGCCGCGACCATCGGCCACACCTGGGCGTCTTTGCCGACCACGAAATCGATCACGACCGGGCGATCGTTGATCTCCATCGCCCGCTCGATGACCCGGTCCACGTCCTCCTCGGCCTCGCAGCGCAGCCCCACGCAGCCCAGCGCCTCGGCCAGCAGCACGAAATCGGGGATCCGCTTGTGGGTGCCGAGATCGGTCTGCGAGTAGCGCTTGGCGTAGAACAGGTTCTGCCACTGCCGGACCATTCCGAGATTGCCATTGTTGATCACGGCGACCTTGATCGGGATGTCCTCGATGGCGCAGGTGGCGAGTTCCTGGTTGGTCATCTGGAAGCACCCGTCGCCGTCGATGGCCCAGACCGCCTTGTCCGGCCTGCCGAGCTTGGCGCCCATCGCCGCGGGGACCGCGAAACCCATCGTGCCCAGCCCGCCGGAGTTGATCCAGGTGCCGGGATTCTCGTAGCCGATGAACTGCGCTGCCCACATCTGGTGCTGGCCCACCCCAGCGGTGTAGATCGCGTCCGGACCGACCAGGGCGCCGATCCGCTCGATGGCGTACTGCGGGGAGAGCATCCCGTCCGTCGGGCGGTCATAACCCAGCGGGAAGGTCGACCGCCAGCTCTCCAGCTGCGCCCACCAGGGCGCCAGGTCCGGCCTGCTGGTCTCGAACTCGGCCCGTACCGCGGTGATCAGCTCACCGATCACCTCGGCGCAGTCACCGACGATGGGCACGTCGGCCCGGCGGTTCTTGGAGATCTCCGCGGGGTCGATGTCGGCGTGCACCACCCGGGCGTCCGGCGCGAAGGTCGACAGCTGCCCGGTCACCCGGTCATCGAACCGGGCACCGAGCGCGATCAGCAGGTCGGAGCGCTGCATCGCGGCCACCGCGGCCACCGTGCCGTGCATCCCGGGCATCCCGACGTGCTGCGGATGCGAATCGGGGAACGCGCCCCGGGCCATCAGGGTGGTCACCACCGGTGCGCCGGTGAGTTCGGCCAGTTCCCGCAGCGCGGCGGTGGCCTGCGCCCTGATGACGCCGCCGCCGACGTAGAGCACCGGTCGCCGCGAGGTGGCGATCAGCCGGGCGGCCTCCCGGATCTGCTTGCCGTGTGGCCGGGTGGTGGGCCGGTACCCGGGCAGGTTTATCTCGGGCGGCCAGGAGAACCAGGTCTGCTCCTGCAGCACGTCCTTCGGGATGTCCACCAGCACTGGTCCCGGGCGCCCGGTGGCGGCGAGATGGAAGGCCTCGGCGATCGCCCTCGGGATGTCCGCCGGGTCCTTCACCAGCATGTTGTGCTTGGTGATCGGCATGGTGATGCCCGTGATGTCCGCCTCCTGGAAGGCGTCCGTCCCGATCAGCGCCCTGGTTTGCTGGCCGGTGATCGCGACCACCGGCACCGAGTCCATATGCGCATCGGCCAGTGGGGTGACCAGGTTCGTGGCACCCGGACCGGAGGTCGCCATGCACACCCCGACCCGCCCGGTGGCCTGCGCATAACCGGCCGCGGCGTGCCCCGCGCCCTGCTCGTGGCGGACCAGCACGTGGCGAACCATGGTGGAATCGAGCAGCGGGTCGTACGCAGGCAAAATGGTTCCACCAGGGATGCCGAATACCGCCTCACACCCGACGGCTTCCAGAGATCGCACTAAGGCTTGCGCGCCAGTGACGCGCACCGGTGCCCCTGCGGGCGGGGCCGGTTTGGGCGGGGGGGCCGGGATCGGCACTTCTCGCGGGGTCACGATGGTCATGGTCCTGCCTCAGCTCGTGGTTCTGTCGTCCTGGGCACGAAAAAACCCCCGCCGCCCGGCTGGGCTGAAGGCGAGGGTTGGCGCGTCGACCGCTGGTGACTCTTCAGCCGACGCGCCTGCGAAGTACGAGGACGGTGGGGATCAACACGTGGCCGACGTTAACCGGCCCGCCCGGGCACCGTCAACAACACACGGCGCCCTCCCGTATCCTGGGAATAGTAGGGTTTCCGACGTGCTGGCCAGCGCGGACCTGATTGTCCTGGGCGCGGGTCCGGCCGGGCTGGCGGCAGCCTGGCGGGCCGGGCGAGCGGGCCTGTCCACGATCGTGGTGGAGCGCGCCCCGGCGGTCGGCGGGATGGCGGCGAGTTTCGACGTCGCCGGGGTCCGGGTAGACCACGGCAGCCACCGCCTGCACCCGGCCACCCCGGCTGCGGTGCTGGCCGATCTGCGCGGGCTGCTGGGTGAGGACCTGCAGTGCCGGCCGCGGAACGGCAGGCTGCGGGTCGCCGGGAATTGGGTCGGGTTCCCGCTGCGGGCCGGCGAACTGCTCCGGACGCTGCCCGCCGGGATGCTGGCCCGGATCACCGCGGAGGCGCTCACCGAGCCGTTACGCGGCCGCAACGAGCCGGCCAGCTACTCCGACGCGCTGCGCGCCGGCCTGGGCCCCACCCTCTACGACGCCCTCTACGCCCCGTACGCGGTGAAGCTGTGGGGCCTGCCCGGCGAGCAGATCGACCCCGAGCAGGCCCGCCGACGGGTCAGCGCGGACACCCCCTGGAAGATCGCGCGAAAGATGCTGCGCCAGCGCTTCGGCGGGCAGCGACGGGGCGGGCAGGGACGCATTTTCCACTACCCCCGTCGCGGGTTCGGCCAGATCGTCGACGCGCTGGCCGACGCGGCCATCGATGCCGGTGCTGAGCTGAGGCTGGACACCGAGGTCGACCAGGTGTGCCCAGCCGAGGACGTTGTCACCGTGCGCACCCGCAGCGGGCAGACGCTCACCGCCGGGCACCTGTTCACCACGATCCCGCTCCCGCTGCTGGCCCGGATCGCCGCACCCGCCCCGCCCCGCTCGGCGGTGGACGCCGCAGCGGCACTGCGGTTCCGCTCGATGGTGCTGGTCTACCTGGTGCACGAGGGCCGCCCGTGGACCGGGTTCGACGCGCACTACCTGCCCGGCCTGGACACCCCGGTGAGCCGGATCTCCGAACCGGCCAACTATCGGTCGTCCGCAGCGGATCCGGCGGACCGCACGGTGCTGTGCTGCGAGATCCCCTGCCAGTTCGGTGATCGGTGGTGGGGTGCCGACGAGGGGGAACTCGCCGAGCTGGTGGCCGAGACCTTGGCGCGCTCCGGGCTGCCGCCGGTCCAGGGTAGCGAGGTGGTGGTGCGGCGGCTGCGCACCGTGTACCCGGTCTACGAGACCGGCTACACCGCGCACCTGCACGGCCTGGACGCCTGGGCAGCCACGCTGCCCCGGGTCACCACCTTCGGCCGGCTGGGCCTGTTCGTGCACGACAACACCCACCACGCGATGGCGATGGCCTACGACGCGGTGGACGCGCTGCGCGACGGCCAGTGGGACGCCATCGCCTGGTCCGCCGCCCGCCGCCGCTTCGCCGAGCACGTGGTGGAGGATTGAGTGCAGGTCACCCGACGGCCGCTACGTCATGCTTGGCGAGGGCGGTGCAGTCGCACGACGTGCACCATAACGTCGGCCAGCTCCGCGCGATCGAACTCACGGCGTAACTGCTGCGCGTGGCGCGTGGCGCCGAGCCCATCGTAAGGGCCGTGCGCGTCTGCCTCGCCGGTCTCCGGGTCGACGACCAGCACCACGTACCCGTCGCAGGCGTGCAGAGACGCTATCTGAGCGGAAAGCCGGTCCGCAGTGTGGACGTTGGTGTCGGACACGGTCATCACCTCCACGCGGTGTACCGGCCCAGGCGCTCCTGGTGTTACCTGTTTTGGGGTTGTCGTCCTGATCCGGACGGCTGATTCCCCCCATCGGTGGACTTCCTCCCGCGAGTCGACGGGTGCTCACGCTGACAGGTCTGCAGGGTCGGGACGGGCCGGGCGCTCGGCGTTGAGTTCGCGGTGCACGGCGGGGATGACCTTGCGCAGGTAGCGGCCGAGCCGGACGAACGAGGTCCCGCTGTCCCGGAACGAATACCGAATCGGCACCTCGGCGTAGCGGTAGCCCTTGGCCAGCAGGTCCAGGGTGAGCACCTGGGCGTAGTTGTAGTCGTGCACCACCTCGGCGTCGGCCGCCGCCTCCGGGGAGAACGCCCGGTAGCCGCTCTGCCCGTCGGTGATGTCGCGGCATCGGGTCAGCCAGCGCACCCAGCCGGTGAGCACCCGGTTGCCCAGCCGCCGGTGCGGCAGCATCCGCTCGATCCGCCCGGCGAAGCGGGAGCCCACCACGTAGTCGGCCGCCCCGGTGAGCACCGGTTCCAGTACGGTGGCGGCATCAGCGGGCCGGTACTCCCCATCCGCGTCCAGGTAGAGCACGGCGGCGGGCCGGTAGGTGACCGCCTCCCGAAGCCCGCGGCGCACCGCCGCGCCCAGCCCGAGGTTGCCCGGCTGGCGCAGCACCACCGCACCGGCAGCGGCCGCCCGCTCCGCGGAGGAATCCACCGACCCGTCGTCGATCACCAGCACGGTCACCGGGTGGCCGTGCACCTGCTGCGGCAGCCCGGCCACCACCGCGCCGACGGTCGCCTCCTCGTCATGCACCGGCAAGAAAGCCACCACGGGCGCGTCATCCGGCACCAGGGAGCGCGCCGGGCGCGCAGGCAGCCGCCGGGGCAGCCGCAACCGGCCCCAGTAGGTCGGTTCCGGCACCAGCAGCGCGACGGCGCCGAGTAGCAGCGCGTACCCGGTCTTCACCGCATGGGTGGTCAGCGCAACGGCGAACGCGGGCCCAGCGGGTACCCCGAGCGTCACCAGCGCGGCCGTCGCGGCGGCCTCGTACGACCCCAGCCCACCCGGGGTCACGGCGACCGCCTGCGCAGCGATGGTCACCGCGGTGACGGCGACCGCCTCGGCCAGCCCGAGCGGGTACCCGGCCAGCCGGGCGACCTGCAGGATCACCACCGACTCGAGCACCCAGGCCAGCAGCACCGCCACCCCGACGGGCAGCGTCGGCAGCCGTACCGCTGCCCCACCGCGGGCCAGCCGCCACGACCAGCCCACGCCCAGCACCGCGACGACCCCGACCGCGACCCCTGCGACCCACCACCACGGCCCCACCAGCCCCGCCACCAGGCCGGGTACCGCGAGTACCGCCAGCGCGAGCACCCCGAGCAGGTCGGCCGCGCGCAGCGTGACCGCGGAGGCGATCACCGGCTGGGGTGCCAGCGGAGTCCGGCGCAACACGCTGGTCACCCGCAGCACCTCGCCGAGACGCAACGGCAGTACGTGATTGCCCAGCAGGCTGACGTGCAGCGCCGCCCAGGACTGGCCGAGTCCGAGGCCGGGCAGGGTGACCCGCCACGCCCAGGAGCGCAGCGCGAACGCGGCGGCGTAACAGGCGACCGCGGCGGCGAGCCCGAATGGGTCGGCCAGTACCGCCCGGGCCACCTCGCCCAGCGCGGCACCGTCGACCACCTGCACTAGGTAACCGACGGCGACGGCCAGCACGGTGACCCCGGCCAGCAGGCGCACCCGGCGTAACGCCGCCATCACGATCTCCTTCTGTCGTCACCCATCGGTGTTAACGTGAGCCTAACCTCATTTCGGACAGTCTCACCTAATCGAGGAGGAGTGGGCCGTGGTCGCTGTGGTCACCGGGGCGGCGGGGTTCATCGGCGGTGTCCTGGTGGAGGCCCTCGCCCAGCGTGAGCCGGTAGTGGGGATCGACCGCCGCTCGTTCAGCGCCCCCCCGGGGGCCGGCACGATCGTCGCCGACCTGCTGGACGCCGATCCGGACGTGCGCGCCGCGCTGGGCCAAGCGCGGGTGATCTACCACCTCGCGGGCTGCCCGGACGTGCGCGACCCGCGTCCGGACGCCGCGCAGCACCGCTACCGGGACAATGTCCTCGCCACCGCCGCGGTCCTGGCTGCTGCCCCCTTGCCGACCCCGCTGCTGGTGACGTCCTCGTCGTCGGTCTACGGCGGTACCCGCACGGCGAAGCCCAGCGCCGAGAGCGACCCGTTACGTCCCCGCGGCGGTTACGCGCAGAGCAAGCTCCTCGTCGAGCGGCTCTGCGAGGGCCGGGCGCAGGCCGGTGGGCTGGTGACCGTGCTGCGGCCGTTCACCGTCGCCGGTGAGGGGCAGCGACCAGGCATGGCGCTGGCGCGATGGATCGAGGCCGCACGCTGCGGCAGGCCGCTGCAGCTGCTGGGTAGCCCGCGACGCTCCCGCGACATCACCGATGTCCGTCACGTCGTGCAGGTCCTCCTCGACCTCGCCGACCGGCGGATATGCGGCCTGCTCAATGTGGGCACCGGGGTAGGACACACCCTGCAAGAACTCGCCGAGACGGTGTGCGCCGCGGCCGGCGTCGAGGTCCGCACCGAACCGTCCCTCGCGCACCCCGCGGAGGTGACCCACACCCTGGCCGACACCCGCGCGCTGCGCCGGGCGCTCGGGTGGGTGCCTCAGACCGACCTCGCCGACCTCGTTGCCCGCCAGCTTGCGGCCGCATCCCTGAAACGTCAGGACGAGTCCGTGCCCGCGGCACGGTGAAGACCGAGCAGGCACCGACGAGGGCCGAACCGGAACTCCCGCCGCGGCTACGACCGGTGCTGGTGGCCGTTGCCCTCATCGCGGTCATCGCCGCATCCCTGGGCATCGGCGTGGCCGCGATGCCCGGCGAGCACCTGGCCGTGGACGAGCCGCAGTACTGGTTCACCGCACTGTCCCTGGCACAGGACGGTGACCTGGACATCTCCGACGAACTCGCCGAGCGCCGCTGGGAGCAGTTCACCGACGTCGCACCGCCGGTGGAGACGGTTGTGTTGGACGGCGGGGGTCTGGACGGCGGGGGTCTGGACGGCGGGGGTCTGGACGGCGGGCGGCAGATCAGCCCACACGATCCGCTGCTGCCGCTGCTGCTCGCGCTGCCGGTGGCGGTGGGTGGCTGGGTGGCCGCCAAGCTGACCCTCGTGCTGCTCGCCGGCGCGCTGGCCGCCGTGACGGTATGGACAGCCGTGCGCCGGTTCGCGGTGCCGCTGCCG
Organism: Pseudonocardiaceae bacterium; assembly: GCA_050699435.1. Lineage (GTDB taxonomy): Bacteria > Actinomycetota > Actinomycetes > Mycobacteriales > Pseudonocardiaceae. The sequence goes on along the minus strand of JBOHGM010000014.1, from coordinate 12,368 downwards.
CTGGCCGGCACCGGTGTCGCCGTCGCAGCCGCGTCCGCGCCACTGGCGGTGTACGGCCAGCAGCTCTATCCCGAACTGCCCGCCGCGCTGGCCTGCCTGCTCGGCGTCGCCGCGCTGACCGGGCCAGCGCGACGGCCCCAGCTCCTGCTGCTGGCCGCGAGCGTCGCCGCGCTGCCCTGGCTGTCGGTGAAGTACACCCCGGTGGCGGTGGTACTCGCCGGGCTGGCGGCGTTGCGCTGGTGGCGGGCCGGGCAGCGCACCGAGGTGTTCGCCCTCGGCGCCGTACTGGCCGCGGCCGGGGCGCTGTACCTCGCGGTACACCGGGCGGTGTGGGGCGGCTGGACCGTGTACGCCAGCGGCGACCACTTCCAGGACATCGGGGAGTTCGCCGTGGTGGGAGCGGACCCCGACTACCTGGCGCGGACCTGGCGCCTGGTGGGGCTGCTCGTCGATCGCGACTTCGGCCTGGCGGCCTGGCAACCCGGCTGGCTGCTCGTGGTCCCCGCGGTGGCCGCGCTGCTCGCCCGACCACCCCGCAGCGTCGCGGCCGCCGCGCTGGTCGCGCCGTTGCTGGCCGGCTGGCTGGTCGCCACCTTCCTCGCGCTGACCATGCACGGGTGGTGGTGGCCCGGCCGCCAGACCGTCGTGGTGCTCCCGCTTGCCCTGCTGGCCGTGCTCTGCTGGCTGGCCCGCAGCGGCACCGCCGGGCGCGCCGTCGCTGCCGCGCTCGGCCTGGCCGGGGTGAGCACGTACGCGGCGCTGCTGATCGACGGGTATGCCGGGGACATCGTCTGGGTCAGCCACACCCACGTCACCGGCTACTCCCAGGTCGACGCCCCGGTCTACCAGGCGCTGCGCCCGCTGCTGCCGGCCTTCGGGAACGAAGCCGCGCACCTGGTCTGGGCGGTGCTGCTCGTGCTGCTCGCTATCGCGGCTGGCCGCGGCACACGCCGGGCCGCGAAGGTCAAGCTGACCACGTGACCAGTGGCCCGGTGACCAATGGCCCGGTGACCGGCCAGCCCGCGCGCCGCCCGGTGGTGGTGGCGGTCGGAGTGGTCGCGCTGGTCGCGATGCTCGCGGCCGCGCTGGGCATCGGCGTGCAGGCCACCTTCGACGCACGCGTCGCGGTGGACGAGACGCAGTACCTGCTCACCGCGATCTCCCTGGGTCAGGACGGTGACCTGGACACTTCCGACGAGGTCGCCGAGCGGCGCTGGCGCGCCTTCGCCGACGTCGAACCGCCGGTGCAAACCGCCGAGCGCGCCGACGGTCAGCAGATCAGCCCGCACGATCCGCTGCTACCGCTGCTGCTCGCGGTCCCCGCGGTGGTGGGCGGGTTCATCGCGGCGAAGCTGGCGCTGGCGCTGCTGGCCGGGGCGCTGGCTGGGCTCATGCTGTGGGTCGCGGTGCGCCGGTTCGCCGTCCCGTTACCGCTGGCGGTGGCTGGGGTCGGGCTGGCGGCAGCGTCGGCCCCGCTGGCGGTATACGGCCAGCAGCTCTATCCGGAGCTGCCCGCCGCTCTGGCGACGCTGGTCGCGGTGGCCGCGCTCACCGGCCCGCCGCAGCGCCGGAACCTGGTTGTGCTCGTCGCGGCCGTGGTGGCGCTGCCGTGGCTGTCGGTCAAGTACGCGCCGGTCGCCGCAGTGCTTGTGGTACTGGGCGCGCTGCGCTGGTGGCGGGCGGGGCGCCACGGCGAGATGCGCACCGGCGGCGGGGTGCTCGCCGTGCTGGGCGTCGGCTACCTCGCCGGGCACCGGGCGGTGTGGGGCGGCTGGACGGTGTATGCCAGCGGCGACCATTTCGAGCGCACCGGCGAGTTCTCCGTCGTCGGCGTCTCCCCTGACTATCTCGGCCGGGGCGTGCGGCTGGTCGGGTTGCTAGTGGACCGGGACTTCGGGCTGGCCGCCTGGCAACCGGCCTGGCTGCTGGTCGTCCCGGCCGTCGCAGCCCTGCTGGCCCGCCCGCCGCGCGGGTCCGCCGCGCTGCTGGCGCCACTCGCGGTCGGCTGGCTGGTCGCCACGTTCGTCGCGCTGACCATGCACGGTTTCTGGTGGCCGGGCCGGCAGGTCGTGGTCGTGGCGCCGCTGGCGGTGCTGATCGTGCTGTGCTGGCTGGCCCGGTGCGGTCGCACGGTCCGCGCGGTCGCTGCGGCGTCGGCGGCGGCCGGTGTGCTGAGCTACGGCTGGCTGCTGGCGGATGGCTACCCGGGCCGGCTGACCTGGGTCTTCGGATTCGATGCCACCGGCTCCCCGGTCTACCGCTGGCTGAGCCCGCTGCTACCCGACTACCGGGGTGAGTTCTGGCCGGCCCATCTCGCCTGGATCGCCCTGCTCGGGGTGCTGGCGATCTGGGCCTGGCAGGTTAGTTACTCCCGGGACCGACCGCGCTCTGCGACGATAGCGCGGTGACCGACTCCTCGACCGTGACCTTCCGGCCACCGCTCACGGCGCTGATCGCGGTGTGGGGGCTGGCCGTCTGCGTGACCCCGGTGGCCTTCAGCGCACCAGGGCTGCAGGTGCTCTATGTCCTACCGCTGGCGGTCGTGGTCTGGCTCGTGCGGACCCGTACGGTCGCGGGTCCCGACACGCTGCTGGCACGGCGGGTGCTGGGCGCCCGCAGGGTGAACTGGTCAGACCTGAACGGCCTGCGGGTGGACGAGCGATCCCGGGTGTGGGCCGTGTTGAACGGCGGCGAGGAGGTCCGGCTGCCCACCGTGCGCGCCCGGGACCTCCCGGTGCTGGCCACCGTCAGCCGAGGGCGGCTGCCCGACCCGCTCGCGCGCTGAGCCCGGTCCGCTCACCCACGGCTTACGGGTCTGCCCCTAGCCTGGCTGATCATGCGATCCCCTGTGCCGGCCCGTTCCGGCGCCGGTCGCCGGGGTGCGTCCCGGCCGCCGATGACGGCATTGCTGACGGCAGCGCTGGTGCTGGCGGCGATGCTGGTGGGGTGTGGGGTGACGCCGGAGTTCCCGGACCCCGAGGCCGGACCGTTCCGGCCCAAACCGGAGATCGGACCGCAGGCCGGGCCGCAACCGGAAACCCCGGGTGCCCCCGGAGCACCTGACCGTGGCACGCCAGGTCCACCGCGCGGGTGCACCGACCCGGACCCGCAGGTCGTCGCGACCTGTCTTGAGCCGATCTCCGCGCTGATCGTGCTCGACGGGACGGCGCTGGTGGGGCTGGCCGCGGAGCGCACCACCGGCCGGATCCTGCGGGTGCAGCAGGACCGGCCTACCCAGGAGGTGGTGACCCTGCCGGTGGACGCCACCGGTGGTGGCGGGCTCACCGGCCTCGCGCTGTCCCCCAGCTACGTCGAGGACGAGCTGATCTACGCCTACATCACCACCCCCCTCGACAATCGGGTAGTGCGGATCGCTCCCGGCGATGTCCCCAAGCCGGTGCTGGCCGGCATCCCGAGGGGCCCTACCGGCAACGCGGGAGCCCTCGCGCTCGACGCCGACGGGATGCTCGTGGTGGCCACCGGCGACGCCGGTGACCCCGCTGCGGCGGCGGACCCGCTGTCGCTGGCAGGCAAGGTGCTGCGGATCGACCCCTCCGGGCGCCCGGCCCCGGGCAACGCCACGGGGTCCAAGGTGCTGGCCAGTGGGCTGCACGCGCCAGGTGGCCTGTGTACCAGTCCGCTCGACGACGAACTGTTCGTCACCGACCGGGTCCCTGGCCGCGATCTGCTGTACCGGGTGCGGCGTGCAGGTCCGTTGGGCGCGCCGGCCTGGACCTGGCCTGCCCAGCCCGGCGCGGCGGGGTGCGTCGTGATGCGGGGCCGTATCCAGGTGGCCTTCACCAGCGGGGCGCCGATGTTCGCGCTGGGCATCGGACCGGCTGACACGTTTCTCGGCCAGCCCCTGGAGATCCCACTGGAGCATTACGGCCGGGTCGCTGCGGCCGCGCTCAGCCCAGAGGAGCGGATGGTGTGGCTGGCCACCGTCAACACGGAGGGCGGGCAGCCGATCTCCAGCGACGAACGGGTGTTCGTGTTGACCGACCCGGTAGGACCCGGCGGCGGGCACGATTGAGCCGTGAGTGGCATTCGGTGCTGGCACACTGTTACCCACTCACGAGCAGCGTTGCAACACCAGTTCCCTGACGCGCGCGGCGTCGGCCTGGCCCCCGGTCGCCTTCATCACCGCGCCGACGATGGCTCCGGCGGCCTGCACCTTGCCACCGCGGATCTTCGCAACGATGTCGGGCTGGGCTGCCAGCGCCTCCTCGACAGCGGCCGCCAGGGCGGCGTCGTCGGATACCACCGCCAAGCCGCGAGCAGCGACGATCTCGTCGGGCTCACCCTCTCCTGCGAGCACCCCGTCGACGACCTGGCGGGCTAGCTTGTTGGTCAGCGCACCGTCGGCGACCAGCGCCACCACCCGCGCCACCTGGGCGGGGGTGATCGGCAGCTCGGCAAGCTCCACACCGCGGGAGTTGGCCTGCTGGGTCAGGTAGGCGACCCACCACGAGCGTGCCTCGGCCGGTGGCGCTCCGGCCTCGACGGTGTCGGCGATCAGGTCCAGGGCGCCCGCATTGACCAGGTCGCGCAGCTCCAGATCGGACAGCGCCCAGTCGGCCTGCGCCCGGGCGCGTCGTTGCGCGGGCAGCTCGGGCAGGGTGGCCCGCAGTCGCGCTACCCAGTCCTCGGCGGGTGCGATCGGCACCAGATCGGGCTCCGGGAAGTACCGGTAGTCCTCCGAGGTCTCCTTGCGCCGTCCGGGCGATGTGGTGCCGGTGGCCTCGTCGAAGTGCCTGGTCTCCTGCACGATCTCGCCGCCGGAGGCCAGCACTGCGGCCTGCCTGCGCATCTCGTAGCGCACCGCGCGCTCGACGGACCGCAGCGAGTTGACGTTCTTGGTTTCGGTGCGGGTGCCGAAGGTCGACGAGCCGCGCGGCATCAGCGAGACGTTGGCGTCGCAGCGCAGCGACCCCTGGTCCATCCGCACATCGGAGACGCCGAGCGCACGCAGCAGATCACGCAGGGTGGCGACGTAGGCCCGGGCGATCTCGGGGGCACGGGCACCCGTGCCGACGATCGGCTTGGTGACGATCTCGATCAGCGGCACGCCTGCGCGGTTGTAGTCCAGCAGGGAGTGGCTTGCCCCGTGAATGCGGCCGGTGGCGCCACCGACGTGCAGCGACTTGCCGGTGTCCTCCTCCATATGGGCCCGCTCGATGCCGACAGTGAACGTCGAGCCGTCCGCCAGCACCTCCAGCGAGCCGTGCACCGCGATCGGCTCGTCGTACTGGGAGGTCTGGAAGTTCTTCGGCATGTCCGGGTAGAAGTAGTTCTTCCTGGCGAACCGGCACCACCCGGCGATCGAGCAGTTCAGCGAGAGCCCGATCCGCAGCGCCGACTCGACGGCCGCGCCGTTGAGCACCGGCAGCGACCCGGGCAGCCCCAGACAGGTCGGGCAGACGTTGGTGTTCGGCTCGGCCCCGAAGGCGTTCGCGCAGCCGCAGAACATCTTCGTGGCGGTGGACAGCTCGACGTGCACCTCGAGCCCGAGCACGGGTTCGAAGTGCTCCAGCACCTCGTCGTAGTCCATCAGCGCAACGGTCATCGGACTGCGACCTCATCCATGCTCGGACCCGACGAGCGGTCCTCGGTCAGCTCGGGCACGCGGTGGGCCAGCGGGCCTCCGTCGGCGGCGTCCCGGGCGGTCTCGTAGGCCGCAGCAACCCGATAGGCGCGGTCGTCGGCCAGTGCGGGCGCCATCACCTGCAGGCCCACCGGCAGGCCGTCGTCGGCCGCCAGCCCAGCCGGGACCGACAGTGCGGCGTTGCCTGCCAGATTGGACGGGATGGTGCACAGGTCGGACAGGTACATCGCCAGCGGGTCGTCCACCCGCTCACCGATCGGGAACGCCGTCGTCGGCGTGGTCGGCGAGATCAGCACGTCCACCCGCTCGAAGGCCGCGGCGAAGTCCCGGGTGATCAGCGTGCGGACCTTCTGGGCCTGCCCGTAATAGGCGTCGTAGTACCCGGCGGACAGCGCATAGGTGCCGAGCATGATGCGACGCTTGACCTCGGGCCCGAAGCCGGCCTCCCGGGTCAGCGACATCACCTCCTCGGCGCTGCGGGTGCCGTCGTCGCCGGCCCGCACCCCGTAGCGCATGCCGTCGAAGCGGGCCAGGTTCGAGGAGCACTCGCTGGGCGCGATGAGGTAGTAAGCGGGCAGCGCATGGTCGAAGGACGGGCAGGACACCTCGACGACCTGCGCGCCCAGCTCACGCAGCCGCTCCACGGCCTCCTCGAAGGCGCCCAGCACGCCCGGCTGGTAGCCGTCCCCGCGGAACTGGCTGACCACCCCGACCCGGACCCCGCTCAGCTCGCCGGTGGCACCCGCGCGGGCCGCCTCGACCACTGCCGGTACCGGGGCGTCGATCGAGGTGGAGTCGAGCGGGTCATGGCCACCGATGATCTCGTGCAGCAGCGCGGCGTCGAGCACGGTGCGGGCCACCGGCCCGCCCTGGTCCAGGCTGGAGGAGAACGCCACCAGGCCGTATCGGGAGACGCCGCCGTAGGTGGGCTTGACCCCGACGGTGCCGGTCACCGCACTGGGCTGGCGGATCGAGCCGCCGGTGTCGGTGCCGATCGCCAGCGGGGCCTCGAAGGCGGCCACCGCCGCCGCCGAACCACCACCGGAGCCGCCCGGGATGCGTTCGAGATCCCACGGGTTGCGAGTGGGCCCGTAAGCGGAGTTCTCCGTCGAGGAACCCATGGCGAACTCGTCCATATTGGTCTTGCCCAGGATCACCACGCCCGCCTCGCGCAGCTTGCGGGTCACCGTGGCGTCGTATGGGGGGCACCAGCCCTCGAGGATCCGCGAGCCGCAGGTGGTCGGCATATCGGCGGTGGTGAACACGTCCTTGAGCGCCGCGGGCACCCCGGCCAACGGCGACGCAGGCGGTTCACCGCGCTGCAGGCTCTCGTCCACCGCCGCGGCGGCACCGAGCGCTGCATCGACATCCAGGTGCAGGAACGCGTGCACCGCCGGGTCGACCGCGGCGATCCGGTCCAGGTGTGCCCGGGTCACCTCGACCGCGCTGATCTCGCGCGCATGGATCCGGCGGGCCAGGTCCGCGGCAGGAAGCCGGGTCAGCTCGGCGGTCACGACGGTGCCTCCGCGGCAAAGAGTGCGTCAGCGGTCACGATGGCGCCTCCGCCGGGAGGAAATGCGTCGAAGGTCATGACTCATCCAGGATTCGCGGCACCCGGAACCGGCCGTCCTCCGCGGCGTACGCACCGGAGAGCGCCTGCTGCTGGGTGAGCCCGGGGCGCGGCACGTCCGCGCGGACCACGTTGGTCAGGGGCACCGCATGCGAGGTGGGCGGAATGTCCGTGGCGGCCACCTCGCTGACCCTGGCGACCGAGGCCAGAATCACGTCGAGCTGGCCGGCGAACAGGTCGAGCTCCTGCTCGGTGACGGCCAGCCGGGCGAGCCGGGCGAGATGTGCGACCTCGTCACGGGAGATGGTGGGCACGCAAAACTCCTGGGAGCGTTCATCGGGTTACTGATCCACCGAGTCTAAGCCGCAGTGGCCCACCGGCCCGCGCGGGCTGCGCCGCCGGTGCGGGCTAGTCGGCGCCATCTCCGGCGGCCTGCCACAATCGGCGCCCGGCAGTGCACGGCGGCGGGGTCCGTGCCCCGAATGGAGAGGCGGGGCGCCGGATGTCCTTCCTGATCCGGGTCCAACTCCCGGACCGTCCCGGAGCCCTCGGTGCGGTGGCAACCGCACTGGGCAACGTGGGCGGCGACATTCTCAGCGTGGACGTCGTCGAGCGGGGTTCCGGCATCGCCATCGATGATCTCGTCGTGGAGCTTCCCTCGGGCGGGCAGCCGGATGTGCTGATCACCGCGGCCGAGTCGATCGAGGGGGTCGAGGTCGACGCTGTCCGCCCCTGGGCCGGGGTCCTGGACACCCACCGGGAGCTGGAACTGGTAGAGGAAGTCGCCGCCGATCCCGCCCATGGCCTGCAGATCTTCACCGACGGGGTACCCAAGATCATCCGAGCTGGCTGGGCGGTCGTGCTCACGACCACCGAGGACAAGACGCACCGGGTGGCCGCCTCACAAGCCGCGCCGGAGACCCTGGCCGAGCAGTTGCCGTGGTGGCCGCTGCGCCGCGCGACCATCCTGGACGGCGAGGAAAGCTGGGTTCCCGCACCGTGGCGGGATCTGGGCACCGAACTCGCGGCCAGCCCGCTGGGCGGTCCGGAGCGGGTCCTGCTGGTGGGACGCCCTGGCGGGCCGATGTTTCGCGCCGCGGAGGTCGCCCGTCTGGAGCACCTGGCGGGCATCGTCGCCGTCGTCCTGCGCAGCTGAGTCGTGAGTGTGAGTAACAGTGTTATGGCACCGAACGCCACTTCCGAGTTCGGCCGAAGGCCAGCAACCGCAGATCGGACACCGGGTACCAGTCGCGCTCGGGCAGCCGGATGAAGCCCAGCCGGGCATAGAGCCGGTGCGCGGTGCTCATGTGCTCGGCGCTGCACAGCACGACTCGGTGTGCGCCGAGATCGTCCGCCCGCTGTAACACCGTGCTCACCAGCGCCTCGCCGACGCCGCGCCGCTGGGCATCGGGCGACACCGCAAGCATCCGGAACTCCAGTTCACCCGGCTGGGACACCTCCCCCAGCGGGCTGCCCGGCAGACACACCGTGACCGTGCCCAGCAGCGCGCCGCCGGGGTCCACCGCCACCAGCAGTTCGGCCTCCCTGGCCCGCCGCGCTGCGTCGAGCAGCTCGGCGGAGTAGGAATCCGCGTGGCGCACCATGCCGTCGGCGAGATATGCCTGGAAGGTGAGCTGACCCACCTCATCGAACTCGCTGGGACGGGCCTGGCGCACGATCACCGAATCGCTCACTCCTGCGGTCGTACCACGAGTCAGCTGGCCGCACGAGACGGTATCAATCGAAGCTTCAAGCCGCAGCACTGCTGCACTCGCCTGACCGATACCATGCGCGCCCAAACTGCTCTCGGCGTTCCCTCGAAGCCGGGCATCGAGCTGGATGCGTCGGTCACCGTCTCGCCCAGGTAGCCGCCGTCCACTCCCGGTGCGACGATCTCGACAGTGTGATGTCGTTCGGTTGCCTGGACTGGTGTGTAGCGAGGGGACGCAAATGGCCGAGGAGGGGGTACCCGGGATCCCGGGCGCATTCGATTCCGGTGATGGCTCGGGCGTCGATCCGGTTCGGGTGTTCATCTCCTACGCCCATGACGACGCCGAGCACGAGGATCGGGTCCGGGAGTTCTGGCTCTTCCTGCGCGAGCACGGGATCGATGCCCGGCTGGACAAGCCGGCAGCCGAGCGGCGTCAGGACTGGCCACTGTGGATGCTGCGCGAGCTGCGGGCAGCGCGGTTCGTGCTGGTGGTGGCGTCTGCGGCGTATCGGCGGCGCGCCGAGGGCGGCGAGCCCCCGGATCGGGGGCGGGGGGTGCGGTGGGAGGCGGCACTGATCCGGGACGAGGTGTACGCCGATCGCGAGGCGGCGTTGGACCGGTTTCTGCCGGTGGTGCTGCCGGGGTGTTCCGCGGCGGACATCCCGAGCTGGCTGGGGCGCAACGCCACGACGCACTACGCGGTCCCGGAGTACACGGTCGCGGGCGCGGAGCAGTTGCTGCGCCTGCTGACCGGCCAGCCCTACGAGACGGAACCACCCCTGGGACCCCGGCCGCACCTGGCACCACGCGGCACCCGGCAACCGAGCCGAGCCGCTGAACCGAAGGATCGAGCCGGGCTGCGCACCGAGCTGCTGATCAACGCCACCGGCGACGGCGCACGGCTGGTGGTGGACGTCGAACTGGCCGGTACCCCGCTGTGCCACCAGGAGAGCGCCCTCCCGTACGAGCTGCGGACGGCGTGGGAGAGCCTGCGCGCCGGGCCGCTGGTCGCGGCGGGGCGAATGCTGACTGCCGGACGGCAGCTGGCCGCCGCGGTGTTCGACGACCGGTCCCAGCAGCTGGTGGCCGATCTGCTGGACCGGCTGCCCCCCGGGGACTGGGTGGACGTGGTCTGGGTCGCCGACGGACCGGCGCTGGCGCTGCCGGCGGAGTTGCTGCGCCTGACCACCGGCACCGGGCAGGACCTCGGCCCGCTGGCGCTGCGAGCCGGGGTCACCGTGATCCGCCGCGTGAGCGGCACCCCGCGGACCAGCGCGGCCCCGGCACCCGGTCCGCTGAAGATCCTGGCTGCCGTGGCCGCCCCCGACGAAACGCGCACCGACAACCCGGCACTGGACACCGAGGCCGAGATGCAGGCCGTACTGGACGCGGTGACAAACGTCGCCGGTGACCCGCGCGCCCAGGTGCAGATCCTGGAGGTGGCTTCGACGCAGCAGATCATCGAGGCGTTGCGGGCCGACGCCTACCACGTGCTGCACCTGTCCGCGCACGGCTCGCCCGAGACGATCGAACTCGAAGACGAGGACGGCAACCCGGTGCCGGTGGATGCCGCGGCGTTGATCGACGCGCTGCGGCACGCCAGCAAGCCGGTTCCATTGATCCTGTTGTCGGCGTGCTCCGGCGGACCGTCCGGAGCCGAGGCACTGGGCACCGGGCTGATTCGCCGCGGGGCCGACCGGGTCATCGCGATGCAGGCCCCGGTCACCGATCCGTACGCCACCGCGCTGGCCGCGTCGCTGTACCGGGAGTTGGTGAACGAGCCGGGCCAGCCGGTGTGCCAGGCCCTAGCCCGGGCCCGCCGGGACGCCGAGCAGCGCCTGTCAGCGAACCGCAAGGACAAGCATGCCCCACTACCCGAGTACGGGGTGTCGACGCTGCTCAGCGCTCACGCCGATGCCCCCTTGGTCGATCCCGTGACAGCCCCGCAACCCCTTACCCGGGTGATGGAGGCCCCGACCGGCACCTCGGTCCGGGAACTGAAGATCGGCGCGCTGATCGGACGCCGCCCGCAGCTCCGTGCCGCCACCGCCATCCTGCGCCGCACCCAGGCCGCCCAGGACGAGTGGGGGGCGGTGGCCGGGGTGCAACTGGTCGGCGTGGGCGGGATCGGCAAGACGGCCGTCGCCGGGCGGGTGCTGACCCGGCTGCGGACCGACGGCTGGGCCATCGCCATCCACGAGGGCCGCTGGGACCCCGCCGCCCTGATCAACGCGGTGGCCGGCGCACTCACCGCCTTACCGGAACTCGCCAACGTGGTGCCGATGCTGCACGACCAGAGCGTCGATGACCTACCCAAACTCGACCTGGTGCGCCGGCTGATGGCCGCCCATCGCCTGCTGCTGGTCTTCGATGACTTCGAACAGAACCTCTCCCCTGGTGGCACGAAGTTCCTGGATCCCACCGTCGAGGACATCCTCACCGGGCTGTGCGACGGCGCCAAGAAGGGCGCGGTGCTGGTGACCTCCCGCTATCCGCTGCCCGGCCTGCCGGACCTGCTGGCCGACATCCCGATCCCGCCGTTGTCGTCCAGTGAACTCCGGCGCTTGTTCCTGCGGCTGCCCGCGCTGCGGGACCTCGGACCGGACGACCACCGGTTACTGCACCGCACCGTGGGCGGGCACCCCCGGCTGATCGAGTTCGTTAACGCCCTGCTGCGCGGCGGACGCGCCCACCTGCGCCAGGTCCAGGCCAAACTCCGCAACCTCGCCCGGCACGAGGGCATCGACATCACCCGGCCCCTCCCCTTCGACCAGGCCATGAACCAGGCGATGCTGCTGGGCAGCGCCGACATCCTGCTCAACGAACTGCTCGGTTTGCTCACCCCACGCCAGCGCGCGCTGCTCAATCAGGTCGCCGTGTGCCGAGCACCGATGCGCCTGGAAGACCTCGCCCAGACCCTCACCGAGGATCCGGACCAGGCGCCGACGGCTGACCTGAACGGACTCGACGCCGACGTCGACCGGCTCACCGACCTCACTCTGCTGACCACCGGGCAAGACATCGGAATGCACCCGTGGACGGCTGAGCTTCTCGAAAGGCGCGCGCCCAGTCTCACCCACCAGCACCAGCGCGCCCTGGATATGCGAACGCGCCGATTCACCGAGGGCGTCGCCGACTACCTCGACCTGCTCGACCTCCCCCGTCACCTCGCCGCCCTGGGCCAATACGGCAACCTCGCCGCTGTCGCGAAGCAGGCCACCCAGGTGCTGCCCGGAACTCTTGCAGTGGCTGCTTACCTGACCGAAGTCCGCCCCCTGATCCCGACCACCGAACGAGCCTGGATCCTCGTCGCAGACCTGGAACTGCAGACATTCCTATCTGCCGGGGACCTATCCGCCGCGGTCCGGCTCGCCGAGAGCATTCACCTAGAAGTCGAATCCCGAGCCGCCGCCGACCCCACCAACACCGCCTGGCAACGCGACCTGTCGATCAGCCACAACCAGCTGGGCGACCTCGCCATC
>JBOHGM010000013.1:43596-61982 GCA_050699435.1 Pseudonocardiaceae bacterium | reverse complement strand
CAGCAAAGACAAAATGATCACTATCGCGTACCTCATCGCCGGCAAGCTCCCCCTACCCACCGTCACCACCCCCACACCAGCCTAATCCCGACACTCTCCGCTACCCACACGATCTAGCGAGGAACCCCAAAGACGTGCACTGCGTGGCCAGCGCTGAATGGCCCGGTCTTTATCATGGCGTCCTAGACAAAATCGAACTGGGTCCCTTGCCACGCGCCGTGGAAGAAGAACTGGGAACCTTCCATTTCCCCACCGGGCCCGATTCGGTGTCGAGAGTCTTCCTGTTCTGCCAATACCAAACCGTCTAAGCCGCACTATTGCGTTCGCCGACTGCGGACAGACTCAGCCGGCGGGTGTCCCCTTCATGTGGCGAGGGCCAGTTCGGTGAAGAGGTCGCAGAGAGCGGGTGCCCGATGGGTGCCCACCCTCAGTGGGGCCGCAGGCCGTGCTCGAGCGCGCAGGTGACGAACCAGCGATCGACCACCAGATCCCGCTTCTCGGAGACAAGCACGTCGATGACCTTCTCGAATCGGTCGATGGCTCGGCAGAGGTAGATCCAGCTGCAGGAGGCTCTGACCCGATTCCGCGGGTAGCGCTGTAAGTTGATCTCGGCTAGTTGTTGTTGATCTTCTTGGTGGGTGTTTTCGGGATTCGGGCAGGCCGAGGGCCCGAGTGTCGCTTCGGGTGGCGGGTTCCGGTGGTGGGTTGGGCCGTGGTGGGCTGGTGGTCAGGTGGGTTGTGGCAGGGTGCGCAGCCGGGCGAGTTGGTGGAGCCAGCCGGCGAGGCTGGTGGCCAGCAGTGCGCCCCACATCCATCCGGTGTTGACCTCGACGTAGCCCGAGGGCAGATGCCGCAGCGCGGCGCCGTGCTTGGCATCTCGGAAGAGGTTCTCGATCTCGGTGCGATGCCGGTACCAGTACTCGACCGCCGTGGCTGCGCTCGGGGTCGACACGTCGCGGTTGGTCAGGATGAACGAGTAGGCGTAGACCGTTTCGGCGTGGGCGAGTTCGTCGAGGGGCAGCAGGCGTTGGTCAGGGTGCAGCGGCGCCGGGAGCGGGGGTCGGTGCTGATCTGGGCGGGGTCGAGGCGGACCCGGCGGATGAGCAGCCGGGTGTTGGCCGGCCACCAGGCCGGGCAGTAGCCGGTGACGGCGACCTGGGCGCCGGGCATGTCGAGGGCCTCGGCCCAGTCGGTCTCCTTGATTCCAGCAAGAGCCGCCCAGAGCGAAGCGATACGTTTGGCGCCGATGGCGAACGCGACCCTTCGGGATGCGCGGCCACTGCCAGGTCCACCGCGAAGTACCCGGCATCAGCGCGCAGCGCCACCCGCCGCATCCCGCGGGGCAGGCTCCCCAGCGCCCGGCGCAGCAGCCCTGGTGCCCCCGGACGAGGATCAACATTGCCGGCCAGCAGGTCCGCGGCGAGGGTCACCCCGGTCTCGGCCCAGCTGGCCACGTGCGGACGCCCCGCCCGTTGCCCCTGGTAGTTGTAGGCGACCCCCGCGTTTCTTACGGCCGTAACCTCAATATCGGTGGTATCCAGATCGATCGTCGCCGCCTGCCTCAGCGCCGCCACCCGCCCCGCGGGCAACTGGCCCAGCATCCGCTCGCTCACCGCGGCCAGGCCGGTCTCCACCGCGGCCCCACTGCCCCACCGACAACCGCTGGGCCTGCCCCGCCGCGGTCGTCAAGCCCAACCCCGGCACCGGCGTCAACACCTGACCAGCCCGATCCGCCCGGTGCCGATCCAGACCCACCAGATGATCCTCACCCGCCCACTGCGCGGCGGCCAACCCCACCAGCAACTGCCCCGCACCATGGCCACCGGCACGCTGCTTGATCGGCCCGACCGCCGCATCCAGCAGCGCAACCACCCCGAGCCGCTCGACCATCTCACTGATCGCCGCCATCCCCGCCACCGCGGTCAGCGACCGATCCGGCACGCCGATCCGCACCCGCCGCACCGACCGGCGCCCACCACGTACCCTGCTCACCAGATAGGTGCCCTCCACCCGAGAAGATCATGTCCTAGCAAACATCATCTTCCCAGGTCACCAAGGTACCTATCGCCATCTCAGAGCACGTGTCGCTCCACTACTCGCGGATTCGGGTCTGACGGAGGACTCGTCGACGAACCAGCGATCAGCTGGCACGTGTCGGCAGGACCGTGCGGTATCGATCAACAACGGACTGAACCCGCTGCGCCCACCGAAAATTGTGAAGTGGGCACGCTCAGCGCGTAACTCGTCGACGCCCGGTAAGACAGCGGCTCACGTCGCTGAACCAGGCGCTCGACCTGTCTGATCCCGGGCTCCTATCGGGCTCCGCAGTTTCGTGCGTACCCGACACTGCCCGGCGCCAAGCGACACTCGAGTCCAGCGCGGATGGCCGCTGACCTGCACAAACCGGCCCTCACCATCACTACCCGGTACCACGCGCTTTTAATCCTTGGGTTCTGGGTTCGATCCCCAGGCGGCCCACAAGATCAATTTAGGCGTTAGCCTGCGACGTTGGGCACCGTCGTGGATCTCGACCCCGCCCCGGTGATCTTGTATGGGGCCGACCTGGGGTCACGACAGCGAGCTATCCGACGCTCACCTCGTGATACTGGTCAGTTGTCTACCCGACGCCGGGTGGTCCAGGGGATCTCCACCCCGGGGCCGCCCTGGTTATCCGATGGTTGCGGTCCGTCGCTCGTTCGGCTCTGCGGGCGATTCGTCAATGCCGGCAGGGCGGTGTCGAGCGCGCGATGGTGCGGCGTGGCGGGCGTTTCGTCGGGCCGCGGTGACGGCTGCTGTGGTGGCCGTTGCGGATGGCCTGGGCGGTCGTGCCGGCGGAGGTGAGGATCAGACGCGCGGTGGCCTCGGCGGCATGGTGGGCGAGGTCGGGCAGCACGCTGGTGTAGGTGTCGGCGGTGAGCACGATGCTGGAGTGGCCGAGCATCGTCTGCACGGTCTTGAGGTCATTGCCGGCGGCGAGGGACAGGCTGGCCGCGCCGTGGCGCAGGTCATGGAGCCGGATCGGGGGCAGGTCGGCGTCACGGACCAGGCGGTGGAACAGTTCACCGAGCCGGTCGGGTTTGATCGGATCGCCGCGCTGGTTGGTGAACACGAATCCGCCCACGTGGCCCTCGACTGCGGTGGCGGCGCGGTGGCGGCGCAGGACGGTGACGGTGAGCCGGTCGAGCGCGATCATCCGAACGCTGCCGGTGGTCTTGGTGTCGCCGACGGTGAGTTCGCCACCGTGCTGCTGGAGTTGGGTGCAGACCAGCAGCGCCCGGTGGTGGAGGTCCAGATCGCACCAGCGCACTGCGCAGGCCTCGCCGCGGCGCAGCCCGACCAGGGTGATCAGCCGAAAGAGCGGGTAGAGGCGGTGGCGGCGGATGTGGTGGAGGAATTGTGCGGTCTGGGCGACGGTCCAGACCGCGACGGTGGGGTGCTCGCCGGTGGCGCGCCAGTGCGCCACTCGTGGCGGGGTCCAGACCACCGCTTTGGGTCGTGACGCTGGGGGAAGCTCCAGGTAACGGGCTGGGTTGGTGTCGATCAGGCCGCGTCGCAACGCCGCGTTGAGCGCCACCCGCAGGGTGGCGCGGATGCGATGCAGGGTGGCCGCGGCGCCGGCCTTGCCGTAGCGGGTGGGGGTGCGGGCGAGGGCGGCGAAGGTGGTTTGCACGTCATCCAGGCACAGCTCGCGCAGCAGGATCCCACCGAGGTGGGGAACGAGGTGCTGGTGGATGTGCTGGTGGTAGCTACGCAGCGTGGCGGGCCGGGGCCGTAGGCGGGTGGCCAGCCAGTGCTGCAGCCACTGCCCGGTGGTCAGCAGCGCCCGGTGTGGGTCGGCGGGATGCGGTGGGCGCAACCCGGCCAGTGCCTGTTGGGCCTCGGCGCGGGTGCGGTAACCGCCTCGCCGCAGCCGGCGCCGCGCTCCGGTGGGTCCGGCGGGGAGCTCGATGGCCAGATACCAACTCCCGTGCCCTGTCCGGGGCAACCGTGGACAGTGGACTCCCCACGGTCGTCGGGTCTCGGGATTGAGGCAGCCACAGCGTTTGTACACACGTCCGGAAGCAGACATCGGTGCACCTTTCCGAGCAGGCAGCCGCCGTCCGGCAGCGGGTGACCTGCCGCGATCCGCTCGATCTGGTCGTACGCAACCTGGCACGCGGTCCTGGGGCGTTGGCTGCGGATCGAGGTCGACGGCGACCACGGTGATCTCGGGAACGACGGTGAGCGGAGAGTCTCGTTCGAAGCCCTCCCAGGGCCACGGTGGCGAACGAGCCGCCCCGGTTACCCCGGTGCGGCCCGCTATCGATGCCCTGATACAGGCGGAGATGATTGCTCCTGACGAGCTGCGTCACCACCGGCTGACCCATGAACTGGTGCCCCAGCTCCTCGCCGGGGAGAGCTGCACCTCCGGCCTTCGTGCGCTCGCACGCCGGTGCAACTTACTCAACTAGGGCACCCGCTCCATGACTGAACCGGGGCGGTTCAGACATCGGTTTCCTATACGTTGAGCCACCACACTGCCGGGGCGCCCAGAACATGGGCAACATCAACAACGAGCAGGTCGATGATCGAAGACGTCTACCAGCTTTGAGTGGGCGCAACCTACCCACGGGCTGAAGGTCGTTAGGTAGGCTCGCGCGGCATGCCGTGCCGGGAGGGAGCGGGTGGACTCGATCGCGTTGTACTACCCGCATATTCATGTGCGTGACGACACGTGGTTGAAGTACGCGGCGTTGTACTGGCCCAAGATGGGCCGGCTCCGCCCGCCCGAGTACCCGCTGATGGACTCCGAGGTGGCCGCGCGGTTGCATGAGGCGCGGTGGCTGGTGGACATCCCGCCGCCACGGTGGGCGTCGGCCGAGGTCGGGGAGCCTTTCGTGGCGCTGGTCACGACTCATGCGCGGGAGCTGCGCAACCGCTTCGGGCTCGACCAGCTTGATACCTGGGGTGTTCCGCCGGCCGTGGCTGGTTTCGGGTACGCCGGCGACCGGCGCTCTGCGGGGAACCCTGACGGGGACGAGGTGACGTGGCTGAACCCCCGGTTCGGGTTTGTGCACGTCAGCAAGATGGACCCGGATGTTGTGGCGGCTGCGGTGGATGCCGGACTGGCGATCACCGGACCCGGTCGAGGTGGGACGTGGGTGGGGATGCATCCGAAGCTGGCGTCCGTCTACACCTGCGCGCTGACCGAGCGCGTCGCCGACGAGGACCGCCTGCACCCGGTCACTGATCAGGTGCTGCCGCATACCGCACTGTCTGGATGGAGCCTCGACCGTCTGGTCCAGACGCTGGTCGAGCGGCCACTCGTCGACGCCGGCGAGCACCGGCCGGACGTGTCGGACGCGTTCGTGTTCCTGGCGTTCGAAACCGTGGTTCCGGCGGACCTGCACACCGTGCCGGTCGACAAGGTCCTCGATGTCCGGGCGAAGTTCGCCGCCGAGTTGGATGCGTTCCGCACGTACGTCGCTGAACAGGTCCACCGGCTGGCCGAACTCGACGACGTGCGCGACCTCACCGTCTTCCAGGAGTATCTGCGGACCGAGGTCCACCAGACGGTGACCGCACGGCTGAACGACCTACGGGAGCGATTGCGCAGCGTCGGGCTGGGATCGGTGCGTGCGCTGGCCAACGTGAAGTCGGTGGCGTTGCCGCCACTGGCCGCGGTGGCGGCCGACGCCGCCGGGCTGCCACCGGCGATCACCGTGCCCGCCGCGGTGGCCGCCTGCGTGGCCGGCGCGCCAATCCAGTGGCGCCGGGATCGCCGAATAACCATCCGGGAATCGCCCGTCGCCTATCTGTTCCAGCTCCAGCGAACGCTCAACCCGACCTCGCTGATCGACCGGTTGCGTAGGGCATGGCCGGCGTGAGCGACCAGGATCCGGACGGCGGATTCGCGAACGCGTTCCGCGAAGCGTTCGACGGCATGGGCAGGGGTGACGCTGGTTCGCTGTTGGACCAGGTGCCGGACCCGGATGTCGAGGCGCGGGCGCACGCCCTGACCCAGCGAGTGGGCCGTGAGCTCGCCGCGGCCGGCCCGGACGGCTGGCAGCGCCTGGACGCGGTGTTCGCGCTGACTTGCCAGGCCGAGATCGCTCGAGTAGTCTACACCGACGGCACGCGTGCCACGGACATCGCGCCGAGCGCGGCGGTGCTGCGGCTGGTGCGCGAGCAGCGTGCGCTGGCCGCGCGGCCCGCCGGGCCGTGGTGGCGCATGCTGCTGACCTTGAGTGCCACCGGCAAGCTCGGCGTCCACTACGACCATGGCATCGAGCCGTTTCCCGCCGAGCACCGGTTTCCGCCCGAGGCCTATCGCGCCGACCTGGCCGAGTTTGGGTTTCCCGCCGAGAAGCTGCCGACCTGGCTGGCCGCCTACCTGGGCCACGGCGACCGCCAGCTGCGCAGCCCGGAGGCGGCCGCGGCACGCGCGCGAGCCGACGCCGAGGCGGAAGTCCGACCGATCCGGTCGGTCCGCGGAATGCCGGACCTGCCGACGATGTGGGCGCGGTGGGCGACGCTGTCCGCGGCCTTCGTCGCGCTCCGGTCCGCCAACGGGCCGAGGATGCAACCAGCGCACGCCCGGTTCGAGAGCGCCGAGAGGGGAGGTTCCTCGCTGTGGCTGCTGCCCGGTGACCGCGCGGTGCTGTCCGGCGGGGTGTGGAACGCGCCGGCACTGGCCGTCACGTACCGGGGCGACGCACCGTTCCCGGACCTGTTCGCCGGAGCGCCGGAGTGGGTGGCCGACCCGGTTCTCGACGCGCGCGGCGCCAGCGGCTTGATGTCGTTCTGCTACTGGTGGCACGGCGGGTGCTGGTGTCGGGGTGAGTCGCCGGCACCGGACGAACTCGCCGCGGCCATCCCCGGTGTCTGGTCTGCCGACACCGTCACCGGCATCGCCGTGAGCCTCGTCGATCGAGACGGCGAGACCACGCGGCGCGCAGTGGCGGGCCTGGTGGCCGCGGCTGAGGGCGGATTCGTCACGCGCGACCTGCTGATCCGGGTGTTCGGCGACGGCACGGACGTCGACGGCGCATTCCACCAGCTGATGCTGGCTGGCGTCGTGGAGCGGACTGACCTTCCGCCGATCCCCGAGCACGTCGCGATCGGCATCGTGCGCGATTACATTCTCGACAACGGCTGGGAAGCGCCCGGATATCAGGTCGCCGATCTGACGGCGGAACGGCTCAGCGTCGGCTGGGTCGTCTATATTCCTGTGCCCCTAGGCGAGATGATGATCGGGCGGGTGTACTTCTACGTGGCCGATGACGGTGTCCTGGAGGAGGCCACGTCGGCGAGACCTCCGTCGTACAACGACGCCGAATTCGAGCGGCGGTATCGCGAGCGCCGGAACACGTGAACCGGCGTCACGGCACATCCAGCTCCCAGTCGAGCGCCCACTGCCGGATGCGTCCGTCGCTGCCGCCGGACAGGACGAAGTTTCCGTCGGGTGTCGGAGCGACACAGCCGGCCCCGTTGCGGCGCACCTCGACCGCGCGCAGGCAGCGCCCCGATCCGATGTCCCACACCCGCACGGTCGAGTCCTTGCCACCGGACACCACGTAGCGCCCGTCCGGGGTGAAGCGGACCGCCTGCGCGTTGTCCGGCTGTTCGTCCAGCACCATGAGGTTGTCACCGGTGGCGGCGTCCCATATCCGGATGGTCCTGTCGTCGTAGCCGCCGGCGGAGATGACGAGACCCTCGTCGTCGCTCAGCGCCACGGCCAGCACCGGGGCGGTGTGGCCGCGGAGGACGTGGCGGCACCGGCCGGTGGCGAGGTCCCACAGCCGCACCGTGTGGTCGAATGCGGCGGTAGCGGCGAGTTGTCCGCTGCGGCCGAGCCACGCGGACTCGACCTTGTCGTCGTGGCCGGCCATCGTCCGCAGGCAGACACCACGCTCCAGGTCCCACAGGCGGAACGCACGATCCGCCCCGCCGATCAACGCCCGCCGCCCGTCGGCGCTGAACCGGGTCGACCGCATCCCCCGGCTGACCGGTCCGACCATGTGCATCGCGTAATGACTCGTGTCGGTCGCGATGAGGCGCTCGCCGTCCAGCGAATAGAGGCACTCTCCGGTCTCGACCGACCAGGCCGCCAACGATCCGTCCCGGCACGACGCCATGACTCGTGTTGCGTCCACACTCAGTTGGACCACAGCGACCCCGTCGCTCCACGGACCGCGCCTGTCGTTCCACTGGGTCGTGATCGTGCGCAGGCACGCGCCCGTGTCCAGGTCCCACAAGCGAACCGTCCCGTCGAGTCCGCCAGACACCGCGACCCTGCCGTGGTAGGCCACGTCAATGGCCATAACGCCGCTCTCGTGTCCCCTCATGACCTGGGCAAGCCACACCGCACGCAGGCCGGTGCGGACGGCACGCCGGCTGAAGGCGTGCCACGCCGCCACGACGTTCGGTGCCCGCTCGTGGCCAGGGACCGCCCGTGCCGCGCGGAGCGAGGTGAGCGCGGCGACGCGGTCCCCGGCCACCTCGTGA
Organism: Pseudonocardiaceae bacterium; assembly: GCA_050699435.1. Classification (GTDB taxonomy): domain Bacteria; phylum Actinomycetota; class Actinomycetes; order Mycobacteriales; family Pseudonocardiaceae. The sequence continues at coordinate 53,495 of JBOHGM010000013.1, read as the reverse complement.
CGCGCCGCCTCGTCGATCAGCGCCGCCACCTTCTCGTCCAGCCAGGTCAGCTCCCGATGCTCGCGGGGACGGCTCAGCTGGGGTGGCACGGCGTAGTCGCCGGGCACCCGCCACAGGCGCACCGTGTTGTCCTGCCCGGCGGACAGCGCGTAGCGGCCGTTGGCCCCCCACTGGACGTGGCGCACCTGGCCGTCGTGCCCGCGGAAGGTCCGCACACACCGGCCGCTGGCCAGCTCCCACGCCCGCACCGTGCCGCGGGGCCCCCCGGAGAGCAGGCGCGTGCCCTCCGCGCTGAGCGCCAGCGGCGCGTGCCCGGTCAGGGTCCGAATGTGGCGACCGCTCTCCAGATCCCATATATCGATGGTCGGGCCAGCACTACCGATGGCCGCGACTCCTGCCTCGACGTCGAAGCACAGCGCCGACTGATTGATGCCCTTCCCAGGTAGGACCTGGCGACACTCGCCGTTCTCTAAGTCCCACAAGCGAGCTATGCAGTCCGCGTAGCCTGCAGCGAGCGCCCAGCGGCCGTCGGAGCTGAGTTCGACCGTGACGAACTGTGCGATGGGACCGTCGAGGCGCCAGCCAACCTGCCTGCTTCGCAGATCCCAGACGATGATCGAAACGCCTTGTCCTCCGTCAAATTTCGTATACTCCGCGCCAACCGCAATGCCTGCTCGGGAACTCACGCTGGCCCATGCCAGGCGTCCCGCAGTCTTGATGGTCCGCAGGCACCTACCGTCGGCTAGATCCCAGATCCGCACGGTGTTGTCGCCACCGGTGGATACCGCATATCGGCCGTCTGGGCAGATCCGGACAGAATTGACGTGCCGGACTCCGTCATGGCCTTCCATGGCGTGCAGGCACCGTCCGGTGAGGACGTCCCACACGCGGACCTTGTCGTCGACACCCCCGGTCACCGCGCGCCGCCCGTCCGCGGAGATGTCGACCTCGAGGATCGGTTCGTCCCATCCAGGGAGAGTCCAGCACCAGGGGATATCCCGCGTGCCGATGCACCGGGCGTCGGCGATGGCGCCCGAATCGAGGGACGCCAAGGCCGTGCGGACATCGGGCCAGCCGGGCTGCTCGCGGTCGACGCGCTCGAGCAGCGGCCGCGCCGCCGCGACATCTCCGCGTTCCAGGTGGACGAGCCCGAGCGCGTGCTGTGCCGGCCACGACTCCCCGGTGTCGATGCGGACCGCGTCGAGATCGACGATGACATCCTCGTCGGTGATCTCGCCGCGGCGCCAGCGCAGCAGGCCAGCGTTGTAGGTGGCCTCCGCATGCTGCGGGTCGGCGGTCAACGCCGAGGCGAACATGGTCTCGGCCTCAGCCGGCCGGCCCAGGTCGAGAAGAGACAGCGCCCGGTTGTTGAACTCGTCGCCAAGCAGGTCGGCCGCCCGCGGCTCCTGGCCCGGATACCTCCGGCCGGTCACCTGCCGGTATACCTCGGCGAGCTCGGCGGCCACCTCGGCCATGGACTCCGGCCGGGCCGAGGTGATGGACGCCGGCCGGGCCGATTCGTTGTCGGGCGGCAGGTCAAGCAGGCAGCGGTTCAGCAGGTCCGCCAGGTCGGACGGGATCGGCGGGAGGTCGGGATCACCGGCGCCGCCCTGGCGGGCCGCGAGCTCCTCGCGCGCGGCGGGGCCGATCGGCCAGCGGACGCCCCCGGTGAACATCTCCAGCACCGACACCGCGAAGCTGAAGATGTCCGTGCGCCGGTCGAGCTGCTCACGGTTGAGCTGCTCGGGAGAGGCGTAGGCCCGCGTCATGAGGCCCGCCGACTCCGCTCCCGTGGCGTGCGTGCCGGCGACGGCGCGGGCGCGCGCCAGACCGAAGTCGGTGACCTTGGCGGTGACGGCGCCGTCGCCGTGGCTGTCGAGGAGGACGTTGGCAGGCTTGACGTCCTGATGGACGATTCCTCGGCCGTGCGCGTGGTCGAGCCCCCAGGCGATCTGGATGGCCAGGTCAACGGCAAGTACCGTGGCCGTCTCCGGCCCACCCGCGTACAAGTCGCGATTGGTGATCCAGCCGAGCAGGCTGCCGCTGGGCACGTACTCGGCGAACACGTGTGGCACGCCATCGAACTGGCGGACGTAGTGGCAGCCGCAGATGTTCGGGTGCAACCCCACCGAAACCCAGGTCTCGGCCTCCTTGACGAAGTTCTCACGCTGCGCCGCGGTCTCGAACCACTCGGCCTTCGGACGCTTCACCGCCAGGTCGACGCCCCACTGCAGGTGCCGAACTCGCAGCACCTGCCCCATGCCACCCACCCCAGCGACCTGCAGCACCTGGTAGCGACCGTCTACGACATCGCCGACCGCCCACGGGTCCGATCCGCCAGTCGGACTCATCACCGCATCCCAACCACACTGTGCCCACGGCCAACGAGCCCGGCACCCTCCACAACGCCGCAGGCCTTGATGATCCATCCAATGCTCAACCTGGATCGCGGCCTTCAAATCAGCGTCGTTGGCGATGTTACAACGAGGCTGGCGGTGGCGACTCGGTCGATGTCAACTCATCCCCTGTGGACACCGTATCGTGGCGGGGGCGGCAGATCACCAGGGCTTTGCGTCTGCGCTCGGCCATCAGGTGCGCCCATGCTGGTTTGTCAGGCTGTGTTCCAGACCAGACGTTGACTATCTCATTCAACGCTGCGTGACAGCCCGGAAACGATCACTGGGGAGCCGCATATCGGGAAACTGATCCGCGCGATTCGGGAAGATGCCGACGGAAAGGACCTGAACCACAGGCACCTCGCCGGGCCCCACTTCGCTCGGCGGGCGGCCACGGGAAACGGAGCAGCAATCCCGCCACCGCACCCGTGGCCGACCCAACCAACCGGCGTTGGTTAGCTGGCTGCTGGGGACGATACGTCCGGGGAAGGTGATCGCGAAGGCGATCCAACGCGGGTTTCCAGCGCATCGCCCATCGTGCCCCACATAAATTCCCCATCACGCGCAGGTCAAAGCCATGATCGTCGACATGCAGGTTCGAGTCCTGCCGGAGGTACGAACCTGCGACAGTCGGACGACGGTGGCGAGTAGCCGGGTGCCAAGGTCAGCCGGACAGTTGGTGTAGTCCATAACCAACTGGCTAACGCCGGGCTCTAATCGGGCTCCGCTGTTTCGTGCGAACCCGGCACTGCCCGACACCAAATGACACTCGAATCCAGCACGAATGGCCGCCGACCTGCACTAACCGGCACTAGTCAGCATTTCCCGCCACTAGGCGACACTCGGGGCAGCGGTCTTTTAATCCTTGGGTTCTGGGTTCGATCCCCAGGCGGCCCACGTTTTCCCTGGTAGAGGCCCCCAGGGTGGACCGCTGCGCTCGGTGCGAGCCCGCCAGAAACCCCTTCCGCTGGTGCAGGCCCTGGAATCCAGGCCTCAGCTCCGACGCCAAGAACTGGCCCGAACGGCCCGCCAGGTCGCGGTCTGACCTCCGCTGCTCCGGACTGCCACGCGTCGCCCACCTACAGCAGGGCTGGCGACATGAGGCTGCCCGACAGGTAAGCCCGTCGTGCAGGATCGCCGGGGGACATGACGCCCGGTCAGCGTCACCGGTGGCCACATTGACGTCACGCCGACGAGACCAGACGGTGCTCCGGGCGTGGCGAACGAATGGTGTCGGTGCGAACCGCTACCTTGGCCGCCATGTTGTCCGCAGTTTCTACCGTTGATCTCGACGCGGTCGAGGACGCCGTCGGAACCGCTGCCTACGCGAGAGGCGCTGAGTACGCACGGCAACGCGCGGTCATCCGGATGCAGTGGAACTCCGCCGAAGGCGCACTCCACGGAACCGTGCGCGGCAGGACCGGTGATTTCTACTCGACGACGGCGTACTTTTCGTCTTTCGGCGGGGACGTCCTGGAGTTGGAGGCGGGCGAGTGCGACTGCCCGGTCGGGTTCAACTGCAAGCACGTCGCGGCGCTGGTGCTGACGGTAGCCGACGCCGGCCGGTCCCGGCCGGTCCCGGCGCGTGGTCCGCGGCCCCTGACGTGGGAGCAGTCCCTGAACTCCGTGCTGACGTCCCGTCCGGTCGGCCCCGCAGCACGGACGGACGGGGCACCGCTGGCCGTCGAGCTGACGCTGGCCGCGGCCACCCGCCCGCGGCCGGCGCACAGCTCGGCCGCGACCGAGCCGGCGGTACGGGTGCTGGCCCGACTGGTGACGCCGGGCAAGAACGGCTGGGTGGGTGGCGGGCTGAGCTGGACCAAGCTGGGCTCCGTGCACTACTCCGGTGGGTACGTCCCCGCACACGTACGGTTGCTGCGGGAGATGTACGCCGTATACCGGTCGGGTAACACCTCGTCGAGCTACGGGTCCTACGGGTGCTACGGGGACGAGAAGTCGATCGAGCTGTCTGCGTTCGAATCCCACCAGCTGTGGCCGATGCTGGACGAGGCCGACGCGATCGGCGTGCGGTTGGTGCACGCCCGCAAGCGGCTGGGCGCGGTGGAGAAATACGGCAACGCCGAGTTCTGCCTGGACGTCACCAGCGAGCCGTCCGGGATGCTCGTGATCACTCCCGCGATCCGCGTCGACGGGAGCCCCGGGGACGGGAGCCCCGGGGACGGGAGCCCTGTTGATGCCGCGCCGATCCGGTTCATCGGGTCCGAAGGTCACGGTGTCGTCTATATCGACCGCACCGAAGTCCAGACGATCGCCGATCACGGCGAATGGCATCTGCGGCTGGCGAAGTTGGCCCGGCCGGTGCCCGCACAGCTGCAACGAATGGCGGTGGAGCGCCAGCGCCTGGAGATTCCCGCGGCCGAGCTGGCCCGGTTCCGGGACGAGTACTACCCGCGCCTACGGCACACGGCCACGGTGATCTCGTCCGACGAGTCCTTCACGCCGCCGCCGATATCGGACCCTACCCTCGTTCTCCGCGCGTCCTACGGTGGCGAGCACGACCTCGACGTCAGCTTGCAGTGGGCGTACGAGGTGGGCGATTCGCGGTGGTGCGTGCCGCTGGATTCGGCCCGGCCGGATGACGGGTACCGGGATCCGGACGCGGAGCGGGCCGTGCTGGCCGATCTCGACCTCCCGCTCGAGGCGTTCGGGCTGCGTTCCGGTGACCCGGACCAGCCCCTGGTCCCGCGCGCCGCGTTCCGGGGCATCGACACCATGCGCTTCACCACCGAGATGCTGCCGTTGCTGGCGGACCGGCCCGGGTTCGCCGTCGAGGTCACCGGGGATCCCGCCGACTACCGGGAGGCGGGCGACACGCTGTCGATCGGCGTGTCGACCGACGACGTGGTGGGCGAGACGGACTGGTTCGACCTCGGGGTGAGCATCACCGTCGAGGGGCACGAGGTTCCGTTCACCGACGTGTTCCTGGCCCTGTCCAGTGGCCAGTCGCACATGCTGCTCGCCGACGGCGCCTATTTCGCCTTGGACAAGCCCGAACTGCGGGCGCTGACCAGGCTGATCGAGGAGGCGCGGGCGCTGGGGGACTCGCGCGGCGAGCGCCTGCGGATCAGCCGGTTCCAAGCCGGGTTGTGGGATGAGCTGACCGAACTGGGCACCGTCCACCACCAGGCGACGGCGTGGCGCCAGCAGGTGCAGGGGCTGTTGTCGATCGCGCCCCTGGAGACGACGCAGGCGCCGGCGACGCTTGCGGCGCAGCTGCGCCCGTATCAGGTGGACGGGTTCCGCTGGCTGGCGTTTCTGTGGCAAAGCCAGCTCGGTGGCGTCCTCGCCGACGACATGGGGCTGGGCAAGACGGTGCAGTCCCTGGCACTGATCTGCCATGCCAGGCAGGTCGACCCCACCATCGCGCCGTTCCTCATCGTCGCGCCGACCAGCGTCGTGTCGAACTGGGCGGCCGAATCAGCGCGCTTCGCGGCGGGCCTCAACGTCGTATCGCTGTCCGACACCGTCCGCCGCCGCGGCCGGCCCCTCGACGAGATCATCGCGGGTGCCCACGTGGTGGTCACCTCCTACACGCTGTTCCGGATCGACTTCGACGCCTACTCCGCGCAGCCCTGGTCGGGCCTGATTCTCGATGAGGCCCAGTACGTCAAGAATCACCAGTCGAAGGCCTACCAGTGCGCGCGGCGGCTTGCGGCCCCGGTCAAGCTCGCGATCACCGGCACGCCGATGGAGAACAACCTGATGGAGCTGTGGTCGCTGCTGTCGATCACCGCGCCCGGGCTGTTCCCGAACCCGACCCGTTTTAAGGACTACTACGCGCAGCCGATCGAGAAGCGGGGCGACGCCGAGCTTCTCGCGCAGCTGCGGCGACGGATCAAGCCGCTGGTCAAACGTCGCACCAAGGAGCAGGTGGCCGCGGACCTTCCCGCGAAACAGGAGCAGGTCCTCGAGGTGGAGCTGCATCCGCGACACCGCAGGCTCTACCAGACTCATCTGCAACGGGAGCGGCAGAAGATCCTCGGGCTGATCGACGACGTCAACTCCAACCGCTTCACGATCCTGCGCTCGCTGACCCTGCTGCGCCAGTTGAGCCTGCACGCCGGGCTCATCGACGAGGCGCACGGAGATCTGCCCAGCAGCAAGATCGACGCCCTGGTGGAGCAGCTGCACGACGTGACCGACGGCGGACACCGGGCACTGGTCTTCAGCCAGTTCACCGGATTCCTCACTCATGTCCGGGCGAAGCTGGACGCCGTGGGTATGGAATACTGCTATCTGGACGGCAAGACACGCAACAGGCCCGCGGTGTTGCAGCGTTTCAAGGAAGGTTCGGCTCCGGTGTTTCTGATCAGCCTCAAGGCAGGCGGATTCGGACTGAATCTGACCGAGGCGGACTACTGCTTCCTGCTCGACCCGTGGTGGAATCCGGCGACGGAGGCGCAGGCGGTGGACCGAACCCACCGCATCGGGCAGACCCGGAATGTCATGGTGTACCGCCTTATCGCCAAGGACACCATCGAGGAGAAGGTGATGGCGTTGAAGGCGAGGAAAGCCGAGCTGTTCTCCAACGTGATGGACGACGGCAATGTTTTCGGTGCGAGCCTTGACGCCAACGACATCCGGGAGCTGTTCGCCTGAGCTCGCGCTCGGCACCGCGTATGCGTCGGGAGCGGCACTGGTGGTCCGGTGCTTCCTGTCGGCTTGTGATGGCGGTAGCGTCGCGCGTCGTGGCGGAGAAGGGGTCGAGGTCGGTGTCGGGCATGGTTGATGAGTTCGCCGAGTTGTTCGAGTGGCGGGACGGCGCCGAGGTGCGGCTGGCGCAGGCGCGGGATGATCAGCCGTTGGCGTGTGCCCTGGTGATGGCGGCGTTGTGCTGGGATCGGGTGGACCGGCGGGGGTGGCGCGCATCCGTGGTGCTGTGTGCCCAGGCGCGGCGGCTGATGGCCGTCTGGGGGATCCCCGCTGAGTCGGTGGACGACGAGGGCCTGGTGGCTTCCGCCCTGGAATGGGCGACGCAGGACCCGGCGCTGCTGGAGTGCGACGGGCAGGGCCGTTACCGGCCGGTGTATGGGGTGGTGTTCCCGGTCGGTTCGCGGTTCTGGCAAGAGCGCCATCGTGCTGCGGTGGCCTCTGGTGTGCTCACACCGCTGGAGCTGGTGGTCAAGGGTGATGCTGATCGCGGTGCGAGCCCGCCCGATCTCGATGCGGCTGAGGTGTCGTATCGGCTTGCCGTGGACGGCGACCCGGACGCGGCGGCGTTGGCGTCGCTGCGGCTGGCCGAGCTCGCCGAGGAGCGTGACCGGCCAGAGCAGGCGGCACGCCGGTACGCCGAGGTGGCGGGCTTGCGGCATCCGGTTGCGTCGCCGCCTGCGGTGCTGTGGCTGGCCCGCCAAGCCGCCCAGAACGGTGACCGGCCCGCTGCGCGTGTTCTGGCCCGTGAGGTCGTCGGTTGCGGTGATGGGTCGTTGCGGGCGGAGGCGTGGGGGTTGGTGGGCGGCCTTGCTTGGCTCGACGACGACACCGACGGGGCGGTAGCCGCCATGCGGCTTGCGGTGCAGGAGGCCGGAGAGTGGCACTGGTCGTACAGCCGGAGCCTGGCCGAGATGCTCGCTGCCAGCGGTGAGCCTGCGGGCGCGGCTGAGGTGTACCGGACGTTGCTGGACCAGCCGTTGCTGCACGGCCCGGACGCCGGGCGGTATGTGCAGCTGATGGCGGCGGCCGATCGTAGTGACGAGGCAGTGGCTGTCCTTGAGCAGCACGCCGCCGGCTGCGGGCCCTTCGCGGGGGAGCTGCTGTTGGCGCTGGCCTCGGCCCACGCGGCTCGCGATGACCTCGACGCGTGTCGGGAGGTGCTTGCCCGGGTGCGCGCCCACTGGAGCGCGACGCTGCCGCAGATCTCGGTGCGGGCCGACGTGATGGAGGCGTCGGTGGCCGCCGCCGACGGCGACGACGAACGCGCGGCGCACCTGTTCCGGTCGTTGACCGACACTGACGACGCCGAGCGTCGCGACCTGGCCCGCCCGCTGCTGATCGCCGCCGGGGAGCACTTCGCCGCGGCCGGGAAGCTGTGCCTGATCCCCGGTGTACGGCCGTTACTGGAGTACCTGTCCGAGGCCGCGCCGCCCGACACCGCGGCCTGGGCCGCCACCAGTCTGGCCCACCTGGCCACCGTGGAAGACCGTCCCGATGACGCGGAAGCCGCCGTGCGCCTCGCGGCCCGCCACCTGAGCCCCGATGAGGTGACCGTGCTGCGGGCGCGGTTGCTGGAGCGCGCCGGCCGCGGCCACGATGCGCTCGCCTACCTCGTCGACGCCGCCGTGGTGGCGACCCCGCCGACCCTGGTTGACCTGTTGGCGACCATCATCGTATTCGGCAGGCGCGGTCTCTGGCCCGACCTCCAGCAGCGCCTCCGGCTCCGCGCCGCCGTCGATCTTGCCCTCTTCGCCGGCAAGGACGAGGGCGACGGTGTCCGGGAACGGGTAGCGACGGCGATGGCACCGGTCGAGCTGTACTGCTGCTTTGACCCCGGCCGAGCCATCGAGCTGTGGCACCTCGCCGCCGAGGGCGACGACCCGACCGTCGCGGCGTCGGCCTGGCTCAACCTCGGCCTGGTCAGACAATATTCGGCTCCGATCACCGCGGCGCACGCGTTCGAGCAGGCCATGCACCTCGGGGACACCCCGATCAGCGGTCGCGCGGCCACCGAGCTGGCTCGCCTCGCCGAACGGCTCGGTGATGACACCGTGCAGGCGCGGGCCTGCGCGCGGGCACTGGACCTCACCAGCGGAGACGACTGGGCCCAGGCGGCGCTGCGCCTGGGCCGGATCAACCAGTACGACCATCCCGACGACGCCGAAGACGCCTACCACGCCGCGATCGCCGAACCCGGCGCTCACCCAGCCACCATCGGCACCGCACTAGCCCGACTCGGCGCCCTCTACGCCCGACACGGCAACCGCCGTCTGGCCCAACGGATCTGGCGACGCGGTAAGCACCATCGCGACCCCGACATCGCCGAGGCATTCGCCGCTGAACGCGCCAGGATCGGCCGGGTGACCCGCAGAGGTAGATGACTCGATCGGCGGATAGAGCTCTACGGTCACGACCCCGGCTCAGTCCTGTGGCTGGCCGATGTTGACCATCCAGCCGATGCCGAACTGGTCCACGCACATGCCGAACTCATCGCCCCACATCTGCTTCTCCAGCGGGACTGACACGGCGCCGCCTGCGGACAGCTTGCCCCAGTAGCCGCGCAGCTCGTCGGCGTCGTCCCCGCTCAGGCTCACCGTGATGTTGGTCCCCGGGTTGTGCTCCATCCCGGCCGGGGTGTCGGCGCCCATGAGCGTGAACCCGCTGTCCGTCTCGAGCATGCCGTGCATGATCTTGTCGGCGTCCGGCGAGTCCTGCGCGCCGAACTCACCGAAGGTGTTCAGCCTCAAGTTACCGCCGAAGACGCCCTGGTAGAACTCCATGGCCTGCCGTGCGTTGCTGGTGAAGCTGATGTACGGGTTGAGACGAGAG
>JBOHGM010000013.1:22273-43496 GCA_050699435.1 Pseudonocardiaceae bacterium | reverse complement strand
TTCTCGTAGGCGTCCTGGCTGCCGGCGAACCCGGCCCGGTAGACGCCGTTGTTGACATCGGCGAAGACCAGCTCGTTGACGGCTGGGCGGCATGCGCACCACCGAAAATCGCCGAACAGTATTTCAAACGCAGTTAGCAGGGCGTCATGGTGGAGTGCCGCACGCATCGGGGGTGTGGCGGCCGTCTGGAAGGATCCGTGGGGTGGATCGTGCCAACGCCGGCTCCAGCGGAGCGGCGATCAACTCCGAGGAGTTCGAACGCCTGGTTGCCCCGCTTCGCTTGGAGCTGCAGGCGCACTGCTACCGGATGCTCGGGTCGGTCCATGACGCCGAGGACGCAGTGCAGGAATCGCTGTTGCGGGCCTGGCGCGGCTTGGCGCGATTCGATGACCGCGGCATGTTTCGCGCCTGGCTCTACAAGATCGCGACAAACCGGTACCTGACCATGATCCAGTCCAGGCGACGGCGTGAGCTCCCGATGGATGTCGGTCCCGGGGCAGCGCCTCTCGCCGAGACCACGTGGTTGGAGCCCTATCCCGACTCGCGGCTGGGCTCGCCGCCGGTAGGTCCGGATGCTCGCTACGAGACCCGCGAAGGGGTGCAGCTGGCCTTCGTCGCCGTGCTCCAGCACCTGCCGGGCCTGCAACGTGCGGTACTTGTGCTGCGAGACGTCCTCGGCTTCTCGGCCCGGGAGGTGGCCGAGATCCTGGAGACCACCGTCGCGTCGGCCAACAGCGCTCTGCAACGCGCGCGCACGACCGTCGAACACAGACGGCCGGAGTCGAGCCGGCACGCCACCCTGCGCTCCGTCGACGACGACCGGGTGCGCAGGCTGGCGGAGCAGTACGCGACCGCGTGGGAGACCGGCGACGTCGAGGCCATCGTGGCGATGTTGAGCGAGGACGCGAAGTACGCCATGCCGCCGCTGGCCGAGTGGTATCAGGGCCGCCGCGACATCCGGGCGTTCCTCGTCGACGGCCCGCTGACCAACCGGTGGCGGTTCCTGCCGGCACACGCCAACGGCCAGCTCGCCTTCGGCACCTACCTGTGGGACGACGACCGCGCCGCCTACGTCGCTACGGCACTCGATCTGCTCACCCTGCGCGGCACCGAGATCACGGAGGTCGTCTCCTTCCTCACACCGGAGATCTTCTCGATGTTCGGACTCCCCGACGAGATCGGCGAGGAGTAACCGGTCCGTCGATGAGTTCGCGCGCTCCCACGGGTTGTACACGGCGACAGGACACGCGTCACCGCAGAAGGAGCCATGATGACCGAGAACGAGGAGCAGATCCGGACCTTGATCAACCAGTGGGCCACGGCCGTGCACGCCGGGGACCTGAGCCGGGTCCTCGCGGACCACACCGACGACATCGTGATGTTCGATGTGCCGCCACCACAGGACGGCGTCCGCGGTATCGACGCCTACCGCGAGACGTGGCCGCCGTTCTTCGAGTGGCAGGCGCAGGGCGCCTCATTCGAGATCGTGTCCCTCGACGTCACCGCAGGCGACGACGTCGCCTACGCCCACGCCCTGCTGCGCTGCGGGACACCGCAGGAACTCGCCGATGATCCGGCGAACCGCCTCCGGCTCACCCTCGGGCTGCGCAAGGAGCAGGGCCGATGGGTCGTCGCCCACGAGCACCACTCGTTCCCCACCACCGCCGACGGTGACCCCACACCGCCCGCATGAGCGAGGCCACAGCCCCGTCCACTGGTCGGTGAACGGGGCTGTGTCCGGACCACGCCCGTACCCTCGACGACAAGGATGAGCAGGGCGGGCTACTCAGTGCCGCCGTGCCAGCGCGATGAGGTCGGCGGTGGTGCGGCGGCGTCCCCAGGCGATGACGGCGACGAGCACCAGCACGGCGGCCGGCATCGCCACCATGCTCGCTCCCAGGACCAGCAGGGTGCTGAGGACCGCGCCGATCATCAAGGCGACCAACCCCCAATCCGGCCAGCCCGGCCAGTCGCGGGATGAGCAGGCCGATCGCACCGGCCAGTTCCAGGACGCCGATGATGTACATGCCCACCGCGCCCAGCCCCAGGGCGATGAACCCCGCGACGGCCTGCGGGTCGGCGGTCACCTTGGGGATCGCGGCCATCACGAACACACCCGCGACCAGCACCTGCAAGCACCACAACGCGACGTGCCCTCCACGCCGCCGCCCGCCCGACCTCGCGGTGGCGGAGCTGACGGCCGCGCTGAAAGCTGTCTCCGCCGGACGCCGCGGGCCGATCAGGTCGCTCGTGGAAGCCGGCGGCGGCTCCAGGTTCCCTCTCATCGCCGTGCTCAGGGCCGTGGCAGGAGCACGATCGACACCCACGGCCCGTGACCCACTCCGGACCATGCCCGGCCACCTCGCCCAAGGTGGCCGACTCACCAGCTCAGAGGGGGTACGCTGAGCACGTCCGGGGCCTTGACTACCGCGACCGGCGCAACGTCGTCGCGGACCGCCTTCCAGCAAGAAGCATTGCGGCAACGAGAGGCTGGAAGTCCGAGTGCGCGCCGCTGTGGAATCACTCAAGAGTGAGGTAGGGCCCATCGCCCGTCACCCACTGTCATGAATTTACGCTCAACCACTATGACCAGGAGTGGGGTCCGGTCCGCGGTATCGCGCGGCGGGCCGCTGTGGATCGCCACCATCGTGGTCGCGGCGTTCGCACTGGTCGCCGGTGTGATCGCGGGCTGGTTCGGGCTGTCCTGGTTCCTGGCCGCGCAGGACGAGGACATCGCGCTGGGCATGGTCCGGGACGCCGCGCTCCAAGACGCCCAGCAGGCGGCGATCAACCTCAACACGCTCGATCACCGGCGGGTGCAGGGCGGGTTCGAGCTCTGGGAGCAGTCCGCCACCGGAACCGCGCTGGAGGAGTTCCGCGCCAATCGCGACACCTACCTGCAGACCGTGACCGAGGCGAAGACCTCCTCGACGGCCAGGGTCCGCGACGCCGCGGTGGCCGATCTCAACGACCGGTCCGGCACCGCCCGGGTCCTGGTCGGCGTGGACGTGACCTACACCCCGGAACAGCGGGAGGCGTCGTGTGTCCGGCAACGTCTCCAACTGCACATGAAGCGAACCCCGGACGGCTGGAAGGTCGAGCAGCTAGCCCCCATCGGCGCGCTTAACCCGGTGCCAGGGGCGTGCCCGGCGGGCGAGCCAGCGGACCCGCCGCCGAACTGAGGAAGGGAACCGCCCCGCGTGCCACCACACCGTCGCAACCCGGCCGCCGACCGTCCACCCGACGCCGGTGGCGGCCAGAGCGCCCCATCCACCGGGCAAGCCGGGCAGGCCGGGCAGGCCGAGCAAGCCGGGCAGGCCGGGCAAGTCGCCGAGGAGCCGCGCCGGGGATCCGAAGGTGTGATGATGCCGGCGGCTGTCCTGGTCATCGGGGTCCTCGTCATGGTGATCATGCTGGGGCTCGCGGCGTGGTTCCGTGGTGCGGCCAACCAGCTGTCCGGGTCAGCGGCGGCAAGTAATTCGGCGCTTGTCGATGCCGGCACCACCGCCGAGGTCTCCGGACAGGTGCAGGCCGCGGTGGAGCGCATCTACTCCTATGACTTCGCCCGTCTCGACGACAACGAGCGGGCCGCAGGCGAGCTCATCACCGGCGCGTTCACCGAGGATTACCGCGAGCAGTTCGGCGTGGTGCGCCAGCTCGCCCCGGCGCAGCAGGCCGTGGTGGTGGCGACGGTCCTCGATCTGGCCGTGAAGGTGCTCGACGGTGACCGGGCGATTGTGGTGGTGTTCCTCGATCAGCAGGCCAGCCGGGGTGTCGAAGCTCCGCAGCTCTCGGTGGCGGGTAGGCTCACGGTCACCGCACAGCGGGTCGACGGCAGCTGGAAGATCGCCGACGTGGAGCCATTTTGAGCTCCGTGCCGGCATGAGCTGCGTGTCGGCATGAGCTCCGTTCCGGCTGGGCCCGTTCCGGCCCCTGGCGCCGATCGGCTGCACCGATCGCACCGTGGCCGCTGATCGTGCCCATGCAACCACTGATCGAGCACCACACTCTTGACGAGCGCCGACTGGCAGGTCACCCTAGTGGCACACTCGCACCGGATGTGTCATTCGGCGTTGGACAGTCGCCGTCCTATCGGCTAGACTGCCTCTTTGCGCTGCCCACTCTTCGCACGCCCTGCGCTCAAGGGACACTGTGTCTGGTCAACTTCGTGGTCTGTCGGACCGTGATCTGTCGGGCCTCAGTGGTCTGTCGGGCCTAGTGGTCGGCCGGACCTCGTGGTCTGAGGGACGCGGTGTTGGTCCGAGGGACACGGTGTCTCAGGAGCTAGCGTGCTCGGGGGTCCATGGGGCTGCGCAAACGACACGCAAACGACAACCGCAACCAGGGTAACAGCACCAACACAGCGCCGGGATGGTGTGGTCGAGGGGCCACTCGATCCTGCGCTCGGCAGCGCTAGTGTTCGGAAGGACGCATCTTGGCAGTCTCCCGCGCGACCAAGACCTCTGCTGCGAACAACTCCATCCCCCGCCTCCCGGGAGCGCCGGCCCGCCCGTCGTTCGCGAAGATCCGTGAGCCGCTCGAGGTCCCCGATCTCCTGGACCTGCAGCTCCAATCATTCGAGTGGCTGGTTGGAGCTGGCGAGTGGTTCCAGCGCCGCATCGAAGCCGGTGACGAAGATCCCATCGGGGGTCTCGCGGAGGTACTCGAGGAGATCTCTCCGATCGAGGACTTCTCCGGCTCGATGTCCCTGTCCTTCTCCGACCCTCGCTTCGACGAGGTCAAGGCATCCGTGGAGGAGTGCAAGGACAAGGACATGACGTACGCGGCTCCGCTGTTCGTCACGGCGGAGTTCACCAACAACAACACCGGCGAGATCAAGTCACAGACGGTGTTCATGGGCGACTTCCCGATGATGACGAGCAAGGGCACCTTCATCATCAACGGGACCGAGCGGGTCGTGGTGTCCCAGCTCGTGCGCTCCCCCGGGGTGTACTTCGACCATGCGGTGGACAAGGCCACCGACAAGGACGTCTACAGCGTCAAGATCATCCCCAGTCGCGGCGCGTGGCTGGAGTTCGACGTGGACAAGCGCGACACCGTGGGCGTGCGGATCGACCGCAAGCGCCGCCAGCCGGTGACCGTGCTGCTCAAGGCGCTGGGCTGGACGACCGACCGGATCGCCGAGCGCTTCGCGCATTCCGAGACACTGCTCGCCACCCTGGAGAAGGACCACACCGGTGGTCCCGACGAGGCGCTGCTGGACATCTACCGCAAGCTGCGCCCGGGTGAGCCGCCCACCAAGGAGAGCGCCCTGGCGTTGCTGGAGAACCTCTTCTTCAAGGTCAAGCGCTACGACCTGGCCAAGGTCGGTCGCTACAAGGTCAACAAGAAGCTGGGCCTCACGCTGCCGCACCGCAACGGGGTGCTCACCGAGGACGACATCGTCACCACGATCGACTACCTGGTCCGGCTGCACGCAGGCGAGGAGACGATGCCGGCCGCAGCGGGTGAAGAGGGTGCTGTGGTGCCGGTGGAGACCGACGACATCGACCACTTCGGCAACCGCAGGCTACGCACGGTGGGCGAGCTGATCCAGAACCAGATCCGGGTCGGCCTGTCCCGCATGGAGCGGGTCGTGCGCGAGCGGATGACCACCCAGGACGTCGAGGCGATCACGCCGCAGACCCTGATCAACATCCGGCCCGTGGTGGCGGCGATCAAGGAGTTCTTCGGCACGTCCCAGCTGTCCCAGTTCATGGACCAGACGAACCCGCTGGCCGGGCTGACCCACAAGCGGCGGCTCTCCGCGCTGGGTCCGGGAGGGCTCTCCCGGGAGCGGGCCGGCTTCGAGGTCCGCGACGTGCACCATTCGCACTACGGCCGGATGTGCCCGATCGAGACCCCGGAGGGTCCGAACATCGGCCTGATCGGGTCGCTGTCGTCCTACGCCCGGGTCAACCCGTTCGGCTTCATCGAGACGCCCTACCGCAAGGTCGTCGAGGGGCACGTCACCGAGCAGATCGACTACCTGACCGCCGACGAGGAGGATCGGCACGTCATCGCGCAGGCCAACGAGATGCTGCGGGACGACGGCTACTTCGCCGGGGACCGCGTGCTGGTCCGGCGCAAGGGTGGCGAGGTCGACTACATCGAGCCGCACGGCGTGGACTACATGGACGTCTCGCCGCGGCAGATGGTCTCGGTGGCCACCGCGATGATCCCGTTCGTCGAGCATGACGACGCCAACCGGGCGCTGATGGGTGCCAACATGCAGCGCCAGGCGGTGCCGCTGCTGCGCAGCGAGGCACCGCTGGTGGGCACGGGCATGGAACTGCGGGCTGCGGTCGATGCCGGTGATGTGGTGGTGGCTGAGAAGGCGGGCGTCGTCGAGGAGCTGTGCGCCGACTACGTCACGGTCATGGCCGACGACGGCAGCAGGCAGACCTACCGGATGCACAAGTTCCACCGGTCCAACCAGGGCACCTGCACCAACCAGCGGCCGATCGTGGCCGAGGGCGACCGGGTCGAGGTGGGCCAGGTCGTCGCCGACGGGCCGTGCACCGACTCCGGTGAGATGGCCCTGGGCAAGAACATGCTCGTGGCGATCATGCCCTGGGAGGGGCACAACTACGAGGACGCGATCATCCTGAGTCAGCGCCTGGTGCAGGACGACGTGCTCACCTCGATCCACATCGAGGAGCACGAGATCGACGCCCGGGACACCAAGCTCGGTGCCGAGGAGATCACCCGGGACATCCCGAACGTCTCCGAGGAGGTGCTGGCCGATCTCGACGAGCGCGGCATCATCCGGATCGGGGCCGAAGTGCAGGCCGGGGACATCCTGGTCGGCAAGGTGACGCCGAAGGGCGAGACCGAGCTGACTCCCGAGGAGCGGCTGCTGCGCGCCATCTTCGGGGAGAAGGCCCGCGAGGTCCGCGACACCAGCCTCAAGGTGCCGCACGGCGAGACCGGCAAGGTCATCGGCATCCGGGTGTTCTCCCGGGAGGACGACGACGAGCTGCCGCCGGGAGTCAACGAGCTGGTCCGGGTCTACGTCGCGCAGAAACGCAAGATCCAGGACGGCGACAAGCTCGCGGGCCGCCACGGCAACAAGGGCGTCATCGGCAAGATCCTCCCGGTGGAGGACATGCCGTTTCTGCCCGACGGCACGCCGGTGGACATCATCCTGAACACCCACGGGGTGCCGCGCCGGATGAACATCGGGCAGATCCTGGAGACCCACCTCGGCTGGATCGCCCGGAGCGGGTGGCAGGTCGACGGTGACCCGGACTGGGCCTCCCGGTTGCCTGCGGAACTGCACCGGGCCGAGCCCGGCACCGTGGTCGCCACCCCGGTGTTCGACGGCGCCCGAGAGGAGGAGATCACCGGGCTGCTCGGCTCGACCCGGCCCAACCGGGACGGCGAGCAGATGGTCGGGCCGCAAGGCAAGGCGCAGCTGTTCGACGGCCGCACCGGCGAGCCGTATCCGTACCCGATCGCGGTCGGCTACATGTACATCATCAAGCTGCTGCACCTGGTCGACGACAAGATCCACGCTCGCTCGACAGGCCCCTACTCGATGATCACCCAGCAGCCGTTGGGTGGGAAGGCGCAGTTCGGTGGTCAGCGCTTCGGCGAGATGGAGTGCTGGGCGATGCAGGCCTACGGGGCGGCTTACACCCTGCAGGAACTGCTGACGATCAAGTCCGACGACGTGCTCGGCCGGGTGAAGGTGTACGAGGCCATCGTCAAGGGCGAGAACATCCCTGAGCCGGGCATTCCCGAGTCGTTCAAGGTGTTGCTCAAGGAGCTGCAGTCGCTGTGCCTCAACGTCGAGGTGCTGTCCAGCGACGGGGCAGCGATCGAGATGCGGGACTCCGACGACGAGGACCTGGAGCGGGCAGCCGCCAACCTCGGTATCAACCTGTCCCGCAACGAGTCCCCTTCCGTCGACGACGTCGTGCATTAACGGCTTCTCCAGCTCGCGCCAGGCGCGGGGGTGGTCCTCCCGCCCATCCCCGCGCCAGGTGCCCAACCACGGAACACCCCGGCACCACCCGACCCCGAGTCTCATCAAGCACGGTTCTGATTGACTGAGACCGGGGACCTCAAACACAGGGGAGAAGGAACGAGACGTGCTCGACGTCAACTTCTTCGACGAGCTCCGCATCGGCCTCGCGACCGCAGAGGACATCCGCCAGTGGTCCTTCGGTGAGGTCAAGAAGCCGGAGACGATCAACTACCGCACCCTCAAGCCGGAGAAGGATGGGCTCTTCTGCGAGAAGATCTTCGGTCCGACCCGGGACTGGGAGTGTTATTGCGGCAAGTACAAGCGCGTCCGCTTCAAGGGCATCATCTGTGAGCGCTGTGGTGTGGAGGTCACCCGCGCCAAGGTGCGGCGGGAGCGGATGGGCCATATCGAGCTCGCCGCTCCGGTCACCCATATCTGGTACTTCAAGGGTGTCCCGAGCCGGCTCGGCTACCTGCTCGACCTGGCCCCCAAGGACCTCGAGAAGATCATCTACTTCGCCGCCTACGTGATCACGGCGGTGAACGCCGACGAGCGGCACAACGACCTCGCCACGTGCGAGAGCGAGATCGGTGTCGAGCGTAAGCGCGTCGAGGACCGCCGCGACGCCGACCTCGAAGCTCGGGCCCAGAAGCTCGAGGCCGATCTCGCCGAGCTGGAGGCCGAGGGCGCCAAGAGCGACGTGCGGCGCAAGGTCAAGGAGGGCGGCGAGCGCGAGATGCGTCAGCTGCGGGACCGCACGCAGCGCGAGCTCGAGCGGCTCGAGGAGATCTGGGAGACGTTCACCAAGCTGGAGGTGGGCCAGCTCATCGTCGACGAGCTGCTCTACCGTGAGCTCTACGACCGCTACGGCGAGTACTTCACCGGCGCCATGGGTGCCGAGGCGATCCAGAAGCTGCTGGAGAACTTCGACATCGACGCCGAAGCGGAGAACCTTCGCGAGATCATCCGCAGCGGCAAAGGGCAGAAGAAGCTGCGCGCGCTCAAGCGGCTCAAGGTCGTCGCGGCGTTCCAGGCCACCCGCAACAACCCGTTGGGCATGGTGCTGGACTGCGTCCCGGTGATCCCGCCGGACCTGCGCCCCATGGTGCAGCTCGACGGTGGCCGGTTCGCGACCTCGGACCTCAACGACCTCTACCGCCGGGTGATCAACCGGAACAACCGGCTCAAGCGGCTCATCGACCTCGGCGCACCCGAGATCATCGTCAACAACGAGAAGCGGATGCTGCAGGAGGCCGTCGACGCGCTGTTCGACAACGGCCGCCGCGGCCGCCCGGTCACCGGGCCGGGCAACCGCCCGCTGAAGTCGCTGTCCGATCTGCTCAAGGGCAAGCAGGGCCGGTTCCGGCAGAACCTGCTCGGCAAGCGGGTCGACTACTCCGGCCGTTCGGTCATCGTGGTCGGACCGCAGCTCAAGCTGCACCAGTGCGGCCTGCCTAAGCAGATGGCGCTGGAGCTGTTCAAGCCGTTCGTGATGAAGCGCCTGGTCGACCTCAACCACGCGCAGAACATCAAGTCGGCCAAGCGGATGGTGGAGCGGCAGCGCCCGCAGGTGTGGGACGTGCTGGAGGAGGTCATCACCGAGCACCCGGTGCTGCTCAACCGGGCACCGACGCTGCACCGGCTGGGTATCCAGGCGTTCGAGCCGCAGCTGGTGGAGGGCAAGGCCATCCAGCTGCACCCGCTGGTCTGCGAGGCGTTCAACGCCGACTTCGACGGTGATCAGATGGCGGTGCACCTGCCGCTGTCCGCCGAGGCGCAGGCCGAGGCCCGGATCCTGATGCTGTCGTCGAACAACATCCTGTCTCCTGCTTCGGGTCGCCCGCTGGCGATGCCGCGGCTGGACATGGTGACCGGGCTGTTCCACCTGACCAAGCTCCAGGAGGACGCCGAGGGCGAAGGCCTGGCGTTCTCCTCGCCTGCTGAGGCGCTGATGGCGCTGGACCGTGGCACGGTGGCGCTGCAGGCCAAGGTCCGGATCCGGCTGCGCAACGTGGTGCCGCCGGTCAGTGCGGAGTCCGGACTCCGCGAGACCCGGGACTGGGAGCCGGGTGCGCCGTGGATCGCGGAGACCACCGTGGGCCGGGTGCTGTTCAATGACCTGCTGCCGGAGGACTACCCGTTCGTCAACGACGTGCTGCCCAAGAAGCGCCAGGCGGCCATCGTCAACGATCTCGCCGAGCGCTACCCGATGGTCACCGTGGCCCAGACGCTGGACAAGCTCAAGGACGCCGGTTTCCACTGGGCCACCCGGTCCGGGGTCACGCTGGCCAGCGCTGACGTCGTGGTGCCCACCGCGAAGCAGGAGATCCTCGACAAGTACGAGGCCAAGGCCGACCAGGTGGAGAAGCGCTACCAGCGCGGTGTGCTCTCGCACGACGAGCGCAACGCGGAGCTGGTGAAGATCTGGTCGCAGGCCACCGACGAGGTAGCCAAGGCGATGGAGGCCAACTTCGCTGAGGACAACCCGGTCTTCACGATCGTGTCCTCCGGGGCGGCCGGGAACATGACGCAGGTCCGGTCGCTGGCCGGGATGCGTGGCCTGGTCTCCAACCCGAAGGGTGAGTACATCCCACGGCCGATCAAGGCCAACTTCCGCGAGGGCCTGTCCGTGCTGGAGTACTTCATCGCCACGCACGGCGCCCGAAAGGGACTGGCCGACACCGCGCTGCGGACCGCCGACTCCGGGTACCTGACCCGGCGCCTGGTGGACGTCTCGCAGGACGTGATCGTGCGGGAGAACGACTGCAGCACCGAGCGCGGCATCCAGATGCCGGTCTCCGAGGTCGGGCCGGACGCCATGTCGGCGCGGCACCGCTATGTCGGGACCGGCCTGATCTCCCGCCGCACGGCTGAGGATGTGCTGGACAGTTCGGGATCGATGATCCTGCCCAGGGGTGCCGACCTGGGCGACAGCGCGGTCGAGACGCTCATGTCAGCCGGTGTCGAGCGGGTCAAGGTCCGTTCGGTGCTGACCTGTGAGGCCGCCAGCGGGGTCTGCGCGATGTGCTATGGCCGCTCGATGGCCACCGGCAAGCTCGTCGACGTGGGTGAGGCGGTCGGCATCGTGGCCGCGCAGTCCATCGGTGAGCCCGGTACCCAGCTGACCATGCGCACCTTCCACTCCGGTGGTGTGGCCGGCGACGACATCACCACCGGTTTGCCCCGGGTGCAGGAACTGTTCGAGGCTCGGGTACCCAAGGGCATGGCGCCCATCGCCGATGCCGACGGCACGGTGCGTGTCGAGGACGGTGAGAAGTTCTGGAGGATCACTATCATCCCGGACGACGGGAGTGAGGAGATCGTCTACGACAAGCTGTCCAAGCGGCAGCGACTCGCAGTGATCACCGTCGACGGCACCGAGCGCTCCGTGCAAGACGGTGACCATGTCGCCGTCGGGCAGAAGCTACTCGAGGGTGTGGTGGACCCGCACGAGGTGCTGCGCGTGATGGGCCCGCGGGAGGTGCAGCTGCACCTGGTGCGTGAGGTCCAGCAGGTGTACCGCTCACAGGGGGTGGACATCCACGACAAGCACATCGAGGTCATCGTCCGGCAGATGCTGCGCCGGGTGACGATCATCGACTCGGGATCCACCGAGTTCCTGCCCGGTGCGCTGGCCGAGCGCAGCGAGTTCGAGTCGGAGAATCGCCGGGTGGTCGCCGAGGGCGGCGAGCCTGCCGCCGGTCGACCGGTGCTGATGGGGATCACCAAGGCGTCGCTGGCAACGGAGTCGTGGCTGTCCGCGGCCTCGTTCCAGGAGACAACGAAGATCCTCACCGACGCGGCGATCCAGGGTAAGAGCGACAAGCTTCTCGGGCTCAAGGAGAACGTGATCATCGGCAAGTTGATCCCGGCTGGCACTGGGATCAACCGGTACCGCAACATCGAGGTGCAGCCGACCGAGGAGGCACGGGCCGCGGCGTACGCGATCCCGTCCTACGACGACGGCTACTACTCACCCGACGTGTTCGGCACCGGGACCGGAGCGGCCGTCCCGCTGGACGACTACGACTTCGGTCGCGACTTCCGATAGCTGACGGCTCACCCGCACGAGGGGTTGGGGGCTCTTCAAGAACCACCAACCCCCGTCCGGGGCGTCTCAAACGACAGCCAACCCCCGCCGGCCCGCTGGCGGGGGTTGGCTGTCGTTATGAGCAGTGATCCCGGGGGTTGGTGGTTCTTGAAGAGCCCCCAACCCCCGGTTTGTGCTTCGCTCAGGGGATGCTGACCAGCACGTGCCCGTTCTCTTCAGCTGCCACGTACTGATCGGTCTGCCGGGCGGCGAGGTGCAGTGCCGTGGTGCGTGGCGGGATCCGCTCGGTGTCCCAGGCTGAGATCAGCGGCGCCATCTTGGCGAGCATCTCCTGACGCAGGGCGGTGAAGGTCAGCACCGGGTCGGCGTCCACCCGCCCGAGCAGCAGCCACCAGGCCCAGGCCACCGCGCCTGCGTTGGCGACGAAGTCCGGGATCACCGGGATCGACCGGTTCGCGAGCATCGCCTCCGCAGCCGGGGTGGTGGCGGCGTTCGCCGCCTCCACGACCAGCGCAGCCCGCACGTCGCCCGCGTTGTCCGGGGTGATCGCGTAGGAGCTCGCGGCGGGCACCAGGAGGTCGACGTCGAGACCGAACACTGCCTCCCGGGGCATCCGCTGCACCTGGGCGGGAACCTGGGCCCGGTCGATCTCGCCGAACTCGTCCCTGGCGTCGAGCAGTGCGGGGATGTCCAGGCCACCCGGATCATGCAGCGCACCAGCGGCATCAGCCACGGCGACCACCGTGAGACCCGCTTCGTACAGGTACCAGGCGGCGGCGCCACCCATGGTGCCCACTCCTTGGATGGCCACCGTCGTCTCGCCGGGCACCCACGAGCGGGCGTGCGCGACCCCCAGGCAGCTCTGCGCCACGCCGTAGCCGCCGACCACGTCGCCCAACCGGTAGCCGCCGGGCACCGGGGAGGACAGCCCTGCTTTGACCCGGCTCAGCGTTGCGGCGGGGTCCGCCGAGCGCCGGATCGCCGCGTGGTAGGACTGGCCCATCCCCAGCTCATCGAAGACCTCGTCGATCAGGTGCTGGGGCACGCCGAGGTCTTCGGCGGTCACCCAGTGCGCCTCCAGCCACGGCCGCATCGCCCGCACGAAACGGCGCAGCATGCCGTGCGCATCGGGGTCCTTCGGGCTGCAGTCGATGCCACCCTTGGCGCCGCCCACGGGCAGGTCGAACACCGCCGCCTTGCGGGCCATCCCGCGGGCGAGGTCCTCGACCTCGGCCAGCGTGCAGCCTGCGCGCATCCGGGTGCCTCCGGTGGTCAGGCCCGACACCAGGCTGTGCACCACTAGATAGCCTGCTCTCCCGCTCACCGGGTCCGTCCAGGTGATCCTCATCAGTGGATCACAGTCCCACGTTGCCATCAGCCGAACCTCCTCCCATTTCGCACCACGGACGACGAAGACGCCCTCGACAGGGCGTCTGAACCGAACTCAGGGTTACGTGCAGGAACTCCTGCGCCGCGGTCAGCGGGCCGGCCTGCAGGACCCAGGCCTCGTCAACTCTGACGAGCAGATCTCAGAGATGTCGGAGCCACAGGGAATAGATGCGCGACCAGTAGAGCCAGGCGCGGTGTCCGTCGAGAAAAGCCATCGGACACCCCTTTCCTGCACTGTCGCGTGCCAGCGACGGTAAGTTGCCGGTCGAATCCGTGTCAATGGGCCGTACGTGCGACGACACGGGTCAGGAGAAAAGGTGTGGTGCGGCTCACCGCTACGCCCGGCTGGGAGGTCCGGGCACCGGTCATTCGACCGTGTCTGGCTGGGTCACCTGCCAGTCGGCGAGCACCGCGGCGGTGTCCGCGCCAGGCTCGCCCGGGGGTCTCGGCCGACCTGTGGGAGTCCGGGAGAAGCGTGGTGCGGGAGCCGCCTGCGGCACCCCGTCGAGTTCGACCACCGTGCCGCGAGCCGCGATATGCGGGTGCGTGGGCACCTCGCTGAACGAGAGCACCGGTGCCACGCAGGCGTCGCTGCCCTCGAACACGGCCACCCATTCATCCCGCGTGCGGCCGGCGAACATCTCGGTGAACCGCTCGCGTAGCACCGGCCACCCGGACCGGTCCAGTTGCCCGGGCAGATCCTCCTCGGTGAGCCCGAGGCCGTCCAGCAGTGCCGCGTAGAACTGAGGTTCCAGCGCGCCGACCGCGACGAAGCGGCCGTCGGCACAGGCGTAGGTGTCGTAGAACGGCGCGCCCGAGTCGAGCAGATTGCGCCCCCGCTGGTCGTTCCACCACCCACTAGCGCGCATCGACCAGAACATCTGGGCCAGCACGCTCACGCCATCCACCATGGCGGCATCGACGACCTGGCCCGCACCGGAGCGCTCCCGCTCACACAGTGCGGCGAGCACTCCGACCACGAGGAACATCGAGCCGCCACCGAAGTCGCCGACCAGGTTCAGCGGCGGCACCGGCTTGCCCTCGGCGTTCCCGACGGCGTGCAGCACTCCGGAGAGCGCGAGGTAGTTGATATCGTGCCCGGCGCGGCCTGCCAGCGGGCCGTCCTGGCCCCAGCCGGTCATCCGGGCGTAGACCAGCCGCGGGTTGCGGGCGTGGCAGTCACCCGGGCCGACGCCGAGGCGCTCGGTGACACCTGGCCGCAAGCCCTCGATCAGCACGTCGGCTCGCTCCACCAGGCGCAGCACGGTCTCCCGGCCGGAGGGTTCCTTGAGATCAGCGGCCACCGAGCGCCTGTTGCGGAGCATCTGGTCGCTGGCTGCGGGGGCCAGTTGCAGACCACCCCAGGGGCGGTCGACGCAGGGGCGTTCGACCCGGACCACGTCGGCCCCGAGGTCGCCTAGCAGCATCGCCGCGTGCGGGCCTGGGCCGATCCCGGCCAATTCGATCACCCGCAGTCCGGCCAGCGGTCCCGGCATCGCACCTGCACCTCCTCGTTCGCTGCGCGGTACGGGTCCTGCTGCCACGGTGAGTCGGCGATGGTGACCGGGAGGGGGCGTTTTGACCCTCGGCGACGTGCCCCGCTATCCTAGATGCCGTTGCCCGACTCCGGTCGGGCCGCTCCGCGTGCCTGTTGGCGGCGCAGCACCGGTGAGGCAGGTTCCTCGGAACCTGATCATCCGGGCTTGCGTCGGTGCCGCCTCGCTCCAGCCGGACCGTACCTTCCGGCCTTCGGGTGGGACAACAGCGACACGCCCGACCTCGGGATACGGAGTGACCGGCCGCGCAGCACCACGGTCGGCCAGCACCACGGTCGGCCAGCACCACGCGGACGCGAGCAGCAGACGACAGCGAGCACCAGACGACCGAGCACCAGACGACCGAGCACCAGACGACAGAGCACCAGACGACAGAGCACAACAGGGAAGACGAAGAAAGCTGGTCCATGCCTACCATCCAGCAGCTGGTCCGCAAGGGCCGCGAGGACAAGGTCGCGAAGACCAAGACTGCCGCGCTCAAGGGGAGCCCGCAGCGGCGCGGGGTGTGTACCCGCGTCTACACGACGACCCCGAAGAAGCCGAACTCGGCGCTGCGCAAGGTCGCCCGGGTCCGGCTCACCAGTTCGGTCGAGGTGACGGCCTACATTCCGGGCGAGGGACACAACCTTCAGGAACACTCCATGGTGCTGGTCCGCGGTGGCCGGGTGAAGGACCTCCCCGGCGTTCGGTACAAGATCATCCGTGGGTCATTGGACACCCAGGGCGTGAAGGGCCGCAAGCAGGCCCGCAGCCGGTACGGTGCGAAGAAGGAGAAGAGCTGAGATGCCCCGCAAGGGTCCCGCCCCGAAGCGCCCGCTCATCTCCGACCCGGTCTACGGGTCACCACTGGTCACCCAGTTGGTCAACAAGGTACTCGGCAAAGGCAAGCGCTCGGTGGCCGAGAAGATCGTCTACCAGGCGCTGGAGGGCTGCAAGGACAAGACCGGCACCGATCCCGTCGTGACGCTCAGGCGCGCGCTGGACAACGTCAAGCCTGCGCTGGAGGTGCGCAGCCGCCGGGTCGGTGGCGCCACCTACCAGGTGCCGGTCGAGGTGCGCGCGGTGCGCTCCACCACGCTGGCGCTGCGCTGGCTGGTCACGTTCTCGCGCCAGCGGCGGGAGAAGACCATGGTCGAGCGCCTGATGAACGAACTGCTGGACGCCAGTAACGGCCTCGGGGCGAGCGTGAAGCGTCGCGAGGACACGCACAAGATGGCCGAGTCCAACAAGGCATTTGCGCATTACCGCTGGTGACGATCACAATCGAGCCAACCGCTCACCTTCATAGACAGCTAGGGATGACCTCTCGTGGCACGTGACGTGCTGACCGACCTCGCCAAGGTCCGCAACATCGGGATCATGGCGCATATCGACGCGGGCAAGACCACCACCACCGAGCGGGTCCTGTTCTACACCGGGATCAACTACAAGATGGGTGAGGTCCACGACGGCGCCGCCACGATGGACTGGATGGAGGAGGAGCAGAAGCGCGGCATCACCATCACCTCCGCCGCGACGACCACGTTCTGGAACGACAACCAGATCAACATCATCGACACCCCTGGTCACGTCGACTTCACCGTTGAGGTGGAGCGGTCGCTGCGGGTACTCGACGGTGCCGTGACAGTGTTCGACGGCAAGGAGGGCGTCGAGCCCCAGTCCGAGACGGTGTGGCGGCAAGCCGACAAGTACGACGTCCCCCGTATCTGCTTCGTCAACAAGATGGACAAGCTGGGTGCGGATTTCTTCTTCACCGTGCGCACCATCCGCGAGCGGCTCGGCGCCACCCCGCTGGTCATCCAGCTACCCATCGGCGCCGAGTCCGACTTCCAGGGCGTCGTCGACCTGGTCCGGATGCGGGCGCTGACCTGGCGTGGGGACGTCCAGAAGGGTGAGGACTACACCGTCGAGGAGATCCCGGCCGCACTGCTCGACCTCGCGAACGAGTACCGGGAGAAGCTGCTCGAGGCCGTCGCCGACACCGACGACGAGCTGATGGAGGCCTACCTCGGCGGTGCGGAGCTCACCATCGACCAGATCAAGGCGGGCATCCGGAAGATCACCGTGAGCAGCCATGCCTACCCGGTGCTGTGCGGCTCGGCGTTCAAGAACAAAGGCGTGCAGCCGATGCTGGACGCGGTGATCGACTACCTGCCCTCGCCGTTGGACGTCCCTCCGGTACTGGGAGCGCTGCCGGACGGCGTGACGCCGGTCGTGCGCAGGCCCTCGACCGACGAGCCGTTCTCGGCGCTGGCATTCAAGATCGCTGCGCACCCGTTCTTCGGGAAGCTGACCTACGTCCGGGTGTACTCCGGCCGGGTTGCCGCGGGCTCCCAGGTGATTAACTCCACCAAGGATCGCAAGGAGCGCATCGGCAAGCTCTTCCAGATGCACTCCAACAAGGAGAACCCGGTCGACGAGGCTCGCGCAGGCCACATCTACGCGCTGATCGGTCTGAAGGAGACCACCACCGGCGACACGCTGAGCGATCCGCAGGCGCCGGTCATCCTGGAGTCGATGACCTTCCCGGAGCCGGTCATCCAGGTCGCCATCGAGCCGAAGACCAAGAGCGACCAGGACAAGCTGGGTACCGCTATCCAGAAACTGGCCGAGGAGGACCCGACCTTCCAGGTCAAGCTCGACGAAGAGACCGGCCAGACGATCATCGCGGGAATGGGCGAGCTGCACCTCGAGGTGCTGGTGAACCGGATGCGCAGCGATTTCAAGGTCGAGGCGAACATCGGCAAGCCACAGGTCGCCTACCGTGAGACGGTCCGCAAGACGGTCGAGAAGCTCGAGTACACCCACAAGAAGCAGACCGGTGGCTCGGGACAGTTCGCTCGCGTGATCATCAAGTTGGAGCCGTTGGAGACCGGCGACGGAGCGCTCTACGAGTTCGACAACAAGGTGACCGGCGGGCGGATCCCCAGGGAGTACATCCCTTCGGTGGATGCCGGGGCGCAGGACGCCATGCAGTACGGTGTGCTCGCCGGCTACCCGCTGGTCAGCCTCAGGGTCACCCTGCTCGACGGGGCGTACCACGAGGTGGACTCCTCCGAGATGGCCTTCAAGATCGCCGGATCGATGGCACTCAAGGAGGCGGCGCGCAAGGCGAGCCCGGTGATCCTGGAGCCGATGATGGCCGTTGAGGTCACCACGCCCGAGGAGTACATGGGTGACGTCATCGGCGACCTCAACTCCCGGCGCGGCCACATCCAGCATATGGAGGAGCGCAGCGGCTCCCGTGCCATCAAGGCACTGGTGCCGCTGTCGGAGATGTTCGGCTACGTTGGCGACCTGCGATCGCGGACCCAGGGCCGGGCGAACTACACGATGCAGTTCGACTCCTACGCGGAGGTCCCGGCCAACGTGTCCAAGGAGATCATCGCGAAGGCGACGGGTGAGTGATGAAGAAAGACCAGCTTGCCCGCACCCGGCCCTGACCGCATCCCGCCATAACCCAGGACCCCACGGTCCGGCGGATCACGAGAACGAGTCCAGGAGGACGAGACCAGTGGCGAAGGCGAAGTTCCAGCGGACCAAGCCGCACGTCAACATCGGGACCATCGGTCACATCGACCACGGCAAGACGACGCTGACCGCGGCGATCACGAAGGTCCTGCACGACAAGTACCCGGACCTCAACGAGGCCAGTGCGTTCGACATGATCGACAAGGCCCCCGAGGAGAAGCAGCGGGGCATCACGATCTCGATCGCGCACGTCGAGTACCAGACCGAGAAGCGGCACTACGCCCACGTCGACTGCCCCGGGCACGCGGACTACATCAAGAACATGATCACCGGCGCGGCCCAGATGGACGGCGCCATCCTGGTGGTGGCCGCCACCGATGGCCCGATGCCGCAGACCAGGGAGCACGTGCTGCTGGCTCGCCAGGTCGGGGTGCCCTACATCGTCGTCGCGCTGAACAAGGCCGACATGGTCGATGACGAAGAGATCATGGAGCTCGTTGAGCTCGAGGTCCGTGAGCTGCTCTCCAGCCAGGACTACCCGGGTGACGACCTGCCGATCGTCCGCGTCTCGGCGCTCAAGGCGCTCGAGGGCGACGCCGAGTGGGGCGGCAAGCTCCTCGAGCTGATGGATGCCGTGGATGAGAACGTCCCGGAGCCGGTGCGCGAGATCGATAAGCCGTTCCTCATGCCGATCGAGGACGTCTTCACCATCACCGGTCGCGGCACCGTGGTGACCGGCCGGGTGGAGCGCGGCATCGTCAAGGTGAGCGAGGAGGTGGAGATCGTCGGCATCAAGGAGAAGTCGATGAAGACCACCGTGACCGGCGTCGAGATGTTCCGCAAGCTGCTCGACGAGGGCCGGGCCGGCGACAATGTGGGCCTGTTGCTGCGCGGTATCAAGCGCGAGGACGTGGAGCGCGGGCAGGTGGTCATCAAGCCCGGCACCAACACCCCGCACACCGAGTTCGAGGGTCAGGTCTACATCCTGTCCAAGGACGAGGGCGGCCGGCACACACCGTTCTTCAACAACTACCGTCCGCAGTTCTACTTCCGCACCACCGACGTCACCGGTGTCGTCACGCTCCCCGAGGGCACCGAAATGGTCATGCCGGGTGACAACACCGAGATGTCGGTGCAACTCATCCAGCCGATCGCGATGGACGAGAACCTGAAGTTCGCGATCCGCGAGGGCGGTCGTACCGTCGGCGCAGGCCGCGTCATCAAGATCACGAAGTGAGCGCTGGCTGATCGATCTGGTCTCAACGCCTGCGCGCGAGCGCAGGGAGTCACACCCGTCGTGGCTGTACTGGCGAAGTCCCCGCCAGTACAGGCTCGGTGGCGAAGGCGACGGTGCTGACGACCGGGCACCGGGGCACGTGCTGCTATTCGGCGGCAGTGGACCGCATCGGTCGTCGACGCCGGACCCTTAGCTCCGCGATCTGCCTGCGAGCGTGCTCGATGACGGTCGCAGGAGTACCACCGGGGAGACACTCACGTACCGGAGACCAGAAGTCGTCCTCGGGTGGTGCCTCGACATCGATGCGTGTTCCGCCCAACCATGCCGCGTTGAACGCCACACGCCACGAGTGCAGAAATGTGCGCGCGGGACGGGACGCGCGCTCCTTGTCGAACAGTGGGTCACCCTCGATCGGATGCCCGATCCATGCCAGGTGAACACGGATCTGATGTCGACGTCCAGTGATCGGTCGGACGACTAGAAGACTGTGGTGTTCATCTTCCCACACCCTGGCGAAAGTGGTAATCGATGGATACGTCGCAACCTGAGTGAAAACGTCGGAAGGTGCGACCGACCAGTGGTTTCCGGAGTCGTCGGCCACGATACTACTGCGCTGAGCGGCTACGCGGATCCTACTCTTCCGGCCCTCGCTCAGGGGCAGGTCAATCGTGCCCCGCTCCGGAAGACCACGTGAGCGGGTGAGGACGAGATATGCCTTATCAACCAAGCGTTTGTTGAACTGCCGGGTGAGGTCTCCGTGGAATCGCAGTTCCTTGGCGAAGAGAACGGCTCCCGAAGTGACCTTATCGATCCGGTGCACCGGAAATAGCTGTTCTCCTGTATCCTGGGCCGACTTGACGAGATCGGTTTCATGGCGCTCTCCCATAACTGAGAGTCCGGCGGGCTTGTTCAATACCAGGATAGCTTCATCCTCTAAGAGGATACACTCATTGCGAATCTTGGTCCAGATACTCATCGGGCTCCCTCGAACGAACAAGTCGAAGCCAGGCTACCGAGCTTGCACACTGAGGTCGGGGATGTCGCCGTAGGCACGGGCGAGGAGGCTCCCCGCGACGCAAGTAGGTGGTGGCCAGGACGGGGAGAGACCGGGTGGTAAGGGGAGGTGACCCCAGATTTGGAGCGGTTCCGCTCGTGTGGCATCCTGGTCAGGCTGCTCAGTGCGGCGGCTTGGTGATGCACGTCGAGTGCACTCCGGCTGTGCGCGATGAGCGGCCCAGTGTTTTGCACGGCCCATCGTCTTGCACGGCCCATCGTCTTGCACGGCCCATCGTCCTACACTGGGGCGGGACGTGGGTCTGCGAGGGCACTTGCGGTAGGCCCTGACCCGCGCCGATCCGCAGGGACAGCGCTGGCTGGCTGGCTAGCGGCGGAACACGGACCGACAACCTGCCCATCCATCGGAGCGAAGCAAGGCGGCTGCATGTGTGTCGAGCGCGACACACCCGACCGCGTGGATCGGTGCGGTGCCCGGCGCACCCGCACCGCCTGCACCAAGACCCAGCACCACGAGACCAGCACCACGAGAC
>JBOHGM010000013.1:20415-22173 GCA_050699435.1 Pseudonocardiaceae bacterium | reverse complement strand
CCAGCACCACGAGACCAGCACCACGAGACTGATAGGAACTCCCAACCACCATGGCGGGACAGAAGATCCGGATTAGGCTCAAGGCCTACGACCACGAGGCGATCGACGCGTCCGCGCGCAAGATCGTCGAGACCGTGACGCGCACCGGCGCTCGGGTCGTCGGGCCGGTGCCGCTGCCGACCGAGAAGAACGTGTACTGCGTCATCCGTTCGCCGCACAAGTACAAGGACTCGCGTGAGCACTTCGAGATGCGCACGCACAAGCGGCTGATCGACATCCTCGACCCGACGCCCAAGACGGTGGACGCGCTGATGCGCATCGATCTGCCTGCCAGCGTCGACGTCAACATTCAGTGAGGGCCGGGAGATGACAGCGACCGATTCGGAGAAGCAGGTCAAGGGCATGCGGCCAATCAAAGGTATTTTGGGCACCAAGCTCGGAATGACCCAGGTCTTCGACGAGAACAACAGAATCGTCCCGGTCACCGTGGTGGCGGCCGGGCCCTGCGTGGTGACCCGGGTCCGCACGCCGGAGAAGGACGGTTACCTCGCGGTACAGCTGGCATTCGGGACGATCGACCCGCGCAAGGTGACCAAACCGGTGGCTGGTCACTATGCCGCGGCGGGGGTGACTCCGCGCCGCCACCTGGTCGAGCTGCGCACCGTCGATGCCGGCGACTACGAGGTCGGCCAGGAGGTCACCGCTGAGGTGTTCGCCGCCGGTGCCGTCGTCGACGTGGTCGGCACCAGCAAGGGCAAGGGCACCGCCGGGGTGATGAAGCGGCACGGCTTCGGCGGTCTGGGCGCCAGCCACGGGACCCAGCGCAAGCATCGGTCACCGGGCTCGATCGGCGGGTGCGCCACCCCGAGCCGGGTGTTCAAGGGCACCCGGATGGCCGGTCGGATGGGCAACGTGCGGGTAACCACGCAGAACCTCACCGTGCATCAGGTCGACGCCGAGTCCGGGCTGCTGCTGATCAAAGGTGCGCTGCCCGGCCCCAAGGGTGGCCTGGTGCTGGTCAAGACGGCCGCGAAGGGCGGTGCTCAGCAGTGACCAGGGTGGACATCAAGACTCCCGAAGGTGACACGGCCGGCACCGCCGAATTGCCCGCCGAGGTCTTCGACGTGCAGGCGAACATTCCGCTGATGCACCAGGTCGTGGTCGCCCAGCTGGCCGCGGCCAGGCAGGGCACGCATGACACCAAGACTCGGGGCGAGGTCGCGGGCGGCGGCGGCAAGCCCTACCGGCAGAAGGGCACCGGACGGGCCAGGCAGGGCTCGATCCGGGCGCCGCAGTTCACCGGCGGCGGGATCGTGCATGGTCCTACGCCGCGGGACTACAGCCAGCGCACCCCGAAGAAGATGAAGGTGGCCGCGCTGCGCGGCGCGCTCTCAGACCGGGCTCGGGCCGGTCGGGTGCACGTGATCTCGGCGCTGGTCTCCGGTGACGCGCCCTCCACCAAGTCCGCTCGGATAGTCCTGGAGGGGCTGGCCGGGGCCGGTGCACGGCTGCTGGTGGTGGTCAGCCGCGACGATGAGGTCGGCAGGCGCAGTGTGCGCAACCTGCCCTTGGTGCACGTGCTGACCCCGGACCAGCTCAACACCTACGACGTGCTGGCGGGCAACGAGGTCGTGTTCACCGCTGACGCGCTGGAGACCTTTCTGGCCGGCCCCCAGGGTAAGGCGCCGCTGCGTAAGGAGAAAGCGCTGCGTAAGGAGAAAGCGCTGCGTAAGGAGAAAGCGCTGCGTAAGGAGAAAG